>JAWXAM010000080.1:0-128718 GCA_034439495.1 Terricaulis sp. | reverse complement strand
CTGGTGCGGGCCGAGAGCCCGATGAACACCGCGTTGGCCGTGGCCAGAACATCGCCGCCTTCAGCGCTGCCTTTAGAAAGGTGCAAAACCTGCTCGAAATGAAGCGCGAGCGTCGGCGCCATCTCATCCGCTTCGCCGCGCCGCGTCGGTGCGCCGGGACGCAATACGATCGCGGCGCCAGTGAATACGAGCGCGGTGTCTTCAACGAAAACAGAGTCCGGAAATGCCTCGAGCGCCGGAAGCGTATCCACAACGACGCCTGCCGCTTCGAGCGCGGCGACATAAACCGCGTGCTCACGCAGCACATTCTCGTAAAGCGGCGCACCGGTATCGACCGCGCGCAAGCCATCGATAACAGAGCGCGATGGCGTGCGGACAATAGCGCGGTTAAAGTTGCGTGATGTCATCTGCGCACGTTAGCGCAAACTCACGCGCGCACCCACTCCATTATCCAATTTTGCGCCCATGTTTGCCCGCCATCGCGCGACGACGCTTGACGCCAACGGCATGAGCACGGGGTGATGTTATCCCACACGCCGGCATATTTCACTGCGACGCCATCGGCGAAGTCGTCGGTCACAAAGATCCCTGCGCCATTTTCAAAGCTTCCCAGCTGACCCGGTACGGTGACAACACCGGAGCGCGCGTTTACCCAATGATCTGACCAGACGCTCTTCTCAACGTCGAGCAGGCGCAGGCCCATCCCGGAAAGATTTCGTGCGGGAATGCGCAATTCCTCAACGCTACCGACACCCGCAAGGATCGCGTACACGGTCGCCTCGCCCGGGTACTCTGTCCATTCGCCGTCGACGATCGAGCGATTGTGGATGCGCCATTCGCCGGAGAGAAAGTCGAAATCGCCCGGCCGGCCCGGCGTCGGCGTTTCCGGCAGCGGCGGTATCGGATCGAAGTTCATGCGCGCCTCCATGGTTGAACACGCGGGCAGAAAAGCCGCCGCGCCGGCCGCGACGACCGCCCGTCGGTGATGGTTCATCGCCTCGGCCTCCCTTCGCGTACTCCGTGACGGCCGACCCTATTTCGACAAACCTGACATCCGGCGTCATGTATTGTGCTAAGCTGCTGATATGCGCGCCAGCCGTCTGCTTTCGATCCTGATCTTGCTGCAAATGCGTGGACGCCTCAGCGCCGAAGCGCTCGCCGCTGAGTTTGAAGTTTCGGTTCGCACGATCTATCGTGACGTCGATCAGCTCAGCGCAGCGGGCGTACCAATCTACGCTGAGCGCGGACGCGCGGGAGGCTTCCAGCTCCACGACGGCTATCGCACCAAACTCACCGGCTTCACGCCACAAGAAGCGGACGCGCTCTTGCTCTCCGGCATCGGCGCCGCAGCCCAAGACCTCGGGCTCGGCCCCGACCTCGCAGCGGCGCAGCTTAAATTACTCGCGAGCCTGCCGCCAGAATCTGGCGCCAGCGCCGAACGCGTGTCGGCGCGCTTTCATCTCGATCCAAACGCTTGGTACACACGCGCCGACGCATCCGAAGCGCTTAAGCCGCTAGCCGCTGCAGTGTGGGCCGAACGGCGTGTGCGCGTACGCTACGAAAGCTGGAAAGACGTCGTCGAGCGCACGCTCGATCCGCTCGGGCTCGTGCTGAAGGGCGGCGCCTGGTATCTGGTCGCGAACGTGAAAAGTCGCCCTCGGACCTATCGCGTGTCCAACATTCCAGCCTCGAAACTCTTGAGGTTCCATTCGCACGGCCGCGCCGGTTCAATCTCGCACGCTATTGGAGGGCTTGGTCGAAAGAATTCGAGGATCGTTTGTTAACGGCGCTCGCGGAGATCGAAATCTCCCCTACCGGCCGGCGGCTACTGCGCGACACCAACGCCGCCGCACACGAAGCGCTCGAAGCTGCGAACACGCCGTGCAAACCAGCCGGCTGGGTGCGGGCCAAGGTGCCCGTCGAAAGCATCGCAGTCGCGAAGGGCTTGCTCTTGCGCTTGGGCGCGGAGGTTAAGGTGCGTGGGCCAAACGAGCTGCGCGACGCAGTCGCCGCGGAAGCCGATAAAGTGGCGGACCTGTATCGAGGCCGCCGCGGAAGGAAACGCCGGTAAGTTGCTCTTGAATCAACGAAACTGAGAAGTCTGACTTTCTCGGCGCTCAGTAATGCCGCCCAAGAACGATCGTCGGCGTAGCCGCGGCGGAGAGCGAACATAATGCCGCTTACTGGGCGAGTGGTCGTCTGCGGACCCAGCGCCCACGCCCCAACCCATCAGTGGTGCGATAAGCGCGCCGTCAGTCGATGCAACTCTTCCAGAACTGCGCGTCGCAGATCCCTGCTTGCAGATGCGGCCGGCGAGCGTAGTGCGCGCATAGCGTCTATGTGAACTTTAATTGCTCGCTTAGAAACGCCTTCACTGACGCCGGCACTAAGCAACTCGCAGAGATTGTGCGCAACATCGCTGAGTTCAGCGAGGCGCATCATGCCAGCCTCGGCGTAAATCTCGTTCGAGAGCTTGTAGCATTTGTTGTTTGTGTCTGCCGCGTCCTCGCGCTCACATCCCGCTATGGCGGCAATCTTTTCGTCGATAGCTTGCAGACCTGCATCACGACTTGCCTCGATGGCGTCGTCCGCGCGCATGAGCGCGTCAGCAATCTTGATGCCCCCTGGTTCTTCCAGAAGCTGCTTCAAGCGTAATTCGGGGAAGAAGAACCGAACCTTCGTCATATTATCACTCGTTGCGGCTTCATCATTGCATCGACCTCTTCCTGCGAGAGGTTCGGCTCGCTTGCACTTCCAAGCGGCGCCTTCAAATCCTCGGCGCGACGACCCTCGCTGCCAGCTGGCGGCCCCTCGAACTTGAACCTTCGATCTGGTCCGATGTAGTCGCCGCAATCTACGAATGGGCGTTTATCTTTGGCCACCCACAGCAAACGCTGCAGCAGCACGACTGGCGCGAGTGGCTTGGCCACGACGAAGTTTGCACCGCTGTCGCGTGCCCGCGCTACGTCAGCTTTGCGCACGTGGCCACTCACGAGGATGACGGGCATCGTCGCATTGGGCCGCCCCGAATGGCGGAGTTCGACGATGCAATCATATCCCGCTCCGTCTTCGATCGATGGATCAATAACGAACAGGTCGGCAGTGCGCTGACGCAGAAATTTGTTTGCTTCTAGAATATTGTCATAACGATGCACCGTCGGGACGCCGAAGCCTTTAAGGATCTGCGCAATGACGTCGAGCGAGTGCTGACTGCCGTCAACCAGCAAGACACTGGCCTTCGTCAGATTTATGCGCGCGTCGGGGTCAATTGTGGCCATAATCGCTAAAGGATTTCCCAGCCCTCTTCGCCGCCGTTAGGATTCTCGTCAGCAAGTCGCCCCCGCACGTCAGCTAGAGTCACACGCTGAAGCGCCGGCGTGATGTCGACCTCCACGGCGTCATCACATTGAAGCGCGAGCTGCTCGGAAAAGTCGCGCAAAGCGGCGATGTGCTGAATGACTGCGTCGAGATGCTGAAGCTCTGCGATCAATGCGCTGTCGATTGAGGATCGCACAGCAATCGCGCAAATGGTCTGCTCCACGCGCAGCCCCAGGACCCGCACGCGCTCCAGCTCCTGGCCAATCGTGGTCAACATGTCCGCCAGCCTCACTTGGTGGTAGACATTTTCGCGTTCGTCGGGGGCTCGGAGCGCGCTCAAAACAGCTCCACCTTTCCGGCTGAAGGATCGACCGGCGTTGGCTGTAGCTGCCGCTCGGCCAGCAATTCTTTCGCTTGCGTCGCCTCTAGGAGCAATTGGCTGGCGCGGCCGCTCGTCGGCCAGAAGCGCACGCGACGCGCGCGGTCGCCACCCATGCTTTGGCCAACGCATGAGATGCCTTCCAGCGCAAGAAAGCGCTGCGCGAAGGCCGCGTTCTTCGCGCCGATGTCGCCCAAGCTTTGCACCACGTGTGCGCCGCCGAACAGTTTTGCGCGCATGCGCGCTCGCGAGGCGCCCGCTTTCAGCAAGCCGTTGATCAGCAATTCCATAGCGTTGACGCCATATTTGACCTGATCAGAGGCGGCCCCGTCATCGCCGGGAAGAAGGAAGTGATTCATGCCGCCGACGCCGGCGACCTCGTCCCACATACACGTCGCTACGCACGAGCCGAGGATCGTGGTGAGCACCACGCGCGGATCATTAATCACGCGGTACTCGCCTTGAACCACATGCATCGTACGCTCACGCGCAGGCCCGAGTATCGCTGCGTGAGTCATGTCAGGGGTCCAAATACTTCTTCGATTTTCTGGCGCAGCTGGGCCGGCGAGAAGGGCTTGGTGATATAGTTGTTCACGCCGAACTGGATCGCGCGCTGGACCAAATCCTTATCGGCGCGGCCGGTGAGCATAATGAAGGCGGATTTTTTTGTGGCTTCATTGGCACGCACAGCACGAAGAAATCCTAAGCCGTCCATCTTCGGCATGTTGAAATCGGATATGACGAGATGTGCGGGTCTTCCGAGCAGTGCCTTGATGCCCTCTTCCCCGTCTCCAGCATCGGCGACGTCGCGAATGCCAATCTCTTGGAGAGCGGAGCGAATGAGAGCGCGCATTGTCAGTTGATCGTCAACCACGAGAGCCTTGATGGCGGAGGCGGCAGGCATGTTAGGCGACTCCCCTGATTTCGAGCGCGCAAGAATCGAGAGCGGCCCCCGCGATTGCGCCGAGTGACAATTGACGCTGCACTGCGCCGAGTTCGAACGCCGCTTTCGGCATTCCATAGACAACGCAGGACGCTTCATCCTGACCGATCGTGCTGGCGCCGCTCTCGCGCATTGCTTTCAAGCCAAGCGCACCATCACGGCCCATGCCAGTAAGGATCACGCCAACGGCGCGGCGGCCGTACGTACGGCAAACAGAATGAAACAACACATCCACCGATGGCCGGTGACCATTGACGGGCGGGCCCTCAACCAAGCGACAGCTAGGCGTCGCTCCGCCCCGCACCTCCAGATGAGCGGAGCCACCCGGCGCGAGGTAGACACGCCCCGGCACTATGGGAGCGCCATCGGTCGCTTCTTGAACGGTGGGCGCGCAAAGCTTGTCCAGCCGCGCCGCAAAGCTGGCGGTAAACGTGGGCGGCATGTGCTGCGTTATGATTGTTGGGGGGCAATTGGCTGGGAACGTACTCAGCAACGTATGAAGCGCTTCGACACCGCCTGTAGACGACCCAATCGCCAAGATCTTTGAGCCAGGACGATAATTCTGAATCGGCGCGGATCGCGGCGCTTGCGCCAAAGACCGCACGCGGGCGCGCGCGGCGGCTTTGACCTTTTCGGCGAGGCCCTCGAAATCCGGCTTTCCGACGCAATCGATTGCACCGAGTTCCAACGCTTGCAGCGACGTGGCCGCGCCGGCCTGGGTCAGTGTCGACACCATCAGAACAGGCATCGGCCGCAGGCGCATGATGCGCTCTAAGAACTCGATGCCGCTCATCTTGGGCATCTCGACGTCGAGCGTGATCACATCAGGGTTGAGTTGTTTGATCGCATCGCGCGCTTCCAGCGGATCGCCGGCAGAGCCCACCACTTCGATGTCCGGATCCCGCCCAAGAACATTCGAGATGATTCCGCGTATGGTCGCTGAATCATCGACGATGAGGACACGCACTTTGCCCATCAGACGTCTCCCAGCTTGTAGATGGTGAGCCCGGCGCTCTCGAAACCGGGCACATCGATTCGCTCGGAATGGCCGATGTAGAGCCGTGCATCCGCCTTCATGACCTCTTTGAAACGCCGCCAGATCAATTCCTGGGTGTCATTCTCAAAATAGATCACGACATTTCGGCAGAAGATCACGTCGAACTGCCCACGCATTGGCCAGGAGCCGATGAGGTTCAGCTCGTTGAAGGTCACGAGGGAGCGCACCGCATCCTTGACGCGCCATTGTTTTGCAGCGCCATCACGCTCGCGCGCCATCCATCGTTCACGCGTCGCGGCTGGAATCGGCGCCACCGCCTCTTCCCGATAAACCCCAAGGCGCGCGCGGGCGACGATCTTTGCGTCAATATCCGTGGCTAGTATCTTCACGTCATAACGCTCGACGTCGGGGCACACATCGAGCATCGTAAGCGCCATCGAATATGGCTCTTCGCCGCTGGAGCACGCTGCGGACCATAGGCGCACGCGCTTGCCTTGCTTGGCGAGCTGGACCAGACGCGGCGCCATATCCTGACGCAGATGATCGAAGTGGTGGGGCTCACGGTAAAAGCGCGTCACATTCGTGGTGAGCGCGTTGATCATCTCGTGTTGTTCTTGGGCGCCGTCAGCCGTCTCGATATAACGGCAGTATTCGTCAAAGTTGCGCAGGCCCAGCAGACGCAGCCGCTTGGCTAAGCGCGAATACACAAGCGCCGCCTTCGCCTCGTTCAATGCGATGCCAGTATTGGCGCGCAAGAATGTGGCGATTTGTTCAAAGTTTCGCCGTGAGAAGGGATACTCTCCCTCCACGATCGCACTTTCACGGACTCGGGCTACGGACGCGCTCATGCGGCCTCAGCCAGATCTTCGGATGGCATGATGTCGTCGATCGCGATCCAGGAGATCATGCGATCCTCTTGGGCGATGATTCCACGAACAAAACGCCCGACGGTGTCACATCCGACGTTGGGTGTTGGCTGCACTGCGGCGAGATCGGCGGCCAGTATTTCGGACACCGCGTCCACCAGCAGGCCGACCAGGCGAGAGCCAATGTGCACGACAATAATCACACTACGAGCGCTCGGCTCGCAGGCGCCGAGACCGAGACGCGATTTGAGATCGAGGATCGGTAGGACAGCACCGCGCAAGTTGATGACGCCGCGCACGTACGCCGGTGAATGCGGCAACGGCGTCGCCGGCGCCCACCCGCGAATCTCACGGACGGCCATGATGTCGAGACAGAATTCCTGATCCGCGATGCGAAAGGAGATTAGCTCAAGCTGGCCGTCAGAGGTGTGATCGTTGCTCATGCTTAGCTTGCCCGCGCTAGAGGTGGGAGACGTTCATTCAGCCGCTTTTCAAGAACGGCTTCGATATCGAGGATAAGCGCCACGCGGCCGTCGCCGAGAATGGTGGCGGCGGCGATGCCGACAACGCGCTGAAAGTTGGCTTCGAGGCTTTTGATCACGACTTGCCGCTGGCCCTGGATCTCATCAACGACCAGCGCCGCGCGGCTAATGCCTTCACTCTCGACGAGGAGCACAACGCCCGTCGTCGGATCAATCGGGGTCGAGCGCAAGCCCAGCGCCATACCAATATCGATCAACGGCACGTGCATGTCGCGCACCGCGAGTACAGCGCCAGTCGGCCCCAGAGCACGCACGTCCTGTGGCTTTGGCCGCAGCGTTTCAATGATGGCGGTGAGTGGCGCAACGAGCGTCTGTCCGGACGCGCTGATCACCATGCCGTCGAGGACGGCCAAGGTGAGTGGCAGAGAAAGCGTAAAGGTGGAGCCCTTGCCCGGCTGCGACGTAATGGAAATACGCCCGCCAAGCGCTTGGATGGAGCGTTTCACGACGTCCATGCCAACACCACGGCCAGAAATATTGGAGACGGCGGCCGCCGTCGAAAACCCAGGCAAGAAGATCAAGTTGTCGATCTCATCATCGCTCAGGTTGGCGTCGGCGCCGATCAGACCTTTTTTGATAGCAATCTCACGCACGCGCGGACGATTGATGCCTTTCCCATCGTCAGACACTTCGATCACAATGCGGCCGGAGCGATGCAGCGCCGCTAGCCGCACCACACCCTCACCAGGTTTGCCGGCCGCAATGCGCTCAGCCGGCGTCTCGACACCGTGGTCGATTGCATTGCGCAGCATGTGGGTGATCGGATCGGAAAGGCGTTCGATCACAGTCTTGTCGACTTCCGTGCCCTCGCCTTCCATAACAAGGCGCACTTGCTTCCCAGTCGAGCCCGCGATCTCGCGAACAAGCCGCGGCATCCGCTGGAACACCGACTTCACCGGCTGCGCACGGATCGCCATAACGCTGTCTTGGATTTGGCGTGTCAGCTGCTCGAGTTCGTCAAGGCCCAGACTCACGGTGGATGACGGCGGTTGTTCGCTCTCCATCACCCGCTGGGCGATCATTGCCTGATTGATGACGAGCTCACCGACCAAATCGATCAGTCGATCAACGCGCTCAAGGTCCACGCGAATTGTAGCGCCTGCCGTTGGCGCCGCCTTTACTTCCCCTTTTTGAGCCGTCTTGCTCTCCGAAGTGGCCGCGATCTCAGGTGCATCTTCCAGCGGCGCTTGGGCTACAGCGATCAACGCAGCGAACGCCTGGTCAGTGTCTGGCAAGGCTGACGCGGATTCAACGCCGACACGTCGCAGATCAATAACGCAATCATCGCCCACGAAGTCGAACACGTCGAGAATGGCCTGCTCAGCCACATCAGCAGCGAGTTCAACAGTCCACACGCAGTGGGACGCTTCCGGATCCAGCGTAGAAAGCTCCGGCAGCATCGAGGCGTCGAGAGAGACCTTGATTTCGCCGAGCCGGCTGAGTTCACGCAAGAACAAAGCAGCGTCATGGCCCTTCGCGTACATGGCCGCGGTGGGGCGCATCGTCAGAAGCCAAGGCGCGGGCGGCGGCTCTTCGGCAAATTCGAACTTGAGCGGTGCAAAGCCCCAAGCATCGGCCTCTGGCGCAGAGCCCTCCGGCGCCACTGTAGGTTCGTCCGACAATGGTGCTGTCAGCGATTCCAGCTCTTCCGCCATCGCTTGGGCGCGCGCCGCGTCGACGACGCCTTCGCCCTTTGCCGCGAGCACATGGTCTGCGAGCACGTCGGACGCGCGCAGCATGATCTTTATGACGTTCGCATCCGGGTCGAGTCGACCTGAGCGCATTTCATCAAGCGATGTCTCGAATACATGCGCGAACCCGACCATCTCCTCGAAGCCGAACGCTCCAGCGCCGCCCTTTACGGAGTGGACCGCGCGAAAAACCGCATTGATGGTGTCGCTATCGCCGTCGCCGGCTTGCAGAGCAAGCAGGCCCTCTTCCAGGCTTGCGAGCAGCTCGTCGCATTCCTGAAAGTAGGTGACTTTGATGGCGTCCATCGCGTCCATTTTGGATTATCCCTACGCGCACACGCGACGGACGACTTCGATCAATGTCTCAGCTTGGAACGGCTTCACGATCCAACCGGTGGCGCCTGCATCCCGCGCACGCCCCTTCTTCTCGGCGCTGCTTTCCGTCGACAGCACGAGAATTGGGACTGCCCGGTAGCGTTCGTCCGAGCGTACGCCTTCGATAAAGCCGTAACCGTCGAGCTTGGGCATATTGATATCGGTGATGATGACGTCGGGCTGCGCATCGCCAAGAACGGACAAGCCCTCTTCGCCGTCTTCGGCTTGCACGACATTGAAGCCGGCGCCGTTGAGCACCATCAGCAACATCTCACGCATCATGCGTGAATCATCCACAGTCAGTATCGTCTTGCTCACGCGCAGCCCTCCGCGGTCATGAGTTCATCAGCCGCCATGAGACGGACTGCATCGGTGAAAGACTGCGAGGGTTGGACGATGGCGAAGCTGACGCCATCATCTTGCCAAGCGCGTTTCGCGGCGACCAAGACCTGTAAACAGAGGCCGCCAAGCCGTTCGACGCTGGACGCGTCGAGCGCGATCGGCTGCCGGCGCGCCGCGCAGAGCTGGGCCCAGAGCGGCCTAGCGGCGGCGAGGTCCAAGTTAGAGACAAGTTGCATCATTCCCGCTCCACTCAGAACTCTTGCCAATCGTCATCAACCTTCGGAGCGGCGTTGCCGGAGGCGTATTGCGCGACGCGGCGACGTTGCTGAAGCACCGGCTGCGGTGCTGGCGCCTTGGCGTGGCGATGACGCGGCTCGGCCGAGGCAGCGCCGTTGTCGCCCACTCGGAAGCGAGCCACCAAGCCGAGCAGTTCGTCCGCTTCTTGCGTGAGCGAGTGGCTCGCCGCAGTCGACTCCTCAACCATTGCCGCGTTTTGTTGCGTAACTTGGTCCATCTGGTTGATCGCAGTGTTGACCTCAACAAGTGCGGTGGACTGCTCCTGTGCGGAAGCGGCGATCTCAGCCACGAGGCTGCTGATCTCGCCCACCTTGCTGACGATAACTTCGAGCGCCTTGCCCGCCTCGCCGACGAGATCGACGCCCGCCTCGACGTGCTGAGAACTCGTGGAGATGAGGCCCTTGATCTCTTTGGCCGCCTCTGAGGAGCGTTGCGCAAGTGCGCGCACTTCCGACGCGACGACCGCAAAGCCCCGGCCCGCATCGCCAGCGCGCGCGGCTTCGACGCCGGCGTTGAGAGCGAGCAAGTTGGTCTGGAACGAGATTTCGTCGATCACGCCGATAATCTGCGAAATCTGCTTCGAAGATTTTTCGATCTCCGCCATGGCGGCGACGGTCTCTCGTACGACCTTGCCGCTGGTTTCGGCATCGGCTCGGGTTGCGACCACGACGCTGTTGGCTTGGTTGGCGCCGTCGGCAGTCTTGCGCACTGTGGCCGTGATTTCATCGAGCGCCGCCGCGGTCTCTTCAAGACTGGCCGCCTGCTGTTCAGTACGCCGTGAAAGATCATCGGCGGCTTGCGAGATTTCCCCGGCGCCGGTGCGAATGCCGCCGGCATTGGAAACGATCACGCCCATCGCCTTCTCGAGCTTCTCCATCGCAACATTGAAGTCGGCCCCCAGTTTGATGTAGGCCTCCGGCATGTCGTTCATACGCGCCGTGAGATCGCCTCCGGCCAAGCTTTGGAAAGCGCTGCCGAAGAGCTCGACGACGATTTGCTTTTGACGTTCCTCCGCCGCGTGCTGACGCTCGGTAGCGCGTATACGCTCCGCATCCGCTTCGCGGCGCTCAAGCTCGATCGCCGTAGTGTCGTTGGCAAGCTTGACGACTTTGAAGGGGAGCCCGTTGGAATCGAGGATCGGGTTATATGTGGCTTCCAGCCACACATCCTTTCCATTCTTGCCAAAACGGTGGAATTTGCCGCTTTGAAATTCGCCGCGACGTAAGGCTTCCCAGAACGCGGTGTAGTCAGCGGATTGCGCCTGTGCAGGATCCATAAAGATGGAGTGCTTACGGCCTTTAATTTCATCCAGCCCGTAGCCCATCGTCCGGCAGAAGGTCTCGTTTGCATGGAGCACGGTGCCATCGAGCGCAAACTCGATGATCGCCTGCGAGCGCGTCAGGGCGGCAAGCACGCCTGCGTTCGACCGCGTCGCCGTCACATCATCCCATTGCAGGATGTTGCCCACGTAATTGCGCTTGGCGTCGTAGACGGCGCTGATGTTCAACGCGATCTTGAGATCGCCGATCGTGATGTCGGTTCGGTGCGGCAGTCGCGACGGATCCGACAACATCGCGCGCTGGTGCGCGGGGTTCTTGTGGAACATGTCAATGTTCGAACCAACGACCGCGTCCACTTTGAAGCCCGGCCAAAGCTGGCGGAAGGCCTGAGCGTGCGTGCGGAAAAGCGCCAGGGTAGCGGAGTTGACGTAGAGCACCTTGAAGTCGCGATCGATCATCATGGTCGCGACCGAGCTGCCCTCGAACGCCGCGCTTTTGTAGCTCGCCTCGATTTGCGCGGACCTTTGCGCGCCCATGTTCGCGCTCATGTTTCGCAACGTCGTGGCGATCAGGCCGGTTTCGAATTTGTCTTCGGTGAACGGGACCGCTGCTTCGAACTCGCCCTCATTCAAGCCTTCCATGATGCCGCCAAGCGCTTTAAAGCGCCGCGACAAACCTCGCGCCATCAGCCATGTGCCGCCAGCAGCGGCCAGAATCAGCGCCACGCACAGGGCGATTTCAATCGCCATCTTACGCTGAAGATCGGCGATGCGCCCGTCCAGCACTTCGATCAGCTTGTCGGCCCCGACGTTCCACGCTTCGGTAAGGATGCGCGGAAACTCTGCTTCTGTGTTGTCGGACGCGATGGTCGTTTGGCCAGTGAGCGCGCCACGCTCCTCTTCAGCCATCTGATGGCCGATGCGGACGACGTTTCGGAGGGCGGCGTCCACTTCTACGGCTACACTGGGCCGGCTCGCAATTGCGCGCAGAAACGCTCTGTCGGCCATCTCAGTCGCGACGCCCAACTTGTCGATGTTCTGCGCAATCCTCAGCGCGCGAGCAGGGTCAGTCGTGGGGATGTTTTGAATCGATTCATCCAACACAGTCTCACTGACGACCATGTCCGGTATACGCACCACCAAGCCGTCCATGAGATAGAAGCTGGAAAGCTCCGGATCGAGCATGAGCTTGGAGCCGTCGGCGATCGCCAAGAATAGCGAAGCGGCGGCGATATCCCGCTCGGAGCCCGGCTCGCTGTCTGCAAAAGTGCTGAATTCATTCGTCGCGTTGAAGCGCTCGTTCAGCTCGTCATTGCCAATGGTCTCGCAGCAATTGTCGCTATGCCAAGCGCGCCAAACTTGCCGCAGATACTCCGCCCCCTCTCGCTCGTTCTGCGCGAAGGAAATATCCTCCCAGTCACCCTGCACCGTCAGGCCGAGGCCGACGATCGACGCTGCCGAGAACAGCGCCGCGACGAGGCCAAGCCGCGTGCCGATAGAGAGATGCGAGTTGAACTTCTTGAACATGGCTCAATGCTTCCTGTGTGGCGTCAATGTCCAAACGGCGTGATGACGAAGCGGAGACCTGCGATCCAAACATCTTGGCGATCCCGGTCTCCACTAGGATCGATTACGATCTGCACGTCCGGCTGCAGACGCAGCCACGGCGTTATCTGGTCAGAATAGGTGAGCTCGACACCGCTCTCAGCGTCCGCGGCGCGCACGCCGGCGTCTCGCTGGTTGCCGCGAAACTTTGAACTTAGGCGTCCCTGATAGGCGCCGAACGAAAGCTGGCTGTCCGGTCGCGCTGCAAGAACGCCGTCAAACAGAACGCCGGCTTGCCAGCCGCCGATGTACGGCGTTGTGTCACCATCAGAGACGCCAACGCGCGCGAACAGCGTCGCGCCAGGTTGCACTTCACGCTCAAGGGTGACGTAAGCGCCGGCCGCGCGCTGATAGACTGGCGCGCCAAGACCTGTTGTGAGGCGGATATCCTCTTGCTGGTCCGTGTACGTCCACGCTCCCACGTCCACATGGGTGTCGCCATCCCAACTCAGCTCGCTGATCAGCAGCGCGCCATCGTCGAGGGCCGTATCAACGCCGCCAGGGTCGCCAGGTACGCCCGCATAGGCATTCACCACAGCGAACTGGGCCGACAGCCGCTCTGAAAGAGGCGCCCTCACCCGCAATGCCAAAGCGGTGGAAGGAAAGATCGAAGGGCCATTTGGCCCAGTTGCAGCTAACTCGGAGCCAATGCCGAAAGCGGGCGCAATCAGCAGCCCAGCCGCTTCATTGGAATAGAACTCGCTGTTGACGTCATAGAGGCCAGCCCGCGCATTGAGCGCGCCGATGTTGGTCTCCACCCAGAATTCGTAGAGGCGGATCGCCTGACGGCTGACCTCGATATTGTCGATGCCTTGCAGCGTCTGCGCCGCGTCGTTCGGCGTGTCACCTGAATTGCTAAGCACGTGCGCGAAGACGATCGTACCCTCGCGCCAGCCGGCCAGCGCCGCCATATCAAACGTCGCACTGAGATCGAGATTATCGAGGTAGGCGCCGCGCTCTTGCGCGCCGGAAATGGGCCCGATGATGTCGCCAGTGTACTCCAGTTCGAACTGAACGGGCTCTTGTGCATACGCGAAGCTCGCTCCGCACACCGTCGCAAGCGTAGCGATTGCAACTCTTGCACCTGCGTGCGATTGCGAATGAGGGGAGCGCGTTTGCATCACGCTCAGATGCGCAGACGGTGGTAAATCGATCTTTGCACAACGCAACGAAACAGGCAGGCCTCTCGAACTAGAGGATGCGTCGCAAAGCTCTATGCCGGCATATGCCTTGCGGCCTAACTCAAGCGCATCGCGTGTCATGCAGCTCCCCGCCTTCGCGCTCGTAAGCTTCGACAATCATGTCGCTTTTGCTCTACGTGCGAAGTCGATGGAGTTTTGTACTGGTTATGCAGAAAGCGCCGTTAAGCGAAAACAGAAGAACAATTGACAGTTCGCATTGAGAATTATCAATGCGCTGCGCCGATTGTTCCATATCAACTCAACTACGCACCATTCTGATTCTCGCCGTTTCATCACACCGAACGCTCTCTCGGCACACGTGCGTGCGCACAAACAAGCGGGTAACATGCAGACAGCTGCTCGAATTTCGAACGGTACCAGTCTCGCGTGCGATAGGTGCGCGCTCGGCGCCAGCGGTGATTGTCCCGCCACAAGTCAATTCCAAGGGCTGCAGTTACGCCGAGTCTCAGCCAAGCAAATCTCCGCCGGCGCAGAAATTTTCCCGAGCAACGAAACGCCTACGACGGTGGCGATCATACAATCCGGCTGGGCCATCCAATACGCGCGCTTGCTGGGTGGCGAGCGCCAGATTCTGACCTTCCTAATACCTGGAGACGTGTTTGATCAGGATGCAGTGATCCTTCCGCAGACGCCCAACCTGTTCGCCTTCAAGGCTTTGACCGAGGCCGCCGTCTGCCACTTCGCCATCGAGGACTATCGGCAGCTCTTTCAGGCGGACGTTCGTTCCCGGCGTTTCGCCAAGCGCCAGTTGCGCCGGCACCAGGCCCTCATGGCCAAGCACGTCATCGACATCGGTCGGCGGCGCGCGCTGGGCCGATTGGCAGGATTTCTTCTTGAGCTGCGCCAACGACTGACCGAGCGCAACCTTATGCACGATGAGCTGATGCCCTTCCCGCTTCGCCAAGAGGACGTGGCGGATGCGCTCGGTCTGACCCACGCGCACGTCAACCGGACGCTGAAGCACTTGCGCGAGTCTGGCGCCATACAGACTCTACCCGGCATCCTGCGCATCTTGGATCCCGCCGCGCTGGCGGCGCTGGCGCCTGGCGAGGCGCTGCTCGTCTAGTCCTGGCGCTCGAGCAGTCATAGCGGGCGCCACGTCCGAATGATTTTTGTCAGTCGTATTTTTCAGCTGATAGCACGATGCGTTAGCCGTACCGTGTCATCTTGCGTGCTTAGCATTGAGAAGAATTCTCATGGCGGCCGCAAAGAACCGAGACTATTTCTGGGCCCTCGCCGCCATTGGCGTCGCGGCCATCGCAGCGCTGACGGTCGGACTACTCGTCTTTGCGCACCGGAGCGACCTGACAGCGAAACTGCGTGAACAAGCCGTTATCGGTAACGGCCTGCAAGCACGTGTCCGGGAAATCGAAAACCAGGTCGTGCCGCAGACGGTTTGGGACGATGCCGTCCGCAACCTCGACAATCGCTTCAGCGAGCGCTGGGCGCGAGAGAACATCGGCCAGTTCTTCTATGCCGTCAGCGGCTTCGGGTTCACGGCGGTGCTGGATGCCAATGACAGCATCCAATACGCCATGCGCGATGGTGAGGACCTAGCCCGAGATCAAACCGCCGAGGAACGGTCGGCAGCGGCCACGGTCATAGGACGCGTCCGCGCGGCCGAAGCGGATGAAAGCCGCAGCAACACGCTCGGGAACGCGGTCCAGTCCAGTTCGTTGGCATGGATTCACGACCGCCTCTATGTGGTCACCGCGACGCTCGTCCAACCTGACTTCGGCTACGCACGGATCACCCACGAGCGCGCGCCGATCGTGCTCACCGGGCGAGAACTTGATGAGGAATTCCTCGCCGCCTTCGGCCAACGCTACTTACTGGAGAACCTGCATCTCCACGATGGTGACGCGGGCGCGGAAGAATACGATGCACACGCGCCCCTCCACGACGAGCACGGCGTCGCCATCGCCACTCTGGATTGGACACCGCAGCGGCCAGGCTGGAGCCTATTAGTCGGAGTACTTCCCGCGCTTCTGGTGCTATTGGCGGCAATGCTGGCGGCGACACTCGCTCTCTACATCCGCGCCCGCACCGCTCGAAGAAGCCTGGAGCAAAGCGAGAAACAAGCAGCGTATATAGCCCGGCATGATGCTCTGACCGGCCTGCCTAACCGCATGCGGTTTGAAGAACTCTTGACTGCTGCCGTCATTCGCAGCGCAAAGAACCATGCCCCTTTTGCTGTTCTCTGCATCGATCTGGATCGCTTCAAAGACCTCAACGACACCTTCGGCCATGAAGTAGGTGACGAGGCGCTTTGGAAGACCGCTTCAAACATCGCATCCCGCCTGGGCGAGCATGCCATCTGCGCCCGCCTCGATGGCGACGGCTTTGCGATCCTCCTGCAGACCGATGTGACCAATGAGAGTGCGGCGGCAGCAGCCGAAGAACTCGTCTCCACGTTAAGTACGCCTTTGAATCTGAGCGTCGGCCCTCGCGTGCTCGGCGGCAGCATCGGCGTTGCGGTCCCTGACGATCAATTGTTTGAGCCTCTCGAAATGTTGCGGCGCGCTGACTTGGCGCTTTTCCGCGCAAAGTCCGAGGGGCGTGGGTGCTATCGCCACTATGACGAAGCGATGGATCGTGAGTTCAAGGCGATAAGAGTAATGCGCGAAGACTTGCGCGCGGACATCGCTGCGGGTCGCCTCAGAATGGTGTATCAGCCCCAGGTCCGCTTCTCTGGAGAGGTTGTCGGCGTCGAGGCGTTGGTGCGCTGGACCCACGCAACGATGGGCGCGATCTCGCCATCGACCTTCGTACCTTTAGCCGAAGAATCCGGTTCGGTTCACGCCCTGGGAGACTTCACCCTCCGCCAAGCCGCGCTGGACGGGCTTCGCTGGCCGGGCGTGAAGACCGCGGTGAACGTGTCCGCCACTCAATTGCAGCGTCCTGGATACGTCAGCCACGCAAAGCGCATCGTCGCTGAAGTTGGCGCCGATCCACACAACATCGAGATCGAACTGACTGAAGGCGTACTTTTGTCGAATGAACAACAAGTGCGTGATGCACTGACGGAGTTGCACGAAGCTGGCTTCTCAATTGCGCTCGACGATTTCGGCACCGGCTACTCAAGCCTCAGCTATCTGCCGCGCTTTCCGATCGATAAAATCAAGATCGATCGCTCGTTCGTTGCAGAGCTAGGTCACGACCTAAAGGCGGACGCGCTCTTCACCGCGATCGTCGGTTTAGCGCAGAACCTTGGGATGCGCGTCATCGCCGAAGGCGTGGAAACCCAAGAGCAGTGGCTGCGACTGTCCGCAGCGGGTTGCCCGAAAATACAAGGCTACATCGCGAGCAAGCCGCTTCCGGTCGACGAGGCCGAAGCGTTCATAACTCACGAGCGCGACGAGCGTTGCAGCGCCGTCGCCTGACCGCGCTACCGCACCCCGCGCTGCAATTAGGCGGCTTGGGAAATCGCGAACGCCGGTCTTGGCAGACCATTGATCAAGTCCGAGCGGATCTCGTAACGCGCAGCGCGAATGGCAGGATGAAAACCTACATCCTCAATCTGCAGCATCACCTCGTATCCGCGATCGCGCCAATACTCCACAATCCGAGCGGCAAGCGCTTGAGCGCCTTCTCTGGTCGTATAGTCTTGCTGCGGTTCATCACATCGCATGGTTATGCTCCATGCGTCCAAATTGCGGGCTGGCGCTATATCAGTCGATGAACGGTTTTTGTCGTTGTCATTGATGAATGTCATGCGCACCCGCGCACTACCCCTAAGTTGATTGAAGTCAAATCGGCGTTGGGTTGCTTGCTGGCCTGGCTCCTCGTTTTGATACGAATCAAAACGAAGATGCCCATTTCCAACACACTGGCCCGATGGACCCGCGCCTACTAACCTACGCTGAGCGCCCCGCGCCACGTTACACCAGCTACCCGCCCGCACCCCACTTTAGCGGCGCAATCGGACCTTCAACCACTGCGGCATGGCTAGCCGAAATCGCTGCCGACGCCACGCTATCGCTCTACCTACATGTGCCGTACTGCCGCCAGCTCTGCTGGTATTGCGGCTGCAACACGTTCGCCGCGCGGCGCGAAGAGCCAGTCCGCGAGTTCGTCGATGCGGTGCTGCATGAGGTCGATCTTGTCAGCGAAGCGCTCAGTGGCCAAAGCGTGGTAGAAATACATTGGGGCGGCGGCACGCCCAATATTCTGTCGGCTTCGCAATTTGCCGCCATCGCAACGCGGCTCGCCAACCGGTTCGACCTTACTGCACTACGGCATCATGCAATCGAACTGGATCCGCGCCACATCGTGCCTGACAACGTACGCGCTTATGTGGCCGCCGGCGTCAGTCGCGCTTCGCTTGGCGTGCAAGATATGAACCAAACCGTGCAACAGGCGATTGGCCGTGTGCAACCCTTCGAAACCGTACGTGACGCTGTGACGACGCTGAAGGCCGAAGGCATCGACGAAATCAGCATGGACCTCATGTACGGGCTCCCCCACCAGACCGTGACTGCAGTCGAGCAAACCGTTCAACTTGCAGCTGAGATGAAGCCGAACCGCATCGCTCTCTTCGGGTACGCACACGTTCCGTGGGTCAAGAAGCGCCAGCGGCTGATCCCCGAAGCCTCATTACCCAACGCCAGCGAGCGCTTTGCGCAGGCCGAGGCGGCGCGCGCCGCTCTAGAAGCACGGGGCTATGTCGCGATAGGCTTGGATCACTTTGCGTTGCCGTCCGACGAACTCGCCATCGCAGCGAACACGGATCAATTGACTCGGTCGTTTCAGGGCTACGTCCTAAAGAGCGCATCCGCGCTCGTTGGCCTCGGCCCCTCTGCAATCTCAACGCTGCCCCAAGGCTACACCCAAAACGACGCTGATCCCGGCGCATGGCGCCGCGCCGTAGCGTCCGGCGCTCTTGCGACCGTTCGCGGGCACGCTCTTTCGAGAGATGATCGCCTGCGCCGCAAGCTGGTCGAGCAAATTATGTGCGACTTCGTCGGCGACCTGGGCCCACTCGGCGGCGTCCGCGCATGCGTCGATGAACTGGACGCCCTCTCTCCAATGATCGCGGACGGCATGGTGCGCATCGTCGACGATCACATCGTGCTGAGCGCCGCCGCGCGCCCTTTCTGCAGATTGGTCGCGATGGCCTTCGACACGTACGCTCAGCGCGGCGCCGCGCGTCATTCCAGCGCCGTCTAAGCACCTAACCCGAGTGAAGGTGCTGAACGCACGAGTTCCAATTTACCGCACGGCGGCCCACGCAGGTTACTCGCTGACGTTCGCCGGCAAACACCGTTCGCCGATCCCCTAGACCGACGCCGGCGGCTCAGCCGTCCTAATGAGCCAAGCAGGGCATATGCAACCCAAGCGCTAAACTTAAGCCAGCGCAGACGCAGCCTTATCTGTCAGGAAAATGGCGGAGAGGGAGTCCGCCCAATTGGGTTATTCGCCACCATTCGCGAACATCCGCCTGTGTCGCCATTTTCCGCATAGATTATGGCTAAACACATCGAACGGGCATCCGCGCCTGTCCGTTGCCGGGCGTCGCCTTTCGGTGCATATTGGGGGAAACGATAGGGGAAGCGGAGAGGCCGTTTCCCCTCTTTCCAAAGGCGGCGGCGATGGCGCGAAACGGGCTCACGGATCGCATGGTCAAACAGGCCCGCAAGCCGGGCGTGCTGATCGACGGCGCCGGCCTTCGCCTGCGGGTGACGATCAATCCGAACACCAAGGAAGTGCGCAAATCCTGGGTGTTGCGCGTGACCGTGAAGGGCGGTCCGATCCGCGAGATCGGCTTGGGGTCTGCCGACGACATCCCGCTTGCGGAAGCGCGCGAGCGTGCCACTGAGGCCCGCAAGCTGGCGCGCGATGGCGTTGACCCAATCGTCGCGCGCGATGCCGAACGCGCGCAACGCGCCCTGGAGGCGGCGCGGGCCATGACGTTTAAACAGTGCGCTGAAGCCCTAATCGCCTCGCATGAAGCGGGTTGGAAGAACGCCAAGCACCGCCAGCAATGGGCGAACACGCTCAAGACCTACGTCTACCCCGTGTTCGGTGATCTGCCGGTCCAAACCATTGATGTGAGCTTGGTGATGAAGGCGATTGAGCCGATCTGGAAAACAAGAACGGAGACTGCGAGCCGCGTGCGCCAGCGGATTGAGTCGGTGCTCGATTGGGCCGCCGTGCGCGGCTATCGCCAAGGCGAGAATCCGGCGCGCTGGCGCGGCCACCTCGAAAGGGCGCTCCCCGCGCGCGCCAAAATTCAGAAGGTCAAACATCACGCCGCTCTGCCCTTCGCCGATCTGCCGGCGTTCATGGCAGAGCTGCGGGCCATGAGCGGAGACAGCGCCCGCGCCTTGGAATTTGCGATCCTGACCGCGACGCGGACTAACGAAACGCTCAAAGCGCGCTGGTCCGAGATCGACCTCAAGGCGAAGGTCTGGATCATTCCCGGCGAGCGCATGAAGGCGGGCCGCGAACATCGCGTACCATTGCCGCTGGCGGCGCTGGCCGTGCTGAATGCGATGCGAAAGGCGCATCCGAAAAGCGAATGGGTGTTCCCTGGCGCCTCAACGCGCACTGATCGCGAGCCAACCCTTTCTTCAATGGCGCTGCTCATGACGCTGCGGCGTATGAAGCGCACCGACCTTACCGCGCACGGTTTCCGTTCGACGTTTCGCGATTGGGCCGGCGAGATGACCAACTTCCCGCGCGAAGTCGCCGAACAAGCGCTGGCGCACACGCTCAAAGACAAAACCGAGGCAGCCTACCGGCGCGGCGACGCACTCGAAAAGCGTCGCCGACTCATGGATGCGTGGGGCACTTTTTGTGCGGCTTCACGCGCGAGCGCAAAGATCGTGCAAATTCGTAAGTCCAACGGCTAGCATCGGCACTTAGCCAGACACTCCCGTTCTTTTGCGTGACGGGCAGGAAATCGCCGAGAGCGGACAGTCGGTGCCAATGTGCTAGGATGGGCCAATGTTTTCGCGCGCCCGTTTCTCGGCCCAATCGGTTCAACTGAGCGCAGCCGTCGTCGCTTTTGTGTCGTGCGGCTTGGCGGTGCTGTTGGCCTATCCGGGATACGAGTGGCCTGCGTTCGTCCTCGCCCCAATAGCGTTCGGTGCAATGGTTCTGATGCTCGTCAACCGTTGTCCCCGCTGCAGTTACCCGGTCTGGAAGAAGGGTGGCGAATGGCCATTCGAGCAACCTAAGAACATTCAAGACAAGACTTGCGGACGCTGCGGCCTTGATCTCACGTCCAAACCGGAGTGATTGGCACGCCCGACCCGAATGTCTGGATTGGGCCAACGTGCGCCGTCGCGTACAAAATCACGAATGGCCTAGTCGCTCAAAGCGATCGGGCAAACGCGGGCGCCGCTAAACGCGAATCCGCTTTGCCCTGATATTGGACGACAAGTCATCATCACCGAGCAGATCAGGGTTGGCAGCCCGGGGTCTCGCAGGGACAATCCGAATGTCGTTTGCATGCTCAACGTAATCAGCCATCTCGCGTAACATACGAGCCTTGGCCGCATCGTTTTTTTCGGCGTTATCAGCCATCTCCCGTAAGGCACGAGCCTTAGCGTTTGCTTGCTCAGCTTGCTCAGCTTGCTCAGCTTGAGCAGCCATCGATCGTAGGACGCGCGCCTCGGCCCCGTCGTTTGCTTGCTCAGCGTTGTCAGCCATCTCCCGTAAGGCACGAGCCTCGGCCGCTCCCTCATCTGGTGGTCTGGAGACTGGCTCGGCTATCCGAAGTCGTCCGCTCTCGGCCGGCTTTTCCCAATCCTGAGTGTTCAATTCTTCTCAAGCAGTTGGGCTGCTAAGCCATGTCGGTCAAACAAACGGACAACCAACAACGCGAGATATCCGAACACGAATGCTCCGAGTCCAGCAAGCGCACCGCCAACCACAACTTCAAGCATACCCAGCTCCTGACCAAGAAGCCGGACCGGTCTCGCGCCGAGAAAGGGTAGCCGAGCCTCGCAAAATTCTTGTACCAGCTATATTGGACTAGCGCGGCCAGGGTAGCACGTCCGATTGCGATAGGCGTTAGGTCGGGGAACGACGTTGGTTCGACCGCAGTTCGGTTTCGTGCTTCTCGAAAGCTCTCCTGCACTTCAAGTGCGCACCGCCGAAGGGGCCCTGGTCGCACCTCAGGTCACGAGCTGGAAATCCCGCTCGGTGATCCACATCCGGTGCAGGATCACGGCCATACGGCGAGCGCAAGCCACGGCAGCAACTTTGAACCCCTTTCTCTTGGCGAGCTCCTTACCCCAAAGCCTCAGCCGCCAAGGCGACTTCGATATGTTCAGCACACACGCTGCGGATTGGTACAACAACGAGCGCACTTCACTGTCCCCCCGTCTACTTATGTGTCCGGTGTAGCTCGACTCTCCGGACTGGTAAGTCCTCGGAGTGAGCCCGAAGTGGGCTGCCACCGTGCGAGAGGACGAAAAGCGATACGGGTCGTCCACAGCGCATCTAAACGAGAATGCCGTGACTGGGCCAACTCCTGGCATTGTCATCAATCGCCTGCAAACGGGGTCGCCGTCAGCGAGCTTCATCACCATAGCGTCCAGGCGCTCACCCTCATCGCGTAACACGCGGATCAAACGTATCGTGCCATTTATGACGTCGACAAAATCTGAATCTAAGCGGCGCCGGGCCTGCGGCTTTGCGATCCAATTTTTCCCATCGCGCACAAGCGTGCCGCCCACCAGCTTCAAGTTGGCGGCGGTCAGACGCTCAAGGTCTAGCCGCTTCCGCAGGATCGCCTTTCGGTGCGTTAGGACAGACCGCCACTTCTGCGACACCTCGGTCCGAACGTGGGCGGTTGTATAAATGCCTCGACACAGAACTTCCGCGATGCCGCGCGCGTCGTTTCTGTCGGTCTTATTCTTATTGGCGGCCAGCGCGGCGTGAGTGTGCATCGCGTCTAGACAAATCGCCGGCCACTTCTTTCGAATTAGCTCTCGATTCAACCACATCGCCTTTGCACACGATTCATGCCCAACTTTGTCGAGCACCCGGCGGTAGGGCTTGAGGACGTCCCCTATAGCAGCGGCGTTTGTCGCCGCGGATGTCTCAAGCACAATGTCGCCGTTGGCCGACAACACACAAATTGCTGTTTCCTTGTCGGACACATCGAGGCCCGCGTACATTTTGGCCATTCTACGCTCCTCCCAATCTGTTGAGCGTGACCGAGGCCGTTCGGCCCTGCGCACTTCGCCAGTGCATTCCGTTTGACGGCTCGCGGACAATCCAAAGTCTAGGCGTAGGCACGGCGTCTACGCGCCATGAAAACCAACAGTAAGCGTCCGCTACCCGGTCACGCCGGAGACATTCTTAGCGCAAGTGACCAACGCGAGAAACGGGATCGTATAAATTTGTCTGACATAAAGCCCGCGCCTTAGACTTTTGGGACGGCGTGGCTAGCCGTTGAACAGCTTGAGCGCGGAACTGCCGGAACCATCTCGCCGTTGTCTGAGCGCAAGGAGACGATGTGATGTCTGAGAAGAAATCAACTACCGAACAGAAAAGCGCAGACCTCGCCGACATGCTTGGCGGCAACGTCGACGAAGATGGTGGGGCCACTAAGCACGGCAAACCCGTCATGGAAACGACGGAAGAAGACGATGGAAAGGACGGCAAGGACTGAACTTCTCCCTGCTTCCGCCGTGGGGAGTATCGATGTAGTGCGCCCGTCGCCGCTTCCTTATCGGCACGAGCCCGAAGCACGCGTCCTTAGCCGCTGCTCAACAAGGCCTTGAGGCGCGCGATCTCGGCGGCGGTCTGGTCGGCAACGCTGCCCGACCACGCAGCAGACGCCTCCGCAGGCGTATCATTGCCTGATATGGGCGGACCGCATCGCTGAGGCCCAGGGGCGACCGCGGGAGCAGCGCGCACCGTGGTTGCGCAAACTTGAGAGGATCCAGAGCTTTACCGAAGCGCTAACAGCCATCGAGCGGCGTTCACACATGCCTTAACGCGCGTGCGCGCGCACCGTGCGCACATTTTTCACAACGGCCCGAGCTCACGCAATCGCTCGGTCATCAATCTTGCGAACGGCCAGCTGGCTGATTCACCCACTCCCGAATGCATTGACCCCGTATATGCCGGCCACGCCAACTGCCCAGAAGGGAACGGCGATCAGAAGCGCTTTTCCAAAGCGCCCGAGTAGCCTCGAGTTCTTGTCATCGTCATCGGTAAAGAGCGCGCCGAACCAAAAGAACACGGCCGCAACCCAGCAAATCATGAAGCCTGCCATCCCGACGATGACTAGAGCGAGCGCTGCTGCATGAAGCACTAGCGTTTCTTCTTCCAGCGCTTCGCAGCGGCCTTCTTCGCGATCTTAGGACGCTGCTCTGCATCCGTTGGACGCTTCTCTCCGCGTGGGCCTTTAGCCATCAGGGTTCCCAATCCACCCCGAACTCTTCCTTCAGTTTGGAGAGCACTTCGCGCGCCTCTTCAAGCGCGTCCACTTCTTGCGGCTCTGGCTCGAGTTCGGGCGGCTTATCCATGGTGCTAAGCATGGCCCGCGCCCGCCAATTATTCAACGCTCGTCGAGATCAGATCGATGTCATTTCAACTTCGCTTCCTGAGCCGTCAATGCGCAAGCGACGGCGGCGAGCCCATCATTCCGAGATACAACAGCGCTGCGCACTGCCGGCGGCGCACCAAATCGTCCTCGGCGTCGCTCTCGGGTACGCTTTCAAGCGCGGTTAGAACAAGGTTGGTGGTTTCCGCTTCCGGGAAATGCATGGCGGTCGTCAGTGCGACCGACGCCTGTCGTTCAGTTATATTCGCATGCTTAGCGATGGTCCGGGCGCACCACTCATGGGCCAAGCGTTGCTCCGCGGCGATCTCTTCCTCTTCGATAACATCGCCCGAGTGATCGCGTTCTGGCTCGAACGAGCCAAGCAGTCGCTCGATTCGACCGCGCACGCTTGTGTCCTGCGGCGCGTTGGCCATTGCTTCAAAGTCCGTGGGCGGAGGCGAGATCACATAACCGCTTGCTGCAAACCCGCCAGAGCCGGAGCCCGTCCGCTCGCTCTCAGGAGGGGCGAACAGTATCGCTAGCAGAACCGGGACCAAGAAGATCGCAAGGCCAGTCAACATGCCAGCGCGCACAGAGTTCAGCCGCATTGGTCTCCCCGCAAAGCTACGCCGGCGTTTCGCCCTTAGGTACTGACACGATCCAGTACGCCACTGGCTTACCAAAACGCTCCGTCAGAGCATCTTCCAGCCAAACTTTGATCTCCGCAAACCGTGTCGCCGAGAAGCACAAAGTCTTCGTCTTCAAGGCAGCCTGCGCTAAAGCCTTCTTCGTGGATGATGAGGATACGGAAGGGTTCGATCATGCTGGTGCGGCTACAAAGAAGAGCGCGCCTAGGTGTCCGACTTTGGCCGCAGAAGAACAAACACAACCGGCTGCCCGCAGAATGCCTTCAACGCCACCGGCAGATCGGCCTCGAGCTCTGACCTAGAATTCCGGATCAATACGAAGTCCAGCAGATCGGGAGAGCCGGCGCTCCAGCGTCCCGCATGGTGGCCATCTTCCATCATTATGATGATGCGGATGGGGTCGCTCTGCGGCGGAGGCTCTGACAGCAGGCTAATTTAGCGCGGCTACACCTCAGCGAAAACGGCGGGCACGCTGCGACTGGCGCACCTTCTCCAATCCAGCCGTTCCGACAAATCTTCGATACCGGCAGGATTTCGCCGAGAGCGGACATTAGCTCAGCACAGTGGTTCAAGCGGGCACGATGCGCCTGCGTTGTCGAGCGCGTCAGCGCTTGGGTTGTCCAGAGCTTGCCACGTCATGTAGGGGCAGACGCCGACCAAGCGGTCACCATCGTCTAGTTTTACGCCAACGTCCCGCAGCCAAAGCAATCCATCTTTGTCGTATGGTTCGCCCAGACGCTCGGCGGCTCTCGACTCGCTTTCCCACGCCAGAAGCTCTTGGCGCGTTGGGCTGGATGAATTTCCGCAGAATTGGCCGCGCATTGCCTGCAACTGAAGTCGCTCGGCAGTGATGTAGCGCCAAGTCGATCCTTGATCGGATTGGAGGTGAGCGGAGTCGATGGTCTGATAGACGATGAGGCCGACTAGCCCGACGTTGAGCGCCAACGAGAGCACCAGCGCGATCACTGTCCAACGGATACGCAAAGGCTCACTCCCCGCATTTTTGTGCCAGCACAGCATGAGGGTGGCAACGTCCGCTTCGGGCCAACCCACGACATCTGATCAAATTTCGCGACTGGCCTAGTCTCTCAATTGCTGCCGCTTGCACCCTGCCCGCGTGGACGGCTCAAGTTCGCCGATGAGCGTCATTCATACCTTTGGCGTTGCCTATTGCGGCACGAATGTTGTGGCGCGGACGCCCGGCGGATCGCCAAAGCGATTGGGACCGCGCGTGCCCGGCCAGAGCATCAGAAAAAGCAGGAAGGCAGTGTCCAACGCAAATCCGACCGGATCGGCGGCGGCACGAGAAACTACCGCGCCCCAAAAACCTCGCGCGAAGCCAACGGCAAAGTCCCCGGGGTGTTGCGCAGCGGCGGCCCAATCTATTTGAGGTATGGTCGAGGTTTGACTAAGCGCGGTTAGCTGAGCCGTCTGCGCGGAAGCCAAATCTTCGATCAGGCGTTCGCCGAAACCATGCACAAATCCCCATACGAATCCCACCGCGAAGGGGACCAGAGCCCACCACCACCGCGCATTGAAATCATGCAAGCGTCTCGACGCCATCCACAACCACGGCAGCAGGGCAAGGGCATCGACGACCACCTTGTTCCCGGTCGCAATAAGCAACGCCGCTTGGGCGAGAACTAAGCAAACATAGGCGCCAAAGAACGCCCGCCTGCCCATCCGCCCTGCAAAGAATGACATCACCGCTCCCCGCCATCCTTGCTAACCCGGAGACACTAATTCGCCAATCCATTGAGCGTCTGAATTGGACCAGCGCGCGTCGTAGCGCGAAATTTCCCGACCGGCCTACTCGCTCAATTTCTGCCGCTCGCACCCGATCCGCGTGGACGGCTCAAAATCGCCGAAAGCTGTCACCGGACTAGACCGAAATCGATTGCTTCTGAGCCGGGTCAGTCGCTCTCGAACGCGAGGACGAGAAACAACAAGACGAACATTAGCGTCAGTCCCAGCCAAGCAGTCTGTATGATCCAATAGAGTATCGGCTGCTTTGTACGTTCAGCGCATGGAACGCCGTTCTGATCGAGCGCCCGACCGCCCTTGTGGTTCATCCAAACGACAAGCGCGCCGATGGCGCCAAACAGAAGACTTAAGACCAGGCCCAAAGTCCTGTTGTCCAATCACCGTCCCTCCCGCACGCAGAGAGCTTCAGTCGCCCGCCAATCGGTGTCAAACTGGCGGCCCGTCATCACGCAGAGCCTCGCGACTGACCTATTCGCTAGATTGCTGCCGGTCACAACCATACCACCTGACTGGCTCGCCATCGCCGAAAACTGACTCTAGCCATCGTCTCGTCTCGCGTGGGGGTGCATCTTCTCAAGCGGCATCAGCATCTCGCTTACCAGCGACACCATCAGGCTTCCCAGAAACTTACGAGCCTCTTTTTGCTCATCCTCCGGCAAACCAGAACCAATCAATAATGTCAGCTCATTGAAGGCGCTGCCGATAATGTGAATTTGGTCCGCGACGGGCTTCGCCACGTCGGCAGACCAATGCAGTTCCGCCTCGATCTTGGGGAGCACCGGCTCGTCTCCGTGTGTGGTTGCGCCATTAGGCAGTTTAGCTCAGCACAACCGCTATGTCCGCAATGGGCCAACGTGGGTCGTCGCGTACAAAATCGCGAACGGCCAAGTCGCTCAATTCGTGACGCAGGCGTCAGCAGCTGGCGACCGGCTTGATGTCGCCGACAACAGTCACTGCGCCAAATCATCATAACGCGCGAAGTCGGTCCGAAAGACTTCTAGGATGTCCGTGCCGAGCGTCTCGAACTCACCGCCCATGTGATGATGATACCCAATGATCTTCGGAGGTCCCGTCAACGCGATAGCCCACGCTTCATCAGCGCTGGACGACCCAAAGAACAGGTATGGCGAAAAATCGATCTGAAGCTCAGGAGCGCTAATCGTCCGCCACTCGTGCCACCAAAACTTCGTGGTGCTCACTAGAGAGCCGATAGTATCCTCCTCTGTCAGCGACAGAAGATACTTCGCGTTTCCCTTCGGCTCACGAAAACCATCGCACTCCAGATACAGGGCGCGCAGTTGTGGCGGCAGTCTAACACCGAGAATCTGCTCGACTTCTTGAAGTTGATTCTCGGAGGCCGGGGGTGAAGTGCGCGCGCCCGGTATAACGACCTGCAAGCCCATCTGCCTCTTCCAGTGCCAATGCCCGGATGAACGTAGCGAGCCGAACGAATGGCGGCAAAGGGCCAATCACGGCCTCTAGGGCAACATCTTACA
Organism: Terricaulis sp.; assembly: GCA_034439495.1. Taxonomy (GTDB): domain Bacteria; phylum Pseudomonadota; class Alphaproteobacteria; order Caulobacterales; family Aquidulcibacteraceae; genus Vitreimonas. The sequence goes on along the minus strand of JAWXAM010000080.1, from coordinate 100,468 downwards.
GACGGCACGAATGTGGGACCATTCCGGTCATCTGCGCGCCCTTACTTTCTCCGAGGAATGCGGGGCGAGGCATCGAGTGTCCCTCCAATCAACGCAGCCGACTAGGATACGCAAAGCGCCGCCGCTACCTCGTCCGACAACGTGAGCAGTACGCCGTTAGCGAAGAAGGCGGCCGAGAATGCAAAAGAGACGATGCAAGCGACGAACAATGCCCAATGACGCCACATGCGCTTCTGTTCGGCCACGGCCATCGCATTAGCTTTCGCCATATCCACCGCCAACGGTGCGTCATCGGGTGTTTCGATGCCGTCGGCCCTCAACTTTTCGATGTAGTATTGGTTCATCGCCAGCGTACCGGTGGTGTTTGAGAATACGCCGAGCGAGTGGACACCCAGCACACCGGAAAAGTAGTTAAGCACAACGCCAACAAACGCGGTGGCTAGACCCCACACGAACGCGAGCACCACCGGCTCGAACTTGTCCAATTCACACAGGCGACCGGAAGTGATGGCGTTGAACGCAAGCACAAGTGCGCCGGCATTGCCGACGACAAGCCACGTGGAAATCAGAATGCCGAGCTTGAACAATCGTTCGCCCGCAGCATCAAAGGCGGCTCGTGTCCAAGCGGTGGTAGCGTGCAGAGGATCGCTCATGCGAGCCTTCCATACACCGAGTCCATCAAGGGTAATGTCCCCGCGTTGCCCAACGAGATCGCGCGCGTTCTATCAATCGGCACACCTGATCCGCTTCAATCGTATGGCCGAGCAGAGCCACGTTGCCTTTGATGTGCAGACGCGGTGCGTGCTCCCGCTGAGAGGCTTTAAACAGAGCGAGGTCTAGATGAGGCCAAGGTTCGTGCCCCTCGCACACGGGGCCGTAGGTCTGTAACTGGTCTTCCAATTCGTCATCGGTTTTCACTTGCGGCGACTCCATTTGGTTCGGCCGCGCAACGAGACGCTTGCAAGGTTAAGGACCAGTTAACGATCACGACCGAGGCTCGCCCGACGGCCAGCATCCCGGTCGTCCGAAACCCCCGAAGCGGGCGGGGAACGTCTAACGATCGAAGTTCGAGCGCTTCCGGGGCCGACGCCGCTGATGATTAGCACAGGTTCTATTGGTTGGTTCCTTGGTAGGTTCCGGGTGCATGTAGTTCACCCCATGGGGCGAACCTAAAACGCCCCATCGGGTGATCGTGGTTCACCCCTTTCTTCCGGCTCCGCGCGGGGGATCGGGCAATGCTTCGAGCGCAGCGCGCTCTATGCGGCGTACCTTTACAGCTCCACTTGTGCACTTTCGCTTGCTCACCTCTCTCAGCAGTCCGAGGGCGGTGAGCGTTGCCAAAGATTGTTGAACTGTTCGTCTGGCGTATCCGGTTTTCGCGGCTAGAGCTGCAACACTGGGATAGGCGGTCTCATCGTCGCCGGCATGGTCTGCAAACGCGGCCATGACGTGCTGAAGAGTTGGGGTAGGGAATCGCTTGTTGAGTACGAGCGCCGTTAGCTCAAACCCCTTCCCTTTTTTCTTTGCCGCCACCTCCCTCGGAGCTTCAATAACATTCGCCCGTTCGTGAAATTGCGCGACTACATCTCTGAGCGCATCGCTCATACGGGCGTCGGCACTGAACGAGAGCTATGAAGTCCGCGCTTCAAGCCACTCGCAATGGTCGCACGCGTTGCCGACATGCCATCATCCGCGACGAGCCCCGACACTACGGCCGCTTCAATAAGTGAAATGACTACTGGCTCAATGGGCAGGTCTCCCGCCGCAGCCAGCGAGCCTAGCCGCGCGGCGGCCTTGAACAGAGCTTTATTGCGTTCGCCGGGCTTTGCATTCGCCACTGCCATTAATTCGCGCTCTAACACTGCGAGCGAATAGGCTGAATCGCTCGCTATGTGCGGACAGCGGAACGCTGACGGTTCCGAGGAGACGGGCGAGGACGCCGCCGGCCGATCGACAAGGCCGAGGAGCCAAAGCGGCGCAATCGGAATATCTTGAGTGCACAAGGGTGAAGACCATCGATAACCGGGCGAAGGCGGCGCGAGCGCGAGGCCACCATGTCCCTTCAGGTCTACGCCCCGCGCCAAGCCCACACGGTTGCGTATCTTGCGCGCCGGATCGCAGCGAAAATATATGTGCAAGCCGTTGCGAGGCGTCACGACGCGCGGGCCCGGCGCCAGCGTCTCTCCGCCTCCATGTTCGGCCATAAGGAGAGCGAACGACTTCACTCCATCCGCGCCGCCAGCATGGTTGCGGTCAAGATCGAGGACGAACAAGCCGTCTCCGGTAACGATCGCAAGACCATCAGCGCGAGGCGTGCGGACGAAAAGCGCCTCGACTTGCTCTGGGTTGTGACTTGCACGCGTTTGCCAGCCTTTAAGCGCGGGACGCTTTTCGCAGGTTACCATGGGTGTCGGCCGCAGGCCGCGGTTAGCGAGATCCAATGCGGCGCTTACCAAGCCACAACGGTTATCGCAGTCGCCGCAAGGCTCGGATTGGGACCTCTTGGTGCGGCGGCAAACCACAAAGCCAGGAGGTGCTGCGCGCGCGAACGCGGTTGGGATTGCATTTCCGTCCATGCATTCGCCCTCCCGCTCATGCACGACGCGGGGCGGCGGCAGCGCCAGACTTGAAGCGTGGCAACGATGCCGCCCACGCTTCAGCAGACTCTGTCGGGATGAGCGTTTTCGGACCGTCCTTCACGGCTTCGATTTTTCCTTGTGCGATCAAATCGTAGAGACGCGTCCGGCCCATCCCATAGGCGGCGCAGAATTGCTTGACGGTGTAGAGACGAGGCATTGTACGGTTCTCCGTTCGCGCTCGGTTGCGTGCGTTCGTGAGAGTGCCTGCAACGGAGCACGGTCGCACGTGCGCCTAATGCTCCTAATTGGTCCCATTCCGAGTCGCCGATTGGCGACGCGTTTTTTCTCGAATCTTGGCGGCTTGGCGCGAACTGATGATGACCCCTCGCTGCTTCAACGCTTTGGCCAACTCCTTTTGGCTTATCTTGTCCACTGGCAAGTCCTCCGCCCGCATGGCTTCGATCTGCTCTTTCGCCTTTAAGCCCACACCAGGCTTTCGCCCGCGCCGCCTTTGCGGCTGCGATGGCCAAAGTCGCAGCACGTCGTCGCGCCGCATAAGAATCTCGTTAGCGTCATACGTCACGGCCGGGACGAACAGATCGCGGCCCGCTCGGAGAACATCGGTGTCTCTGTGCGTCAGGTGATGAAGGAAGGGCCACTCGTGTGCCGCAATTTGTATCGGCGCCCATCGCGCATGGTGACCGCGGTGAGATCGCCGGCGGCGAGCTTGTCCCAGAGATCGAGCCGAGCGTCATTAATACTCAAGCGTTGAGCTGAATCGGGTGACACGCCTTCGCTGGCAGCAACCGCCTCGCACAGACTAAGAAACATCAGCGGCGCTTCGCCCTTGTGCGTTTGCTCTAAGAGCCACCCCCCACGCTTGCGCCAGCCGCCCGACTCGTCCCCTTCCATGTACTCGCGCCAATACCAAGATTGATGCTGTTCGCGCCATCGTGGCAAGCAATCCCGCACGTGCTCAAAATCAGCCCATGCAATCCAGGCAACCACCATGGCCAGGGTCCAATGCGATTCGCGCATTGGATCGAAGTGCGCAGGATCAAGCGTCGGTGTGAGCGACCCAAGTCCCAACTCGGTGGCTTTCACCTCCGCTTCGCTTGGCGCCAGCCTCCCATCTGATAGCTCCGCGACTAATCGATCGCGCTCGCGACGTTGCGCTTCTGTTAGCTGGGTCATGACGAGCGCAAGTCTCGCGCTGCTCGCGCATGTTCGCAAGCGCGCGCCAACGTCCGATTTTCCCAGGATGTCTTACGGACGGATGGCTGCACTCGCATTGGTGACGCTTTTGCGCGATAATGCGAACGCTAAAATTGATCGCCAATCTTCCGCGGACGCTAGGCAAGTGCGAAACGATGACCGCAACTCTGCAACCGTCGGAGGCTACTCAGACCGTCGCAACAACGCGGGCACCAACCATCAAGGCGCACTCAGAGCGCGGCGTTGTCAGGACGATAGTCGAGTGCGACTCGAGCCAGGTGTCCAGCTTAGGGCTGGGAACGACTGCACCCGTCGTCGCAGAGTATCTGTTGAGTCAGATCCTCAATCTCACGATTTCTGGCGATTTTCCCGATGGGCCTCTCGACACCCGCGACGCAAATGCCCTGCTCAGTCTTGCCGCTTCTTTAGAGCCAGAGACCGAATACGAAGCGGCGATCGCAGTGCAAATCGCGATGCTCCATCACATCGCGCTTGATTGCGGCCGCCGCGCGATGAAGCGCGGTGCGACTATGGAGGGCCGAGCGCTCAACATCAGCCACGCGGGCAAACTTTCGCGAAGCTGCGCCATGCTCCTGGAGACCTTGGCGCGCAGCCGCGGCAAAGGCCCCTCTCAAGTGGTTCGCGTTGAGCACGTCACAATCAACGGCGGACAAGCAGTCGTGGGAGCCGTCGCGGGGGTGGGCAGGAAAAGTCGAGGTTCAACCCCATGAACCCGGAAACGCAGAGAGCGATCGCGCTCGCGCGTGCGAACGTAGCACCGCGATGCTTAGCCAAGAACCGCCGCGGCCTCCCCTGCCAGCGGCCGGCGTGCCGAAACCAGCGCCGTTGCCACCTGCACGGCGGCGCCGCTCGCAGCGGGGCGCCACCGGGAAACAAGAACCGATGGCTGCACGGTCGATACGACAAGGATACACGGCGCTGGACCTATCTTGTTCGCCAGCTCGTCAGATCGGCGCGTTCGTTCCAGGAGCGCGAATAGAGCGACTACAGTGCTGGGCGATCGTTCGAATTACTCTTCCAACGCTGGCAGCGGGGCGAGTCCAAGTTCTTTCAGAAACACATTGTGCTTCGCTGTTGCTGACCGAATTCGCTTCTCGATCTCCATTAACTGCCCGTGCGTAGCCGTCAGGTCGAGCTCGGCTTCTTGTTCCGCCGTGCTGATGTAGCGAGAGATGTTAAGGTTGAAATCGTTTCTCTCAATCTCGGCCAATGACACCCGTCGGGCATATCGATCAATCGGTTGCTCCGGGCGCTCGCGGTAGGTGTCGATTATCTCGTCTATGTATTTCTTAGTGAGCTGGTTCTGGCGCTTGCCTTTCGAGAAACGCTCGGCGGCGTTGATGAAGAGAACGTCGTCCGGCTTTTTGCACTTCTTGAGCACTAAGATGCAGACGGGGATGCCAGTCGAGTAAAATAGGTTCGCCGGCAGGCCAATGACGGTGTCGATGTGACCGTCCTTAAGCAGTTTTGTTCGGATACGTTCTTCAGAGCCGCCGCGAAACAGCACGCCATGCGGAAGGATGATGGCCATCACGCCATCGTCTTTCAGGAAGTGGAAGCCGTGCAGCAAAAAGGCAAAATCAGCGGCGGATTTGGGCGCTAGCCCGTAGTTCTTGAACCGCACGTCGTCGCCCATCGCGTCGGATGGGTCCCACCGATAGCTAAACGGCGGATTGGCCACGATGGCGTCGAAGGCGGGCTTCTTGGCTGGGTTCTGCTCGCGCAGCATGTCCCACTCGTTCGTCAGCGTATCGCCGTGATAGATTTCGAACTCGGTGTCCTTCACCCCGTGCAGGAGCATGTTCATCCGCGCGAGGTTGTAGGTAGTGATGTTCTTTTCCTGGCCGTAAATCTTGCCGATGCCATGCGCTCCCATGCGCTTGCGCACGTTGAGCAATAGCGAGCCGGAACCGCAGGCGAAATCCAGCACGCTGGCGAGGCGATCTCTCTTGCCGGTCGCAGGCTCTTGGCTGTCGAGCGTCACGATGCCGGAGAGGACGTCGGAGACCTGTTGCGGCGTGTAGAATTCGCCTGCCTTCTTGCCGGAGCCAGCGGCGAACTGACCGATCAGGTATTCGTAAGCATCACCCAGCGCATCGATGTCCGAGGAAAATTCCGACAGGCCTTCGGCAATCTTGGTGATGATGGTGCACAGCTTTGCATTCCGCTCCGCGTATGTCCTGCCGAGTTTGTCCGAACCGAGATTGATCTCTGAGAACAGGCCGCTGAACGTGCTCTGGAAGGATTCGTTCTCGATGTATTTGAAGCCGGCCTGCAGGGTGTTGAGCAATTCCCCATTCTGGGTTCGGGCCATGTAGGCGATGCTGTTCCAGAGGTGAGGCGGCTGGATGACGTAGTGCGCCTTCAGGCGCATTTGCTTCTCGAACGCCGCGACATCGCCGGGATTCCGCTCGTACCACACAGACAAGGAGGATCGCCCGCCACTGCCGATGGCGTTGGGGTCGGGATAGTCGCGCCCCAATTCCTTCTTCGCCGCGATCTCGTAATTGTCCGAGAGGTAGCGCAGGAAGAGGAAGGACAGCATATAGTCGCGGAAATCATCCGCGTTCATCGCGCCGCGCAATTGGTCGGCGATGGTCCAGAGCGTCTTGCCCAATTGTTTTTGGCTTTGGTCGTTCATGAGTTCACTCTGTGTGAAGCGCGAAGTTGTAGGTCTGTTGGAGTTTGGTCAGGACGTTTTCGAACATCTGGCGCCTATCCGGCACCAAACGATCGGACTCGTAGTAGTAGACCTTTTTGTGCGAAAGCGTGTTGATGATGTCCGCGACGTCGTTGGGGTTCTCAATCCCGATCTTGTCGAGGACATAACCGAACTGTCCCTTGCCGAGGAAAGAAGCGATGTTCTCCAGCACTTGGCGCAGGAGCGCGAAGTGATGTGCGCGCAAGTCGTCGGCTTGCCGGGCTTGTTCCAATATCTGGAGAAGCCTCAGGTGGTAGAGGTGCACATCGTCCTTGTCCTTCTCCAACGACAACTCACCAGATTTGCCTCTTAGAATGCATATTTTGATGTGATCCTTGTACTTCTCCCGTTGATCGCCCTTCCTGAGCCAGCCGCTCAAGATCGAGAAGAGGCCGACGTGGTGCGTCGTGATGATAATCTTTCGCTTCTTGTAATAGGTCTCGATCAAATCGAAGAGTGTTTCGGCCGTTATGAAAATATGATGGTCGTCCAAGCTCGAAACGGGGTCGTCGATGAAGAAATGGCGCGATTGTTCGTCGGCCCACCCTTCCACTTCGAACAGGGCGAGAAAGAAGCACCAAACGAAGATGCGCTCTTCGCCTCTGGAAATCTTGATCGGCGGCTGCGCAACGTCCGGGTTCTGATTTGGAATAAAGAACGAGACCGACTCAATGCCTTTTGAGGGGTCGTCTTCATGCAACCGGAGCTCGAAACCGAACTTCGGATTGTATGCTTTCAGCTTGTCTCGGATATTGTCCTCGGTCAGAGAGGCGTGAAATCGGCTAAGGCTGCTGGGCCGAATGGTGAGCCGCTTGCCAGCGCCGTCGTTCTCCTCGTCGTTGTCCCAGACGAACAGATCTTCGCTGAATGCGTTATAGTAGACGCCTGTATGACTCCCGTCGCCTAATTTGGTCGCGTCTTTGTAAGCGACGCACAGCCGTGTCTTCCCAGTGGTGTTGAATGCGTAGGCGAGGATGATCTTCTCCTCGCACGCCTTCAGCGTTTCGGCTATTTCAGCATGATTCACGGCGCTTCTTCCGTCGATGGGAAGAGTTGCTGCATCAGGCCTTTTTTGTGCTCCTTGAGGGTGTCGAGCTTTTGGGTGTTGTCACCGATGATCTCGTCCAAGCCAGCTAGGCAATCGGCGATACGTTGCTGTTCGGACAGCGAGGCCGGGCAGGAAACGACGACATCGCCGATCTTCGTAGGCGACGTGTGGCGCACCTTAGCGCCGGCTGCGCTGGCCTGTATCTCCATCCGGACAGATTGGGTGTTGAAGACATGGAAGAAGAACTCGTTCGCCCACTCAACCCCCGACTTACGCGTCACAAGGCCGAGCCGTTGGTTGTGAAGGAACCGATTGGACTCTGGAACTAGAATGGGACTGCCGAGCAAGCCGGCTGCCTGTTCAGTCATGGCTACAAGTAAGTCTCCGCGACTAAGCAGGTAGTCGCGAGGAATCTCGCCGACGTAATATTTCTGTTTCGCGCCTTGGTCGCGATAACCGCCCGCCTCGTAGAAATTGCCAGGCGTGAGCAGCACATATTCGCCCTCGCTTCTGAAGAACTCTCCCTCAAAAGCGTAGCCGTGTTTTATGTCGCAGAGTTCGGACAATGGCGTCTCCACCCACTCGCGAGCATCTTGAAACTCAGGGAAGCGAAGGCGAGGTTGGGTTTCGCCTTCGCGGGGGAAGAGAAGCTGCATCAGACCTTTTTTGTGAGTCATCAGCGCCTCCACCTTCCGGGCCTGGGCTGCCATCAGCTCGTCCACGGAGTTCAGGCAGTCGGCGATCTTTTGTTGTTCGGTGGGCGTTGGGACGGGCAGCAGCAGTTCCGAGAACTGCGCGTAGCTAATCATTTTGCCATCGCGCAGACCTTCGAGATTCTTTGTGAGGATACGGATGAACCTGTCCGTCTTTAGGTAGTGCCTGAAATATTCTTCGCTTCCCTCGCCGCGAAGCCGGAGAATGACATAGGCCGGGCTACAGATTCCGTCATATCTCGAATACTCAATCCCGCCTTGGAACGATCTGAGGCTGATGATGAAGTCGCCGACGCGAACAACCTTATAGCTCTCGATGCTCTTGTCTGTGACCGAGACGTGGTAATCGATCAGGTGACGAGGGATCGCACCATGCTCTTGGGTGATGGCAAGAAGCGGAAGCCCAAGCTGAGTATTCCGGTCATTGATCTGATCAAACAGTGCATCTCCGGTGTGCACTTGCCACGCTTCTTCATTTCGAAATTCCGGAAAGCGTAGCTCCGGCGTCAACACGCGCTTGCCGCCATTTCCCGCGAGGGCAGCGCCAGTCTCACTGCTCATAGGCGCTCAGCCCTGAGATATCGCGGCCTTGGGCGCGTTTGGTCAGCAGTGGTAGGAGGTACGCCATCAGGGCGAGCTCCCTGTCGCGGCGCTCTTTCCAACTCAGGCCAAGCGGCGCCATCAAGTCCGTCAGCTGCTCGCCATCGAAGATCATGCGTTGCAGAATTCCGTCGACGAACGCCTGAAGACTTGCAGCGGCCAGCCCGTGCTTGCTGGCGATGTCCGCCAGCTCCGCCGTTTCCTTCTGCCCCTTGAAGTGCGCGTAGCCATCACGAACGGCCTTCTCGCTCAAGCCCTCACCCGCTTTCAGCGTGGCAATGTAAGCCGCGATATCCTCGCGTTCATCCATGAACTTGGCGTCGGACTGGATCAGTCCAACGAGTTGCTCGCGACTCATCTTCTGCTTGCCCGGCGCTTGTTGGGAGAAGCGCGCAATGAGCTGCATGATGTAATCGTAATCGATGACGGCGGACGCAAAGAGTACGAACTCGAAGTCGAGCTGATCGACGTCCTTGTTTGGTTTGTCCGCGCCTTTTGCCTGCTGGGCCTTGAGACGCTGCGCGGTTTCCAGATAGGCGCCGCGAAGGCCGAGAAGGTTCTCCTTAGGCAAAATCTGCTCAATAGCGGCGGCGTTCTCGTTAGTCAGATCGGTGTACTGATCGAGCTGGGTCTTGAGGCGCTGTACTTCCTTGAAGCGCTCGATGAAGACAGCGCGCGCGGCGTCGCCCTTAAGATTGGCAACAGCCTCCGGCGTGGCGTCGAGATCCTGCGACTTCATGAAAGCGTCGAGCTTTTGCATGGCGCCTTCCAGCTTCTTGATGACGACAGGCGCTTTCTCCACCAGCCAGATTTCACGAGCCTTCTCGCCGGCCGTTTCGCCAGAAAAGAGCGCGATGGCGGCGTCCACCGCATCCTGCTGTTGGCGGAAGTCGAGAATGTTGCCGTAGGGCTTTGTGGCGTTGAGCACGCGATTGGTACGAGAGAAAGCCTGAATCAAGCCGTGATGCTTCAGGTTCTTATCGACATAGAGCGTGTTCAGATATTTGGAATCAAACCCTGTGAGCAGCATGTCCACCACGACCGTGATGTCGATCTTCTGCGCGTGCGGGAAATCGGAATTAGGCCATTGCTGGTCTTTGATACGCTTTTGCACATCCTGATAATAGAGATCGAACTCGCCGATCGTGTGATTTGACCCGTAGCGGGCGTTGTATTCGGCGAGGATGCCTTTGAGCGCTTCCTTCTTCTTCTCTGGCTCGACGGCGTTGTCCTCTTTTTCCTGCGGCAAATCTTCTTGAATCTGCCTCACATCGGGATCGCCCTCCGCAGGGGGAGAAAATACGCAGGCGATATTCAGGGGCCGGAAGTCAGTGTCAGCCTTTTGCTTCTCTGCTTGCAGCTCCGCGAACAGACGATGATACTCGATCGCGTCATTGATGGACGCGGTGGCGAGCAGCGCATTGAACCTGCGGCCGCCTGTGGCGGCGTCATGCTTGGAGAGAATGGCCTCAACAACGGCGCGTTTCGCGAGCGGTTCGGCTGGCTTCGGTGGGTTCCTGCCTTCAGCCTTGAAGTAATCGACGTGGAAGCGGAGGACGTTTGCATCCTCGATGGCGTTGGTGATTGTATAGGCGTGCAGTCGGTTCTGAAATAGATCGGCAGTGGTTTTCAGCGACGCTTGCTGATCCTCGATCTGCACGCGGCTCGCATTCTCCTCAAAGATCGGCGTGCCGGTGAAACCAAAGAGCTGAGAGTTCGGAAAGAATTCCTTGATCGCCCTGTGGTTCTCGCCGAACTGGGACCGATGGCACTCGTCGAAGATGAAGACGATGCGTTTGTCGCGGAGCGGTTCGAGCTGCTCGCGAAAATTGCGTCGGTTGGCGCCGTCCAGCGCGAGGCCGAGCTTCTGAATCGTACAGACGATAACTTTGTCAGCGTAGTCGTCCGAAATTAAACGCCGCACGAGGGACGCGGTATCGGTGTTTGCTTCGACGCAGCCCTCTTGGAATTTGTTGAACTCCTCGCGCGTCTGTCGGTCGAGGTCCTTGCGGTCCACGACAAAGAGACACTTCTCGATATCGGGGTTGTCCTTGAGAAGGGTCGACGCCTTGAAGGAGGTAAGTGTCTTGCCGCTGCCGGTGGTGTGCCAGATGTAGCCGTTGCCAGCGTTTTGGGTGATGCAGTCCACAATGGCCTTCGCCGCGTAGACTTGGTACGGCCGCATCATCAGGAGCTTCTGCTCGGTGGCGATCAGCACCATGTAGCGGCTGATTGTCTGGCCGAGCGTGCACTTGACGAGGAAGGTTTCGGCGAAGCTCTCAAGGTGCGCGATCTTCTTGTTGTTCACATCAGCGAACTCGTAGACCGGCAGGAAGCGCTCTTCGGCGTCGAAGGCAAAATGCCGAGCGTTGTTGTTCGCGAAAAAGAAGGTGCGATCGCGATTGCTGACGATGAAGAGCTGTAGAAAGCAGAGAAGCGTCTTGGTGTAGCCGTTGCCCGGGTCGTTCTTGTAATCGACAATCTGCTCCATCGCTCGTCGGGGGCTAATCCCGAGCGTCTTCAGCTCGATCTGCACGACGGGGACGCCGTTGATCAGGAGGAGGACATCGTAACGGTGATGGCTGTAGTCGGTGTTGATACGGAGCTGATTGACGACTTCGAATGTGTTCTTGCACCAGTCCCTGATGTTGACGAGCGTGTAGTTCAGCGGCGTGCCGTCGTCGCGGGTGAAGCTGTTGCGCTCGCGTAGTCTGCTGGCGGCGGTGAAGACGTCAGGTGTGACGATGTCATCGAGTAAACGCGCAAACTCGGAGTCGGTAAGACGGACTCTGTTCAGCTCTTCAAATTTTGTACGGAAGTTCTGTTCAAGCGCGGCGCGGTCCCGGATGTCGCGGCGGTACTCGTACTTTAGGTCGACCAGTTTCGAAATCAGCCAGTCTTCAAGCTGGCGTTCCTGGGTCAGCGCCATGACGTGCACTCGCTACCTGCAAGCCATGCGGGCTCAGCTTCAAAGGTGAGGCTTGGCAAGATCGTCGCGAGCCAGAAAGCTCGGCTGATAAGTTGTCGCTTGTTCGCCAATCGCCGCCCCTGTTCGACGCCCAGTTGTGATCGCTTAACACCGCTCAACCAGGGCACCAACTCGCGCGCTGGTGGGGGAAAATAGGGGGAAAACCACTCTAGGCACCACTCAACATGCCGAGTAAATTACTGTAAAATATAGAGAAATTTGGATTGCAGTGGCGGAGAGGGAGGGATTCGAACCCTCGATACCCTTGCGAGTACTCCAGTTTTCGAGACTGACGCCTTCAGCCACTCGGCCACCTCTCCGCACGGCCGCTTTTTGGCGGCGCCCGCGCCAGCTTGCAAGTCCGGCGCCCAAGATTCAGCGCGGCGGCTGCAGTGGGGTGAGCGTCACGGTGGCGTTGCCGAACTGGATTGGGGTGGTTGTGGCCGGGCGGGCGGCGCGGATTGGCTCGGCCGGCGGCGCGGGCGCGCCGGGGGTTTGGCCAATTATGAACCAATCGGTCGCCCCCTCCTCGTCCTCTGGCACAACGAGTTCGAGAACGGCGCCGTCACAGGCGCGGCCTTGGCAGGCGAGATTCTGGAAATCGCCCTCTCCACCGGTCTCGGCGAAACGGGTTTGGAGGCCGTTTAAGGTGACGGTGAGCGGCTGGGCGGTGCGCGGAATGCGGAGCGTTGCGCGGTAGGCGGCGTTCATGACGAGGCGGGCAGTGATGGTGCGAAGCTCGCCTTCGGTGGTGACCGTAACATCGGTGAGTGTGGGCGCCGGCGCGGTCGCGAGCGCGACGGGCGCGGCCCAGGTTTCGACGCGATCTCCCGGGAGCAGCATAACCGGCGCGAAGTCGGCGGCGGACGCAAGTTCGGGCGGCAATGGGCGCGCGGCGGCCCCGGCGAGGATGCGCGCTTCGTTAGCCTCGGTGTTGACGAAGTAATTGAGATTGAGCGCAGCCGGCGTTTGCGGAGTGGCGGCCGGCAACAGGAATGCTGTGGTCGCCGCGGCGACTGCGCCGGCGCCAAGGACGAACGCGCTGCCGCGCCAGCGTGTTTCGGCTTGCGCTTGCACAAGCGCGCCGAGTGCTGGCAGCGACGCTATGGCGATGAGGAGAGCGGTCGCGAATGGGTATTCGAAACCGAGCCCGAGTTCGATGAGATAAAGCGACGGCGCCCAGATCAGAATCGCGAGGAATGCGGCGAGCGTGGCGCCGATCTGTTGCGCTGGCTTCCAAACGAACGCGATCAGCGCGCCTAGCGCGAAGAGGAATGCAGGCGCAGCATAGAGTATAGAAACACCGGGCAAGAAGAACGATCCGACGAAACCAAGCATCGCAAACCAAACCACGCCAGCTGCGCCGACTAGTGCGGCACTGCGCGGGACGCGAAGGATCATCAAAGCCGCAATGATCGAGGCCAACGCAAGGAGAACGCACCAGGCGCGCGTTGCCTCTGGGTGCGCGAACCAGTAGGTCTCGCCTGCGCGCATTGCGCCGAGCGCAAAGCCAAACGCCGTGGCGAGCAAGCCGGCGATGACGAGGGCGAGCAGCGGCGCGGCGAGCGTGCGCCAGCGGCCAGGCTTTCCCACGCGCCAAAAGGCGACAAAAGCGATCAGCAGGCTGACGCCGAGAGCGATTTGCGCGACGAGACTGGGCGCGCTGATGAACGCGTATGATGCAATGTCGGTGTAGACGTAAGCCGACGCATCACCGCGATCGGGGCCGGCGGCGAAACTGCGCGTCGTGGCGAGCGCGATGTCGCCCATGTGTTGAAGGCTGCGCGTATCGAACGACGCGAGTGAATCTTGTGGTGTGTGATAATTGGCTAGGCCATCGAGCAGCGCGAGGTTCACGATGTCGAGGTTTTCGCGCGTGAGCGCGGTGACGTCGGTAGAGTTGGGCAGCAGTGCGTATATATCGGCCATCACCGAATTGGCGATGCCGCGCGGCGCGTGCGTGAAGGCGGCGACTGCGTCGGCGTTCGGCTGATTGCTCTCAAAGAAGATGGCGGGCCCGCGTGTGCCGCGCGCTTCAGCGTTCACGAGCGCTTCGACGTCGGTCATCTCCGGGTCTTGGGCAAAGGCCACTGCGCCGAGGAGAGCTTGCTCCTCCCCGTCGCTGATCAGGAAGATGACGCGGCGTTGAAGCTGCTCGGTGCGAAAGATGCGCGCGATTTCAAGCCAAGTGGCAACGCCGATGCCGGCGTCGCTGGCGCCGGGCGCTGCGGGCACGCTGTCATAGTGCGTGGCGGCGAGGATTGCGGGGCCGTTTTGCGGGCCCGCGCTGAAGATGATGTTGCGCACCAGGCCGCACTCGATCGTGGGGCTTCTCGGATTGGCTCGGCAAGTGAAGCGCTCGCGGATTTCCGGTTCGTAGCCGATCGCGCGGATTTCGGTGAGCAGGCGTTCACGGACGATATCTTGCGCGGCGCTATCGACCGGGTGCGGCGTCTCGTCGCCGAGCACGCGCGCTAGGCGGTCGCGGGCGGCCGTCGCGTCGAACTGGTCGGCGGCGTTCGTGGCGCGCACCAGCGGCGGCTGCAGCAACGCGCCGGCGAACATGAAACTTAGAAACAGCGCTGCAAGAACGAGGAGCCCAAGCGGGAAAGCGAAGCGAGGCGGCGGCGAATTAGTCATCGCCGCCGCTCTAGCATCGTTTTATTGCGACGGCACCTCACGCAGGGGCGTCTCGAACGAGGGGCCGCCGCCGAAGGCGCGATAGGTGGCGATCGCGGCGCGGGCGGACTGGGCTTCAGCATCGATCCGCGTGAGGTTCGCATCGATCAGTTGCTGCTCAGAGCGCAGGCGATCGGTAAGGCTTTGGATGCCGGCGCCGTACGCGGCGCGCGAGCCGCGGGCGGTGGTTTCCGCCGCGGTTTCGGCGCGACGGGCGGAGTCGAGACGCAGGCGCCCTTGATCAAGCGCGACGAGAGCGTTCGACGCTTCGGCGACAGCTTGCGTCACCACTTGGCGATATTGCAGCAAGGCCTGATCGAATTGCGCATCGCGCTCGCGGACGCGGGCCAGACGCGCACCCCAATCGAACAGCGGGATCGAGATCAGCGGCGTGCCGTTGGCGAACGTACCGCCGACATTGAGCGGATCGCCGATCAGCGCATCGGTGGTGAGGATGGAGCCGGTGAGATTGAGGCGCGGCAAGAGATCAGTGCGCGCGTTCGAAACACCGGCGGCAGCGACGATGGCTTGCGCTTCCGCGCGGGCGACGTCGGGGCGGAGGCGAATGAGATCGGCAGGCGCCGCTGGCGCTTGCGTCAATTGCATGAACGGGACGGGCTGGCCTTCGGCGTCAAGAACAGCGCGTGTTTCCGGCGTTTCCGTACCGGGCGCGAGGCCGCGCAGCACGGCAAGCACGTTTTCGGCGCGGCGTTCTTCGATCACCAAGCCAGGCAAACGCGCGCGCGTTGCTTCGGCGAGACGGCGCGCATCGGCAGCGTCAGCTTCCGACGTGATGCCGGCATTGAAGCTAATGTCGAGAATGCGCGAGAGTTCGTCGGCGGTTTCGACACTGCGTTGGAGCGCAGCGCGGCTGGCCTGCGCGGCGCGCAGATCGACGTAAGCTTGCGCGACATCGCCGGCGAGCGTGACTTGGGCGGCGCGCACGTCCGCGACCGCGCCGCGCGTGTTGGCGCGCGATCCGACGAAGGCGGCTTCGATGCGCGAGAAGAGCGGGATCTCCCAGGAGACGGAGCCGCCGTAGGAGCCGGTCATTTGCTCGCGCTCTGTGCCGCCGCCGGCGGTGGGCAGTGCGCCGTTTTCGACCGCGCGCGAATACTGGCCCTGCCCCGTCGCGCTAAGCTCTGGAAGATATTGCGCAACCGTCGAGTGCGAGAGCGCACGGGATTCGCGGACGCGCAGCAGCGCTTGCTGGACACTGGGTCCGTTGAGGAGAGCCTCATTGACGAGGGCCGTCAGCGCCGGGTCATCGAAATTGGCCCACCAATCGCTGACCGGTAGCTCGGCCCCGGCCGGCGCGTCGGTCCAATTGGCGGGCAGGTCCGGGCTGAGCGGGCGCTCGCCGGGCATGGTGGAGCAGGCCGCCAAAGCCGCCGCAGCCACGATCGCGGCAAGGCCGGTGGACCGAGTTGGCATCATATTCCGTTGCTCCACAGACACTTAACGACCGGGAAGGCAGACTCAGCGTCAGCTTTATCCGGCTCTGGACTTGGTATCGTAGCTTGACGACGTCCAGCCTTAACATTTAAAGAACGAACATTCGTTTTATATGCGTTGCAGCGCGATCCGGCAAGCGGGTCCCGTGCGTAGAGGATAAAGTGGCGCGATTAGCGGATCCCGAACTGGCCGAACGGCGCAGGCGTCAAATCATGGACGCCGCGATCGAGTGCTTTCGCCGCCGCGGCTTTCACCAAGCCACGATGCAGGAAATCTGCGCCGAGGCCTCAATAAGCGCAGGGGCGCTCTACCGCTATTTCGGATCAAAAGCTGAAATCATCGGCGCCATCGCCGAGGACAAACGCGGCGACAGCGACGTGGCGTTCTTACGCGCCGCTGAACAGCAGGGCTTGCTCGAAGCGCTTTGCCTCTCTAGCCGCGAGTTCTTTCAGAAGTTTGCTGACGGCGATGGCGCGCTGATCGCCGACATCTTTGCCGAGGCCATTCGGGACGATGCAGTGGCGACTCCGCTACGCAAAACGGACGCGCGCAGCGTCGCGTTGTTTGTGAAGGCGATTAAAGCGGCGCAGGCACGACGTGAAATCGACGTCACGTTGGACCCCGAAGTGGCCGCCAACACCTTGTTTGCAGGCATCGAAGGCATAGGTCTTCGACGCGCCTTCCTTCGCGACACTGACCCCGATGCAGCTGTCGCCCAATTCCGTGCGTTCGCTGAACGCTATTTGAGCCCCTCCCCGAGCGCCCGTCATGAATAAGCCTGTCCCTCCCGAGAAGTTCAACGAAGCCAAAAGCCTTTTCGAGCGCACGGCCGAAGGCGGCGGCAACGCCTTCCGCAAAGCGCGCGACGCTGGCGAAAACGCATGGAAACGCGTAACTAATGCGCCAACCGAAGAGGGCCGACGCCGCCGCGTTCTGATGCTCCTCGGCGCAGGCATTTTCGCGGTTATCGCAGTGTTGTTCGTCATGAGCCGCTTGGGCGGCGATGGGGCGGTGCACACCGAGGTCGCCTCCGCACAAGCGGTGAGCGCGATCACGGTGGAGACGCAGAGCTTCAACCCTGTCATTTCACTCAACGGCGAAGCGCGGCCCGTGCGCGATATCCAAGTCGCGGCGCCGGCGACAGGCGTGCGTATTCTGGAAATTCTCGTCGACGAGGGTGACACTGTGCGCGCCGGTCAAGCGATGGCGCGGCTCGACACGAACTTGGCGCAAGCTCAAATTCGCGCAGCGCAAGCCAGCGTCGCCGAAGCGCAGTCAGCGTCAGTGCGTGCACGCGGGGAATGGGAACGCGCCGAATCGATCCGTGACTCCGGCGCGCTCTCGACAGAAGCGATCGAAGCGCGGCGCGCCGCAGCCATTGCGGCGGACGCCCGCCTCGCTGCTGCGCGCGCGCAGGCACAGGAAGTCAACGCACGCTTAGGCGGCGGCTTCGTGCGCGCGCCAGCGAGTGGGCTCGTGATCGGTCGCACGGCCGAGGTAGGCCGCGACGTGCAGGGACAAGTGCTGTTCCGCATCGCCGCAGACAACCGCTTGGAAGTCGCCGCGCGCGTCGCGGAGGGCGATGCGCTGGCGCTTCAACAAGGCCAAGGCGCGGTGTTTACGCTTGTAGACGGCTCGACTGTGCAAGCGACGCTGCGCCGTC
The DNA here is from genome assembly GCA_034439495.1 of Terricaulis sp. GTDB lineage: Bacteria > Pseudomonadota > Alphaproteobacteria > Caulobacterales > Aquidulcibacteraceae > Vitreimonas. The sequence goes on along the minus strand of JAWXAM010000080.1, from coordinate 82,826 downwards.
CGCCGGCATCAATCGATAGCCGCACACGCACCGGGGAAGCCTTGTTTGCTCTGCCCCAAAACACGCGCGTACGCGCCGGCATGTATCTGCGCGGCGAAGCGCAATTGGCGGCACGCGAAGTGATCGCGATTCCGCAAAGCTCGGTGCTGTACGAAAGCGGCCAGGCTTATGTGCTGGTGATCGCCGAAACGCGGCGCGAAGGTGCGGACGCGCCAGTGCTGACGGCCCAACGCGCCAACGTCTCGCTCGGCGCACGGGCTGGCGATTCGGTTGAAGTGCTTGGTGGACTTTCCGCGGGTCAGCGCATTGTTGGCTCCGGCGCGGCGTTCCTGCAGGACGGCGAAGAAGTGCGCCTGATCGAGCAGCAAGCGCCGGCGCCGCCGGAAACGGCTGAGCCGACGGCACTGCGCGGCCGCAATTGATGATGTACCGGCGCGGATAGGTTCCGCGTCGCTGTTTTCTACCCCTGCACCAACTTTCGGCAGGCAGGCAAAGGCGTGAAGCATGGCTTGGAATATTTCCGCAGGCGCGATCCGCAATCCGATCCCGCCAATTCTTCTGATCCTGGCTCTGCTGTTCGCGGGCTGGCAGGCGTATGGGCGCCTGCCGGTCAACCAATTGCCAAACGTCGACTTCGGCGGCTTCACCATCACTGTCGCGCAAGCGGGCGCCGCGCCGGTGGAAATGGAAACGCAGATCACGCAGCGCATTGAGAGCGCGCTGACGGCGGTCGAAGGCATCAAGCGCGTCGAATCCACGATCTCTCCGGGCGTCTCGACCACCATGGTCGAGATGGAAGGCGAAACCGATCTTGCCCGCGCGGTCGATGACGCACGCGATGCAATCAATCGCATCCGCTCCGAATTGCCGGCTGACATAAGCGAGCCGGTCATCACGCGCATGGAAGCCGCGAGCCAGCCCATCGGCTATTACGCGCTCGAAGGCCAGGGCATGACGCCCCAGGATATTTCCTGGTTCATCGATAATGATCTGCAGCGCGAATTGTTGGCGGTGCCGGGCGTCAGCCAAGTCCAGCGCATGGGCGGCGTCGATCGCGAAGTACGTGTCGAACTCGATCCGGCGCGGATGCTTGCGTATGGCGTAACGGCCGATCAGATCAACGCGCAGCTTCGTTCGATGAACGTCGACTTGCCGGGCGGCCAAGCGCAGATCAGCGGCCAAGCGCAATCGATCCGTACTTTGGGCGGCGCGCAATCCGTCCAGGAACTCTCCGACCTTCGCATCACGACATCAACCGGCAACACGGTGCGGCTGGCGGATATCGGCACGGTGACCGATAGCGCTGCCGATCAGCAGTCGATCTCGCGTTACAACGGCCAGCCCGTCGTGGGCTTTCTCGTGCTGCGCACGCGCGGCGCATCTGAAGTGCAAGTGTTCGACCGCATGGACGAACGGCTGCGCGAGATTGAAGCGCAGCATCCGGAAATCACCGTCACCGAAATCGGTTCGACGGTGGAATTTATCCGCGGCATGCACGAAAGCTCGATCCATGCGCTGATCGAGGGCGCCCTGCTCGCGTGCTTGGTGGTGTTTCTGATCTTGCGCGATTGGCGCGCGACGCTGATCGCCGCTGCCGCCATCCCGCTCTCGATCATGCCGACGTTCGCGGCGATCGAGATATTGGGCTTCACCCTGAACATGGTGACCCTCATCGCGCTGGCGCTGGTGACCGGTGTTTTGGTCGACGATGCGATCGTCGAGATCGAAAATATCGTCAGGCACATGAGGATGGGCAAAGGCGCCTATCCGGCTTCGCTCGAAGCGGCCGATGAGATCGGCCTCGCGGTCGTGGCGACTACATTTTCGATCATCGCCGTGTTCGTGCCCGTCAGCTTCATGTCCGGCGGCATGGGCGTGTTCTTCAGGGAGTTCGGCCTGACCGTCGCGGTGGCGGCGTTCTTCTCCCTTGTTGTGGCGCGCTTGATCACGCCGATGATGGCGGCGTTCTTCCTCTCCAACAAAGGCCACGACCATGAAGCCAAGCCGGGTACGCTCACCCTCGCCTATCGCGACATTCTGAGTTGGGCCATCCGCAGCCCGTGGAAAACGATGGGCATCGGCCTGGCTGTCTTCATCGTGCCGCTAGTGCTGTTGTTCATGGGCGCGATCCCGGCAGTCGTCATTCCGCGCTTCGACAACGGCATGATCCAGGCGCGCGTAGAAATTCCGCCAGGCACGCCAGTGTTCCAAGCGGACCGTGTGCTCCAGCAGATGGCGGCGCGCATCCGCGAAACGCCGGAAGTGGAAGGCGTGTTCACGTCGATGAACGGCGCCGACGGCTCTGCGCCCGACGCCACGATCTATATTCAGCTCGTGGACCGCGGCGAACGCAATCGCAGCGCCTACGCAATCCAGCAAACACTGCGACCTGTGCTCTCGAACTTCGCCGACTATCGCGCCGCATTCGTCCAGGACCAGGGCGGCTCGTCCGGCTCCGACATTACGGTGCAATTCGTCGGTCAAAATCCGCAAGCGGTGAACGCGGCAGCGGATCGGCTCGCAGCGGCGATGAACGACCTGCCTGTCTTGGCGGACGTGCGCTCCACGTCAGCCGTGCGGCGACCAGAAATTCAAGTACGCCCCCGCACTGAAGACATGGCGCGTCTCGGCGTCACATCAGCGTCGCTGGCTTCAGCGGTGCGCATCGCCACCAGCGGCGACGCTGAACAGAACCTGCCGAAGTTCAATCTGGCTGATCGGCAAATCCCGATCCGCACAACGCTTCGGCCGGACAACCGCACCGATCTCGACGCTATCCGCTCACTGCCGGTGCAATCCTCGCTGGGCGCGCCGGTGCGCATCGACGCGGTTGCGGACGTCACCTTCTCGCTCGGTGAAGCCACGATCGAACGCCGCGACCGCGAGCGTGCGGTGACCGTCGGCGCCAACGTCACGCCAGGCACGGAGCTCAGCGAAGCGCAACAAGCCGTGTTCTCGTTGCCGGAAGCGACGGAGCCTGGCGAAGGCGTGCGCCTCGTTGCAGGCGGACAGAGCGAGGACTTCGGCGAGATGATGGCCGCGTTCGGCTCCGCAATGCTCTGGGGCGTGATCCTGATCTATTGCGTGCTGGTGCTGCTGTTCAAAGATTTCTTCCAGCCGATCACAATCATGACCGCCCTGCCGCTCTCCCTCGGCGGCGCGTTTCTTGGGCTCATCATCGCCAACCAGCCGCTCTCGCTGTTCGCGTTTATCGGCTTGCTGATGCTGATGGGCCTGGTGACGAAGAACTCGATCCTGCTGGTCGACTTTGCGGTCGAGCGCATGCACGCCGGCATGAGCCGCAATGCAGCGCTCATGGAAGCCGGCATGCAGCGCGCCCGCCCAATCATCATGACGACGTTCGCGATGTCAGGCGGCATGATCCCGGCCGCCGCAGGCTGGGGAGTCGACGGCACGCTGCGCCAAGGCATGGGCGCAGCTGTGATCGGCGGGCTGATGCTCTCGACCCTGCTCTCTCTCGTGTTCGTGCCGGCGATGTTCGTATTGATTGATCGACTGGAGCGATGGGTGCAGGGCTTCTTGCCGAAGCCGCAGGCGCGTGAAGATGACGAAGCGATTCACACGCCGGCAGAGTGATCGCGCGGGTCTAGCCTATCTCGAACGTCACGCCCTGCGCGAGCGGAAGCGTGCGGCCGTAGTTCACCGTGTTGGTGGCGCGGCGCATGTACGCTTTCCAGGAATCAGAGCCGCTCTCGCGGCCGCCGCCGGTTTCCTTTTCACCGCCGAACGCACCGCCGATCTCGGCGCCGGATGGGCCAATATTGACGTTGGCGATACCGCAATCGGAGCCTCGCGCTGAGAGAAAGACTTCCGCCTCGCGCAGGTCGTTGGTGAAGATCGAAGATGAAAGCCCCTGCGGCACGGCGTTCTGAAGAGCGATAGCGTCATCGAGATTGCGATACTTCATCACGTAGAGGATCGGCGCAAACGTCTCGCGCAACACTGGTCCTTCCTGGCGCGACATCTCAACCAGCGCGGGACGGACGTAATAAGCCTCGTGGCCTCCGAGGGCGATCCGCCCTCCCCCAAGCACTGCGCCGCCCGCGCCTTTTGCTGCGGTCAGCCCTTCCTGCATCGAATCGAACGCGAGCCTGTCGATCAAGGGACCGACCAAAACGCCGGCGTCAAGCGGATTGCCGACCGTCACCGACTCATACGCCTGCTTCAAGCGTGGCACGAACGCGTCATAGATACTTTCATGCACGAACAGACGACGCAAAGTCGTGCAACGTTGGCCGGCTGTGCCCATCGCGGCGAACGCCACGGCGCGGAGCGAGAGATCGAGATCGGCGCTCGGGCAGATGATCGAGGCATTGTTGCCGCCGAGTTCAAGCAGCGCGCGCGCAAACCGTTGCGCCAAGCGCGGACCAACGGCGCGGCCCATGGCGGTGGAGCCCGTCGCAGAGACAAGCGCCACCCGCGGGTGATCAACGAGCGCGTCGCCGATCGTTCGCGCGCCCTGCAGCAGCGCTGACAATCCATCCGGCGCCACGCCGCCCGCAGCGCGGTAGCGCGTGAGTGCGCGCTCAAATAATGCGTGCGTAGCAGCAGCAGTGAGCGGCGTTTTCTCGGAAGGCTTCCAGACGATCGCATTGCCACAGACGAGCGCGAGCGCGGCGTTCCAGGCCCAAACGGCGACAGGAAAGTTGAACGCGGAGATGATGCCGACAACACCGAGCGGGTGCCAGATTTCCATCATCCGATGCTCGGGCCGCTCGGTCGCAATGGTGAGGCCGTAAAGCTGGCGCGACAGGCCAACGGCGAAATCGCAGACGTCGATCATCTCTTGCACTTCGCCGAGGCCTTCGCTCCTCACCTTCCCGGCTTCGAGGGAAACCAGACGGCCGAGATTCGACTTGTGTGCGCGGAGTTCTTCGCCGAAGAGCCGCACCAACTCACCGCGCTGGGGCGCGGGCGTACTACGCCATTGGAGGAACGCGGCGTGCGCGCATTCGATCTTTGCTGCGGCACTGGCGGAATCGTCCTCGGCCACGGCGCCAATGCGTTCGCCGCTGATGGGAGAGAGCGAGACGAGCGCGCCGCGCGATGCGTCCACCCCTAGGGCCGCCAAGGTCGCGCTCGCCGCCTCGATAACGCTCAGGTTCGCGTCACTCATGCCCTGCTCCCGAATTTGACGCGCGGTTGATACGCTTGCGCCCGTCCTCCCGCCAGCCCTGACGAGGCGCTAAACTGCTTGTGGCGCGGAGTTAGTTAATATATAAACTATCTATGCGCATTGCTTGTGTGGGCGGCGGACCCGCCGGCTTGGTGTTCGCGATCTCGATGAAGCTGCGCGATCCGCGGCACGACATTATCGTGTTCGAGCGCAACGATCCGGGCGACACGTTCGGTTGGGGCGTCGTGTTCTCCGACCAAACAATGGAGAATTTGCGCGCTAACGATCCGGTTAGCGCCGATGAGATCGAAGCGGGCTTCGCGCATTGGGACGATATCGACGTCCACATTCATGGCCAAAAGATCACATCTAGCGGCCACGGCTTTGTCGGCATCGGGCGCAAGCGCCTGCTGAACATCATGCAGGACCGTGCACGCGACTTAGGCGTGCGGCTGGATTTCCGCACGGAGGTGGAGCCAACGCCGGAGTTGTTCAGCGCTTATGACCTAGTGCTGGCCTGCGACGGGGCAAACTCGAAGCTCCGCAAGGCGTTCGAGCCGGACTTCGGCATCGATATCGATGTGCGATCGAACAAGTACATTTGGCTAGGGGCGAACAAAGCGTTTGAGGCATTTACTTTTGCCTTCGAGCGGACCGAGCACGGCTGGATTTGGGCGCATGCCTACCAATTCGAGCCCGGCGCTTCGACCTTTATAGTCGAATGCAGCGAAGCAACGTGGCGGAACTTCGGCTTCGACACGATGAGCCAAGACGAAACCTGTCGCGCGGCGGAAAAGCTGTTCGCGAAGTACCTCGATGGCGCGACGCTCTCGACTAACGCCAAGCATCTACGCGGCTCGGCCTGGTTTAATTTTCCGCGCATCGTCTGCAACACCTGGCATCGCGGCAATCTCATTCTGATGGGCGATGCAGCGCACACGGCGCACTTCTCAATTGGCTCAGGCACCAAGCTGGCGATCGAAGATGCGATCAAACTGGCGGCGGTGCTGCACGGCGGCAAGCCGCTCGCAGAAGCGCTAAATGAGTATCACGCAGAGCGGCAGATCGAGGTGCTCAAGCTGCAAAACGCGGCGCGCAATTCGACGGAATGGTTTGAGCACATCGATCGCTACGCGGCGCTGGAGCCATTGCAGTTCACGTACTCCCTGCTGACGCGGAGCCAGCGCGTGAGCCATGAAAATCTGCGCGTGAGGGATGCGGACTTCGTCCGCCGCATCGAAACAACGTTCGCTGGCGGTGAAGCCAGGCCGCCAATGTTCGCGCCGCTCAAGCTGCGCGACATGGAGATCGCCAATCGCGTCGTGGTTTCGCCGATGTGTATGTATTCGGCGGTCGATGGTGAGGTGAACGATTTTCACTTGGTACACTACGGTGCGCGCGCGGCGGGTGGCGCCGGCCTGATCTTTAGCGAAATGACGGACGTCAGCGCCGATGCGCGGATCACGCCGGGTTGCGCGGGAATGTACGAGCCGAAGCACGTTGCGGCCTGGAAGCGTGTCGTCGATTACGTGCACACGCACACCGATGCAAAATTTGTGCTGCAGCTGGCGCACGCGGGACGCAAGGGCTCGACGCGCGTGCCGTGGGAAGAGGATCATCCGGATCAGCCGCTTGAGAACGGCAATTGGGAGATCATCGCCCCCTCGCCTATCGCATGGTCAGACCGCAACGCCGTGCCGATCGAGATTACTCGCGCCGACATGGACCGGGTCAAAGCCGACTTCGTGCGCGCAACTTTGATGGCTGAGGAAGCCGGCTTCGACATGATCGAGCTGCATTGCGGGCACGGCTATCTGCTCTCCTCATTCCTGACGCCGGTGAGCAATCAGCGCACCGACGAATATGGCGGCAGCGTCGAGAACGGACTCCGCTTTCCACTGGAAGTGTTCGAAGCGATGCGGGGGGCATGGCCGAAACAGAAGCCGATGAGCGTGCGCATCTCGGCTACGGATTGGTGCGATGACGGTTTGAGCGCGGAAGACTCCATCGCGATCGCACAAGCGTTCGCCGAAGCAGGCGCCGATCTGATCGACGTATCTGCCGGGCAAACGACGCCGCTGGCGCGACCGGTTTACGGGCGCATGTTCCAGACGCCGTTCTGCGACATGATCCGCAACGAAGCGCGGGTAAAGACGATGGCGGTGGGCAACATTTTCGAAGCGGATCACGTGAACTCGATCCTCGCGGCGGGGCGTGCGGATTTGGTGGCGTTGGCGCGACCGCACTTGATGGACCCGCATTGGTCCCTCCGCGCGGCAGCGGAGCTTGGCTATGGCGGCGCGGCGCCGCCGAAACAATACCGCGCGGGCTACGCGCAAATGCAGCGCAACCTAGCGCGCAAGGAGCAAGCATGAGCCGGCATGTTTTCATCACGGGCGGCGGCACGGGCATTGGATTGGCGACCGCGCGGGCGCTAGCGCCGACAGGCGCGAAGTTCACGCTCGTAGGCCGCGATGGCGGACGGGTGGCTGATGCGGCGCAGGAATTTGAGACGGCGCATGGCATAAGCTGCAATGTCGCGGACGAAGCATCGGTACAATCGGTATTCGCGGCGGCTCGCGAGCGTTTCGGGCCGATCGACATTTTGATAAACAATGCCGGCATCACGCCTTCGGCGCCGCTCCACGCCATGGAGCTCTCGCTCTGGAACGAAGTGCTGGCGATCAACCTCACGGGCGTATTCTTGTGTTCGCGCGCGGCGTTGGCGGACATGTACGCGGCGAAGTGGGGGCGCATCGTCAATGTCGCATCGATCGCGGGGCTGAAGGGTGGGCCCTACATCAGCGCATACTGCGCATCGAAACATGGGATGATCGGTATGACACGGGCTCTCGCACATGAAGCGGCCAAGCGCGGGGTGACCGTAAACGCAATCTGCCCCGGCTACGTCGAGACCGACATCATAACGCGCGCCGCCGAAACGATTTCAAGCAAGACCAAGCTCAGCGAAGATGAAGCGCGGGCGATGCTCTACGCGGGCAATCCGCAAGGGCGTTTCATCACGGCGGATGAAGTGGCGAGCGCGATTGCGTGGCTGTGCAGCGACGGCGCGGCTGCGACCAACGGCGCGGCAATCCCGATGAGCGGCGGGGAAATTTGAGCATCGCGCAAGACTCCGCGCGACTATCGCTGCGCTTGCTCACGACGGGCCGATTGATCGAGCGTGAGGTGGATGCCCTCATGCGTGCGAAATTTGGTTCCACCATTGCGCGGTTTGATTTTCTTTCGGCGCTGGATCGCCATGGCGCGCTCACGCTTGGCGAAGTCTCGCAATTCCTGCTCGTCTCGAACGGCAACATTACGCAGTTGCGAACACGGCTTTCCGCTGACGGCCTGATCGAAACCGAAGCGGACGCGAACGATCGCCGCGTGCAACGGGTGCGGTTGACGCGCCGAGGCGAAGGCGTATTCAAGCAGATGGCCAAGGCGCACGCGGCTTGCGTTGACGCGCTGCTGCGCGAGCTGACGCAAGCCGACAAACAAAAGCTGACGCAGCTGCTCGATGGCGCGAAATCGTCGATCCGCCGCAAGCTGACCAAGGGAGGAGCCGCGCCATGATGGACGATGCATGGAAAAGCGCTGATTACCGCGCCGGGCATTTCCTGTGGAGCGTCGCCGACCGCGTCGCGACGCTGACTTTGAACCGGCCGGAGCGGAAGAACCCGCTGACGTTCGAGAGCTATGCTGAGCTGCGCGATCTGTTTCGCCGCTTGAGCTATGCAGAGGATTGCCGCGCTGTTGTCGTCACGGGTGCCGGCGGTAATTTCTGCTCTGGCGGCGATGTGCACGACATCATCGCGCCTCTGACAAAGATGACGATGCCCGAGTTGATGCGGTTCACGCGCATGACTGGCGACCTTGTCAAAGCGATGCGCGCCTGCCCGCAGCCGGTTGTGGCGTCCGTCGAAGGCGTGTGCGCCGGCGCCGGCGCGATCATGGCGATGGCGAGCGATATTCGCTTCGCGTCCGTGAATGCAAAAGCCGCCTTCCTATTTACACGCGTCGGCCTTGCTGGCTGTGACATGGGCGCGTGCGCGATCCTGCCGCGCATCATCGGCCACGGGCGCGCGAGCGAGTTGCTCTACACCGGTCGCAGCATGAGCGCAGAGGAAGGCGCGGCTTGGGGTTTCTACAATCGCGTTGTCGAAGCGCCGTTGCCGGAAGCCCTCAAGTTCGCGCGCGATCTGGCGGACGGCCCAGCGTTTGCGCATTCCATGACCAAGAATCAACTCAACATGGAATGGAACATGAGCCTGGAACAGGCCCTGGAAGCGGAAGCGCAGGCGCAAGCGATCTGCATGAAGACCAGGGATTTCGAGCGCGCCTATGTAGCGTTCGCGGAGAAGCAGAAGCCGGTGTTCGAGGGCGATTGAAATGACGGGACACGTCGACACCTTCGTGCGCGACCATCTCCCCCCGCGCGATGAATGGCCTGAGCTGCGCTTTACGCTGCCGGAGCTGCAGTTTCCCGAACGCTATAATGTGAGCGGCATTCTGGATGCAGCGATTGTGAACGGGCAGGGCGACCGAAACGCAGTTCTGCTTTCATCGGGCGCGCTTACCTACAACGATCTGCTTCGCAACGCCTGTCGCATGGCGGATGTGCTAACGCGCGATTTCGGCCTTGAACCGGGCAATCGCGTGCTGGTTCACGCATCCAACACACCGCTCTCCATCCCGGTGTGGTGGGGGATTCTGCGCGCGGGCGGCGTCGCCGTGGGGACGATGCCGATGCTGCGCGCGCATGAGCTCGCCGTGATTTTAGACAAAGCGAAGATCTCCCATGCCGTTGTCGACGTGCATCTCGCCGCGGAACTGGAGCAAGCACAGCAGGATGCGCCGTCGCTGCAACACATCATTTATGCCGACGATTTGGAGCGGCGCATGGTCAATGCGCCAGACAACTTCGCCGCAGCGTCCACTGCCGCCGACGATCCGGCGCTGATCGCATTTACCTCAGGCACCACGGGCAAACCCAAAGGCTGCGTACACTTTCATCGCGACATTGCCGCCATGGCCGAGACGTTTTCGCGCCATGTGCTGAAGCCGAACGCGACGGACGTGTTCATCGGCACGCCGCCTTTGGCGTTCACGTTCGGCCTTGGCGCCGGCGTCGTGTTCCCGGCGAGTGTCGGCGCGGCGACCGTGGTTTGCCCGAAACCCGGCTTCGATGTGCTCGCGGACACGATCGCACAACACAAAGCCACAACGCTCTTCACCTCCCCCACCGGCTATCGCGCCCTGATGAAGCAGGATTTTAGCAAGCTCACGTCGCTGCACACGTGCGTGTCGGCCGGCGAGCATTTGCCGAAGGCGACGTCGGATCAGTGGTTCGAGCGCACCGGAATCCGTATCATCGATGGCATCGGCGCAACCGAGATGATCCATATCTTCATCTCTGCAAGCGGCGTCGACATTCGCCCCGGCGCGACGGGCAAAGCCGTGCCTGGTTATGAGGCGACTTTGTTCGATGAAAACGATCAGCCGTTCGAGGGCGAAGGCGAAGGGCGGCTCGCGATCAAAGGCCCGACCGGTTGCCGCTATCTCGCCGACGAACGGCAGCGCAATTATGTCGTCAATGGTTGGAACGTGACCGGCGATCTCTACCGGCGCGATGCAGACGGCTATTTTTGGTACGTCGCGCGCGCCGACGACATGATCATTTCGGCCGGCTACAATATCGGCGCACCGGAAGTGGAGAACGCCCTGCTCACGCACGATGCGGTGGCGGAGTGCGCGGTGATTGGCGCTCCAGACGACGAGCGCGGCCAGATCGTCAAAGCGTTCGTGGTGCTCAAACCGGGCGTCAGCGTGAGCGAACGCGACCTGCAGGATCACGTCAAGCAGACGATAGCGCCTTACAAATATCCCCGCGCGGTTGCGTTCGTCGCCGAACTGCCGAAGACGCATACGGGCAAACTGCAGCGCTTCAAACTCCGCGAGATCACATGAATCCGTTTACCCGCGAAATCATCGTCCGCTTCGAGCACTGCGACACGGCGGGCATCATGTTCTATCCGCGCTTCTTCGCGCTGGTGAACGAAACGGTCGAAGATTGGTTTGCGAGCCTAGGGTTTGACTTCAAGACTTTGCATATCGATCAACGCAAAGGCCTGCCGACGGTGCGGCTCGAAAGCGAGTTCGTGGCGCCGGTGCGGATGGGCGATCGGCTGAAGCAGAGCTTGGGCGTAGAAGCGCTGGGCAATGCGTCGTTGGAGTTGAAGCATCTCGCAGTCGTTGGCGATCGCGCGGTGGCGCGGTTCGATCAGACTTTGGTGTTCACCGATCTCGCCGGCATGAAAGCCGAGCCTTGGCCGACCGAGCTCCGCGCGGCGATCGCCAAGTTCGCGGAGATCGCATGAGGACGCTCTTGCCCGATGGTTGGCCGCGGCCGAGGGGTTATGCGAACGGCATCGAGGCGGATGGCCGCATCGTGTTTGTCGCCGGGCAGATCGGCTGGACGCCTGCTGGCGTGTTCGAGGCGACGACACTTGCCGCGCAATTCGCGCAGACTTTGGACAACACGCTCGCGGTGCTACGCGAAGCGGGCGCCGGACCGGAGCATGTGGCGCGGATGACCTGGTACATCACGGACAAACGCGACTATCTCGCGTCGCTCGCTGCGATCGGCGCGACTTGGCGCGAGAAGATGGGCAAGAACTATCCGGCGATGGCCGTCGTCGAGGTGAAAGCGCTGATTGAGGACGCGGCGCTCATCGAGATAGAGACAACGGCGGTACTGCCGCGCTAAACTTAGCGCAGGAGATTATCATGGCAGACCATAGCCTTTTCACGTTTGTCCGCGTGCAGGGCGCGACCCCGGAGGCAGTCGGCAACGCGCTGCGCGACGGCTCAGACAAGATCATGGATATCTACTCAATCATGGGCGAGTGGGATTTGCTGGTCCGGATTGAGCATCCGGATCTCAACACCATCCAAGGCGTCGTCACCGAGACGATCCGTGCGCACCCGAACGTGGCGCAGACCTACACGATCCTCGGCTATCAGCTCTACGGCTCGAAATGGCCGGGCTTCGATTATCCTGACTCGGAATGAGCCTCGATCTCGAGAAAGAATACAATAACCGCGCCCGCGTGCCGGAGCATCCGGCGATCATTGCAAGCTGGGCGCGTGAAAGCGCCGCGTACCGAGAGGCGCATCCGCCGCGCGTGATCGCTTATGGCGCGGGCGAGCGGCACACATTCGATTTGTTCGAGGTCGGCGCCGGGCCGGCGGTGATGTTCATCCACGGCGGCTATTGGCAGGCGCTGGACAAAGCCTTCTTCAGCCACATGGCGATTGGCCTCAACTCGCTCGGCGTCAGCGTTGCCGTGCCGAGTTATGATCTGTGCCCGAGCGTGAGCGTGGGCGATATCGTTGGGCAAATGCGCACCGCATGCGTGAGCCTGCACCGCGAGACCAACGCGGCAGTCATCGCCAGCGGCCATTCGGCGGGCGGGCACCTGGCCGCATGCCTACTCGCGACAGAAACGCATGTTCCAGCCGCGTATGCGATCTCGGGCCTCTTCGAACTCGCGCCGCTCATCCCGACGAGCCCCAACACTGCGCTGCAACTCGGTGATCGTGAGGCGGCGGCGCAAAGCCCCCTGCTTTGGCCAGCGCCGAAGGGCAAAATCCTGGACGCTGTCGTCGGCGGAGATGAGAGCAGCGAATATTTGCGCCAAAGCTACACGATCGTCGAGCGGTGGGGCGAAGCGGGTGTGCGCACGCGCTACGAAGAGATCGAAGGCGCGAACCACTTCACCGTCATCGCCCCACTTTCAGACGCCGCTTCAGCGATGTGCGAACGCCTGCACCACTTGGCCACGCGACTCTAGGGCATCTAGCGCGTGCAAAAGATCGGCCAATAGATCTTCCTCATGCTCGAGCCCAATCGAGATGCGCAAGAGCGTGTCGTCGATGCCCGCGGCGCGGCGCGCTTCGGAAGTCATCGAAGCATGAGTCATGCTCGCCGGGTGGGCGATCAGGCTTTCGACGCCGCCAAGCGATTCCGCCAGAGTGAAGCGATGAAGACCGGCGAGCAGCGCGCGAACATCGCTCTCGTCGCCTTCAAGCTCGAAGCTCAGCATGGCGCCGAACCCGATCTGCTGACGCGCCGCAATGTCGTGACTCGGATGGGTTGTGAGGCCGGGATAGTAGATTTTCCGGACGCGCGGATGTGCGGCAAGCGCCTCCGCTACACGGTGCGCCGTGCAAGCTTGGCGCTTGATACGGACGCTTAAAGTGCGCAGGCCACGTAGCGTGAGCCAAGCATCGAACGGCGAGCCGGTAACGCCGGTACAGTTTGCCCACCATGTCAGCTGCTGCGCGTCCTCTACATTAGCAGCGATCACTGCGCCGCCAACGACATCGGAATGCCCATTGAGATACTTGGTCGTTGAGTGGACAACAAAGTCGGCGCCGAGCGCTATGGGCTTTTGCAAGGCAGGCGAGAGAAACGTGTTGTCGACCGCGACACGCGCGCCGGCGGCTTTTGCGCTGGCGGCGATAGCGGCAATATCCACCACGCGCATCAGCGGATTGCTGGGCGTCTCAATCCACACAAGCGCCGCGCCTGGAAGCGCAGCAGCGAGCGCGTCAGCATCGCCCTGATCCACAAACACGATTTCGATGGCGCGCTTTGCGGCGCGGGCGGTGAAGAGACGCCAGGTGCCGCCATAGCAATCGTGCGGCGCAACCACGCGCGCGCCGCCAGGCAGAAGGTTGAGCACGAGGTCGACGGCCGACATGCCCGAGCTGGTCACGACTGCGCCAGCGCCCCCTTCAAGCGCCGCGAGCGCCTTGCCGAGCACGTCACGGGTTGGATTTCCCGAGCGCGTGTAGTCATAAGCGCGCTTGCCGCCATAGCCGTCAAAGCTGTAATTGGCCGAGAGGTAGAGCGGCGGAATGACTGCGCCGTGCGCGGCGTCATCGTTTATGCCCGCGCTGCAGAGGATGGTTTCGTCAAACTGAGTCATTTCAAGCGCCCTCCAGGCACGATTTGATGATGGCGGCGATGCGCGCCGGTTCTTTCAGAAATGCGTCATGGCCGTAGAGCGACGGGACTTCATGCACTGCGCTGAGATTGGGCAGCTGCCGGGCAAGCGATTCGATGTCGGCGAGCGGCACGATCTGATCCGTAGGGCACGCGGCCAGCGTGACGGCCGCACGAATCCGAGACGGATCTACGGCATGGCGATCAATTGATTCACTGAGCGAGAGCCAACGCTGCGGCGCCATGGACTGAACGTAGGCATCGCCCCGCGCGACGAGGTAACGATCTAGCGCTGAGCGACCGTCGCTCTCGATGGCGCCAGGGAAACGCTGCTCGAACTCGTCGGCGCTGCGATACGTGATCATCGCCAGTTGGCGCGCAAGCGAGAGGCCCTGCTCCGCATCGCCATGAGCGATGGCGAACTCAAGCATACGCCGTTGCACGCCGCGCCAGGCGCGCGACAATGCAGCAGGCTTGTGCGCCGCCGAGATGATGCAGAGCTTTTCAACACGCTCCGGCGCGTGCGCCGCAAAGGCGAGGCCCACCATCGCGCCATAAGATGCGCCGACCCACGCTGCAATCCGCGACACTCCCAGCGCATCAAGCGTCAATGCAATGAGCCTTGCCTGATCCAGAGGCGAAAGCCGGACGTGCGCATCCGCAAGCGGCGCAAAATCAAAGCCGAGGGCGGCGTAACGGCCAAGGTCGATCGCCGCAGACGTACCCACTTGGTCGGGCCACCATTCATGGAGGTGACGGCCGGCAGAGATGCCCCCAGCGACAACGATCAGCGGCGCGTCGAGCTCACCGTACAGGCGCGCGCGAATATGCGCATCAGGCAGCGCATCACCGCTTTCACAGCGAAATTCGGCCGGAATCGGCAGAAGCGCGTCTTCGCCGTCTGCCGCGCGATACGATGCGCGCTTAAGCGCCAGCATGAGCGGGCGCCTTTGCGAGAATGAAGTGTTCCACACACGCTGCGCCAACGGCCAGCACGCCGAGGTCGGCTACAAAAGCGCGCGCGCGCAACGGCGAGATCGCACGCACTTTGCATCTCAACACGTAGCCGCCCGCCTGCGGATTGAGCGCGAGCGCATAGACTTCCGCGCCCTCATCTGACAGGCGCTGAAGGATCGTCGCCGCGCTTTGCCAGCGCTTTAGTGAGAGCAGCAACTCATGCTGCACTTCCAAGCCGGGCAGACAAAAATCGTCGCTATCGCTGCTGATTTGCTGAGGATGTGGGGCTTCAAAAGCCATGACGCACGCCTTTCAAATTCGTCCAACGTCGAATTGAAACAGGCGCTTGCGGGCAAAGAAGCAGCGTCCCGAAGGACATACTGCTCTTCTCTTTAGCTGTATTTATAACGCGCCCGCAAGCTGAGCATCAAATCGGCGCAAGAGTTCACTAGCTCAGGCGACGCGTTTTGTCATCAGGAAATTTGCTGCGATGCGGCGAAGCGGCTCGGCGCCGCGATGAATGCACCAGCCGAAGCGTCTAGCGCGAAGGCTGGTGGGCGCGACAGGGATCGAACCTGTGACCCCCACGATGTCAACGTGGTGCTCTCCCGCTGAGCTACGCGCCCGACCCCGTGAGAACACGGAAACGACAATCACGGGACCGCCGCTATAGCGGTTTCCCTGGGCCAGATGCAAGCGGGGTCGATTTCCGTAGTCAGAGAACGCTGGGCTGTTAGGGTACAGAGCGCGGAAGGGCGCAAGGCCCGATGTTCCTCGAAACCAAACACATGCTGGCGTCGCGCGACATTACGCGGCTGCGCGATTTGGCGGGCGAGTTGAACTTCGTCGATGGCCGGGCGTCCAACCCCGCCAACGAGACCAAGATCAACCAGCAGGCCGACCCCAAGAGCCCGCTCTATGCGGAAAGCTCCAACATCGTGATGGCCGCGCTCGGCGCGTCACGACCGTTTCGCGACTTTGCCCTCCCCAAGCGCATCGCTCCGCCCATGCTGGCCCGCTATGGTCCAGGCATGCAGTACGGCGCCCACGCCGACAGCGCCTACGTGGCGGTCAGCCAAGGCACGCTGCGCTCGGATGTCTCAGCCACGGTCTTCCTGTCGGAGCCGGACGCCTATGAGGGGGGCGAGCTTTTGATCCACCTCGGCACCGAGACTGTGAAGGTTAAGGGCCGGCCTGGCACGGCGATCTTCTATCCTTCGACGACGCTACATCAGGTCGCGCCGGTGACGAAAGGTGAGCGGCTGGTCTCGGTGACGTTCATTCAAAGCCTGGTCGCGGACGAGGCCCGGCGAACGGTGCTTTATGAGCTGAGCGAAGTCTCAGCGCTCGAAGGCTTGGCGATGAAGTGGGATAACCGCGTACGCCTTGAGGCGGTACGCAACAATTTGATGCGTATGTGGGCGTCCGACTAAGCGGCGGCGATCACGCGCTCGATCTCGACAACCAAATCCTTCAAGTGGAAGGGCTTTGAAAGCACCTTCGCATCCTTTGGCGCCTGGCTTTGCGCGGACAGCGCGACCGCCGCAAAGCCCGTGATGAAGACAATCTTCATAGCTGGATCGGCCTCGGCGCCGCGGCGGGCGAGTTCGATGCCATCGAGGCCGGGCATGACGATGTCAGTCAGAAGCAGGTCGAACGAGCCGTGCTCAAGCGCTTCCCAGGCGGAGTCGCCATCGCCGTAGCCGGTGACGTCGTGACCAGCGCGCGAAAGGCTCGACACCAGGAAGCCCCGGAGCGCGTCATCGTCTTCAGCAAGTAGAATTCGCGCCATACCGCAGCAGCTCCGGAAGTTCCGGCCCCTCTAAACCGGTAGCCTTTAGCACAGATCGGGTAAAGGCCGGCTGAACCGTCACCAACAGCCGGTAAGCATGTGTAAACGTTGACGGCCACGCCGACGAAAGCGAACATTACAAAATGGACCCGACGGATCACGGTCAGGGCGCGACGCAGGCCGTTGCGGAAAGCGCCGGTCAGCCCGAGCGGGGGGCCGAGCCGCCGTTCGTGCTGATCGAACCGTTGCGGCGGACGACACCGCTCATTTTCGCCTCCCCACACAGCGGCCGGCGCTATCCGGCGGAGCTCTTGGCGGACTCGCGGGTCAGTCTGATCAGCCTGCGTCGCTCTGAAGATGCGTACGTCGATGAATTGTTTGCCGGCGCTGCAGCGCATGGCGCCTGCGTCCTCACCGCCTCGGTTGCGCGGGCCTATGTCGATCTTAACCGTGATCCGAGCGAACTCGATCCCGAGATGTTCGATGAGCGGCCACCGCACTCGCCGCATCTTTCGTCCGCGCGGGTGCAGGCCGGGCTAGGCGCCATCCCGCGGATTAGCGGCGACGGGCAAAACATCTATCGGCGTAAGCTTTCGCTCGACGAAGCCGAGCGGCGGATCGCAACCGTGCATCGCCCCTATCACGCCGTGCTGCAAAGCCTGTTGGCGGAGAACAAGACGGCGTTCGGCTGCGCCGTGCTGATTGATTGCCATTCGATGCCGAATAATTCGCGCGGCGCGCATGCGCCGGACGTCGTGCTCGGCGATCGCTTTGGCGCGTCGTGCCATCCGTCAGTGACAGCCTTGGCGGAAGCAACATTGCGTCGCTCAGGCTATCGCGTTGCGCGCAATACACCGTTTGCCGGCGGCCACACCACGCAAACATACGGCCGGCCGATCTCAGGCGTGCATGCGTTGCAGATCGAGATCAATCGCGGGCTTTATGTCGATGAACGCACGCTGGAACGCACCAACGGCTATATGCGCGTGCGGGCAGACATGGCGCGCTTGGCGGAAGCGCTGAGCGCGGCTGCGTTGCACGAGAGCCTGGTCTAAGCTTCACACGCCGGTAAAGGCGCCGTGGTCCAGCAATATCTTTACGCCGATCGCAATGAGGGCGGCGCCGCCGGCGAGTTCGGCCGTGCTACCGAGTTTTGTGCCCACGGCGCGGCCGAGATAGACGCCGCCTGCGCATGAGAAAGCGGTGATCACTGCAATCACCGCAGCAGCAAAGAATGGGTTCACGTCCATAGCGCTGAACGCAAGGCCAGCGCCCGCCGCATCGATGCTGGTTGCAAGCGCCAAAACAAGAATGCCCCAACCGGTGACGCGCTTGGCGGCAGCCTCGCCCTCACCTTTCAGCCCTTCATGGATGAGCTTCACGCCGAGAAAGGCGAGTACGCCAAAGGCGATCCAGTGATCGAACGCGGCGATCGCCGCCGTCATCACAAGACCAGCGGACCAGCCAACCAGCGGCATGATCCCTTGCGCGAGACCGAAAGCGCCGCCGAGCATTAACGCAGTTGCGTGTGGCCGCTCACGCGTCACCACGCCTTGCGAGAGCGATACTGCAAAAGCGTCAGCGGCGAGCGCCAGAGCCAGGATGCAGACGGATAGGATCATCCGGGCAGGCCTTATCTGCTGGGAGGGCCCAAGTCCAAAAAGCCGGCCGCAAAGAAAAAGCCGCCGGCTTGTGGCCGGCGGCGAAAGTCATAATAGGGAGGAAACGCCCGATAGGGCGGATGCGGGATCGCGAAACTCCGCAACACGGCAAACTTATTCCGCACTGCAGCAATTTGCAAGGTGAACACAGCGTCACGTTTTCGAGAGTTGCAGTAAAGCACGGTTTAGATTACGTTTTCTGGACAAGCATCCCATATTGCACATGCACACATGCACTGGCGGATGGGTCTTGCTTAAGGAATCCACACCGCTGCCGTTGAAGCAGGCGCCTTCGCCGTGCAGAACCCGCCGTCACCTCACCGAAAGCCCAATTTCATGGCCGAGCGCCTCCGCAACCTCGCGATCATCGCACACGTCGACCACGGCAAGACAACCCTGGTTGATCAGCTGCTCGTCCAAGGCGGCGCCTTCCGCGCCAACGAAGCCCACGCCGAGCGCGCGATGGACTCCAACGATCAGGAGCGCGAGCGCGGCATCACCATTCTCGCCAAGTGCACCTCGATCCTCTGGGGTGACGACTGGCGTCTCAATATCGTCGACACGCCCGGCCACGCTGACTTCGGCGGCGAAGTCGAACGCATCTTGGGCATGGTCGATGGTTGCGTGCTGCTCGTCGACGCTTCCGAAGGCGTGATGCCGCAAACCAAGTTCGTGCTGTCGAAAGCGTTGAAGCGCGGCCTGCGCCCGATGGTGGTGCTGAACAAGGTCGATCGCGCCAGCGCTGATCCCGACAAAGCGCTGAATGAAATTTTCGAACTCTTCCTCGCGCTCGGCGCCACCGATGAGCAAGCCGATTTCCCGATCCTCTACGCATCCGGCAAAGAAGGCTGGGCGAAGACGGACATGGCCGCTGAGAACAAGGACCTTACCCCCCTGTTCGAACTGATCGTGCGCCACGTGCCCGATCCCGAACCGATTACGCGCAAGGATGAGCCGTTCGCGTTCCTCGTGACGATGATCGACTCGGATCCGTTTCTCGGCCGCATGCTGACGGGCCGCGTCGAAGCTGGCCGCGTGAAAGTCGGCGATCCGGTGCGCGCCATCACCCGCGAAGGCAAAGAGATCGAAAAGGGCCGCCTCACCAAGCTGCTCTCGTTCCGTGGCTTGAAGCGCGTGCCGGTCGAAAGCGCCGAAGCGGGCGACATCATCGCCATTGCGGGCCTAGTCGAAACCACCGTCGCCGACACGATCGGCTCGCCAGAGCTTGCAAAACCAATTCCGTCAACGCCAATCGATCCGCCGACTCTGGCGATCACCGTGTCGATCAACGACTCTCCCCTCGCCGGCCGCGCTGGCGATAAAGTGCAGAGCCGCGTCGTCCGCGCGCGCTTGCTGGCCGAAGCTGAATCGAACGTCGCCATCCGCGTGACCGAAACGGCCAACAAGGACGCATACGAAGTCGCGGGCCGCGGTGAATTGCAGCTGGGCGTGCTGGTGGAAACCATGCGCCGCGAAGGCTTCGAGCTTTCGCTCTCACGCCCGAAGGTGCTGATCCGCAGCGAAAACGGCCAAACGTTGGAGCCGATCGAAGAAGTGGTCATCGACGTTGACGATGAATATACAGGCGTCGTCATCGAGAAGATGAGCATCCGCAAAGCCGAACTGCAGGACATGCGCCCGTCAGGCGGCGGCAAGACGCGCCTCGTCATGCACGCGCCGGCGCGCGGCATGGTTGGCTATCACGGCGAATTCCTCACCGACACGCGCGGCTCAGGCGTCATGAACCGCCTCTTTCACGCATGGGCGCCGTGGAAGGGCGAAATCCCGGGCCGTCGCAACGGCGCGCTGATCTCCAACGACAAAGGCCAATCGACCGCCTTCGCGCTTTGGAATCTCGAAGATCGCGGCCAAATGTTCATCGCCGATGGCGAGGACGTCTATGAAGGCATGATCATCGGCGAAAATTCGCGCGGCGAAGATCTCGACGTGAATCCGTTGAAGGGCAAGAAGCTCACCAACGTGCGCGCGTCCGGTAAAGATGAATCTATCCGCCTGACGCCGCCCCGCCGCCTCACGCTTGAGCAAGCCATGGCTTGGATCGAGGACGACGAACTGGTGGAAGTCACGCCCGCCGCGATCCGCATCCGCAAAGCGCACCTCGACCCTAACGAGCGCAAGAAAGCCGCGCGCGCGAAGGAAGCGGGCTAACGCCTACTCTTCGGCAGGCAGATCAAGCACCATCCGCGGATCCAGGGCTCTGTCGTTGAGCCAAACTTCGATGTGAAGGTGGGTGCCGGAGCTGCGTCCGCTATTGCCAACACGGCCAATGACCTGGCCGGCCTGAACAGAATCTCCATCACGGACATCGAACGCGCTTAGGTGTGCGTAGCGCAGCGCAAAGCCATCTCCGTGATCGATCTCGATCATCTTGCCGTAGTCGGAATTCGTCGTGACGCGGATGACGCGTCCATTCGCGGGCGCGATCACCGGTGCGCCCATAGGTGCTGCGATATCGACGCCAGGGTGGAACGACATCTCGCCAGTGAAGGCGTCCGGCCGAGCGCCGTATATGCCGGTGACCCTCCCTTGCACAGGACGATGAGTGAAGGCATCGGCGTTAAACACAGGAGACGTACTGATCGGCGACGGCGCGACAGCGACGAATGTATCACCTCCCCCGCCACTCGATTGCGCCAGCGCCAGTTGCGCGGCCCCCAACGGCGTGATCAGAGCTAGCGCTGCGGCATAAGCGAGCCAGGGCGTGCGCTTGCGCGCTCCGGCGTCACTTTTCATGATCTGCAGAATTCTCATTCGATGTTCTCCCACAGTTTTGTGCGAGAAGACCGCCGGTGCGCACCGCACTGCCCTCCCGGCGCCATGCTTTAAAACCAGCAACAAAGTTTGCGCGTAGGTGCGGCGCAGTTCCGGCGCCGCTGCCGTCACGGCCGCGTCGCAATCAAGCTCGGCCGCAAGGCGGCAGTTGCGAGTCTGCGTGCGAACAAACGGATTGAACCACAGCAAAGCCTCAATCCACGACAACGCCGCATAGAACACAACATCACCCCGCGAGTGGTGATGACGCTCGTGATCTACGACCAGGCTAACTTGCGTGGGCGACAGCGTTTCCATAAGCGCGCGCGGAAAGAGCAAGCGCTTCTTAGATATCGCAAGCGGCGTCTCCGCCAGATCGGAGATATAAACGTCGCGCAGGTCGGGATGCGGTCGCGCCGACGCCGACCATGCGCGTAAACGTAAATGCGCGGCGATCAACGGCGCCGCAAATCGCGCAACACCGGCCACATAAAGCACGAACAACAACGCGCTGAGGAAGAACAACCAATCGATCGGGGGTGACGAGGCGCTGACGGCTAGCCCGGCCTCACTCGTGTTCGCTGCAAACTCCACAAAATCCAACAATGGCGGCACAACTACAGCAAATGTTTCGCCAGGCAACGCGAGCAACAACGCGCCAAAGGCGATGGGCGCCAGCATCACCGCCAGCACAGCTTTCTCGTGCTTGTCATGTAACGTCTCACCGGCCCGCCAACCAACAGCACCGCGCCGCGTCAGCGCCACGACGGCCGACCATATCAATGGCGCGAAAAACAAAGCGCCAAGCACGGCGATTGCCGCGCTCATTGGTCTTCGCCTTCGTCGCTCAGCGAATCGAGCAGAAGCTGAAGATCTTCGATTTCGTCAGCATCGAGCAACTTACTGTTCGCGAACGCCGCTGCTGGCAGGGGCGTATCCGAATCGAGCACGTTGCGGGCGAAGTCCTGCGCGAGCAGCGCGAGCACGGCGAGCTTTGAATGAGCGGCGGCATAGGTCTTGATGCCGTGCACGAGCGCGACATTTAAGAGCCCCTTCTCCTCCATCCGGTCAAGGGTCGTGCGCGTTGCGGAATAGGACCACTTGGTGCTGCTAGCTGTCGCGTCCTGGATTTCGCGGGCGCTTAGCCGCTCGGCGCTCCATAGCGCACGCAGCAGTTTCAGTTCGGACCCAGAGGGTCGCGGCGGCTGCGCCATTGGCGGCTCCCGTTCGCATCATGCTACATATGTAGCACACCAGCTACGGGCGTAAAATATAATCTTGGTTAGACTGAGATCAGCCCTGAGGCGCTTCCACGTTTACGCCGCGCCGCCATTCCTCGCGGCGCTGCGCAACCGCAGCATTCACATCAACCGGCTGCGGGCAGGTGTACTGGATCTCGCGCATCTGATCCGAGCCCGTCACTTCAGTTGCGTAGCAGCCGATCGGTCGCAGCACGGCGTTGGCGGCCTGGCCCCACCACAAAATCCCAGGCGAAGCATCGTTAGCGTAAACGGTGACGTTCTGCGCCATCAGCTGGCCCAGCGGCCGCGGCTCGCCGCGCAGCACGAGCACGGTCTGATCCCGGTCGTGAAACCAGACTTGGTAGCGATCCGTGCCGACGCGCACGTCGGCGTCAGGCATGCCGCCGTTGTAGCTGAAGGTGCGCTGGGCGGACGCGCACGCGCTGAGCGCGAAGAGTGAAACCAGCAAGAGAGCGCGGATCTTCATTTGATACCTCGTTGAGCGCGAAGTTCTCGCCACTGAACGTGCGCCGCGCGCGGCCATGCCATGACGAAACCGTGGCGGTGCGCGTTTACCAAACGCCAGCGCGCCGTTTCGGTTCAGTTTTCGCTTGGCGCGTACCTTGAAAGGCTGAACGCATCTTAACACGGCGCAATTCGCGTCACGGATGCGTGGCACGTCTCATGCTCTCCACTCCAGGGCATAAGGCGGGCCCATGGGGGACACCGCCGTGAACTAAGGGCGCTCCACCATGGCTAACGCCATCGACCTCCATGTCGGCAAGCGGCTCCGCCGCCGTCGCCGGCTCTTGGGCCTGACCCAGCAACAGCTGGCCGAGTCCATTGGCATCCGCTTTCAGCAGATCCAAAAATACGAATGCGGCGCCAACCGCGTGACCGCGAGCCGTCTTTACGAACTCGCCGTCGCGCTGAACGTGCCGGTCAACTATTTCTTCGAAGGCTTGCAGGCCGCCGCAACCCCGGCCACGCCGGGCGCGCCGGCCAACGACCGCGATCTGATCGCGGCCGATGTGCTCAGCCAGAAAGAAACGCTCGAACTGATCCGCGCTTATTACAAGCTCGGTGAACGTCCGCGCCGCCGCCTTCTCGACCTCGCGAAGGCGCTGCAAGACGAAAACACCGACGCGGCCTAATAATCGCTTCGATTGATTCAGGGGAACGGGCTCGCCTCGCGGCGGGCCCGTCTTCGTTTGCGCGGAAGCGCAAAATCGCGGCTATAGTAAACGCATGGCCACGCACGACCTCCCTCGCCTGCTCGCTTTCGCCGACGCGCTCGCTGATGCGGCGCGAACGGCGATCCTGCCGTTCTTCCGCGCGCCGCACGTGTGCGAAGACAAAGGCGGCGGGCGTTTCGATCCGGTGACGGAAGCGGATCAAGCATCGGAACGCGCGATGCGGGTTTTGATTGAGCGTGGATTTCCCGAGCACAGCATTCTCGGTGAAGAATACGGCGGGACTCTCGCCAGCGAAGGCTACCAGTGGATTCTCGACCCGATCGACGGCACGCGCGCGTTTATCTCCGGGCTCCCAACCTGGGGCGTGCTGATCGGGCTCTATCACGACGGGCGGCCGCTGCTCGGCGTAATGGACCAACCCTATCTCGATGAACGCTATCGTGGATGGATGGATGGGGCGAACGTCACCGCTGGCGGCGAGACGAAGGCGTTGCGCGTACGCGATTGCACCGGCTTAAGCGAAGCCACGCTTTCGACGACCGATCCGTACCTTTTCAACGGCGCCGAAGCGGATGCATTCGCGCGCGTGCGCAAAGAAGCGAAGCTGACGCGCTACGGCTGCGATTGCTACGCCTATTGCATGCTCGCAGCCGGCCACATCGACTGCGTCATCGAGAACAATCTAAAGCCGTTCGATATTGCCGCCTTGATCCCGATCGTCACCGGCGCCGGTGGCGGCGTGGTGAACTGGGAAGGCGGCGATGCGAACGGCGGCGGACGCGTACTGGCTTGGGGCGATGCGCGTGTCCGTGACGGCGCTAAGACGCTTGTCGCGCCGCCCCGCTGATAATGTCGCGGATTGCCTGCTCAAACACCTGGGGCGGCTGACCGCCTTGGATCAACCAGCGTTCATTGAAGATGACAGACGGAACCGCGTTGATGCCGTTGGCGCGCCAGTGTTGCTCTTCGGCGCGGACTTCTTCGGCGAACTCATCGGACGCCAGAATCGCGACCGCGCGGGCGGGATCGAGGCCAGCTTCGCTCACCGCATCGGCCAGCGCCGCCGCATCGTTCGTTGGCCGTTGGTCCGTGAAGTTCGATTTGAACAGGGCCTGCTTCAGTTCGAGCTGTCTGCCTTCAAGGCCGGCCCAATGCAGCAGACGGTGCGCATCGAACGTGTTCCAGATGCGCGACTCAGGGCCGTAATTGAACGTAAAGCCAAGCGCCTCGCCGCTATCCTTGATCGCTTGACGCGCCGCTGCGGAGCGCTCCGGCGTTGAGCCGTATTTCTTCTGCACGTGCTCAAACGTATTCTCGCCTTCCGGCGGCATATCGGGATTAAGCTCGAACGGTTGGAAACGAATCTCGGCACGCACCTCGTCGCCGACCGCATCCAGCGCCTGCAGCAACGAGCGCAAGCCAACCACGCACCAAGGGCAAGCGACGTCGGAGATGAAGTCGATACGAAGCGGCTGCACCATCACCGATAAAACTCCGTGCGCCGGTCACGGAAGAAGCCCCAGGCGGCGCGGTGGCGGTCGAGGAAGTCGAGATCGAATGTATGCACCAGCACGCCCTCATCGGCACGCTCGAAGCTCTGCACCAGGTCGCCGCGATGATCGGCGATGAGGCTTGAGCCATAGAAATTCTGCCCGCTGGCTTCGACGCCGATGCGGTTGCTCGCAACCACCGGGATCACATTGGACACAGCATGGCCCTGCATCGCCCGCCGCCACGGATCGCGTGTATCAAGCGATGAATCGTGCGGCTCACTGCCGATCGCTGTTGGGTAGAACAACACTTCTGCGCCCATCAGCGCCATCGCGCGCGCGGCTTCTGGAAACCATTGATCCCAGCAAATGCCGACCCCAATACGTCCGAACGCCGTGTCCCAAACTTTGAAGCCGGTATCCCCAGGGCGGAAATAGTACTTCTCCTGATAGCCGGGGCCGTCAGGGATGTGGCTCTTGCGATAAACACCGAGCTGTTTGCCGTCCGCATCGAGGATGACAATCGAATTGTAGTACGCCGGTCCATCCCGCTCGTAGATCGAAACCGGGATGACAACGCCAAGCTCTTTCGCCACCGGCTCAAGCGCTTTTACGCACGGATGCGTCTTCGCCTCGTACGCGGTCGCGAACCACTTCTCTTCCTGGGTCGTGCAGAAATACGGCCCCTGAAACAGTTCCGACGGCAAGATCACTTGCGCGCCCTTCTTCGCGGCGTCGCGAATGAAGCCTTCGGTCTTCGCGATGTTCGCCTTGATGTCCTCGCCATAGGACGTCTGGATCGCGGCGACTGAAATCGTGCGCGCCATTACGCCGGCTCCTGTTGGGTGATGCAGTGGAACGAGCCGCCGCCCGTGAGGATAGCGTGCGAGGAAATCCCAACCACCTTGCGATCCGGGAACAGGGGCGCGAGCGCGTTGACCGCATCATCGCCGCTGCCAGAATAAATCGGCACGACGACGGTGCTATTGCCTATGATGAAGTTCATGTGGCTCGCCGGCACCGCGTCGCCATCTTCATCTTCGACCGCGCCAGGGGACGGAATCCGCACCACTTCCAGCTTGCGGCCGGCAGCGTCGCGCATTGCGCTCAGCGACAACGCGATCTCTTCCAGGACGTCATGATTTGGATCGTCGCGACTGAACGGCGCTTGGCAAACCACAACTCCCGGCGCGACGAAGCGCGCGAGGTTATCGATGTGGCCATCGGTGTGATCGTTCAGCAGGCCCTCATCGAGCCAGAGCACTTTCTCAATGCCAAGCGCCTTCTTTAGAGCGACTTCGGCGCCCTCTTCAGTCCAGTGCGCATTCCGGTTCGGGTTCAGCAAGCATTGGCGCGTCGTCAGCAAAGTGCCTTCGCCGTCCATCTCGATGGCGCCGCCTTCGAGAACAAAATCGTTTTGCTTGTACTCAGCCTTGGCCAGCAGCGCGATGCGCGCGCCGACTTCATCGTCGTGCGGCAATATGTATTTGCCGCCCCAACCGTTGAACCGAAAGCCGATGGCCTTGCCGTCATTTGTGAAGATCGGGCCGCTGTCGCGAAACCAGATGTCTCCGAACGCGCCAGGGATCACTTCCGCCGCTTGGCCAAGCGCGAGCTTCGCCGTCGCTTCCGCTTCGCGGCCATGCGCGAGCACGCGCATCTTATCGCCAGCGCCCTTGTCCCAGAGCGCACGGATCATGGCTGCGACCTCTGCGCGCGCCGGGTCGAGATCTTCGCCCCAGAGATCGGCTGCGGAAGGCCAGCCAGTCCAGATAGCCTTGTGCGGGCGCCATTCGGCGGGAATCGTCGTCATGGCGGCTCCTTAGCGCATGCCGGTGACGGCAGATAGGCAAGTTTGCCCGCTACACAAGTGCGTGGCCGTTCTGGCGCCACGGGCCCGGCTCCGCTATGAGGCCCCGGGGGACAATCGAGAGCGAGATGACGACAGGCAGGGCCGCCATCGACCGCGCGACTATCGCGTTTATCGCCGTCGCGCTGGCGCTCACCGCGGTGCGGATATGGGCGCTATTCGAGAGCCCGCTCGGCCTCTATTTTGATGAAGCCCAGTACTGGATGTGGTCGCGCAGTTTCGACTGGGGCTATTTCACCAAGCCGCCGATGGTGGCGTGGGTGATCGGCCTGACAACAACGTTGACCGGCACCGATGCGGAATGGGCGGTACGCCTCGGCGCACCCCTGGCGCACCTGGTTGCAGCCGGCGCTGTCTACGCGTTGGCGCGGAGCATGTATGGCGCTTGGGCAGGCTTCTGGGCGGGTTTAGGCTGGCTGCTGCTTCCAGGCGTCTTTTTCAGCTCAAGCCTGATCTCAACTGATGCGGTGCTGCTCCCGCTATGGACCATAGCACTCTACGCAATGTGGCGCATGGTCAACACGCGCGCGATGAGCTGGGCCATCGTGATCGGCGTCTTCCTTGGGCTCGGCGTACTGGCAAAGTACGCGATGCTTTACTTTGTGGTGTGCACGGCGTTCGCCGCTTGGCGTATCCCGAGCGTGCGTGTTGCGCTGGGCGGCGGGCGCGCCTGGGTCGCAAGCCTGATCGCAGCCGCAATCGTGACGCCCAACATTATTTGGAACGTCAATAACGGCTTCGCTACAGCACGACACACAGCGTCGAACGCGAGCCTCGACATTGGCGACATGTTCCACTTCGACGAGCTGGTCGAATTCTTAGGCGGCCAAGCAGGCGTTCTCGGGCCGATCATCTTTTTTGCGCTCATCTGGGCGCTTTGGCGTGCGCGGCAAAAGGCAAACCGCACCGACGAAGATAGGTTCTTGCTCGCTTACATTCTGCCGCCTTTCATCTTCATTTCGATCATCGCCTTCGTGTCGCGCGCCAACGCGAATTGGGCGGCAGTGGCGTATCCCGCGATTGTGGTGTGGCTGACCGGCAGCCTGGTCACGACCGTCGCAGGCCGGCGTTGGCTAGGCGGCGCCAACTTCGTCAATGCCGCGATCGGCATAGCGATTGCGGTTATCATCACGACGATGCCCGCCATCGCAAATCAGGCAAAAGGCGTGCGTACGGCGCAAGCTTGGGAGCAGACAGCCAGAGAAATCGCGCTTCGCGCCGCGACGCAGCCGGGTGAACAGCCTTTCACCGCAGTGTTAGTGGATGACCGGGCGACCTACTTTGAGCTGAACTATTACTGGCGCCACGCACGCCGCGCAGGCGCGCCTTTGCCGCCGGTGCGGATGTGGCTGCTGCGCGGCGAAGCGCACAATTCGGCTGAAGCCAGCGATCCGATGCGCACGGAAGAAGGCGGGCGCGTTTTGGTGGTGCACCTGCAGCCCGGCTACCTGCCGTTCGTGGCCGATGATTTCAGCGTGTTCCGAACCGTCGAGCACCTGACAGTGCCATTGGGCGGCGGTGTAAACCGCGAGATGAAAATCTCGGTCGGCGAAGGATTTGCCCCTGCGCCCCGCGATGCGGCGTTCGAGGAGCGCTTGCGGCAAAGAAGCGAGCGCTAGATCGGGTCGTAGTCCGGAAACGCGGAGCCGCCGCGTTCAGCGCTACAAGCGTGCAGCCGAAAGAGCGAGAACAGTTCTCGCCCCATGCCGCGCGCATTGCCGGCAAGATCAAGCTGCGCAGGCGCACGTTCGCGCCAATCCGGCGGCGACACGACGTCCAGCGCGCCATGCTCGCCATCAACACGGATCACATCGCCGTTGCGCACCTTTGCCAGCGGCCCGCCTTCGGCGGCCTCAGGCGTCACGTGAATCGCCGCCAGCACTTTGCCGCTAGCGCCCGACATCCGCCCATCAGTCACCAACGCCACCTTGAAGCCGCGATCCTGCAATGCGCCCATCAACGGCATCAATTTATGCAGTTCCGGCATGCCATTGGCGCGCGGCCCCTGCCCGCGCACGACGATGACGCAATCACGGTCGAGATCGCCGGCGCGAAACGCCGCTTGCACTTCCGCCTGTGATGCGAACACGGCGGCGGGCGCCTCGACGGTGAGAAACGGCGCGCCCACGGCGGATGTCTTGGCGCAGCCACGCCCGAGGCCGCCACTCATCACAACAAGTCCGCCCGTGGCGCTGAACGGATCGGACATCGGCCGCACGATCGTGTCATCGCCGGGAAGCAAAGGCGCGTTGCGCCACACCAACGCATCGCCGTCGAGCCCAGGGTCGCGCGTGTGGCCATCCATGCCATCGCGCGAGACGGTGAGGATCTCGCCGTGCAAAAGCCCGGCGCCGAGCAGCTCGCGCGTCACGAACGCCATGCCGCCAGCATCGCGGAAATTGTTCACGTCGGCGCCGCCGTTGGGATAAATCTTGGCGAGTAGCGGCGTAACACGCGCGACATCGCCGAAATCATCCCAGAGCAGTTCTATGCCGGCCGCGAGCGCAATCGCCGGCAGATGGATGAAGTGATTGGTCGAACCACCCGTCGCCATCAGGCCCACGATGGCGTTGACGATAGCACGCTCATCGACCACGTGACCGATGGGGCGATAGTCGTCACCGAGGCCGGTGATCTCAGCAGCACGGTGCGTTGCTGCGACCGTGAGCGCATCACGCAACGGCGTATTCGGATTGACGAAGGCTGCATTAGGCAGATGCAACCCCATCAGCTCCATCATCATTTGATTGGAGTTCGCGGTGCCATAGAAAGTGCAGGTGCCGGGCGAGTGATAACTCTCCGCCTCGACCTGCAGCAACTCCTCGCGTCCGATCTTGCCTTCAGCGAACAATTGCCGGCGCGCGGCCTTCTCCTTGTTCGGCAAACCGGATGGCATCGGCCCACCCGGCACGAAAATCGCCGGCAGCCATGGGAAGCGCAGCGCACCGATCAGCAAGCCAGGTACGATTTTATCGCAGATGCCCAGCAATAGCGTCGCATCGAAAGTAGCGTGCGAAAGCGAAACACCGGTCGAAAGCGCGATCACGTCGCGCGAGAAGAGCGAGAGCTCCATGCCCTCGAAGCCTTGCGTGACGCCGTCGCACATCGCCGGCACACCGCCCGCGACCTGCGCAATGGCGCCGCGTTCCCGCGCCGCTTTGCGAATGATGTCCGGGAAACGCTCATACGGCGCGTGCGCCGAAAGCATGTCATTGTATGCCGTGACGATGCCGATCGATGGCCATTTGCCGCCGAGCAATTGCATTTTGTCCTGCACAGCGCAGCCAGCGGCTGTGTGCGCTTGGTTAGCCTCAGCTAATCGCAAGCGCGCCGGCTTACTGACATCGTGCGCGCTGATGAGATCGAGATAACGCTGCCGTCGTTTGGCGCTACGAACACGGATACGCTCCGTGACTGCTTCGATCGTAGAATTGAGCTGAGCCATTATTCCGGATCCCACCAAGCTCTGCCGTCGCGGTCGAGCAGCAGGGCTGATTGCGTTGGGCCATTGGAGCCGGCGGCGTAGAGATTGGGCTCGACGCCCGCCTGCTCCCAAGCCGCCAGCAAAGCATCGGCCCACATCCAGGCTGCGTCGACTTCATCGCGGCGCATAAACAAGGCCAGATTACCGCGCACAATATCCATCAGCAGCCGCTCGTACGCATCGGGATAACGCACGCCGCCGAACTCCTCCGCGAACGAAAGATCGAGCGCCGCAGTTTTCACGCGCAAGCCACCCGGCCCCGGCTCCTTCATGTTGAGCCAAAGCTTCACGCCTTCAGCTGGCTGCAAGCGCAGCACCAATTTGTTCGGCGCGCCGGCGCCCGCGCCGAAGATCGGCACCGGCGTATCCTTGAACTGAATGACGATCTCGCTGCGCCGCGCGCCGATGCGTTTGCCGGTGCGCAAATAGAACGGCACGCCGGCCCAGCGCCAGTTGTCGACTTCGGCTTTGATGGCGACGAAGGTCTCGGTCTTCGTTGGCTTGCCGACTTCGTCGGCGTACGCCGGCGCCGGCTTGCCGCCGATGAGCCCGGCTTTGTATTGACCGCGCACCGTCTTCGCTGCTGCATCCTTCGCATCAATACGCCTCAACGCCGACAGCACCTTGAGCTTCTCGGTGCGGATCGCGTCAGCATCCATGCTGTTCGGCGATTCCAGCGCCACCAGGCACAGGAGCTGCAGCATATGGTTTTGCACCATGTCACGCAGCGCGCCGGATTTATCGTAATACTCGGCCCGGCCTTCGACGCCGAGCTCCTCCGCCACCGTGATCTGCACGTGATCGATGGTTGCGCGCGACCAGATCGGCTCTATCAGCATGTTGGCGAAGCGCAGCACCAACAGATTCTGCACCGTCTCCTTGCCGAGATAGTGATCGATGCGGAAGGTGCGATGTTCGTCGAACACGCGGCCGACGCCATCATTGATCTCGCGCGACGAGGCGAGATCGCGGCCAATCGGCTTTTCCAGCACGATGCGCGAGTTCGGCGTAGCCAGCTCGGTTTCCTGCAAACGCTGCGCGATGGTGACGAAGAGGCTCGGCGCGGTGCTGAGATAGAAGATGCGCACATTGCCGTTGCCGTCCGCGAGCGCGTCTTTAAGTGCGCCCCACTCACCCGCCGGCGAGGTCGCATCGACGCGCGCGTAATGCACGTGGTTCAGGAACTCGGCGCACTTGGCTTCATCGACGCAGGCGCCCGGCGCGAACTTACCGCGGCTCTCGTGCACCATCTGACGGAAGGCTTCAGTGTCGAGCCCCGAGCGCGCCGCGCCGATGATGCGCGACTGCGCCGGAATCTGGCCATCGAGATAGCGATGCAGCAGCGACGGGAAGAGCTTGCGCAGCGACAGATCGCCGGTGGCGCCGAAAACGACGAGGTCGAACGGGGGAACAGGAATGAACTCGGCCATGCGCCTTACAAACTAGGTTTCGCCGCCCCATGCAAACAGGGTCGCAAGCAATTGGCCGCACATAAATGTCCCGCGACAATTCCGTTGCCAAGCAAAGCGGCAGGCGCCTATGTTCCGCGCGCATGGCCGATGACGATAATCCGCCTCGCCGGCGTGGGCTGGGCGGGGAAAAAAAGCCCACCATCAACGATGTGGCGCGCTTAGCCGGCGTGTCGAAGAAGACAGTGTCGCGCGTCATCAACCAGTCGCCATTCGTCAAGGAAGAGACGCGCGAGAACATCAACCGCATCATCGCCGAGATCGGATTTTCGCCAGATCCGCAAGCGCGCGGCCTCGCCTTCCGGCGCTCGTTCCTGATCGGCCTCGTCTACGACAATCCGAACCCGCAATACGTGGTGAACATGCAATTGGGCATGCTCGATGCGATGCGCGGCTCTGGCTACGAACTGGTCGTCCACCCATGCAACCGGAACAATCCGACCTTCCTCGCCGACTTCCGCCGCTTCATCGAGCGCCAGAAACTCTCCGGCGTGGTGCTGACGCCGTCCGTCTCCGAGGACGATCGTGTGAAGGTGATCCTCGATGAAATTGGCTGCGCGTACATCCGCATCGCCTCGGTGCCGGTGGATGAGCCGGCGCACATCATCGTCTCGAACGATCGCCAAGGCGGGCGCGCGGCGGCGCGGCACCTGGCTGAGCTCGGCCATACCATTATCGGCTTCATCTCCGGCCCGCCAAGCTTCCGCTCCTCGCACGAGCGCCGCGGCGGCTTCGATGAAGAACTGAAGGACCGAAAGCTGAAGCTGCCCGACGATTACGTCATGCAGGGCGCCTACACGTTCGAGTCCGGGGTGTCCTGCGGGACGGAGCTCTTAAAGCTCTCGCCGCAGCCCACCGCCATCTTCGCCGCCAACGATGAAATGGCGGCCGGCGTGCTGCACGCGATCCGCCGCGCCGGGCTGAAGTGCCCCGAGGATGTATCGGTGGTCGGCTTCGACGACTTCCAGATCGCCTCAAGCGTCTGGCCGCCGCTGACCACGGTGCGCACGCCAACGCGCGAGATCGGCCGCATGGCGGCGGAAAAACTGATCGGCGCCACCGACGCCGACGACGACGAAAACCCCCGCGAAGCCGCGCCAGCCACCTCGCCCGCCCTGGTCGTTCGGGATTCCACCGGGCCGGCGCCGCGCTAGCTGGGCGAAGCGGCTTGAAACAAGAACTGACACCGGTTACCTAAAGAGGCAATTCGGGAAGCCAGATAGGGACTGAGCCATGAAAATCGCGCTCATCATCGAGAACAGCCAAGCCGCGAAGAGCAGCATCGTTCATGACGCACTGACGTCGGTGGCCGAACCGCTCGGCCACACGGTGCATCACTACGGCATGTACGGCGCCGAGGATAAAGC
The DNA here is from genome assembly GCA_034439495.1 of Terricaulis sp. GTDB lineage: Bacteria > Pseudomonadota > Alphaproteobacteria > Caulobacterales > Aquidulcibacteraceae > Vitreimonas. Next base: position 49,374 of record JAWXAM010000080.1, on the reverse strand, counting down.
CTCGCTGACCTACGTGATGAACGGCCTGCTCGCGGGCATCCTGCTCAACTCAAAAGCCGCGGACTTTGTCGTCACCGGCTGCGGCACCGGCATGGGCTCGATGCTGGCGTGCAACGCCATGCCCGGCGTGTTCTGCGGCCTCATCGCCGACCCGACTGACGCGTTCCTGTTCGGACAAATCAATGACGGTAACGCCATCGCCATGCCGTACGCCAAAGGCTTCGGCTGGGCGGCGGAGCTCAATCTGCAGGATTGCTACCGCAAGATTTTCGACGGCGAACGCGGCCTCGGCTACCCGAAAGAGCGCGCCGCCATCATGGCAAAAAACCGCGGTATCCTGAAAGAGCTAAAGGCCGCTTCGTGCCACGACATGCTGACGGTGCTGAAGGCGGTCGATCAGGATCTGTTGAAGGCCGCAATCGCCGGCGAGCGCTTCGAAGAATTATTCTTCGCCAACGCGCAAGATACCGCGATCGCCGATTACATCCGCCGCGTGCGCGCGTCGTAATGAGCGCGGGTCCGTTCAGCCTCAAAGGCAAAGCCGCCATCGTTACGGGCGGCAATGTCGGCCTCGGCCAAGCCATCGCCGTCGCGCTGGCGCAAGCGGGCGCCGATATTGTCTCGACCAGCCGCCGCCCGGCGGATGAGACCGGCGCGCAGGTGAAAGCGCTCGGCCGCAAGTTTCTGTCGATCGAAGCCGACCTCTCCTCCACCGCGCCGATCGCCGACATCGTCGAGCGCACCGTCGCGGAATTCGGCAAGATCGACATCCTCGTCAACAATGCCGGCATCATCCGCCGCAACGATTCAGTCGACTTCAGCGAAGAAGATTGGGACGCGGTAATCGACACCAATCTGAAGTCCGCGTTCTTCCTGGCGCAAGCTGCTGGCCGTCACATGATCGCCCAAGGACGCGGCAAGATCATCAACGTCGCCTCGATGCTCTCCTTCCAAGGCGGCATCCGCGTGCCCTCCTACACCGCCAGCAAGAGCGGCCTCGCCGGCATCACGCGGCTGCTCGCGTGCGAGTGGGCCAGCAAGGGCGTCAACGTCAACGCCATCGCGCCTGGCTACATGACCACCGATAACACCACAGCGCTCCGCGCCGACGAAAAGCGCAATGCACAAATCCTCGACCGCATCCCCGCCGGCCGCTGGGGCGACGCCTCCGACCTCGGCGGCGCGGCGGTGTTTCTGGCCAGCGGCGCGTCCGACTACGTGCACGGCGCCATCATTCCGGTCGACGGGGGCTGGCTCGCGCGCTGAGCGCGGCGTAAGGATCGAACGTGGCGCGCATTGTCTGCTTCGGCGAAATCCTGATCCGGCTCTCGGCGCCGGGCCGCGAACTCATGCTGCAAACGCCGCGGCTCGAAAGCCATGTCGGCGGCGCGGAAGCGAACGTCGCTGTCTCGCTGGCGCGCTTCGGACACGACGCCGCCGTCGTCAGCGTTCTTCCCAACAATGCGCTCGCACAGGGCGCGCTCGGTGAACTGCGCCGCTGGAACGTCGACACGCGGCACATGATGTTCGGGCCTGGCCGCATGGGCCTTTACTTCATCACCCCCGGCGCCGGCCAACGCGCAACAGATGTTCTGTACGACCGCGCCTATTCCGCCTTCGCCCACGCAAGTTGTGACGCGATCAACTGGGACGCAGCGCTTAAGGGCGCGGATTGGCTCCACATCTCCGGCGTCACGCCCGCCGTCGGCGCCAATAGCGCCGATGCGGCGCTGCTAGCGATGAAGGCCGCACGCGCCGCTGGCGTGAAAGTGAGCTACGACGGCAACTTCCGCGCCAAGCTCTGGGAAGCACGCGGCGACGATCCACGACCCATCCTCGACGCCCTCTTCGCGGAGGCCGATCTCGCCTTCGCCGAAGCGCGCGACATTTCCCTCATCACCGGCGACCGCGTCACGACGAGCGAGCAAGCGGCGCAAATCGCCTTCGGGCGCTACCCGAACTTGCAGCGCATCGCGCACACCGAGCGCAAAGTCGTCAGCGCCGATCACCACGAGCTCAGCGCCATCAGCATAACCCGCACCGGCGCCACGCGAACACGCAGCCACGCCGTCACCGGCATCGTCGACCGCATCGGCGGCGGCGATGCTTTTGCAGCGGGCTTGCTGCACGGATTGGCATCGGGTTCCGACGAACAAAGCATGCTCGATTTTGCCCTCGCCGCGGCGTGCCTCAAGCACTACATTCCCGGCGACTTCAATCTTTCCACGGTGGCCGACGTGAACTTCTATCTCTCCGATTCCGGTTCGGACGTGCGCCGATGAGTGAAGCGCTCCAGCCGGAGGACGTTCTGCGTCTTTCACCGGTAATGCCGGTGGTGGTGATCGATGACGCCGCGCACGCGGTGCAGTTGGCGCGCACACTGTTGGCTGGCGGCGTGAAGACGATCGAGATCACACTGCGCACACCCGCCGCGCTCGACGCCATCCGCGCCATCGCGGCTGAGGCGCCGGAGATGATCGTCGGCGCCGGCACGGTGCTAACGGCGGACGATCTCGACGCCGCCATCGCCGCCGGCGCGCGGTATGCGCTCTCACCTGGCGGTACACCGAAACTAATGAAGGCCGCGCGCAAGCAGTCGATCCCGTTCATCCCGGGCGTCGCCACCGCGAGCGAAGTGCAACGCGGCCTTGAACTCGGCTATCGCTGCTTCAAATTATTCCCGGCCGAGCAGCTTGGCGGCGTCAGCGCCGTGAAAGCGCTGGCGGGCCCGTTCCCGAGCATCCGCTTCTGCCCGACCGGCTCAATCACCGCGGAGAAAGCGCCAGGCTATCTGGCGCTCGACAACGTGCTGTGCGTCGGCGGATCGTGGATCGCGCCGGCAGGCAAGATCCGCTCTGGCGACTGGGCCGGCATCGAAGCTGCGGCGCGGCAAGCAGCGGCGCTACGCTAAAGCCGATCGCGAAGCGCGTACCAAAGCATGCCCAGCACATAAAGCGGTGAGCGCAACGCGGCGCCGCCCGGAAACTCCGGAGGCGCGAGACCAGTGAGCACATCAAAGCGCTCGGCTGTGCCGCCCATCGCCTCGACCAACACCTTGCCCGCGAGCGCAGGCAACAGCACGCCCTGCCCCGAATAGCCGTGCGCAAAGAAGAGATCGCCGAGGCGGCCTATATGCGGGAGCCTCGACATTGTGATCGAAACGAGGCCACCCCAAGCATAGTCAATCGCGACGTCACGCAATTGCGGGAACACTTCCGCCATATGCCCGCGCACGAATTGCGCGATGTCCGCCGGCGGATCAGGGCTGTAGCGCTCACCGCCGCCGAACAATAAGCGCCCATCCTCACTCATACGAAAATAATTGACCACGAAGCGGCTATCGCTGACCGCAAGATGGTCCGCGATGAACTCTTCCGGCTTCGGCAACGGCGCAGTTGCAACGATGTAATTCGCCACCGGCATGATGCGCCCGGCAATACGCGGCTCAAGGCCTTCGAGCAAAGCGTCACACGCAAGCACGCCGTAGCGCGCGCGAACTACGCCGCCTCCGGTATGCGCAACAACGCCTTCGTTCGTCTCAAGCCGTGTGACGCGCGAGTGTTCATAAAGCGCAACGCCCGCCGCGCGCGCCGCGTCAGCGAGACCAAGCGCGTAGTTAAGCGGATGCAGCTGGCCGCCGCACTCATCGAGCAAAGCGCCATGAAAGCCCGCAGCGCTCACCTTTGCGCGCGCCTCGTCCGCAGTGATAACGGCAGCATGCGGATAATCCATCGCGTCCGCTAGCGCATCGGATTCAGCACGCATCCAATCCAGATCGCGGGACTTTGCGGCGAGCGTGATATGGCCGTTCACGTGCAGATCACATTGGATGTTGTGCTTGGCGATACGATCCAGCGTGAGCGCACGGGCGCTCAGCGCCAATTCAAACAACGCTTTAGCCTGCGCCCTGCCATAGCGTGCGATCAGCTCTGACGCGCCTTTGCGCCAGCCCGGAATGATTTGCCCGCCATTGCGACCAGACGCGCCCCAGCCGATGCGGCCGGCTTCGAGCAGCACGACAGAATAGCCGCGCTCCACCGCGTTCAACGCCGCGTGGAGCCCGGTATAGCCGCCGCCGATGACGACAACGTCCGCTGTAACCTCGCCTTCGAGCTTCGGCGCCGACGCGAACGGATTGGCCGTCGCGACATAGTACGATCGCTCCATGCCAAGGCCGGAATTGAAGCTCACTTCAGACCTTGAGCAGCAAGTGATCGCGTTCCCAAGAGCTGATGACGCCCTCGAAATTGCCGAGTTCGTGATCTTTGATCATTTCGAATGCTCTGCAGAAATGCGCGCCAAGCAGGTCGATCACGGGCTGGCATTTGGCGAAGCGATCGAGGCCCTCGCGCAACGTGCGCGGCAAGGTGCGCGGATACTTGTAGGCGCTCCCCTGCACCATCTCGGCCGGCTCGATCTTATCGCGAATGCCGATGTAGCCGCACACAAGCACCGCGGCCAACGCGAGATAAGGATTCGCATCAGCGCCCGGCAGGCGATTTTCGATCCGGCGATTGTCCGGCTGCGAAATCGGCACGCGCAGACCGCATGAGCGGTTGTCGTAGCCCCATTGCAAATTCACCGGCGCCGAGAAGTCCGGCCGCATTCGGCGGAAGGAGTTCACGTTTGGCGCAAACAGCGGCGTCACGTCGCCAAGGTATCGCTGCAAGCCGCCGACGAAGTGACGAAACATCTCGGTGTTGCCATCGGCGCCATTGCCGATCGCTTCGCCGAACAGATTGCCGCCCTTCTTGGCGTCAACGAGTGAGACGTGCAGGTGCATCGCGCTGCCCGGCTGGTTCTCCATGGGCTTGGCCATGAATGTGGCGTAGACGCCGTGCTTCAGCGCGACTTGGCGGACGATGCGCTTGAACACCAGCACCTGATCCGAAACATGCACCGGATCGCCGTGATTGAAATTAATCTCGAGCTGCGCGGTGCCGCTTTCGTGGATCATTGTATCGAGATGGAGTGAAGCCGCTTCCGCGTGCTCGTAGATCGTCTCGATCAGGTCTTCATACTCGGTGATGGCTTCGAGGCCGTATGGCTGCGGCGACGTTTCCGAACGGCCCGAGCGGCCAGCAGGCGGCAAGAGCGGCAAATCGGGATCGGTGTTGACCTGCGTCAGGTAAAATTCGAGCTCGGGCGCAACCACGGGGCGAATGCCCATTTTAGTGTAGAGATCGACAACCCGCTTCAGCACATAGCGCGGCGCGATGTCGTAGGGCTCACCACTGGTATGATACGCATCCGCGAACACGAACGCAGTCGGCGTCTTATAGCCCGGTGCGACACAGATCGTGTTGACGTCGGGCCGCAGCACCACGTCCGGATCTTGCATCGATAGCGCCTCATCCGCGTCGTCGGCGTATTCGCCGGTGACGGTGAGCAGATAGATGCTCGACGGAATCCGCAGCGAGCCGTCGCGCTCGCTCTGCAGGAATTTTTGCGCGGGGAAAACCTTTCCGCGAATAACGCCATTGAGGTCGGGGATCAAGCACTCGATCTCGCCGATGCCGCGCTCTTTGATCCAACTTGCGAAGTTCTTATCCATGACACACCGTTTGCACGCGCCGACAGGCGCCGTGCGCCGTTCTGGCGCAGTCTGTCGCTAATGATTGTCGATCAAACGAACGCGGTGCGAAGCCATGGCGCAAAATTGGATGCGCTGCCCGCGAACCGCGCCCATTCGCCTTCGGAAGAAGGCCACGAGGGCGCATAAATCACCTAATGCGATATAATGTGCGTTCACGTTGTACCTAGTCAAGCGCGCCCGCCGCCTGGGCGAAACTACAGTAGCCCGTCGATTTCGCGTGGAATCGCACATTCTTTCGCCTACGATCCCGCGCATGATCACAATTGAAGACGCTGAGGAAGGCCTCAACACGGCCATTTACAATGAATTGCGCACGCGCCTCGTGATGGGGCGCATGGCGCCGGGCCACGAGCTTTCGACGCGCTCTATCGCTGCGGAACTGGGTGTGAGCCAGACGCCGGTGCGCGACGCGCTCTCGCGGCTAGCGGCTGAAGGCGCTGTCGCGATCCGATCGAAGCGCCGCGTCCGCGTGCCGCCAATGACGGCGGAACGGTTTGAAGATTTATTGCGCTGCCGATTGCTGCTTGAGCCGGAAGCGGCGGCCCTCGCCATCCCGCACCTAGACGACACTCATGTTCGGCAATTAATCGAGCTAGACGCAAAATTGGATGCGGCGATCGCGGGCGGCGACGCCGATACCTACATGCGCTCAAACCACGACTTTCACTTCTTGCTCTATCGCGCACAGAACCGGCGCACTTTGTTGCAGCTCATCGAAACTTTGTGGCTGCAGTTTGGACCGTTCATGCGCGTTCTCTATAGTCGCGCCGCGAATTCGGACATGCACGAGAACCATCACGCCGCAATCAATGCAATCAAGACGCGCGATGCCGAAGCCATCCGCGCCGCAATCGCGGCCGATATCAGCGAAGGCATGGGCCTGATCGGACGCACCGGGTTCGTCAACGAAAATGGGCCAAGCGTTTAACTAGAGCGCCCGCAGCGCCGGCTCCACTTCGCGCAGCGAGCGGCCAATAATATCGATCATGCGATCGATCTCGGCGTGCGTGATGATCAGCGGCGGGCACATGACGATAGAGTCGCGGATGCCGCGCACCATCAGCCCGTTGCGGATGCACGCGTCACGCACCATCGGCCCAGCTTTGCCTTCCGTTCCGGTGAAGCGCTCGTTCGTGCCCTTCTTCGCCACGATCTCAATCGCACCAATGAGACCAAGCGAACGGATTTCACCGGTGAGCGGATCACTCTCCAGCCGCTTTAGCGCCTCGGCAAAGTACGGGCCGACGTCATTCTTGACGCGCTCGACCAAACCCTCGCGCTCAATGATCTCAATGTTCTTCAACGCCACCGCCGCAGAAACCGGGTGGCCCGAATACGTGTAGCCATGCACGAACTCGCCGCCCTTCTCTCGGAGCACGGCGACGATCGCCTCCGACACGCCGACAGCAGAGATGGGCAGGTAGCCAGACGATAGCCCCTTCGCCATCGGCACCAGATCGGGCTCGACGCCGAAATGCTGGAAGCCAAACCACGATCCTAAGCGCCCGAAACCGCAGATGACTTCGTCCATCACCAGAAGGATGCCGTGCTTCTTGCAGATGGCATTGACGCGCTGCCAATAGCCTTTCGGCGGAATGATCACGCCACCTGCGCCCTGCACCGGCTCGCCGATGAACGCAGCGACGTTCTCAGGCCCGACCTTCAGGATGCGATCCTCGATCGCTTGAGCGGCGCGAGCGCCGAACGCTTCCTCGTCTTCGCCGAAGCCCTCGTTGAAGTGATACGGCTGCATCACGTGCTCTACGCCCGGAATCGGCAAGCCGCCCATAGCGTGCATGTGCTTCATGCCGCCAAGGCTGGCGCCGGCGACAGTGGAGCCATGGTAAGCATTGGTGCGGCTGATGAAGATGGTGCGGTTTGGTTCGCCCTTGGCGCGCCAATAGTGGCGGACCATGCGCATCACCGTGTCGTTCGCCTCCGAGCCCGACGAATTGAAGAACACGTGCTGCAGCTTGCCGCCGAGCTTCTCAGCAAGCTTCGTCGCCAGCATCACGGTGGGCGGCGTCGCCGTCTTGAAGAAGGTGTTGTAGAACGGCAGCTCTTGCATCTGCTCAGCGGCGGCGCGCACAAGTTCTTCACGGCCATAGCCAACATTCACGCACCAGAGTCCGGCCATGCCGTCGAGGATGGCGTTGCCGTCACCATCGAAAATCGTTGAGCCTTCGGCGCGCACGATGATGCGACTGCCGCCGAGCGCTTGCATCTCGCCGTAATTTGCCTGCGCCGGCAGATGGTGCGCGACGTCCAGGCGGCGGAGTTCAGGAATATCGTAATTGCGCGCGGGCATGGTTCATCCCTAGTTTTCGTTTTTGCGTCTCAGGCTCAGCGCGAGACGAGCGGCTGGCCGCGCAGAGCTCGGCCCAAAAGCTTAAAGAAGGTTTGGCTTTCGGGGTTCTCGTGCGCCTTCCACTCAGGATGCCATTGCACGGCCAGAACCTGCGCGCCATTCACTTCCGCCGAAATCGCCTCGACTACACCATCCGGCGCCCGCGCTTCAACATTGAGCCCAGCGCCAAGCTTATCGACGCCCTGATAATGGACGCTGACGACATTGAGGTCATCGCTCTCGTAAGCCCGCTTTAAAACGCCGCCCTCTTCCAGCGTCACTGGATGGATGTGATCGAAATATTCGTTGAAGCTCTTATCGTTCGGCGCGTGGTGCGGGATCAGCTCGGGGTTCTCCGCCATATCGCGCCGCAGCGTGCCGCCGAACGCGACGTTCAGTTCCTGGAAGCCGCGGCAAATGCCAAACACCGGCTTACCGATCTCGAGCATGGCTTCGATCAGGTGCGCGGTCATCTCATCGCGACCCGGATCGAACGGCCCAGGCGCGTCATCGACGAGCACGCCGTAACGCTTCGGATCAAGATTTGAGGGCGTGCCGGTGAGCAGCAGGCCATCAAGCCGGGGCGCGATCTCCTTCGCGTGCATCAGCTCCGGCATCGCCGGCACCAGCAATGCCGCGGCGTCAGCGAAAATCAGCGCAGAGTGCAAGTAGCGCGTCATCACCGCTTGCGCGGATTGGCTCTCAACAACGCGGTTGCACGCGATGACGCCAAGTACAGGACGAGGCTCGCTCACGATAGCAGCACCGCCGGGGAGCATGCGTGCCAGGCGAGCCAAACAGGCTCGTCCCAGGTGAAGTCTTCCTGGTCATAACGCGTCAAATTGGAACGGAACGTTTTCACGCGGCGGCCGCCTTCAAGTTCGACCTCAAAAATAGTCTCGCTGCCGAGATAGACGATATCGCGGATCGTCCCAGGCACCACGTTGGCGCCCGCGGGAGCGTCTTCCATCTTTGGCGCTTCGGCGCCTTCGCCGCGCTTGTGCATCTCGATCTTCTCTGGCCGCAGCGCGACCCACACAGTAGAGCCGCGCGCACCGGTGACGCCGTGGTCAAGATAAACTGGCGCCGCAATCTCAGCACAGCGCACCTGCGCCTCGTTCGGCTCGTCCCTCTCCAGCACGCCTTCGAACATGTTCACGCTGCCGACGAAATCAGCGACGAAACGCGAATTCGGAAACTCATAAAGATCGGCCGGCGTCGCGACCTGCGTCAGCACGCCCCGGTTCATCACCGCGCAACGCGTCGCAATGGCGAGCGCTTCATCCTGATCGTGCGTCACCATAATGAAGGTGATGCCGACCTTTTCCTGTAGCGACGTGAGCTCAGAGCGCATCTGATCGCGCAGTTTCGCATCAAGCGCCGAGAGCGGCTCGTCTAGCAACAACACGCGCGGCCGCTTCACCAGCGCGCGCGCAAGCGCAACCCGCTGGCGCTGGCCACCCGAGAGCTGGTCCGGCATGCGTTCGCCATAGCCGTCGAGCTTCACCAACTCCAACGCCTCGGCCACGCGGGTTTTGATCTCGCCCCCGGCGACGCCATCCATCTTCAGGCCATACGCAACATTCTCGGACACTTTCATGTGCGGAAACACGGCGTACGACTGAAACACCATGTTCACCGGCCGCTTGTTCGGCGGCAGCGGCGCGATGTCCTTACCGTCGATGAGGATGCGGCCTTCGCTTGGCGTTTCGAAGCCCGCCAGCATCCGCAGCAACGTGGTCTTGCCGCAGCCGGACGGGCCAAGCAGCGCGAAGAACTCGCCCTCCTGAATCTGAAGCGACACGTTATCGACCGCGACGGTCTTGCCGAAGCGCTTGGTGATTTTCTCGAAGCTGATGATCGGGTTCGGTTTCACGACCGTGCCCGGTTTCGTGGCTTGGGTGGGAGATGCGTCTGTCATCTCAAGCCTTGCTCTCTTTGGAATTGTTTTGATTTTGCAGGTGCAGGCCAACGGCGGTGAGCACCACCGTCACCACGATCAGGATCGTAGAGGCGGCGTTGACTTCCGGAGTCACCGCAAACCGCAGCATGGAATAAACCTTGACCGGGAACGTAACCGTATCGGGGCCGGCGGTGAAGAAGGTGATCACAAAGTCGTCGAGCGACAAGGTGAACGCCAGCAGCGCCCCGGCGATCAGGCCCGGCTTCATGTGCGGCACCAGCACGTCCCAGAAAGTTCGCCACTCGCTGGCGCCGAGATCCTTGGCAGCCTCCTCCAGTTCACGATTGAACGAAGAAAGCCGCGCGCGAACCACCGTCGCAACGAACGGAAATGCGAACGAGATGTGCGCAATCGTGATGGCGCCCAGATTAAGCGGCCACGGCAAGCCTGTCGGCCACGGGAACACGCGGGCGAAGAACACCAGCATCGCCACGCCCATGCAGATCTCCGGCACCACGATCGGCAGCGCCATCGAGCCTTCGACCGCAGTCTTTCCCGGAAACCGGAAGCGCCACAGCATCACTGCGGCGAGGGCGCCGAGAATGACGGATATGATCGTGCAGAAGAACGCGATCGTGAGAGAATTCACGAACGCCTGGATCAGCGAGTCGTTGGTCAGCGCTTTCTCGTAATACTTGAACGTGAAGCCCTGCCAGACGATATTGCGGCGGCTGTCGTTGAAACTGAACACCATCAGCGTGATCAGCGGCAGATAGAGGAACACCAACGTGCCGCCGACGATCAGGCGCAGCGGCCACTGGCGCATGTATTCGAGCGGTCCGGGCTTTTCCCGTTTGAACGGCGACGCCATCAGCCCCTCCGCTCAGCTTTGCGCTGGATAAACGCCTGCGCAGCGATCGCGATAAATGTCAGGTACATCAGCAGGAACGAGAGCGCCGCGCCGAATGGCCAATCATTAGCGCGTTTGAACTGCCGCTCGATCACGTTGGCGATCATCTGGCTATCGGTGCCGCCGAGAAGATCGGGCGTGAGATAAGCGCCAAGCGCTGGAATAAACGTGATCAAAATGCCGGAGGCGATGCCCGGCGCCGCGAGCGGCACGACGACAGACCAGATCGTGCGCATATGGCCGGCGCCAAGATCGAGGCTCGCCTCCATCAGCGAGCGGTCCATACGGTCGAGCGCCGAATAAAGCGGCAGCACCATGAACGGCAGGTGCACGTAAACCAAGCCAACGACAACGGCCGTGTTGTTGTAGAGCAGAGTCAGCGGCTCATAATCGCCGAGCGGCTGCAGCCCAATCAGCGTCATGAACCCGCTGGCGTTATTCCACAGCCACTCCAGCGCAAAGTTCACATAGCCCTGCTCGCGCAGCACCGCGATCAGCGCGAACGTGCGGATGAGCAGGTTCGTCCAAAACGGCAGCATGATCGCAAGCAGCAGCCACGACTTAAGCTTCGGCCCCGCGAATGCGATAGCAAGCGCAACTGGAAAGCCAACAATCAGACATAGCAGCGTCGTCAAACCCGCAATAATTAGGCTCTTGCCAAAAATATCGAGATAAAGCGGCTCAAGCGCGCGCGCGTAGTTTGCGAACGTTCCGGTAAAATCGATCGTCGTCGGCCCGACGTTTTCGCCAAACGTGTAAGCCCAGATCACGGCAAGCGGCACGAGGAAGAAGAGCACGAGCCAAGCGACGGGCGGCACGGCTATCGCCGCAAACGCCGCCTTCGCCTGTTTCCAGCTCTGCTCCATGTGCGCGCCCCGCCCTAAACGCGATTACGCCGCGCTGATCCGCGTGAAGATTTCCTCGTAGAGCCGCGCCTTCTCGTCGCCTTCGAACGCGCCGTATTCGCAGCGCGCCAACTCCGCCGGCGTCGGATAGACGATGGTGTTGGACTTATAGTCCTCAGGCATCAGATCGCGTGCGGCGGAGTTCGGTGTCGCGTACTGAATCTCTTCGGCGATGCCAGCGCCAGCCTGCCCGTCGAGCAGATAATTGATGAAGGCGTGCGCGTCTTCTGGGTGCGGCGCCTGGTTCGGGATGCAGAGGCAATCTTGATTCTGCAGCGTGCCCTCGCTCGGGATGACCCAGGCGATATCGGCGTCGTCGCGGATCGATTGGGCGATGTCGCCATTATATTCCATCACGATATCGACTTCGCCGCTCAGCAACAGATCCTGACCATCGTCTTCGTGGAACGCCTTGATGTGCGGCTTCTGGCGGATGAGCATTTGCTCGATCTCGCTCAGCATGGCGTCCGGAACGCCATTGACCGAATGGCCTTTGTACTTCGCCGAAAGGCGGATCAAATCCGCTGAATCGCCAAGCACGGCGATGCGGCCAGTGAACTGATTTGAGTCGAGCAGATAACGCCAGCTATCCGGCACGAAGGTAGGGCTCGGCATGCGGCTCTTGCGATAGCCAACGCCGACGACGAGCCAAGTGTAAGGCATCGAATAGCGGCGGCCGGGGTCAAACCCAGCGTCCAGAAATTCTGGAAGCAGATTGGCTTTGTTCGGGATCAGCGAATGGTCGAGCTCCATCAGCATCTGCGCATCCGCCATGCGCGTGACGTACTCGTTCGACGGCACGATCACGTCGTAGCCGGGATTGCCCGCGCGCAGCGCGGCGAACAGTTCATCGTTGCTAGCGAAGTTCGTGTAGTTGACGCTGATGCCTGTCGCTTCCTGGAAATCGTCCAGGGTCGTCGGCCCGATATAGGTCGCCCAATTGTGGAAGTTGACGGTGCGGCTGCTGGCGCGGCTACAGCCAGCCAGCCCGCCGGCGAACGAAATACCGACCGCAGCGGCGCCGAACTGCTTCAGCAAGGAGCGGCGCGATGCGCCTTTCAGATATTTTCCCTTGGCCATGATCGCTGCTCCATTCCGTCGGTTCCGAGGTGACTGAAAGAAGCGCGCAATTCTGATGGAAGATCAATACGCCAGAGTGCAGTTCTTGTTTCGTCCCTCGCGCTCAGCCCGCGGGCCGCTCATTCTGCTCGCCATCGAGCCAGCGGACGATGCGGTTCTCATCATCCAGGAGAACAACCTGCGGCTTCAGCGGCCCCATCAGCGAACTCGAAGCCCATGACGATGATCTGCTCACCAGCTTTGATCAGGTGGGCGGCGGCGCCGTTCATTGAGATCATCCCGGAACCGCGCTTGCCGGCGATGATGTAGGTCTCCAGCCGCGCACCCGAGGTGTTTGACACGACCAGAACGCGCTCACCCACCCAGAGCCCGACAGCCTCGACCAGATCCTCATCGATCTCGATCGAGCCGACATAGGAAAGATTGGCGTCGGTCACCCGGCCATTGTGAAGTTTCGAGCGCAGCACCCAACGCATAGTCTTGTCCCGCAGGCATCGTGCCCGTTAAGCGCCGCGCAGATACCAGTCGAAATCGGTGTTGGGAATGACGCTCTGATAGCGATCCTGCTCGACCTGCTTCACGATCGCGTAAGTACGCACAAAGCGTTCGCCGAGATAATCCTTCAGGACTTCCGACTGCGCGAAGCGCTCCACCGCGGCGAACCAGTTTGTCGGTATCCGCTCACCTGTCTCGGCGGCGTCGGCGTAGCCATCCCCCACCACCGCAGGACCGGGATCGACCTTATTGGTGATGCCATAGTGCACCGCGGCCAGCAGCGCCGCGAGCGCCAGCGGCGGCGTCGCGTCCGCCCCGGCGACGCGGTGTTCGATATGGCGCGTATGCGGCGCGCCGGCAGGCACGCGGAACGAGACGGTACGGTTGTTGACGCCCCAAGTGGGCGCGACCGGCGCGTAGGAATTGGCCTTGAAGCGGCGGTATGAGTTTGCATTCGGCGCGAAGATAGCGAGCGAATCCGCCAGCAGCGCTTTCATCCCGCCAATCGCGTGCGCCAGCACCGGCTCGCCCTCTGGCTTGTCCGACGCAAAAATGTTCTTGCCGGCCTTGTCGTTGACGCTGACGTGCATGTGCATACCAGAGCCCGCCATTTCGGCGAAAGGTTTGGCCATGAACGTGGCCTCGCAGCCGTGGCGCAACGCGACGCCCTTCAGCGCACGCTTGTAAAGCACCGCATCATCGGCGGCGCGCAGCGCATCAGCGTGATGTTTCAGCGTGATCTCAAGTTGCCCCGGCGCATATTCACTGATGGCGCCTTCAAGCGGCACACCAATCGCATCCGCCGCGGCCCACAGTTCGCGCAGCAACGGCGCAGCTTCCGCCATCTCCTCAAGCGAATACTGATCGTGCTGCGTCGGACGCCGGCCGCTCATCGGAAAGCGCGCTATCTGCACTCCGCCGCCGTCACGGCGTGCATCGAGCAGAAAAAACTCAAGCTCACACGCAACGACCGGCACGAGACCGTCAGCAGCGAAGCGGTCCAGCACACGCTGCAGCACATGGCGCGGATCAAGATCGATCGGGGTTTTGTCGGTCTCGTAAACCGAGACCGGCACTTGCGCGACATCATCGCCAAGCCAAGGCGCCATCGCTAAACGGCCGGGCACAGGCCAAGCCACGCGATCGGCGTCGCCCTGCTCCCAAATGAAGCCCGTCTCTTCAACATCACGGCCGGTAATATCCGTCACCAGCATGGACGACGGCAGAAAGCGGCCATTCTCATAAAGCGGCATGAGCTCATGGCGGCGCAAGCGCTTGCCGCGCGGCACGCCAGAGAGGCCGGTGTAGAGGATCTCGAAGAACTGCATCTCAGGATGCGCTTCGAGGAAGGCTTTTGCTTCCTTCGGATCGGCTATGCTCATAGCGGCGCTTTCCTTGCTCACGGTGCGCTGATCAGATCGTGTTGCAGCTTGGTGCGTATGCGGCAATGAGATCGGCTACGATCTCGGCGCGGCGTGCAGCGCTCTGCTCATCCAACATGAAGACATGATCGGCGCGGAACGCATTGAAACAGGCTTCCTTGTCGTTCACGAAGGGACGGATTGAGAGATCGGCAGCTTCGCCGACATAGCAAAACGCGTATCGGTCCGCCCCTTCAGCGCGACCCAGCACAAATACGCCGCCTCTTGCGACGAAGCGCTGTTGGCGCGGGTGGATCATGAACTGAAATTGCGCGCCCGAGCGCCCGGTCAAAGTGGTTACGTTGGCATGCACCATGGCGAACAGTCCTGATGTGGCGAATACGCCTTAGTAGCACAGGCGCGCGGGCCGCTGTCTCGCATGGCCGGTTGACCCAACGCAACCCGAGTGGCCTTGAAGCGGCGGCGCCCGCGCCGCACAATGCCCCCTTGGGGGACGATATGCGAAAATTCACAACGGTTCTGGTTGCGCTCGCATTGGCCGGCAGCTGCGCACGCGCGCCCGCCGCACCAGCACAAGCCTTCAACCCCACCATCACCCGCGACGAATACGGCATCCCGCACGTACACGGCCGCACCGATGCCGAAGCCGCCTATGGCCTGGCGCTCGCGCACGCCGAAGACAATTTCGCCACCATCCAGATCACAGTGCTGCTCGGCCGCGGCAAGCTCGGCGCCCATCTCGGCGAAGAAGGCGCACGCTCGGACTTCCTTTGGCATCTGCTCGGCATTCAGCGCTCCGTCGAGGAGCGCTACGAAAGCGACATCTCGCCAGAGTTTCGCGCCATCGTCGAAGCCTACGCCGCCGGCCTCAACGCCTACGGCGCCGAACATCCGGACGAAGTTCTGCCCGGCGCACGCAAGGTCACCGGCCGCGATGTCATCGCCGGCTCGGCAATCACCGTGCCGCTGTTCTGGGGCTTCGAGCGCACACTCGGCCTTGTCGCTAACGAGGACGGCCATCCCTGCGCTGCGCCGGAAGCGACGGCAGAAACGATCGACTGGGGCTCAAACGCTTTCGCCGTGAGCCCGCGCCGCAGCGATGACGGCCACACGCGCCTCATCGTCAACTCGCACCAGCCCTGGGCCGGGCCGGTCGCGTGGTATGAAGCCGGCATCTCCAGCGACGAAGGCTGGCAGATGCACGGCGGCCTCTTTCCCGGCTCGCCCTTCCCCGTGCTCGGCACGAACGGCCACATCGGCTTTGCCGCGACCGTAAACCTGCCCGACCTTGCCGACATTTATCAGCTCACCACCGATGACCAACATCGCGGCCAATATTTTATCGACGGAGAATGGCGCCGCTTCGAGACGCGTACGATCTGGCTCTGGGTGAAGATGGGCTGGTTCACCATCCCGGTGCCGCGCACGCTGCACTTCACCGAACACGGCCCCGCCTTCAACACCGCCGATGGCTGGGTCGCGGTGCGCTACGCCGGCGAAGGCGAGCTCCGCGCGCTCGAACAATTCTACCGCATGGGCCGCGCGCAGAATTACGAAGAATGGCGCGAGGCGATGGCGATGCGCGCCATTCCCTCGTTCAATTTCATGTACGCTGATGAAACCGGCCGCATCGGCTATCTCTACAACGCCATCATCCCCCGCCGCGCGGAGGGCCCCGATTGGTCCGGCTGCGTGCCCGGCGACACTAGCGCCAACATCTGGGCCATGGACGATCGCGTCGATGCGCCCGAGTTGGTCGATCCATCCTCCGGCTGGCTCGCCAGCACCAATGGCGCGCCCTGGTACATCACTGACGAGAGCGCCAATATCGGCCCCGACGCTTTCCCTGACGCCGCGCCCGCCATCGAAACCTACGTCACCAATCGCGGCTATCGCGCCGTCGAAATCCTCTCGCCACTTCGCACCATCAGCGACGCGCAATTGCTGGAAGCCAAGTTCGACCTCACCTCAAGCGAGCGCTCCGCAACAATGGCGGCAATCACCGCCGTACTCGCCGCCGACTCGAGCAACGACGCCGAGCTCGCGGAAATCCAAACGCTGCTGCGCAGCTGGGATCGCCGCGCCGCGAACGATAGCCCCGCCGCCGCGCTCGCGGGCCTCATCTATCAGCCG
Organism: Terricaulis sp.; assembly: GCA_034439495.1. Taxonomy (GTDB): domain Bacteria; phylum Pseudomonadota; class Alphaproteobacteria; order Caulobacterales; family Aquidulcibacteraceae; genus Vitreimonas. The sequence goes on along the minus strand of JAWXAM010000080.1, from coordinate 32,623 downwards.
ATCTACAATGCCGGCCGCGCCGCAACCGATCCGCCCGATCCGGTCGACGCCGCTCGCGCCGCAGCAACGCGCCTACGCCAGCACTTCGGCCGCATCGACCCGCCACTGGGCGATGTGCTGCGCCTGCGCCGCGGCGACGTCGATCTGCCACTTGAGGGCGCGCCGGACGTGCTACGTGCACTGCGTTGGGCCGACGCCGACGACGGTCGCGCCAACGCAGATTTCGGCGATGGGTTCATGATGGTGATTGACTGGGCGCCGGACGGGACGCTCTCAACCCGCGTCATCCACCAATGGGGCGCAAGCGACCGCCCCGAGAGCCCGCATTTCAACGATCAGTCAGAGATGTTTGCGCGCAGGGAATGGCGGACACTTGCGCCAAATCAAGGCGGCGCGGCCCCACCCCGCTAGCCTGGAGGCTATGCAAACCAAACACCTCGATCACGCGCTCGAACAAGAATTCTCAGGCCACGCCGAAACGATCCATCGGCTGAAGGTCTCCGATCCCGCGTTCAAGGCGCTACTTGAGCACAACCATCACATCTGGCGCGAAATTCACAACATCAAGAACGGCGTGACGGCGGCGTCGGACGAGTATTTGACATCGTTGGAAAAGCAGCGCCTCGATATTCTGGACGATATCGCAAAGCTCGTCGGCGACGCGGAACGCTAAGCCGCCTCTTGCGGCGGCGCGCGGCGCAGGCTCACAATGCGCCCATGCCGACCCCTAATTCACTCGACGCGTTCTGGATGCCGTTCACGCCGAACCGGGCGTTCAAGGCAGACCCGCGCATGGTCGTGCGCGCCGAGGGCATGCATTATTATGCGCCAGACGGGCGCGCCATTCTCGACGCCACTGCCGGCCTCTGGTGCGTCGCCGCCGGCCACTGCCGCCCGCGCATCGTCGAAGCGATCCGCGCCGCAGCCGGAGAGCTAGACTACGCCACCAATTTCAATCTCGGCTCACCCTCAGCGTTCGAGTTCGCCAACCGCCTCGGCGAAATCCTGCCCGATCAGCTCGACCGCATCTTCTTCACCAACTCCGGCAGCGAGAGCGCCGACACGGCGCTGAAGATCGCACTCGCGTATCAGAAAGCACGCGGCAAGCCAGGCAAGTATCGGCTCATCGGCCGTGAGCGCGGCTATCACGGCACCAATTTTGGCGGCATCAGCGTCGGCGGCATCGTCCGCAATCGCATGACCTATGGCCCGATGGTGGCGGGCGTCGATCACCTCCCGCACACGCTCGACATCGCCCGCAACGCCTTCTCGCGCGGCGAGCCGCCGCACGGCGCAGAATTCGCCGACGCGCTCGAACGCCTCGTGCAACTCCACGACGCCAGCACCATCGCCGCCGTCATCGTCGAGCCCGTCGCCGGCTCCACCGGCGTGATCATGCCGCCCAAGGGCTACCTCAAGCGCCTGCGCGAACTCTGCACCAAACACGACATTCTGCTGATCTACGACGAAGTCATCACCGGCTTCGGCCGCCTCGGGGCGCCGTTCGCCGCTGACTATTTCGGCGTGAAACCCGATATCCTCACCATGGCCAAAGCCATCACCAACGCCGCCGTGCCGATGGGCGCCGTCGCCTGCTCGCGCGAGATCTACGAGACCATCCTCGCAAACAGCGAAACCCCGATTGAACTCTTCCACGGCTACACAACGAGCGGCCACCCGCTCGCCTGCGCAGCAGGCCTCGCAACCCTCGACATCTATCGCGACGAGCGCCTGTTCGAACGCGCCGCCGAACTCGCGCCCTATTGGGAAGATGCGATGCATTCGCTGCGCGGCGCACCGCACGTCATCGATATCCGCAACCTTGGCCTCATCGGCGGCATCGAGTTGGAACCGCGCGCGGGCGCCCCGATGCAACGCGGCCTCGAAGTGTTCCGCGCATGCTTCGACGCTGGCGTCCTCATCCGCGTCACCGGCGACATCCTCGCCTTCTCACCGCCGCTGATTATAGAGAAGGCGCAAATTGATCTGATCGCAGAAACCGTGCGTACCGCGCTGAAACAAGTAGCGTAAGGGGAGCGCTTCACCTTCACGCGCGTTATAGAGACTTCATGATCGATCCCATCCTAACTTTTTCAGTCATGCTGGCCGCGCTCGTCGTATCGGCAGCATGTTTCCTTGTGCTTTGGCTCATCAGCCTACGCACCAAAGACCCGAGCTACGTCGATTCATACTGGGGCCTGGGCGTCGTCATTCTGGTGTGGGCAACTTACGCGCAGATCGTAGATCCGGGCCCGCACGCCACCGCGCTCCTCTTGCTCGGCTCCGCCTGGGGACTGCGGCTCGGCATTTATTTGCTTTGGCGCTGGGGCAATCACGGCGCCGACCGCCGCTACGCCAAGCTTGCCGAACGCGCACGCACCAAGCATGGCATGAACTTCGCGGTGTTCTCCGCGCTCTGGGTGTTCATCCCGCAAATGTTCTTGCAGCTGATCCTCGCGCTGCCCGTGCTCGTGCCGCAAATCAGCGACAAATCCGAACTCGGCCTGCTTGCCTATATCGGCATCTGGCTTGCCCTCGCCGGCATCGCGTTCGAGGGCATCGCCGACGCACAACTCGCGCATTTCCGCTCGCAGAGCGAGAACGAAGGTAAAGTGATGGACCGCGGGCTTTGGCGCTATTCGCGGCACCCTAACTATTTCGGCGACCTGGTGACCTGGTGGGCGATCTGGCTTGTCGCCGTCGATGCCGGCGCCGGCCTCTGGACGCTACCGGGGCCACTCCTCATCACGTTCCTGCTCACACGCGTCAGCGGCGCGCCGACGACAGAACCGCACCTGCAGAAAACCCGCCCCGACTATGAGGCATACAAGAAGCGGACGAGTGCGTTCATCCCGATGCCGCCGAAATCTAGCTGAACCTACTCCGCGCTTTCGCCGCCAGATCAATCTTCGGCAGCGGCCCGCGGCTCGCGAAATCACCGACGCCCTCGCCCGCCGCCCAGCTCGTCTCCTCGAACTTCGACAGAATGTGCGAGGGCACGAAGCGCGATCGGATGGCGTAGACGTGCTTGTCGCCGCCCTTGCCTTGCTGCGTGTGATAGAAACGCTGCGGCGTGATCAGATGCAGCTCATCCTTGGCGCGCGTCATCGCCACGTAGAGCAAGCGCCGCTCCTCTTCCAGCTCAGCCGTCGAGCCCGCGCCGAGATCGGACGGCATGCAGCCATCGACGACATTCAATACGAACACGTTCTTCCACTCCTGCCCCTTGGCCGAGTGGATGGTCGAAAGGATGAGATAGTCGTCGTCCTTGAACGCCGGGCCGCTTTCATCGCTGGTGGAGTTCGGCGGATCGAGCGTGAGATCGGTTAGAAAACTGGTGCGCGAAGCAAACGTCGAACCGATGCGCTGCATCTGCTCGATATCGCCCATGCGCACGCGCGCATCGTCATAGCGTTCGTGCATCAGCGGAGCGTACCAGCGCGCGGCGAGATCGAGATCGCTGGGCCAGACCGGGGCCTTAGCCATCGCGCCGAGCATATCCTTCAGCGCCTCCCACGCCTCGGACGCACCCGCCGGCGGCGCCGTGTTGCGGACGACGCCGTACGCGCCGTTCTCATCCACCGCATCCAAGATGCGCGCCGCCCGCGCCGGGCCAACGCCGGGGATCAGCTGCAAGGTGCGGAAGCCCGCAATGCGATCGCCGCCATTCTGCGCCCAACGCAGCACGCTCAGAAAATCTTTCACGTGCGCAGCTTCGAGAAACTTCAGGCCGCCGAACTTCACGAACGGGATATCGCGCTTGGCCAGCTCCAACTCCACCGGCGCCGAAAAATCCGCAGCGCGAAACAAAATCGCTTGCTGCGTCAGCGCCACGCCGCGCTCGCGCGCCTCCAGCACACACTCGGCCACATACGCCGCCTGCCCCGCCTCATCGCGCACGCTGACCAGCTTCGGCGCCGCGCCGCCGCTGCGGGTGGTGCGCAGGTTTTTGGTGAAGCGCTCCTGCGCCAAATCGATCACCGCATTCGACGCTGCGAGGATCGGCGCCGTTGAGCGATAATTCTGCTCCAACGTCACCAGCCGCGTCTCGCACGCAAATGCTTTCGGAAACTCCAGAATGTTGCGCACGTCGGCGGCGCGGAACGAATAGATCGACTGCGCGTCATCTCCGACCACGGTCACGCCGCGGCCATCCGGCTTCATCGCCAGCAGAATGCGCGCCTGCAGCTTGTTGGTGTCCTGATACTCATCGACCAGCACGTGATCGAAGCGCGCGCCGACCTCCGCCGCCAAAGCCGGCTCATTCATCGCCTCGGCCCAGAGCCAAAGCAGATCGTCATAGTCGAGCACGTTCTGCTTCTGCTTGGCTTCGACATACGCCGCGAACAGCCGCTTCAGCTCCGCTTCCCACTCGCGGCACCAGGGAAACGCCGCCGCCAACGCATCGGCCACGCTCTCATCGGCATTCACAATGCGCGAATAGATGGCGAGGCACGTGCCCTTCATCGGAAAGCGCTTGGCGCCCGTCGCCACGCCAAGCTCCTGGCGCACCATGCCCATCAAATCGGCGCTATCGCTGCGATCGTGGATGGTGAAATCCGGATCGATGCCAATCACCGGCGCCAATTCGCGCAACAGCCGCGCGCCGATGGCGTGAAACGTGCCGGCCCAAGGAATGCGCACATCGCCGGCCATCACCTTGCCGACGCGCGCAATCATCTCACTCGCCGCGCGCCGCGAAAACGTCAGCAGCAGAATCCGCGACGGATCGGTCCCCTGCGCCACCAGATGCGCAACGCGGCACGAGAGCGTCTTCGTCTTCCCCGACCCCGCGCCGGCAATCACCAACAACGGCTCGAGCCCGTGCTCCACCGCCGCCCGCTGCTCCGCGTTCAAATCGTCAAAAGCTGCGCTGATGATTCGCGACATGCGCCGAAGCTGCAGTGTTTTGCCTTTGTTCGCAACGCGGAGAAAGCTAAACAAAAACTCGCCATCCCACTCTCGGCGCCCACACACAGCACCTCGCGGAAACAATGATTGCGCTGCGCGTTTAAGCGCCGGAGCGCGGAATTCATCCGCCTAAGGAACAGGAACATGCGAGGTCTTGAAGTAACCGCGGTCGTGCTGATCGCAGTGATGATGCTTGGCCCATTGGCGCTCGCGCCGGCTTACGGGCCGTACGTCGAGCCAGGCACGGCCGCCGAAGTCAACGAAGCCACCACGCCGCTCGAAGAAGGCTCAACGCCTATCGAGGGCGACACGCCAGAGACAGCGCCGGCGACCGAAACGCCCAGCTAACTCACTCCGCGCGGAACACCAGCGGCACGCGCACCTGCGCGCCGACCGTTGTGCGTCCGTCCGGAAATTGCCGCGCTGCACGGAAGACGCGTGAGAGCCGCATAGCCGCTTGGCCAAACCCTTGGCCAGGCGGGTCTTCCTCGATGATCACGCAATCGAGCCGCGTGTTGCGCTGCACGACGCAGTTCAGCGTCACACGCCCATCAAGCCGGCTTTGCAGCGCCCGCCGCGGATAGTGGCGGCCAAAATCGCCGGCGCTTGGCCGCTGCGTGAACGGCACTTCCGAAAGCGTCACCACCGGCCCGACCGGGGCTTCTTCGGTCTGACCAATCGCCGCAAGCACATCGAACCGAATGGTGAGCGGCGTCTCATAACTGAAGTTAGCCGGGTTCGGCGGAAAGCGGGCGCCCATCGCGACACGCATCGCCTCGCTCAGCACCGCATCGTTCTGCACGTCCGCCTCAACGATGCGTGCGCTCTCAACAGCGCCGGACGCATCAACACGCACGAACAGCGTCACCGTAACATCGCGGCGCAGCGCCAGAATTTCCGGCGTCAGGTTCGGCGTCGCGATCGACAGCGGCGGCACCGGCCGGCCGGCGTTACGCCCCGGCGGAAAGATTACGCGATACTGGCCGCCATACGGCGCAGTGCGGCCACGCCATTCAGTCGGCCACGTCGCGGCGCCGACCAGCCGGCGCGCTTCGGCGCCATAGCCAACGTCGCGCGCACTCTCGCGCAGCACGCGGATATCGCTGGCTTTGCCGTTGGCGCCGACGGTGAACTCAATATCGGCATAGCCGGAGAGCATCGTCGCCTGCATCGCTTCACTAATGACGGGCCGCGGGATCGAAATCGGCCGCACCAGCAGGCGATCCTGGTCATCGAAGCCCGGCCATTCTTCGTCCGCAACATCGGCAGCAGCTGGCGCGTCCGCGGGCAGTGACGAGTCAGGACGTGTCGCGAAATACACCGCAACGAGCGCGACCAACGCCAGCACCGCGCCGATGGCGGCGGCGATGCGCCAGTCCACACGCGGCCCAGCCGCCGATTGCGCCGGCGCTTCTGGTGCAGGCGGTTCGGGCGGAGGCGGCGCCGGTGGCGGCTCGGGCGGCGGCGCTGGCGCTTGCGGCTCTTCGTCAGTCGAACTCATGCGGCACTCGCCTACACTAGACTTCGCGGCGCCGGAAGCATTGGGCGCTGTGATCGTTGACGATGCCGACCGCCTGCATCCAGGCATAGACGATCGTCGGCCCCACAAATTTGAAGCCGCGCTTTTTCAGGTCCTTGGAAATCTGCTCCGAAAGCGGCGTCCATGCGGGTACGCTCTTGCCGTCGCCCTTCAGCACTTTGCCGCCGGTGAAGCTCCAACAATAATCCGCGAAATCTTCGCCGCGCTCGGCCATCTCGCAATAAATGCGCGCCCCGGAAATTGTGGCTTCGATCTTGGCGCGGGCGCGGATGATGCCGGGATCGGCCATCAGCCGAACGATGTCCTTCTCGCCAAATCGCGCCACCTTCGCTGGCTCAAAGCCCTTAAACGCTTTGCGAAACGCCTCGCGCTTCCTCAGCACCGTGATCCACGCCAGACCCGCCTGAAACCCCTCAAGCGAGAGCATCTCCCACAACATACGGGGGTCATGCTGCGGCGCGCCCCACTCCTCGTCGTGGTAGGCGACATAGAGCGGATCATCCCCGCACCAGGCGCAGCGTTTCAGCGGAGCTTTGGTCATACGCTCCCGCTTAGCGCGCTTCGCATCTGCGGCGCCAGATGGGCTTTGCTTGCTCGGGGCGAGCGCACCTGTTTCAGTGCCGACCGGGATTGAGGGAGGCCGCGATGCGGAACGGGATGCGGGCGCTAGCGGGCGCGATGCTTGGCTGGGCGATGCTGAGCAGCGCAAGCGCACAAGACGCGCCGCCGCGCGATCCGAACTTCGGCCGCGGCGAGCGCGTCTCCGGCCAAACCTTCGCCACCCGCTCGCCCGTGATCGCACCGCACGGCGCCGCCGCCACCGCGCATCCGCTAGCGACGCAAACCGCGATCGATGTGCTCCGCAACGGCGGCACCGCGATCGACGCTGCAATCGCCGCCAACGCCATGCTGGGCTTGGTCGAGCCAACCGGCAACGGCATCGGCGGCGATATCTTCGTCATCGTCTGGGACCCGCGCACACAGCGGCTCTACGGCTACAACGGCTCCGGCCGCACGCCGCGGGGCATGTCGCTAGCAGAGATGCGCCGCGAAGCGCGCCGGCGCGGCAATCCGGATGCCGTGCCCAGCTTTGGCGCCGCGAGCGTCAGCGTACCCGGCACAGTCGACGGCTGGTTCGCGCTGCACGAACGCTTCGGCCGCACACCTATGGCCGACCTCCTCGCGCCAACCATCCGCTACGCCCGCGAGGGCGCGCCGATCCCGCAAACGATCGCGATGTATTGGGCCAACAACGAGCGCCGGCTGGAGGCAGAATTTGCCGCTGGTCGTCTGCAGGAAATCGACAACGCCCGACGCACCTACTTCAGAGATTGCGAAGACATCTCGGCGAATGGGTACGATCGGCAAGGCAGGCCAGTATATTTGCAGCAATGCGAACGCCGAATCCCGGACGGCCACTCGCTCTTCGCCAACCCCGATCTCGCCAACACTTTGGAGCAAATCGCAACCGGCGGCCGCGACGCCTATTACCGCGGCCCCATCGCCCGCACGATCGACGCATACATGCGCCGCATCGGCGGCTGGCTGCGTTATGACGATCTCGCCCGCCACCAAGGCGAGTGGGTCGACCCGATCTGCGCCGACTATCGAGACGTCGAAGTCTGCGAACTGCCGCCAAACTCACAAGGCGTCGTCGCGCTGCAAACCCTGCGCATCCTCGAAGCCTACAATCTCCGCGAGATGGGCTTCCTCTCCGCCGACTCCCTGCACACCCAGATCGAGGCCACGCGCCTCGCCTTCGCCGACCGCGCGCAATTCTACGGCGACCCGGCCTTCACCGGCTTCGACACGCGCCGCCTGCTCACCGACGAATACACCGCCCAACGCCGCGCCATGATCTCCAACGAGCGCGCCATGCCGCCGCCGCCGCACGCGGAGCTCCGCATCGACGGCGACACCACTTATCTCACCACCGCCGACAGCGACGGCATGATGGTGTCGCTCATTCAGTCGAACTATCGCGGCATGGGCTCGGGCCTCGTGCCCGATCGCCTCGGCTTCATGCTGCAAGACCGCGCCGAACTCTTCTCACTCGAAAGCGGCCACCCCAACGTCTACGCACCCGGCCGCCGCCCCTTCCAAACCATCATCCCGGCGTTCGCTCTGCGAAACGGCCAGCCGTGGCTCGCGTTCGGCGTTATGGGCGGCGACATGCAGCCGCAAGCGCACGTGCAGATCATCGTCAACCTCGTCGACTACGACATGGATTTGCAAGCGGCCGGCGACGCCGCGCGCTATCGCTTCTATGGCGGCGCCGAACCCACCGGCGATGAGCCGGACGGCGTCGGTTTCGTAGCGATGGAAAACGGCGTGCCGCCTTCGGTGCGCGCCGAGCTCGAACGCCGCGGCCACCGCATCCGCCCCGCCGACGGCAGCTTCGGCGGCTATCAAGCGATCATGCGCAACGAGAACGGCATCTACGAAGCCGCCACCGAGATGCGCAAAGACGGCTCAGCGGGCGGCTACTAAAGGTAGATGATGGGGGCAAGCATAACCTCGTCATTCCGGGGCTTCGCACAGCGAAGAACCCGGAACCCAGGGGCCAACACATTGCCATTTGCCCTTGGGTTTCGGATCGCGCTTCGCGCATTCGGAATGACGATGCTGTTGGGCGCTGCACTTCTTCTCACCGCCTGTGGCCCACAAATCGGCGATCTTGAGCGCGGCGAAGAAGGTCGCGTCGTGCGCGTCTATAACGGCGACACGCTCGAACTCGATTCCGGTTTGCGCGTCTTCCTCGCCGAGATCGATGCGCCGCAAGGCGAAGCCGCCTACGCCGCGCAAGCCCAAGGCGAACTCGAAGCGCTCGCGCTCCACCGCGAAGTACTGCTCACGTACGGTGGCACGAAGCGCTGGGTCGGCCGCCCGCGCGAAGGCGAAGACACGCCGCGCGAAGCGGCGATCGCGCACGTGTTCGTCAAAAGCGAAGGCGGCCGCTGGTTTTGGCTGCAGCACGAACTCGTTTCGCGCGGCGGCGCCTATGTGCGGCCACGCCACAACAACCACGCCCGCGCCGATGATCTGATGCAAATCGAAGCGCAAGCCCGCAGCGCCGAACGCGGCATGTGGGGCCGGCGCGAATATCGCGCCGCGAGCGTCGCCTCCGCCGTGCGCGCCGCGCTCGCAGCAAACGCCAACTGCCTGCGCGGCGACGCCCCCTACCGCCTTGTTGAAGGCGTCGTAAGCGAAGCCCGCGTGTTCGACCGCCGCGCTTCCCTCACCATGCAGGGCGCGCCAGCGGAAACACCCTTCGCCCTCGTCGTCTTCGGCGAAAACTTCGCCAATTGGTCCGGCCCGCAACTCAACACACTCACCGGCGCCCGCGTCCGCGCGCGAGGCTCACTCGGAATCTATCGCGGCGAGCCGCAATTATGCCTCGAACACGCAAGCCAACTTGAAGTTCTGGCGGAATAGCGCGCTAGCCCACGTATCCAGCCGCAACCGGATCACCCACGCGCGCAATCAACGCGCGGCGCAGTTTCTCCAGCGCGTTGCCCTCGATCTGGCGAACGCGTTCTTTCGAAATGCCAAGCCGTTCGCCAAGCGCTTCGAGTGTGACCGCTTCTTCTTCGAGCTTGCGTTCGCGGATAATCAGCCGTTCGCGCTCGTTAAGATCGCGCATCGCGGCTTGCACGAGATTAACGCGCGCGGCGCCGTCGTGGGCGTGCATCACTGCCGTCTCAGGGCTATCGGCGCCGTCGGCCAGCATGTCCTGCCATTCGCCGTCGCCATCTTCGGTCAGCGGCGCATTGAGCGAACGATCGGGCGCAGACAGTCGCGCCGCCATCGCCGAAACTTCGCGCTCCGGCACACGCAACGCGATCGCCACGCGCGAGGAGGCCTCGGCGCTCATGCCGGCGTCGCCGATGTCGCCGATCTTGGCGCGCAGCCGGCGCAGGTTAAAGAACAGCGCCTTCTGCGCGGAGGTCGTGCCCGTGCGCACGATTGACCAATTGCGCAGCACGAAATCCTGCATCGCCGAGCGGATCCACCAGGACGCGTACGTCGAAAAGCGCACTTCGCGCTCGGGCTCGAACCGCGCCGCCGCCTGCATCAGGCCGACATTGCCCTCCTGCACCAGATCGCTCATCGGCAACCCGTAATGGCGAAAGCGCGACGCCATCGCGACGACGAGGCGCAGATACGCCGTGATCAGTTCGTGAAGTGCGCGCTCGTCGCCCTGCTCGCGCCAGCGGCGGGCGAGATTGCGTTCGTGTTCAGCGTTGAGCATCGGGGCGCGCATCGCCGAGCGCAGATAGCTCTGGGCGCCCCGGCGCAGCTCTTGAGTTTCGGTGGTTGCCATACCCTACCTTACGTCCCGGCTTCAGCCGTGGTTCACGCGCCCGCGCATGACGAGCCGCTCCCTCAAGAGCGATACGCGTCACCAACGCTTGAACACGGGTTTTGGCGCCGTCGGATGACAGCAAAAAAGAAAGGCCGGGTCGTAGGACCCGGCCTTCCCGAACTTTAATCGCCGAGGCGCTTAAGCAGCGGCGGCGGCTTGCTTCTTGGAGGCCAGCGAGGCGGTGACGCGCTGGACGGCGTCTTCGCGGCTGACCTTCTCGACGGCCGCGAGTTCGCGCGCCATGCGATCGAGGGCGCTCTCATAGAGCTGACGCTCGGAATAGGATTGCTCCGGCTGGTCCGAGGCGCGGTGGAGGTCGCGGACGACTTCCGCGATCGAGACCAGATCGCCCGAATTGATCTTCGCTTCATATTCCTGAGCGCGGCGGCTCCACATGGTGCGCTTGATGCGCGCCCGGCCCTGCAGCGTCTTCATGGCTTGATCGACCACTTCGCCCGAGGCCAGCGGACGCATGCCGCAAGACTTCGCCTTGGTGGTGGGAACCCGGAGGGTCATCTTGTCCTGCTCGAACGAGATAACGAACACGTCCAGGCTGATGCCGGCCACCGCTTGCTGCTCTACGCCCATGACCCGGCCTACGCCGTGCGCAGGGTAAACGATGTGGTCACCAGGACGGAAAGCGATCGAGGGGTGGGCAGTTTGCATGCGTGACTCCGTCTGTCCGAACTTAGCCGCGGCCTAACCTTACGTCACACATTGCCGCGCACGCCAAAAACGGACGGTTCTATCCGCCGCCCGAGATGTGCCTGCGCGGTTCTGCTAGCGCTCTGATTTGGTCCGACTGCCGGCGCGGCTCAGCGCGCCTTTTCAATTATGGAGAGTATATAACACAGTTTACGCCGAATCGGAAGCGGCGCGCTGCCACAAGATCACTCGCCAGTCCCGGGTTCGGAACTGAAGTATTTCTCGAACTTAGCCTTTTCATCCTTAAAGGCGTCAGCATCCTTCGGCGGTGTTCCCTTGACCGTAATGTTCGGCCAGACCTTCGAATAGTCAGTATTCACCTTCAGCCACTTGCCATCCGGCTCGTCTTGGCTATCGGGCTTGATTGCGTCGACTGGACATTCGGGTTCGCAGACTCCGCAATCGATGCATTCGTCTGGATGGATGACGAGGAAGTTCTCGCCCTCATAGAAGCAATCGACCGGGCACACTTCGACGCAATCCATGTACTTACACTTCACGCAAGCGTCGGTGACGATGTAGGTCATTGGCCCGGTTCCGTTTTCCGCGTCGCTGAAATGACGGCGCAGGACCGGAGCGTCAAGCGACTGTCTCTGCGTCAAGTTCGCGATAGAGCAGCCTTGCCTCCGCCGCAGGCCCGCGACGGGCGCCCAATGCCTCGACCCGAAGCGCCGCCAGGCGACCTCGATGAGGCAGCAACAGCGCATCGCCAGGCGTCACCTCGACCGAAGGCTTCTCCAGCCGACGCGCCACTCCATCATGCACGATCCGCACGCCGCCCTCGCTGATCAGGCGCGCGGCTTCGGCGCGGGTTTTCGCCAGCCGGGCCCGGAAGAGCCAGACATCGATCCGCTGCTTCTCGCTCACGCAGAACCGCTCCGGCGCGGCGGGGTGGAGTCCGGCAGGAGCTCGGCCAAAGCAGAAAACGCGTTGTCTGGCTGCGCGTCCTGTTTGCGGCGACGGCGCGGCGCGGAACGTCGCCACTGCGCGGGCGCCTCGTCCGCCGCGGCGATGCGCTGATAGCCAAGCGCAGCGAGCACACCAGGAAGATCGCGCAGAGAGCGGCCTATCAGTCGAGCGAGCTGTTGCTCGGGCGGCTGCGCGGCACTTTCGATAGCGTCAGCAAGCTTCTCCACCAAGTCCAAGCGCACCGCGTAGCGACCGCAGCCGCGATAACCGGCGGCTGCACACTCGCCCCAGGTGCGCGTTTCCTCCAGCGGCGCCGAGAGCGCGCCAGGCCGCGCCAAGAACACGGCGTGCGCGCCGCCGGGGTGCGCCGCATGCCAAAGCAGCGCCAATGTGTGCGCCGCGCGCGGGCGCACCAGCGCGGGCAGAAAGATCGTGTGGCGTCCAATCTTCACGCCATGGCGCTCAAGCGAGACGCGGCCAGCGTCGCCGATGTGGGCTAGGTCTTCATGTGCGCGATCGAGCGCGCCCGCGTTTTCGATCAAGCGAAACGCGAGGCCGCGCGCGTCCGCTGGCAAGCGCCCTTCCCGCCACGCATTCTCAAGCGCCACCAGCGGACGCAGATCGTGCGCGACGGTTTGCGCCAGCCAGAGTTCGAGCCGTTCACGCGCGGCAGCGCGCTGAGTGTCGGGCGCATGTTCACCGCCGATCAGATCGAGACGCGGCTTCAGCACGGGCGCGCCGCGCGCCAATTGCGCAACGACGGCACCATCGACGCGGATGCGGCCATCGCGCGCGAGCGCAATGCTCTCGTCTTTTGCCTCAGCGATCGCAGCAAGACGGCGCGACACTTCGGGTCGTAGCGCCCGCAGCGCAGCGTTGCGAACGGCCCGGCCTTCGAGGCTCGAAGACGCACGCGGATCGGCCTTGAAATCGAGCCCCTCCAAACGCCCGACATAATGCCCTTCGACAGTCACCTCGCCCTCTTCGCTGATGCCGGCGAGAAGCACGTCTTCGCGTTTCAAGCCCTTAAGCAGCGCACTCGTGCGGCGATCGATGAAGCGTTGCGTGAGCGCTTCGTGCAGCGAGTCCGAGAGCTTGTCCTCGACCTCGCGGGTTTTCGCCCGCCAGTCCTCGGCGTCTTCCAACCAATCGGCGCGGCTGGCGGCGTAGGTCCAGGTGCGAATATGAGCGAGACGCGATTGCAGCGCGTCGAGATCGCCGTCGGGACGATCGAGCTTTTCGAGTTCAGCTTTCACCCATTGGCTGGGCACACGCCCGCCCGGTTTGATCACATAACTCGCAACACGAAGCGCGAGCTGTACGTGCTCGTCTTTCGAGAGCTTACGGAAATCCGGCAGCTGGCACACTTCCCAGAGCCGGCGCACATCGTCCTTGGTGCGCACGCGGTCCAACAAATCTGGCTCATCCATCATACGGCGGAGCACAAGTTCATCATCAGCGCCGCGCACGCGCAGCAAGCCGTTGCGGTCCGGCGGCGTCTCCAGTGACGCCATCAAAGCCGGAAGCGTATCGAACTTGAGTTTGTCATTGCGCCATTGCACCGCCTCGATCGACTCGAACGCATGCGCTTCGACGCGCTCGACAATCTCTTCGTCGAATGGCTCGCACTCGCCCGTTTCGCCAAAATTGCCGTCGCGGGTGAAGCGGCCGGCGCGTCCGGCGATCTGAGCGATCTCGTCAGGCCGCAAATCACGCCAGGTACGGCCATCGAATTTGCGCCGCGAGGCGAAGGCGACGTGATCGACATCCATGTTGAGGCCCATCCCGATCGCATCGGTGGCGACGAGAAAGTCCACCTCCCCGCTCTGATAGAGCGCGACCTGCGCGTTGCGCGTGCGCGGGCTGAGCGCGCCCATCACGACTGCCGCGCCGCCGCGATGCCGGCGCAGCAATTCGGCGATGGCGTAAACTTCATCGGCCGAGAACGCGACTACCGCCGAGCGCTTCGGCAGTTTGGTGATCTTCTTCGGGCCTGCGTAAGCGAGTGTCGACATACGCTCGCGCTGGATGATCTCGGGATTGTCGAGGAGCTTGCGCACCATCGGACGCATCGTGTCGGAGCCCAGCAGCATGGTCTCGCCGAAGCCGCGCGCATTCAGGATGCGGTCGGTGAACACGTGGCCGCGGTCGGGATCGCGCGCGACCTGGATTTCGTCGATGGCCAAAAACTCGACCGCGCGATCCGCGGGCATTGCTTCGACCGTGCAAACGAAATAGCGCGCCGTCTCCGGGACGATCTTTTCTTCGCCGGTGATCAACGCCGCGAGCGCCTCACCCTTGGCGGCGACGACACGGTCGTACACTTCGCGCGCCAAGAGCCGCAGCGGCAGGCCGATCATGCCGCTGGCGTGCCCGAGCATCCGCTCGATCGCGAGGTGGGTTTTGCCGGTGTTGGTAGGTCCGAGAACCGCCCTCACGCGGGCGCGCGTGGTCATGAAAGGACGATGGTTTCGGCTTTAGGCGATTTCAAGCCGGACCTTGCGACCCCAGGTTCGCCGAAGCGTCGGCAAAGAGAAGGTAACAAGAACGAATCAGTTGCGAATCACATGATTTGATTCGGTCTGGATTCGTTCACGGCTAAGTCTTGTGGTTAATACTTAAGTAACACACAAGACTGGCCGGCCGCATGAAAAAGGGCCGCTGACTTTCGCCAGCAGCCCTTCATTCCAAGCCCGGATCAATTAGCGCAGGCGCTGGCCGTTCACGGTCAGGCGGCGCGCTTCCAGGCGGACGACGCCAACGCCATCAGTTGGCATTTCAATCGTCACCGGGGCCCACATCCCGCTTTCGGTGCGGGCGAAGACGAAGCTTAGGGTGGCGGCTTCCTGCGGATCGCCGAAGCCGGCGATCGGGCGGAATTGCACCCGGCAGCGGACGCCTTGGCCCTGATAGGCGCGGGAATTGACGTTCACCGTCCCGTTTGGCGTCAGGACGAAATCGAACCGCGAGCGGCCGTCCATATAGACCGGCAAAGTGCGGGCGCACGGATCGCCGGTGGCGGTCAGCATCGCAGCGATAGCCGTCATTTGATCGATCACACCCCGGCGCTGGGCCGGCGTAGCTGCCGGATCGCCCATGCCCATACCGGTCGGCACCGAGCTGGTGGTCACGTCAGACGGGGTAAACACGGCCCGGACGAGACGGCCATTGGGGCGGTCATCGCGGCGACGGCCGCCCTGGTGCTGATACTGAGAGGGGCGCAGTACGCCCTCGGAGGTCACCGAGCCGCGCACCGAATAGGTGTAGTCCTGGCTCCGGTTGAGCGCGGCGCCGACCCAGCCCTTCATCTCGCGCTCGGCGCTAATGGTGTAGTTCGAGCCGGTCTGGCGGAAGCTGTAGGTGAAATCGCCGGCCTCGACGCCCCGGGCATGGACCGAATAGACCCCGTCAAAGCTGCGATCGCCCGTCTGGGCGGCGGCGGGCGCGGCCAAAGCCAAACCCAGAGCCACAACAGCGGCAAACCTCTTGATCATGAACCTTTGTCCTCTTTGAGCGGGCTATCTAGCGTATGGCCTGTGATCTAGGCATGAACCAAATGGGGCGGCATTTGGGATTCATTGCCGCAATGATCCCGGCCCGACATGGCCGCTGTTGACCCCCCGGCCCCCTTCGCGTATGCGTCCGCCCTTCAAATTTCCTGCTTATAGAGAGCGCGTTCCATGTCCCGCCGTTGCGAGCTGTCCGGCGTCAACCGCCAAATCGGCCACAAGGTCAGCCACTCCAACATCAAGACCAAGCGAGAGTTCAAGCCGAACCTCGTCGATGTGACGCTGGCCAGCGACGCGCTCGGCCGCGCCTTCAAGCTGCGCATCACGGCAGCGGCGCTCCGCACCGTCGATCACCGCGGCGGTTTGGATCAGTTCCTGCTGAAGGCCAGCGAAGCCGAACTCTCGACGCGCGCCGCCAAGATTCGCCGCGACGTGAAGAAGAAGCTGGCGGAAGCTGCCGCGGCCTAAGCCGGTGGCGGAACAGTCCGGCTTACGTATTGGAACGTTCGCCGGCGCGCCTGTTTTCGTCGAACCCACAGTCCTGTTTCTCGCCGCGTACGTGCTCGGCTCATCGCTGCTGCGCGGCGGTGTGGAGGCATTGCCGGAAGCGCTGGTGTTTGTCGGCGTGCTGTTTGCGGCAGTGCTGATCCATGAGTTCGGCCATGCCGGCATGGCCGCGGCGCTGAACGTCCCGAGCAAGCGCATCGTGGTGACGTTCTTTGGCGGCTACGTGCAATTCGCGCATCAACCGAAGAAGGCTTGGCACGAGATTGCAGTGTCTGCCGCCGGGCCTGGCGCGAACCTCGCGACATGGGCGCTGATCGCGGCGATGCTGCCGCTGCTCGTCGATGCGAGCGCGCCGACGCCGGAAACTTTCAGCGTACTCAATGCGCTGAGCACGCTCGCGTTCATCAGCTTGCTGCTCGGCATATTCAATCTGTTGCCGGGCTTTCCGCTCGATGGCGGCCACATCCTGCGCGCGGCGCTCACCTACACGATGTCACGCACCAACGCGCGCATCGTCACCGCCGTCACCGGATTGTTGATCGCGGGCGCTTTGGTGATCTTTGCGCTGTGGGCGCAGATGTGGTGGACGCTGCTGATCGCTGGCTTGCTCGGTTTGACCGCATGGGCGGAGCTACGAGCCGCGCGCTACGCCGCTCAGCGCGGCGGCGATTCCGACGAAACGTCGAACGCGTAAAGCAACGTGCGCTGACGGCCGCTGAAATTGTTGTCCGACAAAATGTAAATGCGCGTCGCGCCATCTGGCATACGCTGCGCCGCGATGCCTTCGAAATTATCGACTGGCATCGGCGGCGCAATGTGCGCCAGCTCAACAACGCCGGGCAAGGTGTCGCCTGTCGCCTCGAGGCTCGCGGCAGGGAACATGGTGATGCGCGCGCGCGCGCCGATCACCGGCGCATAAAAGCGCTCGAGCGCAACGAAGCCGCCGTCGGGCAAGCGATCGAGCCCGGTCAGCGAATAGCCGGCTTCAATTGGGTAAGCGATACGCGGCGCTACCGGCTCACGCGCATCCAGCGGCGCGAGCCAAAGCGGCGTTGTCGCCGCCTCGCCGCCCTCGGCGCCCACGAGCAGCACCCCATCAGCCGTCACCGCCAGCGCTTCCAGACCCGCATTGCGATGCAGACGCTCGATCCCCGCCAAGCTCGGCCCCGCGCGCGCGAAGCCGAAGGGGCCGTCGCGATTGAAATCGTAGATGCGGATGGTCTGCGTTTGCTCAAAGCTGACCGCGATGCGGCCATCGGGCAACTGAGCGATATCTTCACTATCGCCCGCGCGCTTGGTAGCGAATGCGCGGCCGCGCTCATCGCGCATGAACGCAGTGCGTACATCGCTAACACCAATCAATGCGCCAGCGTCATCAAGGATAAGGCGCGCCTCAAACCAATCGCCGTTGTCGCTAATAGCGATGATCCGATTGTCGTCGAGCACTTCGAGATCGGAGAGGCCGCCGAACGCGACATCCGCGGAGGAGATCTCAACGCCGCCGCGAAACCGCAGCCGGCCGAGCGTCTCAACGCCAAGCTCAACCGGCGTCGTTTCAATCGCAATCGCCCGCCATTGCTCCGGCGCATCAACGACAGTGGGAGAACACGCCGCCGCCAACAGCGCGCACAACGCGACGACGCTACGCATCACACCATCGCCTGCGCGCGCTGGCGGCTCTCACGCGGACTGCGCGGCGGCGGCAGCTGATCGCCGGCCTCTTCGTCGAACAATTCAGCGAGCTTCTCTGTCATCACGCCGCCAAGCTGCTCAGCGTCCGTGATGGTGACGGCGCGCTTGTAATAGCGCGTCACGTCATGGCCGATGCCGATCGCGATGAGTTCAACCGGCGAACGCGACTCGATCCAGTTGATCACGGTTCGCAAATGCCGCTCGAGATAATTGCCAGGATTGGCCGAGAGCGTTGAATCGTCGACCGGCGCGCCGTCGGAAATCACCATCAAGATGCGACGTTGCTCAGTGCGGCCGAGCAACCGATCGTGCGCCCACATCAGCGCTTCGCCGTCGATGTTTTCCTTGAGCAAGCCTTCGCGCATCATCAAGCCAAGATTGCGCCGCGACCGGCGCCATGGCGCGTCTGCCGATTTGTAGATCACGTGGCGCAGATCGTTGAGGCGCCCTGGCTGGGCCGGCCGGCCAGCTTCCTGCCAACGCTGCTTCGCCTCGCCACCCTTCCAGGCACGTGTGGTGAAGCCGAGAATCTCAACCTTCACCCCGCACCGCTCCAGCGTGCGCGCCAGAATATCTGCGCACAGAGCCGCCACCATGATCGGCCGCCCGCGCATCGAGCCGGAATTGTCGAGCAGCAAAGTGACCACCGTATCCTTAAACGGCATATCCTCTTCTTGCTTGAACGACAGCGCCGACATCGGATCGGTGATCACACGCGTCAGCCGCGACGTATCGAGCAGGCCTTCTTCGAGATCAAAGCTCCAAGAGCGGTTTTGCTTCGCCATCAGGCGCCGTTGCAGGCGGTTAGCAAGGCGACCAACGACGCTTTGCAGCGGTTTCAACTGCGCATCGAGATAGGCGCGCAGCCGAGCCAGCTCTTCGCCGTCGCACAGATCCTCAGCGGCGATGATCTCATCGTGTGCGCGGGTGAAGACCTTATAGTTCGCGTTCGGATCTTCGGGTTCGCCACGTGATTTCGGCCGGATCGGCTTTTCGCCTGGATCGTCCTGCTCGGAGTCTTGCGTATCGTCCGCATCGTCCTCGGTGTCGATCGAGACGGTACGGTCGTTGTCCATGTCGGACTCACTATCGAGCATCTCCATCTCGGCAGTAGCTTCTTCCTCCTGATCCTGCTGACCATCGGGCGAATCCTGCTGCTCGGGCGGCGGCTCTTGCGGCGCGTTGGCGTCGGGATCGTCGTTGTCCTCTTCGCCCTCGATCTCGGTTTCCATGAGATGCAGATCGCGCAGCGCTTGATTGGCAAGTTTTGCGAACAATTCCTGATCGTCCGCGACGCCGGTGAGTTGGTCCAACGCGCCGCCGGCATTGGCCTCGATCTCCGGGCGCCAAAGCTCAACAAGCTCGGCTGCACTGGCCGGCGGCTTCAAGCCAGTGAGACGCTCGCGCACGATCAACGCCAGCGCGTCCGCGAGCGGAATGCCCGAGCGATCTTTCATCGGCGTCGCGGATTTGCGGCCGTATTGATCGACCAGCATCGCCGTCAAATTGTTCGACACGCCCTTCAGCGCATTGGCGCCGAGCGATTGGATGCGCATCTCCTCCATCGCATCGAAGGCGTTGCGCGCGTCGACATTGTGCTTGGGTGAGAGCTTGCGGTGCGCGGCGTCATCGTGGTGCGCGAGGCGCAGCGCCATCGCGTCGGCTTGGCCGCGAATGCGCTCCGCGTCCGGGTCGGAAATCACGCGCGGCGGATGCGGCAACACGATCTTGCCGGGGCTGAGGCGCGGGCCTTCAGCCCCGAACGTCACCTCAAGCTCCTCCTCCCGCCCCGCCAGCGCGCGCGTCGACTGCGCCAAAGCGCGCTTGAATAATTCGGAGGGAGTTTCCTTGGCGGACATCGCTTAGCGGCGCAACTCTCCTTAGGCCACCTTCACCCGCGTAGCCGCTTCCGGCAAATCGCTGCCGAACGCGCGCTGGTAAAACTCGGCCACCGTTGGCCGCTCCAGTTCATCGCACTTGTTCAGGAACGTCATCCGGAACGCCAACCCGATATCGCCGCCGAAAATTTCGGCGTTCTGCGCCCAGGTGATCACGGTGCGTGGGCTCATCACGGTTGAGATGTCGCCGTTCATGAAGGCATTGCGCGTGAAATCGGCGACGCGCACCATTGACATGATCGTGCGCTTGCCTTCCGGCGTGTTGTAGCTCGGCGCCTTCGCTAGCACGATCTCGGCTTCAACGTCGTGCTCGAGATAATTGAGCGTCGTCACCATCGACCAGCGGTCCATCTGCGCCTGGTTGATCTGCTGGGTACCGTGATAGAGTCCGGTGGTATCGCCGAGGCCGATCGTGTTCGTCGTCGCGAACAGGCGGAAGAACGGATTGGCGGTGATGACGCGGTTCTGATCAAGCAGCGTAAGCTTGCCGCTCGATTCCAGCACGCGCTGGATGACGAACATCACGTCCGGGCGGCCTGCATCGTATTCATCGAAGCAGATCGCGACCGGCCGCTGCAGCGCCCAAGGCAGCATGCCTTCGCGAAACTCAGTGATCTGCTTGCCGTCCTTCAGCACGATCGCGTCTTTGCCGACGAGATCGATGCGCGAAACGTGACTATCCAGATTGATCCGCACCAGCGGCCAGTTGAGCCGCGCCGCCACCTGCTCGACGTGCGTGGATTTGCCAGTGCCATGATAGCCCTGAACGATGAGGCGGCGATTGAAGGCAAAGCCGGCAAGGATTGCGAGCGTCGTCTGCGGATCGAAGCGGTAGGCTTCATCGATGTCCGGCACGTATTCGGTGCGCTTGGAAAAAGCCGGCACCTTCATGTCGCTATCGACGCCGAAATCGCGGGCCGAAAGCTGCTTGTCAGGCTTGGTCGTCAGGAGTTCGTCGGCAGTCGTCATCGCGTCCCGGCTTGTTCTGGAGTTCAGCATCAGCTTACGGCGCCGCAGCATGAAGAGAAAAGCGGCGTTTTGACGAGCCGGATCAGACTAGGCCGCCGGCCTTCAAAGTCTGGTAGGCCTTGATCACGCGCTGGAGGTTTTCCTCGGCGCCGCGGTCACCGCCATTGGAATCCGGGTGCCAGCGCTTCACCAGCTCGGCGTAGCGGGTGCGAATGTCCGGCGAGGTGGCGTTTTCCTCGAGCTGGAGCACTTCGAGCGCCATGGCCTGCAGACGCGTTAGCCGCCGGCGTTGCTTAACCGGGCTGCCTTGGGCGGGTTCGCCATCGGGGCCGAACATGGCGAACGGATCGGCAGCCCTGCCCTGACGGACAGCGCGGTTTGCTGAGGAGAAGCGATCGAGGCGCCCGCTACGGAAAGTCCACGTTGGGCGGTGGCCCACCTCTTCCTTCTTGCGGTACGCGGCCAGTTCGGCCTCGCTCATCCCTTGGAAGTAGTTCCAGCGCTTGTTGTAGTCGGCGACGTGCTCGGCGCAGAAGTGCCAGAACTCGTTCTCACGATCCCGGCCCTTGGGCGCGCGGTGGGCGCCAGGGCGTTTGCAGTCGACATGGTCGCACGCCTGGGTTTCAGGCTCGCGCGAAGCCGCCTTCGCCGCGCCAGCTTTCTTGACGCGGATATCGACGAACTTCGGTCTGTACTCAAACGCGTCGGACATGGGAGGATGATTATGGGCGCCAGAGGTTAAGCGGACAAGGAATTGACAGACACGAAATCCCATCTTTCGCGCGCCGAGCGCATGGAAAAGCTGCTGAAAGAGCTTCTGACGCCGCAACTCTTCGTGTTGGAGGATGAATCGTCGCGTCACGCCGGGCATGCCGGCGCGCGTCCGGGCGGTGAGACCCATTATCGCGCGCGCATCGTCGCCGACGCGTTCAACGGGTTATCGCGCGTCGAGCGTCAACGCTTGGTTTACGGCGCGCTTCGTGAAGAATTCGACACAGGCTTGCACGCGCTCTCACTGGACCTCAAGACTGTGGCGGAGGCGTCAGCCTCTTAGAGCTTTCGCGGCGGGGAGCGGATGCTGCGGCAGGTACTCACATGGGCGGCGGCAACGCTGATTGGCGCCTTCTTGGGTGTCGCTTCCGCGTGGGCCGCGCTTGAGTTTGGGCGCGCCGGCTTCACCGAAAAATTCGGCGCCTGGACACACAGCAGCGCCGCAGGCGCGGCGGGCGCCGGGCCATACACGCGCGCCATCGTCGCGCGCGATGGTTTGCTGGCGCTCAGCGCGCGCGAGGCGCTCTACTTTACGCTCTCCGAAGACGAGAACGGGCGACCGCTCGATGAAAGCTGCATCTACGAACTGAGCGGCCCGCCGCTGGCGGCGCGGTGGTGGTCCGTGACGCTCTACGCCCGCGACAATTTCCTGGTGCAGAACAACGATCACGCTGGCTCGATCGATGCATCGCGGCTGGGCCTCAGTACAGCGTGGAGCGTACGCATCGCGCCGGTGCGCGGAAACACGCCGCATTGGCTCTCAAGCCGCTCCGCCGGCCGTGACTTCTCGCTGACGCTTCGGGTTTACAATCCACAGCGCGAGTTCAGACTAAGCGCCGAAAGCTTACCCACTCTCACCACCGTCTCGTGCTCGGAGAGCAGCTGATGACGGGTTGGGGCAAGTATGTCGTTGGCGCGCTCATCGTGGCGATCGTTGCGCACATCGTTGCGATACACGCCGCACCGCGGCTACGGATGAACATCGCGATCGAGCGGCTGAGCGCAGACGGCTTCAATCGCTGGACCTTCGCCGAACGGGTAACACCAGCGTCACGCCAAATCGTGCGGCCATCTCCAGATTTCGCATATTCCGCGTGCGCCTATGATTTGAGCGAAGGGCCGGTCATCCTCGCAGCGGCGCCGTGGGACTCGTATTGGTCACTCTCGCTTTACGCCGCCAACAGCGACAATTTCTTCGTCGTCGACGATCGCGAGGCGCATTACGGCGCCGAGATCACGTTGGTGCAAAGAGGCCGGCCGCATCCGGAAGGCGCATCACAAGTGGTAGAAAGCCCCAGTCAGCGCGGCGTTGCGCTCATCCGCCGGCTTGCGCCCTCGCCGGAAACCTACAGCGCAGCGGCGAACGTGGCGCGCGAAGATGTGTGCGCGAGCGTTGCAGGGCTTGCCGGTTAGTAATTAAGGCCGGAACTCTGGTGATCAGCCTCGCGTTGGCGCGGTATGATCTCACGCACAGCGTTACTCACAATGACCGCACTCGCACTCACCGCGTGCGGCAGCCCTGCCCCACCGCAATTTGGTGACGTATCGTACCGCATCGAAGGCCTAACGACGCCGCCTGGCGGTGGTGAAGCCACGCAAACCGTCGTGTATCGCAACGGCCCGCAAATGCGCGTCGAAGCGACGCTCCCCGCGCTTGGCAGCGCCATCATCGTGTTCGATGAACAGAATTCCGGCGCCTACGTGCTGAACCCCACCACACAGGCGATGACGGCCTCCGCAGTGGCGCCAGCGCCGCCCACGTCGGAAGCAATTGAGATCAGCGGCGCGGCGCCGGCGGCGCCAGGCGGCGTCGCAGTGCGCATCGAAAACTCTGTAGCGCCGCAGCCGCTGGAAATGTCGTGGGCCTCGATGGGCGCAAACAATATGCAGGCGGGCGGCAGCTGCAGGTTCGCCGGTGAACGCGGCAGGCAATGGCGCCCGCGCGATCAAGCCGACGGCGTGGAGCGCGAAGCGTGCATCACCAGTGACGGGATCATTCTCCAGCTCACCGAAAACGACCAAGTGCTATGGGAAGCGACCTCACTCCGGCGCGGCCCGCAAGACGCCGCCCTCTTCGGTGTGCCGGCAGGCTATCGCATGATCGATCCGCAAACCGTTGCGTCAGAAAACGAGAGCAACGTCGTCGCCGTCCCGCCCACGCCGAACTAATCCAGCGCGCGCAGCGCCGCGAGCCGCGCGAACAGCAAAGTCACAGCCTTGCGCCGCGCACCAGCGAGCGGGCGCACCGGGCTATCGCGCAAAATCGCGCCGCCGAATCCGTCAGCAACGATCAAGCCGACATCTTCTGGGATAAGCGCCTGCGGAAATTGCTCTGTGACCGCGAAAAAGAAACGGTCGCAATAGTCCATGTAAGCTGGCCACTTCAGATCGACGGCAAAGTCTTCAAGGCACGATTTGGTCTCGACGATCCAGACCTCACCGCGCGCTGTCAGCGCCATCACATCGGCGCGGCGGCCATTGGCCAGCGGCACTTCCAGCACCGGCGCCAAACCATGCTCCGCCAACATGCGTGTAACGCCGCGCGCGAGCAGCGCGGTGATCTCAGGGCGGGAGTGCGGTTCATCGAGCATGGGTCAGCGTCTTCTGCGCGGTAGGCAAGCTAGCGCACGGCCGAGCGCCAACGCTATAGCAGGAAGCCAGAGAATCCGCTTTCCAGACTGGCTGCACCGCAACGGGCGCCAGGAACCGCCGTCCCGCGCAACGCGTTCGATGCTCGACCCACGAAAGGATCGAGTTCATGCGCGCGCATTTATTGGTGGCGACGGCCGCTGCAACATTTCTGGCCGGGTGCGGACTTGGCGCACCAACTTATCCGACATTCTCGGAAACATCGTATCGCATCGAAGGCACGAGCGCTTCCGCCGAGGGCGGCGCCTCCACCCGCACAGTGATTTACCGCGACGGGCCGCGTATGCGCGTTGAGGCTGTGCTGCCGAACTACGGCGAAGCAGCCATCGTCTTCGATGAATCCACCAATGCCGCTTACGTCCTGAACTCCACTGGCCAAGGTGTTGTGACGCCGCAAGCAGGCGCACCCGCCGCCACGCCGCCAGCCACAAATCCGGCGCCGGCAACAACGCCCACCACACCCCCTTCACAAACTACGACCACCACCACGACGACGCCTGCCGCACCAGCGGCGCCGCAGATCGCTGGCGTTGCGGTGCGTCTCGAAGACACGAACGCGCCGCAACCTTTGGAAAGCGCCTGGGCGGCGCTCGGCGCGGATAATGCGCGCAGCATCGGCGCGTGCGAAGTCGCAGGCGAATCCGGCCATGAATGGACCCCACGCGAGGCGCCTGCAGCTGGCGTAGAGCGCACCGCGTGCATCACCGATGACGGCATCGTCCTGCGTGTGCGCGAAAATGCGCTCGTGCTTTGGGAAGCGACATCGCTGCAACGCGGCCCGCAAGACGCTTCATTGTTCGGCGTCCCGCCTGGCTATCAACTGATTGATCCACAAGCCGTGGCCGACAGTGTCGGTGAAAACTTGGAGCAGCTCGACAGCGTCACCGGCGCACCGCCCGCCACCGCCACACCCGCGCCGCGTCAGTAAAACCCGCAAACAAAAACGCCCACTCCTAGGAGTGGGCGTTTAAGTGCGTACAGGTACTTAGTTTATTCAGCAGCGACCGCAGCGGCCTTTACGTCGTTCAAAGCGCTGGTGTTGATGCCGAAATTGATCGTCTTCAGATATTGGATGCCTTCATCGGCGATCGCATCGCCGACCATCTCTTCGCCTTCGGCCTTGAACTCATCGAAGTTCACGTAGGTGGCGTAGAAGCCAGCGGTGCGCTCGGTGATGATGCCGGCGTTCCAAAGCGTCTTGACCAGAACGCGGAAGATGTTGGTGCCTTCCTTCATGTTCTCGCGGCGCATGTCGTCGGTGACGGCTTCCTGGAAGCTCGCCATGACCTTTTCCGGATCGAGGCCGAACTCGACGTAGATGTCGGTCATTTGGTGCGGCGCGACGAGGTTGAAGAGCAGCGTCTGGAAGCAATGCGCGGCCCAGTTCTCGACGATCTCGTGCTCTTCCGGTGAAAGCTTTGGGATCGTGCGGTCAGCCCAGATCTTCCCGAACTTGTGGTGGAAGGCTTCGTCGGTCATCACCAGCTGCGTCAGCTTCTTGGCAAGCGGATCGTCCCACTCTTTGAAGATCGAGGCGAAGGCGCCCATGGCGAGGCCTTCGACCAGCATCTGCATGCCAATGATCTTTTTGTAGACCTCCGGCGCGTGCACAATTTCCTGAAGCAAGCTCGCCAGCACCGGGCCGCACGCGCGCGGCGTGCCCCAGCGGGCGATGATGTATTTGGCGAACGCGGTGACGTGACGGCCTTCTTCGCGCGTTTGGTTGGCGGCGTATTCTTGCGCGCCCGGATCGCGCAGCACGTGGCAGAGCGAAGCGGAAAGATTGAGCGCGCCCTGCTCACCGTGCAGGATCGAGCTCATCACCCAACGGCCAACCTGACTCTTGAAGCGAATGCGCTCGGCCGGCTTATCGGCGAAGTACGTCTCGACATATTCGGTCTGCAGCGCCGGAACCATGTAGTCCGGGATGAAGTCAGTCGTGTCCGGATCGAAATCGTCGTTGAAGTCGATGTATTTCTTATCGAGCGGATCCCAGAAGTGATCGTGCGTCGCCGAGATGATCTTATCGAACGCGGTCGAGCGGTTCAGGTGGCGCTCAATATTGAGCATCGCGCCAAAATCAGTCGGCGCGACGGCGTCATAGACCTCGTCCTTGGTGATTTGGCGGATAGGGGCGGCGGAATCGGCCATCGCGTCGTCTCTCCCGGGCATAGGCCGGGCGGATGCCGGCCATTGTTCTGATGCCCGCACGATATGCCGGGTTTTGATCGAGATCAAGGAAAAATGACGGGGGCGTCAACTTGATAATAACGCGTAAATTTCTGGTCTGGCGGCGCCCGCCTTACCTGTACGCGCATGACCGACGCCTGCGCCCCTTCGCTCGATGATCTCCACGCCATGGCCCAGACCGCCTGGGACGCGCTGCCCCGCGAATTTCGCGCGCTCGCCGGCGATGTGCTGATCCGGATCGAAGACTTCGCCGACGAAGAGGTGCTGGCGGAAATGGGAATCGAAGACCCGTTCGAGCTCAGCGGACTCTATGTCGGCGTCGATCTTACGCGCCAATCGATTTCCGATCCCACGCCATCGCAGACCATGGTTTTCCTCTATCGGCGCGCCATCCTCGAAGAATGGATCGAGCGCGGCGATGTCGGCCTCGCCGAACTGGTCTCACACGTGCTGGTGCACGAGATCGGCCATCACTTCGGCCTAAGTGATGAACACATGGATCAGCTGCTGGAAGACGCCGACTAACGCCGCTGACGCTCGAGCCGGCTTTCGGGCACGGCCAAACGGCTCGCCATACCAAGGCTTGAGCGGCAATATTCTTCCGGCGTGGTCATTTGCGGACGCATCGGATCGCTTTCGAACGCGGCTTGCACGCGCGTCACGCACTGATCCCAGGCGCGCACATCTTCCATGCGTTGCGACGTTGAGCGTGGGTCGCCGGCCGGCGGGCGGACTTGCTGTTCGAGCTGGCCGGGCACGACGATCTCATCGTCAACTTCAGCACTCGCATTGCGCTGTGGCGACGGCGGCGGCGCTGTCACCGCGGGCGCAGCCACGGCTGGCGCCGTTTGTTGCGGCGGCGGCGTCGTTTGACGCGCAACTGGCGCAGGCGCCGGCGCTGCAGCTTGCGGCGGGATGGTCAGAGCCGGAGCCGGCGTTGGCGCCGGTGCAGGTGTTGGCGCAGGCGTCGCCACTTGTTGCGGCGGCGGCGCTTGGCGGGACGCGACGGGCGGCGGCGGCGCGGAAGTGCGCCCGGCATTGCGGCCCACCGGCTCCACCCCCGCGCAAGCCGCGAGAGCAACAGAGGCGGCCAAAACCGCGATACGTCCCAACATAGCGTCCGTCCCTCTTGATCCTCGACCCTAGTCTAACCCGAAACGCGGCAGCTTCTAGTCCGGCGCCAACAGCTCCTCGACCCAGGCCGGCACCGCTTCGCTGGCCTTGCCGTAACGCGCGTCATCGAACAGGTGCGCGTTCTCCGAGGGTTCGAGATTGATCTCCATCGTGGGGATTTCCGCACTGCGCGCGGCGGCGACGAAGCCCGCCGCCGGATAGACGTTCCCCGACGTGCCGATCGAGACGAAGAGATCAGCGCCCGAGAGCTTTTCGAAGATCACATCCATATCCAGCGGCGTTTCGCCGAACCACACGACGTGCGGACGCAAACCGCCAGTCCGCCCGCAGGCGCCGCAACCGAGATGCAGCGAAAGCTCGCCGTCGGCCAAACTTACATCGCCGCAATCATGGCAGCGCACCTTGCCGAGTTCGCCATGCATGTGAATGACGCCCACTGCGCCGCCCTGCTCATGCAGGTGGTCGATATTCTGCGTGCAGATGACAGCTTCACCGCCATTGGCCGCCCACACACGCTGTAAGCGGCCAAGCGCGTGGTGCCCGGCATTGGCTTGCACGTCCTTATGGATTGAGCGTCGCAGATTGTAGAATTCGAGCACTTTCGCCGGATTGCGCTCGTACCCGGCGAGCGAGGCGACATCCTCAACCTTATACTGCGTCCACAATCCGCCCTTGTCGCGAAACGTCGAAAGCCCCGATTCCGCGGAAATGCCCGCACCGGTGAGGATGAAAATTTGTTTGGGTTTCATGACCGCCTCCCGCTGAACTGAGGAGAGCTAGGTTCCCTCGGAACTAAGACAAGGTTTGAAACATTAACGGCGTTGGGTTTGCGGTAGCCGGGGGGCTTCTCAGGAAAGGGCGCTAGAAATGCGCATTGCATCCATCATCGCTGTCGCCGCTTTGGCGCTGCTCACCGGCGCTTGCGCCAATCGCACCGGCGACATGACCATCTCCCAATGGTGCGCCGCGGACGAAGGCCGAGCTGATACCGACATCTGTAAACAACATGCCGACACCGAAGAAGTGCGCACCACACTTGGCCAGCGCATCAGTGAAGTGTTCGGCGTCGCCAACCGCGCGCAATCAACGGCCGACCAGGCCATGGCCCGCGACGTGCGTTGCGTGACGCGCACGCTCAACCAAACCCGCACCGGCACGTGCGATCCGGGCTACACGCTGACCGGCTGCACGCAAACGCGCTACACCGCGCGCGCTGGCGGCATGGCGATCGTCCGCTCGATCAGCGACACCGAATGCCGCTTTAACAGCCAAGTGCTTGAAGTTCAGGTGCGATGCTGCGCGATGGGCCCGAACTTGCCGCCGGCCACAATGGTCAGCGACACGGCCCCGCCGCGCGAAGAGCAGCAACAGCCGACGCCGACGTCCTAAGCGGCGTCAGCCCAACAACGGATATTCCGCTTCGAGCCTGTAAAGGCTCGGAGCGGATTTTCGCGTGAAGCTGGAATAGAGCCCAAAGCTCTCCACCAGAAACGGCGGCGCCTCAAAAAGCCCGAGCCGAGATTCGAACGCCTGCACCTGATCAAGCGGCGTGCCGCTGAGATACGCCATCGTCACATGCGGCGTGAATTTGCGCGGCTCCGGCTTCAGCCCGACCCGCCGCGCCGCCCGCTCACAATCTGCCGCGAGCTTCTTCAGCGCGTCGCTTTCGCGGGCGCCGATCCAAAGCGTGTGCGGGTCAGCGCCGCCAAAGGCGCCGGCGCTCTTCAGCGTCAATTCAAACGGCATGGCAGAAATCAAAGAGAGTTCCCCGTCAATCTCATCAGCGACGGGCTCCGTCACTTCGCCGAAGAACCTAAGCGTCAAATGCAGATTTTCACGCGGCCGCCATTTCGCGCCCGACACTCCGCGCATCAGCGGCGTGAGGCGCTCAGCAACAGAATCTGGAATTGCGATGGCGGCGAAGAGACGAAGCGACATGTCGGATAGATACTAACGGCGAGCGCTGGAAATTGCGCGCAAAATGCGTTGCCGTTTTGTTCGAGCAAACATCACCATACGCTGAAACGTCGCCAGACGCCGGCCGGCAATGAATGGTCCGCGTCGTTAGCAGCACCATTGCTGCGCGCGGTGTTTTCATCGAACGGGAAGACCGCATCAACGCGCGCCGTAGCCCTGGTGTTGTGCGCTGCATGAGCAATGCGAGCGGGAACCGGCGGAGGGCGCTGGCAGCTTCCGACAACACAAAGATTGTCCCAATGCGCGCGAGCGTCAAGCTGCGCACAACAAATGTGATCACATTGAAATGATCGCGTGCAGCGCGCGTTTATTCTGCGGTGCGCGGCACGGTCGCGATGTACGCAGCCATCGCGCGCGCATCGTCCTCGTTCAAGCGGAAGGGTGGCATCGGCGGCAACGGCCGCGATCCATCAGGACGCACGCCGGTCTGCATGAAAGCGACGAGTTGCTCTTCTGTATAATTCGCCGGCAGGCCCGCAATGGATGGCGCAGTCGGCGCCCACGGCATGTCGACGAGCGGCGCGAAAATCAAAGTCGATCCTTGCAGCGCCTTCGCCATATCCGGCCCTTGCGGCGTCATCGGCGTGTGGCAATCATTGCAGCCGCCAATATTGTTGACGAGATATTCCCCGCGCGCGACCAACTCTTCACGCGTCGGCTCAGCAGGTTGCTGCGCGCAAGCGCCCAGAACAGCCAGCGCCGCCGCGCCGAACAGCAATTTCAACATAGCCCTCTCCCCGTCCGAAGATGTCCGCATCACTATCTCCGCAGACGTATGCGTCAATAGGATGCGGGCCGGGGCGCGTTCGGATGCGGGCTCGGCCGAAAGGCTTTAGAGCGCGTCGATTGGGAGCTTCAAATAGCGGACGCCATTGGCTTCGGGCGGCGGCAGTTCACCCGCCTGGATGTTGACCTGGATCGAAGGCAGGATCAGCACCGGCATGTCCAGAGTTTTATCGCGCGCCTCGCGCATCGCAACGAACGCATCCTCGGTAACGCCATTGGCGAGATGCACGTTCTTGGCGCGCTCTTCGCCGATCGTCGTCTCCCACGCATATGCATCGCGGCCGGGCGCCTTGTAGTCGTGGCACAGGAACACGCGCGTCGACTCGGGCAACGCCAGCAGCTTTTGGATCGAACGATAGAGAGTGCGCGCATCGCCGCCGGGAAAGTCGGCCCGCGCCGTGCCGTAATCCGGCATGAACAATGTATCGCCCACGAAGACTGCATCGGCCACCCGATAGGTGACGCAAGCCGGCGTATGGCCGGGCGTATGCAAAACCTCGATCTCAAGTTCGCCGAGCTTTAGCGTCTCACCATCTTTGACCAATTTATCGAACGGACGCCCGTCGGCGGTGACGTAGGCAAGATTGAACACGTCCTTGAACACCTTCTGCACCGCAGAGATGTGCTCACCGATTACGATTGGCGCGCCCGTGGCTTGCTTTAGGAAAGGCGCCGCCGAGAGGTGATCGGCGTGCGCATGCGTTTCGAGAAGCCAATCGACAGTGACGCCCTCTTGCGCGGCGGCATCGAGAATAGCTTGCGCCGAGTGCGAGCCAGTGCGGCCGGACTTCGGATCGAAATCGAGCGCGCTATCAATGATCGCGCCGCGTTTAGTGGCCGGATCCCAGACCAGATAGCTGACCGTAAACGTGGGCTCATGGAAGAAGGCGCGGACTTTGGGGGCTGTCATGGGGAACTCCTGTAACTGTTATATTAGGTCTTGCTAAATTAGATTCAACTGTTATATGTGCGACACGATGACGATGACCGACCTCTCCCCCAGCCAGTTCGCTGCCAAAGCCGGCGAGGCGGCGGCGCTTCTGAAGGCGCTGGCCCACGAAGCGCGGCTCATGGTGCTGTGCCAATTGCTCGATGGCGAATATTCCGCCGGCGCACTGCAGGAAGCCTCTGGGCTTTCGCAATCGGCGCTTTCGCAACATTTGGCGCGGCTGCGCGAAGAAGGCCTCGTCGCCACCCGCCGCGAAGCGCAGACAATCTACTACCGGCTCGCCGAGCCAAACGTGGCGCGCGTCCTCGATACGCTCGCCGCCATCTATTGCCCCCCGAAACGGAAACGGAAATGACAGAGCTCAATCCCATCAACGCCGCCGAACTAAAACGGCGCCTCGACAGCGGCGAGGCCGTGTTGATCGACATCCGCGAGAGCGACGAACACGCGCGCGAGCATATTCTCGGCGCGCGCCTCGCTCCGCTCTCCGCCATCGACACGCACGATTTCGACCGAGACCACGGCAAGGTCGCCGTGTTTCACTGCAAGTCCGGCATGCGCACGCAAGCCAACGCGGCGCGGTTGCTCGCACGCGGCTTCCGCCAGGCGTATTTCCTCGACGGCGGCATCGAAGCGTGGAAAGCCGCGGGCTTCGGCGTCCACACCAACGTCAAAGCCCCGCTGGAAATCATGCGCCAAGTGCAGATCACAGCGGGCCTCCTTATCCTCACCGGCGTCGTGCTCGGCTGGTTCGTGAACCCTGTCTTCTACGCGCTCTCAGCCTTAGTCGGCGCCGGCCTCACCTTCGCAGGCGCAACCGGCTGGTGCGGCATGGCGCTTATGCTCAAAGCCATGCCCTGGAATCGCGCTAGCGTGCGGGCGTGACAACACCCGACATCCTCGCAGTGCTGAGCGGCGCGGCCGTTGGCTTGGTGCTGGCGCTGATTGGCGGCGGCGGCTCGATCCTGGCGACGCCGGCGCTGCTCTACATTGTCGGCGTCACGAACCCACACATCGCCATCGGCACCAGCGCGCTGGCGGTTTCAGTCAACGCCTTCGCCAATTTCCTGAATCACCTCCGGCGCGGCAACGTGAAGTGGAAGTGCGCTGTCCTCTTCGGCGGCGCCGGCGTGATCGGCGCAGCCCTCGGCGCCGCCGTCG
>JAWXAM010000079.1:0-26759 GCA_034439495.1 Terricaulis sp. | reverse complement strand
TTCCGCGCCGAGCAACTCGACAATTTTGGCCTTGCGACTGTTGATTCCAGCCTGATCTATTCGATCGTTGATGTGTTGCTGGGCGGCCGCCGCGGCGGCACTGCGACGCGGATCGAAGGCCGGCCCTACACGACGATCGAGCGCATGCTGGTGACGCGCATGATCGAGGTCGTGCTGCAGGATGCCAAGCAGGCGTTCGCGCCGCTGACGGAAGTCAGCTTCAGTCTTGACCGGATCGAGACCAATCCGCGTTTCGCCGCGATTGCGCGTCCGCCGAATGCAGCGATCCTCGTTAAGTTGCGCATCGATATGGAAGATCGCGGTGGGCGCCTCGAGCTGCTGTTGCCGTACGCCACGCTCGAGCCGATCCGCAAAATGCTGTTGCAGCAATTCATGGGCGAGAAGTTCGGCCGCGATAATATCTGGGAAGGCCACCTCGCGAGCGAACTCTGGGCCACCAAGGTCGAGGTTCGCGCTGTCCTCGATGAGCACAAACAGCCCCTGCGCAAGGTGCTCGATCTAAAGGTTGGCGACACGCTGATGCTGGATGTCGGCCCCGATGCGCCGGTGACGCTGAAATGCGGCTCGGTTGATCTCAGCCAAGGCAGGGTTGGCCGCATGGGGCAATCCTTAGCTGTGCGAATCGAGCGGCCAATCGCGCAGGCGACGCAGCAAGCCGTTATGAAACTTGGAGGGCGCTCATGAGTCCGCTCACTCTCGTCATTGAAGTCGTGCTCGCAATCATGTTGGCTGCGTGCCTCTATTATTTTTGGCGCCTCGACAAAAGGCTCGCTGAACTCCGCTCGGGGCAGGACGGCGCCTTGCGCGCCGCGGCTGATCTCGCGCAAGCCACGGCGCAAGCAGAATCGGCGGTGCGGACTTTGCGCGCCACCGCGAGCGATGCTGGCCGCGATCTGCAAGCGCGTATCAACGATGCGCGCGCGACTGCCGATCGATTGGGGCTCGGCGCGGGGCGTTTACGCTCGGGTGCTGATGTCGGCGCCGGCGCTGGCGCGCGTGGGCGCATCTGATGCGCTTCACGCTAGGCAAACCAAAACCGGCAAAACCGGCAAGAGGCGTCCGCCTCATGCCGGCGGCAATGGCGACTGTCGCCGTTGTGTTGGGCCTTAAGGCGGTCGCGATGGCTGAGGTGGTTGCCGAAACAGCCTCAGGCGAGCATGCCTCTAGTGAACCCCACGCAGCGACGGCCACCGGGGCGGCTGCCGCGCCTGCGGCCAACCAATGCGCAGCGCCTACGCTCGCTGAACTAGCGGGCCTGAGCGCGGCCGAAGTTCAAGTATTGCAAGCGCTCTCCGAGCGACGCGAGCAACTCGATGCGCGTGGTGAACAATACGAGACACAAGATGAACTGATGCTTGCGGCGGAACGGCGCCTGGATGAGCGCCTCACCGAGCTCCGCCGCCTCGAAACGCACGTCAACGATCTCCTCGGTCAATTGGACGAAGCCCAGGAGCAGCGTCTCGCTAGCCTTGTCGACGTCTATCAACGCATGCGGGCTAAGGACGCGGCGACCGTGTTCGACGGTTTGGACGACGATGTTCTGGTGCAGGTGGCGAGCAGGATGCGGCAGGCAAATCTTGCCGAGGTCATGGGGCGCATGGATCCCGAGCGCGCGCGAACGCTGACTCGGCTGCTTGCCGACCGTGCCCGCCCGCCGACTGGCGGCGATGATTTGTTGTCGCGCTCTCGTGCGGCCGGGCAAGGGCAGGGTCCGACCGCTGCTGGTGCAGGCCGTTAAACCGCCGCTTAACCGCAGCACTGAACACTGGAGTGCGGCTCACATACGATGAAGTCTTTGCGCTCTCCCTTGGCGATCGCCACGGCGGCCCTAATGGCCACGCCGGCGACAGGCCAGCCGATGCAGCTTACGCCGCCGGCGGAGACGCGCGAGTCCGTGTCGGAAGAGGTCGTGCCGCCGCCTGCGGCGCCGGCGCCAGCTTCTGCGACGGCGCCAATCCCGTCCACCACAACAGAGCCGCCGGCCGAGCTGCGCGGCGCAGCGCCGCTGCCGCCAGATGTCAACATCGCCGCCGCGGCCCCATCACCCCCGCCGCCGCCTTCGCCGCCACCGGCACCTGCGCCTGAACAGCGGGCTTCTGCGCCGACGCCTGCGCCACCTCCGGCGCCGCCGCCACCGCCGCGCATGGTTTCCGTGCCTAACGCAACCGTTCGCGTTGGCCTGCAGGAAGAATACACGCGCCTAGCATTCCAGTTTGAAGGCGTGACGACGGTGACGCCGTTGGCCCAAGGCAGTCGACTTGAATTGCGCTTCTCGCGCGCTGCAGACATCGACATTGCCGAACTGCGCGCCTCACCACCCCGTTTCGTGCGCGAAGTGCGGCGCACCAGCGCGGCGGGCGCGCCGGTAAGGCTGACACTGGTGCTCGATCCGGGCGTGCGTCAGCGCCACTTCGCCGATGGCAATCGCGTCGTCGTTGATCTGCTCGCGCCAGACGCGGCGACCCAGGCCTCCACCGCTGCTTCAAACGCGCGCGGTGAAACACCAGCGCCTGCGCCCGCAGCGCCGCCCGTGCGCGGCACCGCGCGCGTGCGTTTGGTTGAGGAAGCAAACGTCACCCGCATCGACGTCACCTGGCCGGCGCCCGCGCGCGCCGCGGCGTTCCGCCGTGGCGAGGCGATCTGGCTATTGTTCGACGCAACCGGCAACGTTGATCTCGCTGGCGTCACGCGCGCCGGACGGCGGCACCAGGACGTTGAAGTGGTGCGCGGCGAAGGCGTGATCGGTCTACGCGTTCCGGCGCCGCCAGATATTTTGGTGTCCGCCGCGGCGCACGATGGCGTCTGGTCGTTCACCTTGGCTGCCAACGCCGCCACTGCAGAGCCTGCGCAGCTGGTGCGCGAGGTCCAAAGCGATGGACGCACTCAGCTCGTCGCACGCTTCGGCCGCGAAGGCGCGGTGCGCTGGATTGCCGATCCAGAGATCGGCGATCGTATCGCCGTTGCCCTTATCGGCGGGCCGGCGCGCGGCATAGATACGCGCCGTGCCACGATCGAAGCTGCGATCTTGCCTGCCGCACATGGTGCGGTGATGGAGCCACGGGCAGACGGCGTCACGGCCGTGTTCGAGCAAGGCAATCTTGTGGTGAGCCGCGGCGGTGGTTTGCTGACGACGGCGCCCGCGGCTGACGCGCAAGGGCTCAACGCGGCGATGCTCGAAGCTGCGATGCAGACCGGCGCTGATCCATCGATGGCACCGTCAGGACAGACGCTTGTCGAAGTGCGCGAGCAAATGGACGAGCTTATGCGCCGCGCCGCTGACGAGGGTGTCCGCGAAGGCGCGCCGGTTGAAGCGCGGATGGAGCTGGCGCGCTTCCTGCTGCGCAACGAACTCGCGGCTGAGGCTCTCGGCGCGCTCCGTATCGCGGCGATCAATCAGGGCGAACTGGTCGAGATCGATCCGCAATACAGACTGATGCGCGGCGCCGCGAACGTCATGATGGGCCGCACAGCGGCTGCAATGCCGGATCTGACCGCGTCGGCGCTCGCAAACAATCCGTCAGCGGCGTTATGGCGCGGTTATGCCGCCGCGCAGCGTAAGGAATGGAGCGAGGCGCGGCGTGAACTGGAGCGCGGTGCTGCAGCCCTTGAAGAGTATCCGCCGAGCTGGCGCGCACGCTTTCAATTGGCGCTCGCTGAGGCGGCGCTTGAACTGAATGATCACGCTGCCGCCGAAGCTGCTGCGCGCGCGGCGTTTGGCCAAGCACCGGATGAAGTGCTTCGGTTACAAGCGCGCTTGATAGAAGCACGCCTCACCGCGGTGCGGGGCGATGTGCCTCGGGCGCTGGTGATGCTTGATGAATTGGGGCGCGCGCGCGATGAGGAAGTCGCTGTGCGCGCGGCCGTTGAGGCGATCCGCCTTCGCCGCGCGACGGGCGCGATGCGCGCGCTCGATGCGGTTGAGCCGCTGGAGGCATTGCGCTTCCGGTGGCGGGGCGATGCGGTCGAGATCGCGGTCGTCGCCATGCTTGGCGATGTGTATTCCGAGCTTGGCCGCTGGCGCGAAGCGCTCGCCACCATGCGCATTGCCGCCGATCGCTTCCCGACCGACCCTGCCTCACGCCAATTGCGCGCCGACATGGCGACCTTGTTCGAGCGGCTCTTCCTCGACGGCGAGGCAGATCGCATCGAGCCGATCCAAGCACTTGGGCTTTTCTACGAGTTCAGTGATCTTACGCCGGTCGGCCCGAACGGCGATCGCATCGTCCGTTTGCTCGCCGGACGACTTGTGCACGTAGATCTCCTGGAGCAGGCGGCGACACTTCTGCACCACCAAGTCACCGAACGACTCGAAGGCGTGAGTAGGGCGCAAGTCGCCGGTGATCTGGCCGCTATCTATCTGATGGATCGCAAGCCCGACCAAGCGCTCGTCGCGCTTGCCACGACACGTCAAGCTAACATGCCCGCGGCATTGCTCGCTGATCGGCGCATCTTGGAAGCACGCGCACTGCTTGATCTCGGCCGCCTCGATGCTGCAGCTGAGTTGGTTGAACGCGATCGCAGCGAGGACGCGCAGCGTGTGCGCGCGGAAGCTGCATGGCGCGCCCGCGACTAGGATCGCGCTGCGCTCGAACTGCGCACACTGCTTGGCGCGCGCAACAGCGCCCAGCCGCTCGATGGGCATGGCCGCCAAGCCGTGTTGCGCGCCGCGGTCGCTTACACGCTGGCCGGCAATGATGATGGCGTGCGGGCGCTCTATCGCGAATACGCAGGCGATTTGGCCGGCACGCCGGAGGCGGACGCGTTTGAAGTTGTGGCGTCTGGTGTTCAAGCCGATGGCGCCGCGATCCGCGATGTCGCGCGTGCGGTGGCGCGCACAGATTTGCTTGACCGCTTCATGCAAAACTTGCGCGCGCGCATGACTGCCGAGGCCGCCGCTGCTGCGCCGGCGACGCCTCCCACTGCCGCTCCCGCGCCGGCGCCGACGGCAGCCGCGCCCGCTGCCGCGCCTGGCGCCTGATCCGTTAAGCACGAATTTTCAGCGCCGCCGCCGGCTTTGCACTATGGTGCGCGGGCATGATGATCTCTGTCGTGATCCCGACGCTCAACGCCGCGGCGCATTTGCCGCGCGCGCTCGCGCCTTTGGTGCAGGGCATGACGCACGGCTTGATCAAGCAGGTGATCGTCGCCGACGGCGGTTCCTCCGATGAGACTCTTGAAATAGCCGAAGCGGCCGGCTGCGAACTCGTGGTGAGCGAGCCGGGCCGCGCAAAGCAGTTGCGTGCTGGCGTGGGGCTTTCACGCGCCAATTGGCTGCTCTTCCTGAATGCGGATACGGCGCTGGATGACGGCTGGGTGAAGGAAGCAGAGCGCTTCATGAGTCAGCCACAAGCGCGCAAACGCGCCGCCGCGTTTCGGCTCGCGTTTGAAGATTCATCGCCGGGCGCGCGGCAAGTCGTGTTCTGGGCGCGGATGCGCGCGCAAGTGATGAAGCTGCCTTATGGCGATCAAGGCATGCTGATATCGCGGCTGCTCTATGATGCGCTCGGCGGCTATCCCGATATTCCGTTGATGGAAGACGTGGAGCTCGCGCGTCGCATCGGACCAAAGCGGCTCACTATTCTCGAGACCGAAGCGGTGAGCATGGCCGAGAAATATCGCCGCGAAGGGTACGGCAAGCGCGCATGGCGCAACCTTGCGCTGATGACGCGCTATCTGCTCGGCGCTGATCCAGTCGAGCTGGCGAAGGCCTACGACTAGCGAGAGGCGACGCGGCTATCGAGGGGCGTGTAGATCGCCGGATCACCAGCGGCGAGGCGATCCATTTCCGGCGTCGGTTGGCCGTAGCTCTTGCGGCAGAGCGCCATGTGCGAGAGCGCGCGTTCTGCGTAGTCGCGGCTCTCGGAGCGCGGCATGGTTTCCAGCAGCATCAGCGGATCAAGGTCGGCGGGTTGCGTCGCCAGCCAGCGCGACAGCCAACCTGGGCCGCCATTGTAGGCGGCAAAGACGCGGCCAAGATCGCCGTCATTGTGAAATTCGGTCATCAGCCACTGCACGTAGCTTTGCCCGAGACGCATGTTCAGGCCGGGCTCGAACAGCGGTGCCGGCGCGCGGCGATAATTGTGCGAGCGGTCCATGTCGCGCGCTGTCGAAGGTAGGAGCTGCATCAGGCCGCGCGCGTTGGAAACGCTCACCGCCTTCGGATTGAAATAGCTCTCCTGACGCACGATTGCGTAGATCAGCGCGCGATCGAGGGCAAAGCCGTCATCGGGCGCGAACGTCGTTGTCGGGCAGAAGCCGGCCGCCATGTCGCGCGTGCCATACTCAGCTGCGCGCAATTGCGCTGCGGGCGCTTCGAGCGCGATCGCGAGGGCGAGAAATGTCGGGTCGTCTTGCGGCGGCAAGTCCGCGTGCAGGCGGCGCAGTTCACTCTCGACTTCCGAAAGGCGGCCGAGTTGCGCCAATGCCGCGGCGCGACGCGCCGCCGGATAGCGTTCCAAGAAGCGTGTCAGCGTATCGGCTTCAACTTGCGGCGGCTCGAAGCGGAGCGTGCTTTCACGGCCAAGCTGAGCTTCGGCGAGTTGGCCGTAAAATGTCCATGGACGCTGCGCGGCAGCTTCAAGGTGCGCGGCGACACCATTGGTCTCGCCAGCAGCGAGACGCGAGCGCGCGGCCCAGTAGTGCACGCCGGCAAAGGCCCAGCCGCCGTGATGGCGCCACTGCGCGGACGCTTCGAATTGACGAACGGCTTCGGCGTAATCGTGTTGGCGATAGGCGATTAGGCCGAGTTGCCATTGCACTTGGCCGCTGCGCGGGCCGCCGACCTGCGACAAGGCGAGCGCGCGTGCGCCGTCCATATCGCCAGCGCCGATCCGTTCTTGAATGCGTTCGATGCCAACACGCGCGGAGGCGCTGTCTCCAGGGATCGGCGGTGGCGTTCCTGGGAGCGCGCGCGACCCGCCCGGGACCGGGACCGGCGCCCGCGTACCAGCGCGGCGTGCGCGGCGTGAGCGTGAATCCATCGCGCGCTCGTACACAGCCGGCGCCATGCCGTATTCGCCGTGCCGATTGAGCCAAGTTGTGAAGTCGCCCCAGTCCGCCCCGTAGGAGCGCGACAAAAGCATGCGCCCGCGCACGGCGCCTTCGAGGACATCGTCTTCCGCCCGCGACAGGGCGGTGCCGACAGCGCGCCAATTGCCCGCCTCGACGGCCGCGAAGGCATCTCGGTACGCCGCCTCGTCATGCTCGGAGAGCGCCAGGATGCGGGTCTGCGCCATGGCGGGCGACGCCACAGCGGCGATGGAGAGAGCGGCGATCGCGAAACGGAACGTCGTCATCTGGGCTCGTTCTTCAAAAATCAGGATCAGGGGACCCGCGCCACACCCAGCTCCTCGAGCCAGGCTTGGGTGGCCAACAGGTCAGCCCAGGCCAGCCGTTTCTGCTGCGGCTGACGCATTAGGTATGCCGGATGAAGCATGACTATGGCGTTGACGGGCAAGGCTAATCCTTCGCTCGAAAAGCTCATGCGCCGGCCGCGGAGCCGGGTGACTGCCTCTTCACGCTTGAGCAAGGTGTTCGAGGCGGCCTTACCCATCAGCACCAGCAATTTGGGCTGCTTCAGCTCTATAAGGCGCTCCACGAACGGCAGGCAGGTCATGACCTCGCCCGGAGTAGGTGCGCGATTACCGGGCGGGCGCCAGAAAATCGTGTTTGAAAGCAGTACATTGGTCTGGCGGTGGAGGCCGATCGCGGCCAACATCTTGTCGAGCATTTGCCCAGCAGCGCCGGCGAAGGGCTTGCCCTGCTCGTCCTCATCGCGGTCGGGCGCCTCGCCAATGATGAGCACCGGAGCATCGTCCACCCCGTCGGAGAAGACGGTATTTCGGGCCGTCGCCTTCAAGGCGCAGCCCTCGAAGCCCATCACCACAGCCCGCAGCTCGGCCACGGTTTGGGCAGATTTGGCGAGGGCGACCGCGTTGTCCACAAGCGACGTCGCCTTGGCCCGAGGCCGCGCAACTGGCGCTTTAGGTGCTGGCGGAGGGGCGGCCCGCACCGGCGCGGCAGTCTTGGCCGACGTAGCGTAAACCGCCTCCGCCACGTCCATGTCGACACCCGCCGCGCGCCAGAAGGCGAGCAGCGCTTTGGCGGCGGCTTGGGCCTGGATCGGGGTTTCAGCTGCGTTCATCAGCGCCATTGTGCAGGGACTCGTCCGAAACGACAAAGCAACGCGCGCACCTTGCGCCTCATCGCAACCGCTTTGATAAACGCCGCGCAGCAGATGAAGGGAATGCAATGGCCGAGGAAGACATCGCACGTGACTCGATGGAGTACGATGTCGTCATCGTTGGCGCTGGCCCCGCAGGGCTATCCGCCGCGATCCGGCTAAAGCAGGTCGCCGCCGAGACTGGCCGTGAGATCACTGTCGCAGTGCTAGAGAAGGGCGCCGAAGTTGGCGCGCACATCCTCTCCGGCGCCGTGATCGATCCGATCTCGCTGAACGAGCTGATCCCGGATTGGAAAGAGAAGGGCGCGCCGCTCGATACGCCCGTGACGAGCGACGAGTTCAAGATTCTCGGCCCCGCCGGCGCCGCATCTCTCCCGACATTCCTGATGCCGCCGCTGATGAACAATCACGGCAATTACATCGGATCGCTCTCGAACTTCACAAAATGGCTCGGCACGCAAGCCGAAGAGCTGGGCGTTGAAATTTATCCGGGCATGGCGGCGTCGGACGCGGTGTTCGACGAGAGCGGCGCGCTGAAGGGCGTGGTCGCTGGCGTCTTCGGCGTGGCGAAGGATGGCGAGCGCAAATCGGACTACCAGCCCGGCATGGAATTGCACGGCAAGTACGTGTTGATCGCCGAAGGGGCGCGCGGCTCGCTCGCGAAAGTGCTGCAGAACAAGTACGATCTCTGCGCCGACAGCGATCCACAAAAATACGGCATTGGCATCAAAGAGCTTTGGGAAGTGTCGAAAGACAAGCACAAGCCAGGGTTGGTGCTTCATACGGTCGGCTGGCCGCTTACCGACGATAATGGCGGCGGCTCGTTTCTCTATCACTGGGGCGATCGCTATGTCTCAGTCGGCTTCGTCGTTCACCTGAACTACAAGAACCCGTATCTTTCGCCGTTCGACGAATTTCAGCGTCACAAGCTCCATCCTGAAATTTCCGCACATATCGAAGGCGGCAAGCGCGTCGCGTATGGCGCACGCGCGATCACGGAAGGCGGTCTGCAATCGGTGCCGAAGCTCGCGTTTCCGGGCGGCGCACTGATCGGCTGCTCAGCCGGCTTCGTGAACGTGCCGCGGATCAAAGGCAGCCACAACGCGATGAAGACGGGCATGATGGCGGCCGAGGAAGTCGCACACGCGCTCGCCGCTGGCCGCCAGCGCGATGTGCTGGAAAGCTATGAGACGGCATATCGCGAAAGCCGTGTTTTTCAGGATCTCAATCGCGTCCGCAACGCTAAGCCCATGCTGTCGAAATTCGGCACCTTCTGGGGCGGCGTTGTCGGCATGATGGACATGTGGACGACGACGTTGCTCGGCGGTTTCTCCTTCTTTGGCACGTTGAAGCACGGCAAGTCCGACGCCGAGGCCACGGAGAAGGCGTCCGAGCACAAGCCAATTGCGTATCCAAAGCCTGATGGCGTGCTCACGTTCGACAAGCTCTCGTCGGTCTATCTTTCCAACACCAACCACGAAGAAGATCAGCCCTCCCACCTGAAGCTGAAGGATCCCACGATCCCGATCCGGGTCAACTTACCGGAGTACGCAGAGCCGGCGCGGCTTTACTGCCCGGCGGGCGTCTATGAGGTGCTTTACGATGAGGCCGGCCAGAACCCGCGGTTCCAGATCAACGCTCAAAACTGCGTTCACTGCAAAACTTGCGATATCAAAGACCCAAGCCAGAATATTGTCTGGACGACCCCGGAGGGCGGCGGCGGACCCAATTACGCCAACCTCTAAGTCGAGTGTGACCCCGCTTAGGCGGACAGAAGGGACGAACTCATGCGTTGGCAGGCGATCCTGGCGGCAAGTATTGCGGCGGCGGCTGGCGTAGCGGGCGCGGCCCATGCGCAGGCGAAAGCGGACGAACGCGGCGCGGAACGCGCGACGTTGCAGCAAACTGCGTTGACCGACGAACGCGCGCCGAACGAGACGCTGCGCCGAACGTCACCACCAAACGCCGCCGCGGATCGCACTTACGAAGGGCCGGAAGCGGCGCTCCTGGAAGCAGATGTCGATTACCTAGTGCGCGAAGGCCGCCGCGCCATCGCCCGCGGCGACAATACTGCGCTCTGGACCGCAATGGTGTTCGCGGACGATCTCGTATCCGGCCGCAATGCTGATGCGCGCCGCACGCTTGAGGCCGCACCGGGCGGCATTAGCGGCGGCATTGCCGACATGTTGGAGCCGTTCCTGCTCGCCGCTGAAGGTCAAGTCGATCGCGGCGTCGAACGCGTCGCCGCCGATAGTTTGCCGGCGCCGTTGCCGGAAGTGGCGCGCGCGCTTGTGTTTGAAGGCGCGGGGCGTTTGCCGGAGGCGGCTGCCGTCTATGCGCTCATGGTCGAAGACCTCGACACAACCCCGCCCGGTGATAGCGAGCCGCGCACGCCAGAAGAATTCGAGCGCGTGCTTGGCGCTGCGCGCGTAACCAACTCAGTGTATCGCGCAGCGCTTGTGCATCACCGCCTTGGCCGCACCGCCGAAGCCCGCCGCTATTACGGCATCGTCCAACAATTTGCGCCGCGCTCGGCGGATGTCATCGCCAATCTCGCGCGCCTCGACGCTGGCCAGCCGCCAGCCGAAGCGCCGCTCGATGTAAAGAGCGCGACCGGCCGCTGGATGCTGTTCATGGCGGAGTATCTGACGCAGAGCGAAACGCTTCAGGCGATGGTCGCGCAGGTGGATCCCACCGGTGGGCTGCAATCTACGTCCGGATCGGCGTTGTTGCAGGTTGGCGTGCTGCTGGCCCCAGATGCAGACGATTGGCGCCTCTATGCCGCGCAGCAAGTGCTTGATGCCGGCGGTGAGGATGGCGCCCAGCGCATCATCGATTTGGTGCCGGCGAGCAGCGTGTTCGCGCCGGATGCGGAAATCGTCCGCGCCAGTATCGAACTTGAGCGCCGTAATGACGCTGCCGCTATGGCCGCGGCTGAGCGTGCTTT
This sequence comes from Terricaulis sp., assembly GCA_034439495.1. Classification (GTDB taxonomy): domain Bacteria; phylum Pseudomonadota; class Alphaproteobacteria; order Caulobacterales; family Aquidulcibacteraceae; genus Vitreimonas. The sequence goes on along the minus strand of JAWXAM010000079.1, from coordinate 15,609 downwards.
GGCAAGCGCCGGCGAGCGGTGGTCGATCATTGCGTCAGTCGGTGACATCTACCGCCGCGCGGGGCACGCCGACCGCGCTATCCCAGCGTTCGATCGGGCGCTCGGCATGGTGTCCGAGCCGAAGGACCGCGCCGATGTTTTAGGCTGGCGTGCTTACGCCCATCGCTTTGGCGGCAATATCTCCGCCGCCACCGCAGACATGCGCGCCGCTTATGAGTTGGATCAGAGCGTCGACACGCGGTTGCTTTACGTTTCCATCCTGATGGACGACCCACGCGGCTGGCGCGATGGCATTCAAGTCGCCCGCGGGCTGTTCGCCGAACAACCCGACTCCACCTTGCGCCTTAACGCCCTTGGCTATGCGCTGATCCAGCGTCCTGAAGGTCTGGAGGAGGGCTACCGGCTGCTCTGGCGCGGCTTCAACAATGGTCAGCAGGACTACGCCGTCATCGATAGCTTGGGCTGGGCCTATTATCAGCTCGGCCATTTCGAGCAGGCGCGGGCGCTGATCGAGCGCTCCAACGATCTCTCACGACATGAGCCGAACGCTGAGGTGTTGGATCACTTGGGCGACGTGTACTGGCGGCTCAATCGGCGCGATGAGGCGCGCACGCAATGGCGCGCCGCGCTGGAAGCGCGTCCAGATGCGATCCGCCGGCGCGATCTTGAACAGAAGGTCCAGCGTGGTTTGACGACGCCGGCGCCGCGGACGCGTGAGCTGCCGCAAGTGTCGCTGCCTGACGGCCCGTCGCAACGGGAAGACCTGTAATGCTGCGCGCAGCGGCGGCAGTTGCCGCAAGCATCGGCCTCGCTGCGTGCGCATCTATCAGTGCGCCGGCTCCGGCGCGCTCAAGCGCTTATGCCGATTACCTGATCGGACGCGTCGCCAATGCGCGTGACGACTACGGAGCGGCATCCGATCGCTATTTCTCGGCGCTGGCGCGCGCGCCGCAAGATCAAGCCTTGCTTCAGGGCGCGCTGGTCGCGTCTTTGGCGGCGGGCGATGAAACGCGCGCGCGCCGTGCTGCGCGAATGGCGCCGCGCGCGGATGCGCCGGCCTATGCGCATCTGATCCGCGCTTCGGACGCGCTCGTTGCGCAACGCTGGCGCGCAGCCACGCAAGAACTCGATGAGGTCGAGGGCGCTGCGGCTGAGGAAATTATCGGCCGTATGCTGCTGGTGTGGGCGCGCACCGGCGAGCGACGTGTCGACGAAGGCACGCAAGACCTCACGCCGCTCACCCAAATCCGCCCCTATGGCGGCTTGTTCGCCTACCAGCAGGCGATGGCCTGGGATTATGCCGGGCGTCAGGACGAAGCTTTAGCAGCTTACGAAGTCGCCCTGCGCGGCGGTTTGTGGCTGCCGTCAGGCATCGAGCGCCACGCCGATCTCTTGGTCCGCCGCGGCGCACGTGAGCAAGCGATTGAGTTGCTGTCTGCTGAAGTGAACAGGCCAAACCCCGCACTCGCCGCAGCGCTTGAGCGCGTGCGCGCGGGCGGGCGGGCCTCGCAACAGCCGCTGACGCCGGCGCGCGGCGCCGCAGTCGGTCTCTACGGACTGTCGGCGGTGTTCCAACAGGAATCCGATTCCACCAGCGGGCTCACGTCGCTCTCGCTTGCGCTCATGCTCGATCCCGACTTTGACGGCGCCCGGTTGGCATTTGCGCAACAACAGGCGCGCCTCGGCCACACCGCGACGGCGCGCGCAATGTTTGCGCGCATTCCCGCCAATTCGCCCTATGCTGGCAGCGCCCGGACGATGGAATCATGGATCGTCCTCGAAGCTGGCGATGAGGACGAGGCGGTCTCGCTCGCCCGCGCCAGCGCTGCCGGTGGCGACGCCCGTGCGCAGCGCACGTTGGCGGATATGTACCGCAATCTCGGCCGCCACGCTGATGCGGAGCCGCTTTACGGCGCCCTGATCGAACAGCAGCCGCAAGATTGGCGGCTCTATTTCTCGCGCGGCGCAGCCCGCGAACAACTGGGCCGCTGGCCGGAAGCCGAAGCTGATTTCATGCGCGCGCTTGAACTTTCGCCTGAGCAGCCGGATGTGATGAACTATCTGGGCTACACCTGGATCGATCGCGGCGAGCGCCTGCAGGAGGGCCTCGCGATGATCCAGCGCGCCGTTGAGCTGCGCCCCACCTCTGGCGCAATCATCGATAGCCTAGGCTGGGCCTATTATCAGTTGGGCGATTACGCGCAGGCGCTTGATCATCTCGAACGTGCGGTGGAGCTTGAGCCCGCTGATCCAACCCTCAACGATCACCTGGGCGATGTGTATTGGCGTCTCGGTCGCCGCATCGAAGCGCGCTTCCAATGGCAGCGCGCGCTGAGCTTCGAGCCCGACGATCCCACCTCCATTCAAGCCAAGATCGACAATGGCCTGCCGGCGTTGCCGCCATCGCGTTCGGCCAACAGATGAGTGTGCGAATCTTCGCTCCGGCGAAGGTCAATCTGACGCTCAAGGTCGCGCGGCCGCGTGCTGATGGCATGCACCCGCTGCAGAGCGTCGTTGCCTTTGCCGATGTTGGCGATTTCGTCGAAGCCAAGGCTGCCGATAGTTTGTCGCTCACAGTCACCGGTGATTTTGCCGAACAGATCGGCCGCGGTGACGATAATCTCGTGCTCCGCGCCGCACAGGCGCTGGCGCTAAAGGCGGGGCGCGCGCCGAACGCGGCTTTGGCGTTGGAAAAGAACCTGCCGGTCGCGTCCGGCATCGGCGGGGGATCAGCCGATGCAGCCGCGACTTTGCGCGCGCTCAACGATCTCTGGGGTCTCAAACTCAGCAACACACAACTGGCTGAGGTCGGAGTTACACTAGGCGCGGATGTGCCGGTGTTTTTTACTGGCGCAGTTGGCGCCTACATGACCGGTATAGGCGAGATATGCGCGCCGCTCGATCTGCCGGTGCTGGCCGCTCTTTTGATCAATCCTCTGAAGCCGTTGCCGACGCCGGACGTTTACCGCGCGTTCGATGATATGAAGCTTGGGTCGGCGCTCATCACCGACACGGCGCCCCATTGGGAGGATGAGGACGAGGCGATCGCGGAAATGCGCATGCTCGGCAACGATCTCGAACCAGCTGCACGCGCCCTGATGCCGGAGATCGGCGAGCTGCTGTCCGAACTGGCCGGGTCCGACCACGTGCGCCACGCGGCTCTGACAGGGAGCGGCGCTACTGTCTTCGCAATCACCCACGATTGGGACGCAGCCGAAACGTTGGCGGATGAAGTGATCCTGCGCCATCCGGGCTGGTGGGTCGCCGAAGCGATGCTTGGCGCTTGACCCCGGCGCTGCGGCCCGATAGCCGGAGCCCGCGCGCGAGGTGGCAAGTTTGATCCTGGAATTGGCGAGCAGCGCCGCGATCGCAACAATCGTGAGCCTTGTCGTGTGCCGCGTGCAGATGCGCGCCGGCCCGCTCGACCTGCCTGACGAGGCGCGCAAGGCGCATACACGGCCAACGCCGACCAGCGGCGGCATCGGCATAGCACTAGGCTATGCGGCGGGCTTGACCGCGCTGTTGCAGATATTCCCCGCGGCGGAAGTCCTCACGCGCCAAGACATGGCGCTGACATCGCTTGCTTCCGCCATCGCCTTTGCTTTCCTCTTGATCGGCTTCATTGATGACACGCGCCCGATCGATCCGCGCATCAAGTTCTTGTTCTTTACGCTGCTCTCATTTGGCGCCGCGATCACCATGGGCATCGTCAGCGTCGTCGAAGTTGGCGTCGACCAGACTTTGCGCCTCGGCCTTACGATCGGGCTATTCGGCACTGCGCTCTGGGTGTTCACTCTGGTGAACTGCACCAACTTCATGGACGGCGCCAACGGGCTCGCCATGGGCTCTATCAGTGTTGGGCTCATCGCGCTGGGCGCCATTGCGTACGCGGCGGGATCAAACAGCGCGATGGCGATGGCGTGTTTCGCTGCTGCGGCCGTGATTGGTTTTCTGGTTTGGAATTTTCCCCATGGCCGCATCTTTGCTGGCGATGCCGGCGCTCTATTCGCTGGGGCTATCGCTGCATTGGCTTCGCTCATCTTGATTTCGCGCGCCGACCTTTCGCCATTCATTCCGCCAATCCTGTTTCTGCCGCTGCTGGCGGATGCACTGATGACGTTGGCGTGGCGCGTTCGGCATCGCCGCAAGCTGCTCGTCGGTCACCAGGAACATCTTTATCAAATCCTCATGCGGGCGGGCTGGAGCCACGCACGCGTATCGTTGCTCTATTGGGCGCTGATGGCTGCGTGCGGCGTCATCGGTTACGCGCTGTCGCGCTCAGGCGATGCTGCTGCGCCCTGGATCACACTGGCAGCGCTCGCGGGCCTTGCTGTCACCGCATCGATCTTCGTGCGCAAATACGCACGGACGCACGGCCTCTCCTAAATTTTAGTGCGTTGCGCTTGACGGAGCGCAGTTTGTCCATTTATATAACCAAATGGTTATTGAACAAAACTCGGCCTCCGCGCGCTTGGATTCGGTGTTCGCAGCGCTCGCTGATCCCACCCGCCGCGCCATAGTCGCGCGTCTCGCGGAAGGCGAGGCGACAGTGAACGAACTCGGCGCGCCGTTCGACATGAGCCAGCCCGCAATCTCCAAGCATCTGAAAGTGTTGGAGCGCGCCGGCCTCATCACAATCGGCCACGACGCGCAACGCCGCCCGCGCAAGCTGGAGGCTGAGCCCTTGGATGAAGCGATGGATTGGATCGAACGCTATCGCGAGGTCTGGGAAGAAAATTATCAGCGCCTCGATGCGCTGCTTGCTGAGCTTCAAGCCAAGCCCGGCGCCCGTAAGCGCAAACGCAAGAAAGAGTGAAGGAGACGACAATGCCAAAGCCCGCGGAAGTATCGCTGCCGACCGACCGGGAAGTGCGTGTCGCGCGCAGCTTCAACGCGCCGCGCCAATTGGTGTGGGACGCGCACACCAAGCCCAAGCTGGTGCCGAAATGGCAGGGCTATGATGGCTGGGATATGCCGGTGTGCGACATGGATGTCCGCGTCGGCGGTAAGTACAAGTGGCAGTGGAGAAACCTCGAAGACGGCAAAAGGTTCGGCTTCTTCGGCACGTTCACCGAGGTCAACCGCCCGTCGAGGATTGTCCACGAACAATACTACGACCCGGGCGAGATGGACTTCGCCATGCCAGAGGCCGATCCCTGCGTCGTGTCACTTGAACTCAGTGAACAGAACGGCGTCACGACGCTGGTCTGCACTTTGAAGTTCGCCTCAAAGGAAGCGCGTGATGGCGCCATCTCGACCGGCATGACCGACGGAATGGAGCATAGCTACACCCGTCTCGAAGACGTCATCGCCGAAAACGCAGCGTGAGGGAGCAGGCGATGCCCGAGCGCAAAAGCGGGAAAGTTTAGCGCCGATGTCGGCGATGCTATCGGTCGTTCGTTCCTTGAGCAGGCGGCCCAGCATGAAATCCAAGGAGACGACAATGCCAAAGCCAGCCGAAGCCTCATTGCCTAACGATCGCGATGTCCGCGTCGTGCGCAGTTTCGACGCGCCGCGCGAATTGGTGTGGGACGCGCACGCCAAACCGGAGCTCGTGCAGAAATGGTGTTTGGGCCCGCCTGGCTGGTCGATGCCGGTGTGCGAAATGGATGTGCGCGTCGGCGGCGCGTATCGCTGGCGCTGGCGCAACGATGCGGACGGTGCAGAATTCGGGTTCTTCGGCACGTTCACCGAAGTGAACCGGCCGGAGAAGCTGGCGCACGAGGAGAGCTACGATCCGGGCGATGTGGGCGGCGCGATGCCGTCCGATGAGCCGGCGCTTGTCACCAATGATTTCAGCGAGAAAGACGGCGTCACCACTATGGTCGTCACCATTCGCTTTCCGTCTAAAGAAGCGCGCGACGGCGCCTTCAGCACCGGCATGACCGACGGCATGGAGATGGGTTACGTCCGGCTCGATGAGATTTTCAAAGGCTGACACAATGGCTGCGGTGAAGAGAGCGGCGCCGAAGAAGGTCGCGCCAAAGAAAGTCGCGAAGCCGCCGGGGGATGCTGATTCTGCGGCGGTGGCGGCTTATCTGCGTGCGATGAAGCACCCGCTGAAGACCGAGATCGAAGCGGTGCGCGGCATCATCCTCGCCGCAGGTCCCGCGATCAGCGAAGGCATCAAATGGAATGTGCCAAGCTTCCGCACTGAGAAAGAATGGTTCGCCACCTTCAACGTGCGCGCGACGGAGAGCGTGCAGCTCATCTTCCATCTCGGCGCTAAGAAGCGCCCCGATCAGAAAGCCCTCAAGCTCGCCGACCCTAACGGCCTGATAAAATGGCTCGGCCCCGACCGCGCCATGATCACGCTCGGCGCCGGACGCGACATTCCCGCCAACAAGAAAGCGTTCGAGGCGATCGTCCGCGCTTGGATCAAGCACGTCTGATGGCGGCGAAGAAAAAATCTCTCCTGAAAAAGGCCCCCGATCTCAAATCCGTGCTCGCGGAGCTGAAGCAAAACGGCTCCGCCAAATTCAAAGCCGACATGTCCGCGCGCTACGGCATCGTCACCAAGGCGGAAGTGTACGGCACGACTGTCGCCAAGTTGCGCGCGATGGCGAAGAAAATCGGTTACGACCACGCGCTCGCTGAGCAACTCTGGGCCACCGGCATCCATGATGCGCGCATGCTTGCCTGCATGGTCGATGATCCCGCCGAGGTCACGCCCACGCAAATGGAGCGCTGGGTCAAAGGCATGGACAATTGGGGCCTCGTCGATACTGCCTGCTTCCACTATTGGGACCGCACCCCGCACGCCTTCGCCAAGATCGAAAAATGGTCGAAGTCCAAAGACGAGTTCGTCAAGCGCGCCGCCTTCGCATTGCTCGCCAGCTGCGCGCTGCATAAGCAGGGGACCGACGCGCAGTTTCTGCGCGGGCTTCAACTGATCGAACGCGAAGCCTCCGACCCGCGCAACTTCGTCAAGAAGGCCGCGAATTGGGCCCTCCGCGCCATCGGCGGCAAGCAAAGCCTAAAGCTGCGCGCCGCCGGACGCGCTCTCGCAAAGCGGCTTGCGGATTCAGACGATCCGACAGAACGGTGGAATGGCAAGGACGCGCTGCGCGCGTTTGCGCGCGCCTAGTACGCGCGCTCGACCACAAACGCCGGCAGCGCCTCCAGCGCTTCGCGGTACGCGTTTGCCGGCAGCTTCTGCAGCGCTGCGTTCGCGGCCTCCGCATGCGCGCGCGCCGCGTCGAGCGTCAGCGCGATCGCATCGTGCCGTTTCACCAGCGCCACAGCGCGGTGGAAGTCATCGTCGGAACGTTCGCCGGTCACCACGCGCCGCCAGAAGCCGCGCTCGGCCTCATCGCCCGCATCGCGCGCGAAAATCACCGGCAGCGTGACTTTGCCTTCGCGGAAATCGTCGCCCGCATTCTTGCCCATGGCGTCCGCGAGCCCGCCATAATCGAGCGCATCGTCCACCAATTGGAACGCCAGCCCAAGCTCGCGCCCGAACGCCTCTAGCGCCGTCGCCTCGGCACCGGGCCGCCCTGCGGCCACAGCGCCAGCCTTCGCCGCCGCCGCGAACAAAGCCGCCGTCTTCGCTTCGATGATCTGCATGTAGCGTTCGCGCGTCGTGTCGGCGTCGTTCGCCGCCGCGAGCTGCATCACTTCGCCTTCGGCGATGACGCTGGCCGCGCGTGCCAGAATATCGAGGACCTGAATGTCGCCGGTCTCGACCATCAAGTTGAATGAGCGCGCAAACAAGAAATCACCGACCAGCACGCTGGCCGAATTGCCCCATACGAGGTTGGCCGCCTTCTTGCCGCGCCGCATCGAGGAGAGATCGACGACGTCGTCATGCAGCAGGGTGGCGCTGTGGATAAACTCGACCGCCGCCGCCAACTTCCGGGGCCCGTCGCCGCCGCCGCCTACGAGCCGCGCCGCCGCCAGTGTAATCAGCGGCCGAATGCGTTTGCCGCCGGCGTCGATGAGGTGCGCCGCCAAGTTCGGGATGACGCCCACCGGGCTTGTCATATAATCGTGGATGATGGCGTCGACGGCGGCCAAATCCTCGGCCAAAAGCGCTGCCAGCCGGTCGACCGCGTGCGGCGCGCCGGGGGCTTGCTTGGCTGGGTGAACCGCCGGTCCCAAAGGGCCTCCGCTTGCCTTCATCTCACACCGAAACGATGCTCAGCCCAGCGCTTAGGGTCAAGCTGAGTTCCCGTCACAGCGCTCAAGGGTCGCATCCGCGCTTTATGGAACAAGAACTTACCGAAGACGCGCTGCTCGGCGGCCGTATCCGCATCCGCCAGCCCAAGCGCGGTTACCGCGTCAACGCCGATACGTTGCTGCTCGCAAGTGCGGTGGAAGCAAAACCGGGCATGCACTTGCTCGAAGCGGGCTGCGGTGTCGGCGCTGCGCTCATCGCCGTCGCAGCACGCAGTGAGAACGTGCGTTTCGTCGGACTCGAACGCGATGCGAACATGGCATCGATCGCACGCGAAAATCTCGCCATGAACGGGATGTCCACAGATGCGGAAATCGTGACAGGCGATGTGCTTGGACGCGGCGCGAATCTTTCCGCGCTAAACGCGACGTTCGACGGCGTGTTTTTCAATCCGCCGTTTGATGCTGAGGGCGAGGGGCGCGCGCCGTCGCCTGAACGCCGCCACGCCTATATCGCCGACGAACCGATCGAGCGCTGGATCGCGGCGCTTACGGATCGCCTTACCGGCGGCGCGGCGCTGACCATGATCCATCGCGCCCACAAGCTCGCGGAAATCCTGAGCGCGTTGGAGGGGCGTTTGGGCGGCATCGAAATCTTCCCCATACGTCCGCGCGCCGAAGAGCCGGCCAAGCGCGTTCTGGTGCGTGCGCGAAAAGGCTCGCGCGCCCCGCTGAAGCTGTTGAAAGGGCTCGACCTTCACGACGCCTCCGGGGCCAAGCACACGCCCGACGCCGAGGCGCTGCTGAGGGGCGAAGCAACGCTCATCTGGGGCGATTGACTCTAAAGAGCCGGACGCACAGTTTCCGCTCAACGGAGCGCCCCGACGCGAGTCGCGATGCGCCGGCCAGACACACGAACCCCACGGGAGAGCGCGGCACAACAAAGCCGCCCCCGAAGGAGCAACCGCCCCGGAAACTCTCAGGGAACCGGACCGTGGGGGGATGAACACGCTGGATAGAGCCGCACCTTCAAGGGGGTGCGGCCGCCGAAGGAGTAAATCTCTCAGGCGCCAGGGACAGCGGGGGCAGCGTGCCATTTCGCATGCGCCGCGCGTACCTGGGACAAACCATGGCTGACACCGAACCGAAGAAGCTGCCGCTCGACGCGCTTTGGCGCGCGCGCACCTCGAAGTTCGGCGACTTTGCCGGCTACGACATGCCGCTCCAATTCGAGGGCTTGATCCCCGAACACAATTGGACGCGCCAACACGCCGGCCTCTTCGATGTCAGCCACATGGGCCCGAGTTTCTTCGCGCTGCCGAAGGGCCATGGGCTCGAAGGCGAGGAGGCGCACAAGAAGGTGGCCTCGCTGATTGAGCGCCTCGTGCCGGCAGACATCCAAGGCCTTAAGGCGGGCCAAGTCCGCTACACGATGATCACCAACGAAGACGGCGGCGTGCTCGATGATCTGATGATCGCGCGCCCCGCTGAACCTGGCGCGGCGGGTGATCTCTACATCGTCGTCAATGCCGGCTGTAAGCATCAGGACTGGGCGCTCATCGAAGCGGCGACCAAAGACGAAGCCAATCTTGTCCGCGCCGACGATCGCTGCCTGCTCGCGCTGCAAGGCCCGAGCGCGCACGTCGTCGCCGCCGCCGTCATCGATCCGGCGCTCGCCGACATGAGCTTTATGAGCGTGAAGCGCTACGACAAGTTCGGGCGACTCACGATCACGCGTTCGGGCTACACCGGCGAAGACGGCTACGAGATCCTGGTGCGCGCGGAGAACGCGACCGAGCTTGCCGAAGCCTTGCTTGCGCACCCGGAAGTGAAGCCCATCGGCCTAGGCGCACGCGATTCACTGCGTCTCGAAGCCGGCCTTTGTCTTTACGGTCACGACCTCGATCCGACCACGTCGCCGATCGAAGCTGACTTGGCTTGGACGATCCAAAAACGCCGGCGCGAAGCCAAAGACTTCCCCGGCGCCAAGCGCATCCTGCGCGAATACGAACTCGGCCCCGATCGCAAACGCGTCGGCATTCGCCCCAACGATCGCGCCCCGGCGCGCGAGGGCGTCGAGATCATGAAAGATGGCAAGACGATTGGAATCGTCACCAGCGGCGGTTTCTCACCCGTGCTGAACGGCCCGATTTCGATGGGCTACGTCGAAGCCGCACACGCGGAACCCGGCCACGTCGTTGAACTTATGATCCGCGGCGTGCCGCGCACCGCCACCATCACGCCGCTACCGTTTGTGCCGCACAAATATCACCGCCCGAAGAAGGGGACCTGACAATGACCACGCGCTACACCAAAGATCACGAATGGGTCCGCCTCGACGGCGACATCGCCACCGTCGGCATCAGCACGTACGCCGCTGAGCAATTGGGCGACGTCGTTTACGCCGAGCTGCCGGCTGTCGGCAAAAGCTTCGCGCAAGGCGACGACATGGCTGTCGTCGAAAGCGCTAAGACCGCGTCCGACGTTTACGCGCCAATTTCCGGCGAAATCGTTGAAACCAACAGCGAAATCACCGGCGAAAATTGGCCGATCATCAACGAGGCGCCGCAAGCCGGCGGCTGGTTCGTGAAGCTCAAAGTTTCAGACAAAAGCCAACTCGACGGCCTCATGGATGAAGCCGCCTACGCCGATTACGTGAAGGGCCTCTAGCGCTTGTCGTTCGATCTCCATTTCTTTGCGCTTCCGGTGCCGTTTGAGCCGTCGCCACTGTCTGAACAGGCGGCGGCGAAGCTCGGCGCGCTCGTCAAGCGCTACGGAGGTCCTGACGCGCCCGATGAGCACGGTTTCTTCTTCGATATGCCAAACGGTGCCGGACACATCGAGTTCTACGCCGGGAAGACCGAGGGAGGGATGCTCGCGTTGCGCGGCGTCAGCGATCCGCATTTGTCATTTGCTTGGGACGTGATGCGGGAAATGTGTTGGGCGATCCTGGTGCACGTCCACGAAGAGAAGCAGGTGTTGCTGACTTCTGCGCCTGCGGATGATCTCGGCATGCTCGCGGAAATGGATATCGAGACAATCGTCGTCGTTGCCGAGGGCCCGGGCGATCTTGAAAAGGTGATTTCAGAACCATTTGAATCCTGGGCGTCATGGCGGGACCAAGTCGTCGCCGGCAAGTCGCACTAGTTGGAGATAGCATGAGATACCTCCCCCTCACCGACGTTGACCGCCAGCAAATGCTCAGCGTCATCGGCGCCAAACACATCGATGATCTCTTCGTCGACGTCCCCAAGCACGCGCTGCTGAAAGACCTCGTGCCGTTGCCGCGCTCGCAGGGCGAGATCGAGGTGCATCGCCACATGCAGCGCCTGGCGGAGAAGAACACGCCGGCCGGCCGCACCGCGTTCTTCCTCGGCGCCGGCGCTTATCGCCATCATGTGCCGGCGAGCGTCGATCACCTGATCCAGCGCAGCGAATTTCTCACCGCCTACACGCCGTACCAGCCGGAAATCGCGCAAGGCACGCTGCAGGCGCTCTACGAATTCCAATCCCAAGTCGCGCAATTGCTCGACATGGAAGTCGCCAACGCCTCGATGTATGACGGCTCCACCGCCTGCGCTGAAGCAGCGATGATGGCCGCGCGCGTGACCAAGCGGAAGAAAATCATCTTCTCCGGCGGCGTCCATCCGCACTACACCGACACCGCCCGCACTGCCTGCGAAGCGCTCGGCCTCGAAGTCGTCGCGCTGCCTGCAGCCATCGATGACGAAGCTGCAGTGACGAAGCATCTCGATGCCGACGTTGCCGGCGTCATCGTGCAATCGCCGAACGTGTTCGGCACGATCACCGATCTCACCAAAATCGGCGAAGCCGCCCGCGGCGCCGGCGCCCTCATGATCGCGACGTTCACCGAAGCCGTTGCCTTCGGCGCGATCGAGCCCGCAGGCAGCTACGGGGCCGACATCGTCTGCGGCGAAGGCCAATCGATCGGCAACGCGCTCAACTTCGGCGGCCCTTACGTTGGCCTCTTCGCCGTCAAAGAAAAATACGTCCGCCAAATGCCGGGCCGCGTTGCCGGCGAAACGCTCGATGCCGACGGCAAGCGCGGCTTTGTGCTGACGCTCTCGACCCGCGAGCAACACATCCGCCGCGAGAAAGCGACGAGCAACATCTGCACGAATTCCGGGCTCTGCCAGCTCGCCTGGACCATTCACATGACGCTGCTCGGTGAGAAGGGTCTTCGCCAACTCGCCACGCTCAATCACGAGAAGGCCATCGCGCTCGCCGATGCGCTCGACAAGATCTCCGGCGTCGAAATTCTCACCAAGCGCTACTTCAACGAGATCGCACTGCTGTTGAAGAAGCCGGCGCAAGGCGTCGTCGATGCGCTCGCCGAGAAGGGCGTCATCGCGGGCGTTGCCATGAGCCGCCTCAATCCGCACGCGAAGATGGACAACGTCCTCATCACCTGCGCCACCGAAATGAACACCGACGAAGACATCGCCGCCTACGCCAAGGCGCTGAAAGAGGTGCTGGCATGATCACCGAAACCACCTCCGGCAATCGCGGCCTGCTGCAAGCAGAGGCGCTGATCTTCGAAAGCGGTCATGCCACCGGCACCGGCGTCGATCTGCCCGCGCCGAAAGGCACGCCGAATAAACTCGGCGGCCTCGGCCGCAAAGCGGCGCTCGATTTGCCTGGCTTCTCCGAGCCGGAAACGATGCGCCACTTCGTGCGCCTCAGCCAAAAAAACTACGCCATCGATCTTGGCCTTTTCCCGCTCGGCTCGTGCACGATGAAGCACAATCCGCGCCTCAACGAGCGCGCTGCGCGCTTCGAAGGCTTCGCCGATCTCCACCCACTGCAGCCGACCTCCACCATCCAAGGCGCGCTCGAACTGATGGAAGAACTCGCGCACTGGCTCTGCACCTTGACCGGCATGCCCGCCGTCGCGCTCTCACCGAAAGCCGGCGCGCATGGTGAATTCTGCGGCATGCTCGCGATTAAAGCTGCGCTCGAAGCGCGCGGCGAGGGCGATAAGCGCAAACGCGTGCTTGTGCCCAGCTCCGCGCACGGCACCAATCCCGCCACCGCCGCAGCCGCCGGTTTCACCGTCGATGAAATCCCCGCCCGCGATGACGGCCGCGTCCACCTCGACGACGTCAAAGCCAAGCTCGGCCCCGACGTCGCCGCCATCATGATCACCAACCCGAACACGTGCGGCCTGTTCGAGCCGGAGATCAAACGCATCGCCGACGCCATCCACGAAGCCGGCGCGTACTTCTATTGCGACGGCGCCAATTACAACGCCATTGTTGGCAAAGTGCGCCCCGGCGATCTCGGCATCGACGCGATGCACATCAATCTGCACAAAACGTTCTCGACACCACACGGCGGCGGCGGGCCCGGCGCCGGTCCGACTGTGCTCTCCGAAGCGCTCGCGCCCTTCGCGCCGTTGCCGCTGATCGTCATCGACAAAACCGGTGGCAAGCATCAGCTCGCTTTCGCCGAACACGTCGAAGAACTCGCGGGCTCGGGCAAAAAGCCGTTCGGCCGCATGTGCGCGTTCCACGGTCAGATGGGTATGTTCACACGCGCGCTCACCTATATGATGAGCCACGGCAGCGACGGCCTCCGGCAAGTCGCCGAAGACGCGGTGCTCAACGCGAACTATCTGCTCGCGCGCCTGAAGCCACACTTCAACGCGCCGTTCGGCGAGCGCCCCTGCATGCACGAAGTGCTGCTCGATGATTCATCGATTAAGCCGAAAGGCGTCGAGACCATCGACATGGCGAAAGCGCTGCTCGACGAAGGCTATCACCCGTTCACGACCTACTTCCCGCTCGTGGTCCACGGCGCGATGTTGATCGAGCCCACCGAAACCGAACCCAAACGCGAACTCGACCGCTTCGCCGACGTGATGATCGCACTAGCCGAGCGCGTGAACGCCGGCGAGGTGGAGTTCTTCAAACAAGCGCCGAAGTTCACGCCCATGCGCCGGCTCGATGACACGCGTGCAGCGCGTCAGCCAAAGCTTCGTTGGAAGCGGGGCGATAATGCAGGCGCAGCGAAGGTGGCGGCGGAATAAGGAATACGCTGGAGTGCAAAACTAAGGTTTTGGAACTCAACCTTCAGTGTTATTGAGACTTCAGCTGGGTCCAATCCAGCTGGAGTCTTCTGAATGCCCTGGTTCTCCGCTTATGAGCCGTTTTCGTTCGATCCTTCATCCACATTGGGGGATGATAATTTCCTCGTGCTACTCGCCGATCCCGGCGCCTATACGGTGATCGAAAACACCAGCACGGTGTGGACAGTTGAACTCGCCAATGGCGCCCGCGTGAGATTCGTACCCGCCACGGGTTTCAGCTTTACGCCTGGCGAAGGAACGGCGCCGCCCTCGGGACGTGTTGGCACAGTTTATCTCTATGAAGGACTTCCGGAAGACGGGCTGTGGGTGTCCATCGGGGGATTGTCTCCGCGGAATTTGAGCGTCGCACAAATGATCGCAACCCCGTCGCTTCTAGTTGGAGGCGCTGACACGTTTGAAGGTGGAGAGGGAAGCGACGAGTTTCACGCTGGCGACGGCAACGACGTGTTGTGGGCTGATTACAGTTTCAACGGCGCGGCGGCGGGCGATGCGCTGTATGGCGACGCTGGCGCCGATGAGATTTACGGCGCTGGCGGCGCGGACTTTCTGTATGGCGGCGATGGCGACGATCAGATCGTCGGCTATGGGGGTGCAGACACGATCGACGGCGGCGCCGGTAATGATATCATCGGATACGACATAAGCGGCGGCGTTGTCGTTAATCTCACAACTGGCGAGAACCCCGATGGCGACATCCTCATTGACGTCGAATCCGTTAGTGGCACGAACGATAACGACGTGCTCATCGGCAACGCCGAACGAAACCTGCTCATGGGTAATGGCGGCGACGACATTCTCAGAGGCTTAGACGGGGACGACTACCTCGTGGGCGGTGCTGGCTTCGACCTGCTGGAAGGCGGCGCCGGCGCTGACCATCACTCGGCGAGCGGCTTCGGCAACACCGCGACATATGAAAATTCCCCGGCTGGCGTGCAGGTCGATTTGCTAGCCGATCCAACCCCCGGCGACGGCATCTTCGGCGTGGCGCACGGCGGCGATGCCGAAGGCGACACCTTCAACAACTATTTTTACAACTTGATCGGATCTGCTTTCGCAGATGATCTGCTCGGCAACGATGCTGACAACGTCTTCTGGGGCGGCGGCGGCGATGACGTGCTCAACGGGCGTAACAACGATGATGTGCTCGATGGCGGCGCCGGCGTCGACGTGTCGGTCTATTCAGTCGCTTCCAACGAGGCCGAATGGAGTCGCAATATCGACGGAAGTTACACAGTCACCACGAGCACTGATGGCGTCGATACGCTGACGACGGTTGAAATCATGCGCTTCACCGATCGCGACGTCGTCCTCGACAACGCGCAGCAAACCTTCAGCGGCGATGGTGCGTCGGATGTGCTGTGGCGCAATACGAGCGGGCTGATCGC
>JAWXAM010000078.1:0-30489 GCA_034439495.1 Terricaulis sp. | reverse complement strand
AACGTGGAAAGCGCTGGCCCAGGTTTTGGCGCCGATGGCCGTCCGCTGCTTTCGTTCGAGCCCTACAATTTCAGCCAAACCACCGGCGGACGTTTCGACGCGACGAACGCCAGTGTTTCGCAAGCCTCGAACCGCGCATATCTGGGCGGAAACCAAGCATCGCGCTGGACGAAGTTGTCCGAAGCATACGGGCTGGATCCGGCGGCCGCGCTGGGCGCTGCGAGCTGGGGCGCGTTCCAATTGCCAGGGCGCTACTACGCCGACGCCGGCTATCCGAGCGTGTTCGCGTTCGTTGCTGATCTTGCGCAGTCGGAAGCACGTCAGCTTGCGGCATTCGAAGCTTATTTGGTCCGTAAGGGCCTCGTCGACGAATTGCAGCGCAGGGACTTTGAGACCTTCGCGCGCGTCTATGAGGGCGAGCACGGCGCGGGCCAGTACGCCTCGGCTCTTAGCCGCGCCTACGCTTCATTGGCGCCGCCCAGCGACGGATACCTGGAAGCCCTGGTCGCCGGCAGCACCGCTGCGCTTACGCGTGCTGATTTTGAAGGCATCGCCGCGGAACTCGGTTGCGAAGTGGAGGCCGTGCAAGCGGTGGTGCAGGTCGAGAGCGGCGCGCTTGGCGCGTTCGCAGCCAACGGCAAGCCGGTCATCTTGTATGAGCCGCACATCTTCTCGCGCCGCACCAACCGCCAGTACGACGCCAGCCACCCGACGATCTCGTATCGTTCGTGGGACGCCTCCAAATACCCGCGCACTCAGGACGGGCGTTGGGCGCAGCTGCGTGAAGCTTACGCGCTGAACCCGGAAGCAGCGGTCGCGTCGGCGAGCTGGGGCCTGTTCCAGATCATGGGCTTCAACCACGAGGCGTGCGGCTTCCCGAATGCGAAGGCGTTCGTGACAGACATGTGCCAGTCGCAGGCGCAGCAGCTGAAAGCGTTCGCCAAGTTCGTGAAGTTCAACAGCCTCGACGATGAGTTGCGGGCCAAGAACTGGGAAGGCTTCGCTGCGGGCTATAACGGCCAAGGTCAGGTCGAGCGCTATGGCCGGTTGATGCGTGAAGCCTACGATCGTTTGAAGGCGACCAGCTAGGCAGCTTGCGCGAGCGGGGGCGGACGTCCTAGATCGCGGGCCTCATGGCTCGCTATCTCATTACGTCCGCGCTTCCGTACATCAACGGTATCAAGCATCTCGGCAATCTGGCCGGCTCGATGCTGCCTGCGGACGTGCACGCACGCTTCCGGCGCCTACAAGGCCACGAAGTGCTCTATATTTGCGCGACCGATGAGCACGGCACGCCGGCCGAACTCGCCGCTGCTGAAGCAGGGCAGGATGTCGCCACGTACTGCGCGCAGCAATTTCAAATCCAAAAGGACGCGTGCGACGGTTTTCGCCTGTCGTTTGATCACTTTGGCCGTTCGTCCAATCCGCCGAACCATCTGCTGACGCAGCACTTTTGCGAGACTCTCGAAAAAAACGGCCTGATCGAAGAGCGCGTTTCCAAGCAAATCTACTCCATCGACGATAAGCGCTTCCTGCCGGATCGCTATGTCGAAGGCACATGCCCGGTGTGCGGCTTCGAGCGCGCGCGCGGCGATCAATGCGACAATTGCGGTACGCTGCTCGATCCGATCGAGTTGAAGAACCCGCGCTCAAAAATCTCCGGCTCAACCAACGTTGAGCCGCGCGACACCGCGCATTTGTTTTTGAAGCAACCGCAAATGCAGGAGCGCATTCGCGCCTGGGTCGACAAGGCGACGGAATGGCCGGCGCTGGCGCGTTCGATTGCCTACAAATGGTTGGACGAGGGGCTGATTGATCGCTCGATCACGCGCGATTTGTCATGGGGCATCAAAGTCACGCAGAACGGCCAGCCGCGACCGGGCTTCGATAACAAGGTTTTCTACGTCTGGTTCGACGCGCCGATCGAATATATCGGCTCGACCGTTGAATGGGCCGACGCGCACGGCGGTGATTGGGAGCGTTGGTGGCGCACGGACAAGGGCGCTGACGATGTCACCTACGTCCAGTTCATGGGCAAGGATAACGTCGCCTTCCACACCGTAAGCTTCCCCGTGACCATCATGGGTTCAGGCGAGCCCTGGAAATTGGTCGATCGCCTGAAGGCCTTCAACTGGGTCACCTGGTACGGCGGCAAATTCTCAACCAGCGAAAAGCGCGGTATTTTCATGGATGCGGCGCTGGAAATTCTGCCGAGCGATTATTGGCGCTGGTACCTGATGGCGAATGCGCCCGAAAGCTCCGACGCCGCGTTCACGCTTGAGCAATTCCAGCAAACCATCAACGCCGACCTCGCAAATGTCTTCGGCAATTTCGTAAACCGCATCACGCGCTTCGCGGCTTCGAAGTTTGACAGCCAAGTGCCCGACGGCGGAACGCCCGGAGAAAGCGAGGCAAAGCTCGCAAAAGAGTTCAGCGAGCGGCTGGCGGCGCTAACGCAATTTCACGATCAGATGGAAATGCGCAAAGCCGCAGCGGAGTTGCGCGCAATCTGGGTGGCCGGGAATGAGTATCTGCAGGTCGCGGCGCCATGGACGGCGCTCAAAACCGATCGCGATGCAGCGGCTATTGGCGTGCGCACCGGCCTCAATGCATGCGCGTTGTTCGCAATTCTCGCGCAACCCTTCATCCCCGATGCTGCGAAGGTTGTGCTCGATGCCCTCAGCGTGCCGGAAGGCAACCGCAAATGGCCAGATCCTGCTGACGCCAGCGTGTGGGACGCACTGCCGCGCGGCCTCGCGTTCACGCCGCCTGACGTTCTGTTCAAAAAGATCGAGGACACCGACGTTGCAGAGTGGGCCCAGCGCTTCAGCGGCGGCGGCTGATGCACGTCCGCGTGCTGACGCCGGACGATCTCGCGGCGTACCGCGCGCTGCATCGTTTCGCGCTCATTGAAGCGCCGCACGCTTTTGTGGCGACGGCAGAGAATGATGCAGCGCGGCCCGACGAAGTTGTCGCCGATCTGCTGGCGCGGGGCGAAGCCTGGGGCGCGTTCGAAGGTGAACGCCTAGTCGGTCAACTGGTGATCGATGCGCTTCCTTATCCGCGGCTCGCGCACACGCGCTGGCTGCATGCGGTCTACCTCCATCCGGACGCGCGCGGCACGGGTGCTGGCGCGGCGCTGGTACAAACCGCGATTGACCACGCGGTCGCCAACGGCGCACGCCGGATCGCCCTCTGGGTCAACGAACGGAATATCGCGGCGCGGCGGGCCTATGAGCGGCTTGGATTTGTTGAAACCGGACGTGTGCCCGGCGGTATTCGCGACGCCCATGATTACGTCGACGACGTTCTCATGTGCCTCAAAGTTGGGGCCTGACGTCTGGACGGACGCGATTTTGGCATTAACAATCCGGCCGCCGGCGGGGACGACCGGCGCATCGTCGAGGGGGCGGTCACATGGAATTGGTCGATCAGGTGGTCGCGTATCTGCGCGAGGGTTTCGCCAACATCAATAATCCCAAGGGCCTGCTGATTGCGCTCGCCGCGACGGTTTTCCTTGGCTCGTGGAAGCAATGGTTTCCGATCTCGCTGGTTGCCGTGATCGTGCACATCGCGATCGAGCAATTGGCGCCGGTGCTGGCTGGCGAAGGCGGCGCGGTGATCTTGCCGGACCTTACGAGTGAAGCGTTCTGGACGCGCAGCCTCGTTCTGTTCTTGGGCTACTTGATCATCATCGGCATCTTTTACTTCGTGAAGCGGCTGCTCTTCCGAGGCGGCGCCGCGCACCACTAGCCTTTCGCGCGCGCCGCTTCGTAGAGCGCGATGGCGGCGGCGACGGAGACGTTCAGGCTTTCCATGGTCGCTGAGATTGGAATGCGGGCGCGCTTCTCGCACGCCTCTGCGACGCCTGGGCGCAAGCCTTTGCCCTCCGCACCCACAACAAGCGCAGTAGGGCGCTGGTCGGTGAGCGCATCTGCCAAGCCGAGTTCAGCTTCGCCTTCGAGCGCCACGGTATTGTAGCCGTGCGAGCGCAGCGTCTCGACTGTGCGGCTGAGGTTGATCACGCGCACGTGCGGGATGAGTTCGATCGCACCTGCTGCAGCTTTCGCCAGCACACCGGTTAGCGGCGGCGATTTGCGATCTTGCAGGATAACCGCGCGCGCGCCGAAGGCGGCCGCGGAGCGGAATGCGGCGCCGACATTTTGCGGATCGGTTACGCCATCAAGAATGAGCACGCTTCGTCCATCCGCCGGCGTGCAGGCGGCTTCGAGCGAGATCGGCTCCAGGGGAAACGCGCGGACGGCGAGGCCCTGGTGCAGCGCGCCAGGCGGCAACATGCCGTCGATCGCGTCCGGCTCGAGAATATGCGGTTCGATGCCCGGCGGTAGCCGCGAGGCCGCATTGCGGCTCGCCACCACGCGCTCGACCCGGCGCGCCGGATTGGTCAGCGCCGCCAATACCGCGTGGACGCCCCAAACCCAGGACGGTCCGCCGGTTTCGGCCTCGAACTCCCGGCGCGGCAACGGGTTTATCGGCCGCGCACGGTCGGCGCTGACCTGCGGGGCGCCGCGCGGTGGTTTCGATGAGTGAGGAGGGCGACTCAAGAAAAGATATCCGGATGGTGGAAGGGGCTGGATTCGAACCAGCGTACGCTCGCGCGGGCAGATTTACAGTCTGCTGCCATTAACCACTCGGCCACCCTTCCAGCCGGAGCGCGGCTTCTAGCGGGCAAGTTCGGTGGGGGCAAGGACGCAGTGCGCGGCTTTTCACATCGGCGCTAAGCCTCGACGAAGCCACCTTCTGGCGCTAATCAGCCGGTCGCGCGCGGGTATAGCTCAATGGTAGAGCAATAGCCTTCCAAGCTAAAGACGAGGGTTCGATTCCCTCTACCCGCTCCAATCGTCGCGCCAAGCCGCCTCAAATCTGGGCGCCGGCTGCTTTTTCCCCGTAGAAGCGATCACTCCACGCGCGCGGCGGTTTGCGTTGGCGAAAGCTGGGTCAATACTGATCTCCTGTCCTTTGGCGGGGAGAGATTGGGATGACGCTGACGAGAACATTCGCGCGTCTGGCGGTTGCAGCGCTGGCGTTGGCGCAAGCGGGCTGCGCCTTGGCTGAGATGTCCGCTGAATCCGAGTACGCGCGCTTGCCGCGCGACGTCCGCACCGGGATTGCCGAGATGGCGATTGAACGCGTGGAGCAGGACGTCTCGCGCGAGGAGGTTACAGCCGCAGTTCAGACTTTAGTCGAAGCTGAGCCCATGTGCTTCAGCTGGCCGGGCCTTTGGCTCGACGCGAGCAACCGGCGCAATTTTTACTTCGTGCGTTATGATCTGATGGCGCGCGACTGGGGCGCCGAAGTCGCGGATGCGGGTCGCGCGCGGATGAACGAATTCGTCGAGCTTGGCTTCCTGGTCGCCCGCGAGCGGCCCGATATCGCACCTGGCGTGATCGAATACACATTGACCACCGATGGCGTGGCCTACCTGCGCGGCTCGCCCTATGGCGGCGAGCGCCCCTCATTCTGTGCGCCGTCACAACGCCGCGTCGTCGAGATCACGTCGATGGAGTGGGGGACATATCCGTGCGGCACGCTGCTGGTTCGCTTCAATCACGTCGCCGATGATTGGCCGACATGGGCGCGCACGCCAGCCGCACGCAATCGCGTTGCGAGCACGTGGGCGCCTGTAGGTGTGCCCGCGGCGGGTTCAGTTTCGTTAAGCCGGCAATGGTTTCACCCAAGCCGTATTCCGTCAGACGGGCGCGCCAACGGCGCATTGAGGTCGGTCTGTTACGACTCCGCGCGGCAGGTTGTCAGCGGCGACGATCTCGAACTCGGGGCTGAGCTGCCGTAGTGGGGAAGCTCCCCATTTGCATGGGGAGCTTTTCGCTTCATCGTCTCAGTCGGATGCCTACGCTCAAGGTTTGTGGCGCGCCGGCGAAACCGTTGACGGGTTCGTGTTCAACGTCCGTTAAATTCTCCGAAGCGACATAGAGCTGAACGTTCTCGCTCGCCGCCCACGCGAGCGAGGCGCGGAAAAGTTCGTACGCTGGCGTCACGCCGACGCCCTGATAGAACCCGTCATTGCCATAGATCTGATCGGCGCGGTCGCCGATGTGACGCCACCCGATCTGACCTTTGAACGCTCCGCGCGTGGCGTCGACCGAGACATTCCACGTGTTTTCCGGCCGTCGCAGCAACGCTGCGCCCGTGGTCGCGTCTTCCGCTTGTGTATGCGTGTAAGCGATGCGGCCGCTGAGCCATGCAAGCGGCCTTAATGTCAGTGTGGCTTCCGCGCTTTCGATGTCGGCAGCGTCGATATTCACGTAGGTGAAGAACGGCCCGAAATCGATCAGATCGGTGATTTCTTGGCGCCGATACACGAGGCCAAACTCAAGTCCATCCTCGCGTGCAAATGCGGCGAAGCGCCCATCGCCGCCAACTTCCCAGGCCTCGCCGCGCTCAGGCGCTAAGTTTGGATCGCCGAAATAGATGAAACGCTCGTACAGAGTAGGCGCACGGAATGACGTGCCGTAGGCGCCGTACACGCGCACGTTTGCAAGTACGTCGATCGAGGCGCCAGCGCGCCACGTCGCTTCCTCGCCGAAGCCTTCATAATCATCGACTCGGACAGCCCCAGTAAGTGTCACCCGGCCGATATCGCCCTGTGCGGTTACGAACGCGCCCTGATGGTCCTGCTCGGCAATCACAATGGCGAAGCCCTGGTCGATATCGACTTCCTCGCTTTGGGTTTCGTACCCCGCGATGACGCCTACGTTCTCGAACGCGCCCAGGCGGCGCGGTCGCCACTGCAGTGTCACATCGCCAAAGTCGCGCTGGCCCTCATAGCTTGAGGTGCTAACGCCGCCGTCCTCTTCACGGCGATCTTGTCGCAACGCGCCAGTCGTGGCGCGCAACTCCAGCACTTCGTTAAGCCGCCACGTCACGCCAACGCGCGCAACGCTCAGATCGTTTTGCGCAATCTCAAGATCAGCATCGTCAGCGCGCTGTTCGTTGAACGTTGGCGGCGGATAAATAAAGGCGTCGAAATCGGCGCGCGCCTGACGATGGCGAATAAGCAGATCCAGCGTGAGCGCCTCGGTGACGTCGATGTCGAAAATCCCCGTAAAGGTGGAGGATTCGGCGCCATCGGCATGCCCAGTGCGCGTACTCATGCGTTCCGGCACGAGGTCGTAACCGTCAGTGACGTAGCCTTCGGCGGTCAGCGCGTAGCGCAGCGCGCCATATGAGCCATCAATCCCGGCGCTGGCGTTGAGTGCGCCGAACGAACCGCCGCCAATGTCGAGGCGTGCTTGCATTGGCCCGTCTTGTCCGCGTCGGGGCAGAATATTGATCACCCCGCCGATCGCATCAGAGCCGAATACCGCGCTCATCGGCCCTTGCACGATCTCGATGCGATCAAGCCCAGCGAGCGTGTCTTGTCCTCCATCGAATGAGGAGCCGGGCGTGGACGGATCGTTGAGCTGCAGCCCGTCAAACAGAACTAATGTGTGGTTCGAGTTTGCGCCGCCCGAGAAGAGGCTGGTCTGCTGACCAAAGCCGCCCGAGCGCGCCACCTCAAGTCCAGGCACGTCTGCCAACGCATCGGCGATATTGGTGATGCCGCGACTTTGCGCAGCCTCGGCATCAATAACGTCCACGTCGGCGGGCAATCGTTCGATAGGGCTCGCTAAGCGGGTCGCGGTGACTACGAGTTCATTGTCCTGCGCAAACGCGGATGTGGCAATCGAAGCAGCAGCCGCCAGTAAGACGGCTTTGTACGTAAAACGCATAGGAGCGTCCCCAATTTGGGCGCACCCCGACCCCGCGAGCGCGCCAAGCAGCGACAAGCGGGCGCGCAAAATGCACGAGGGCGCCCGCGTCGCTGCGGCGGAGACGTTCCGGTTCGACGGCTGGACCCGGCCGGGCGAACGAGCGACGTGCGACGGCAGGTCTCCTGGCTCACGGCTCGATCGCGGTTCCGCCGCCTTCCCATCCGATTTCTCAGACAGTGGCGTGATGGCGGAAGCGCTCGCCGCTTACAGTTGCGGGCACAGCCGCGGATTAGGGGTTGGAGGCCCCGCACCGCGTTCCCATTTAGCGTCCTTCACGGACAACCGTCGCAATGCTGCTATAGCCGCGGCTGAAACGTCCGCCAAGCCGCATAGGGCTTGACGTATCCATAGGCGCGGCTAAAGACGCGCACCTTACGCGCGCTCCGGCCGGGCCGAAGCGCCGACCATCATTTTTGGACGCCGGAGAGACAGGACCTTACAATGGGCAAGGAAAAGTTTGAGCGGAACAAGCCGCACTGCAATATCGGCACGATCGGTCACGTCGATCACGGCAAGACCACGCTCACGGCAGCCATCACCATGGTCCTGGCCAAGAAGGGCGGCGCGAAGGCCATGTCTTACGCCGACATCGATGCGGCGCCGGAAGAAAAGGCCCGCGGCATCACCATCAACACGGCTCACGTCGAGTACGAGACGGCTGACCGTCACTACGCGCACGTCGACTGCCCCGGCCACGCTGACTACGTGAAGAACATGATCACCGGCGCCGCCCAAATGGACGGCGCGATCCTGGTTGTGTCCGCCGCCGACGGCCCGATGCCGCAAACGCGCGAGCACATCCTGCTCGCTCGTCAGGTCGGCGTTCCGGCGCTCGTGGTGTTCATGAACAAGGTCGACATGGTCGATGACCAAGAATTGCTCGACCTCGTCGAAATGGAAGTGCGCGAACTTCTCTCCTCGTACAACTTCCCGGGCGACGACATTCCGATCGTGAAGGGCTCGGCCCTCGCTGCCGTTGAAGGCCGCGATGCGCCGATCGGCGAAGACGCGATCATGAGCCTCATGACCGCCGTCGACACCTACATCCCGCAGCCGGCGCGTCCGCTCGACCTGCCGTTCCTGATGCCTGTCGAAGACGTGTTCTCGATCTCGGGCCGCGGCACGGTCGTGACCGGCCGCGTCGAGAAGGGCATCATCAAGGTTGGCGAAGAAGTCGAAATTATCGGCATCCGCCCGACCGTGAAGTCGGTCTGCACCGGCGTTGAAATGTTCCGCAAGCTGCTCGACCAGGGCCAAGCTGGCGACAACATCGGCGCGCTGCTGCGCGGTATTGATCGTGAAGGCGTCGAGCGCGGCCAGGTTCTGGCCAAGCCGGGCTCGATCACGCCGCACAAGAAGTTCGAAGCGGAAGTGTACATCCTGACGAAGGAAGAAGGCGGCCGCCACACGCCGTTTTTCACCAACTATCGTCCGCAATTCTACTTCCGCACCACCGACGTGACCGGCATCTGCAACCTGCCGGACGGCGTCGAAATGGTTATGCCGGGCGACAACATCAAAATGACGGTTGAGCTCATCAACCCGATCGCGATGGATCAAGGTCTCCGTTTCGCCATTCGCGAAGGCGGCCGCACCGTTGGTTCGGGCGTCGTGGCGAAGGTCATCGAATAGTCGCTAGCGATCAGCGCTAAAGGGAAAGCCCTCGGAGCCTGCGCTCCGGGGGCTTTTTCTTTGGACGATGCAGCAAAAAAAATGCCCCGGCTTTTGGCCGGGGCATTCGCGTTTGCTGTTCGGACTGGTTTTACCAGATGCCGTACAGGCGGTTGACGTAGCCGCTGTTGGTGTCGAACGGCGTGGCGTTGTTGCGCTCTTGCAGCGTGCCGCCGCCGAAGTTCCAACGGGCGCCGATTTGGAAAACGTCGGACGAGACATCGGCGTCTTCGATCTCGAAGTTGTTCCAGCCGACAGTGATCGAGACCGGAGCAGACCACGGCTGGAATTCGCCGTTGATGCCGAAAGAGGTCGTGTCGACATCGCCGCCGCCAGAGTCAATGTTGCCGACGCCGAAGAAGCCGCCAAAGCGGATGTTCGGGCTGGCGTAGAAATTCGCGCCGAAATCCCAATTCGACAGGTCACCGTCAGGGCCGCCAGCATCGACTTCACCGATCGTGTAGCTGCTGTAGAGATTGGCGCTCGGACCGAGATCCCACGTGCCTTCAATGCCGTACCCGATCTCGTCAAGCTCGGTGCCGCCATCATCCAGATTCGTGGTGGTGACGACGCCGCCAAGGCGCCAGCCGCTGCCTTGCCACCAAAGGTGACCGCCCAGCGTGTAGGCATCGACATCGTCCGTATCGGTCGAGAGGTTGCCGAAAGAAGCGTCGAGTTGGGCGCCCCAGCTGCCAGTGCCGCCAAAGCCAAACGCGCCTTCGCCTTGCCAGCCATCGGTTTCGAGGTCGGGGCCGCCGAAGTCGATGTTGCCGTTGCTATACTCAAGGCCGAGATAGCCTTGCGCCGCAGCAGGCGTGGCCATCATCATTGCGGCAGCTGCCGCAAGTAATGCAGTTTTCTTCATTAGGATGCATCCCCGTGGATTACCGGCGGAGGGCCGGATGCAGATTTCCTGCGGCAGCTTTTCTATCGTGGTTAACCATACAAGCGAACCCTAATCCGGCGACATGCTCGGATTGGGGTTCGCGTGTGCGCGGGCGGCAACACAGTCAGAGGTTTTGGCGTAGCAATGATTACGCTCATTCGTCGGGTGACTTGCATCCAGTTTAGGTGTGTTCGGCATCCGTTGACTAAGTGCGCCGGGCCGGCGCGAGGGAGAGGTTGATGGAGCGCTTTGTATTCGTGTCGGCGATCATCTTGGCGGCGTGCTTTGGCATTGCAGCCTTAGTCGGCAACAGCTCGCATTTCAGCTTCAGCATCGATGATGAGGGCGGTTCGGCGCCGATCGTCGATGTCGCCGCTGGCAGCACCCAGGCGCAGGCCTATCAGGGCACCGAACTCCGGCTGAAGCACCTCGCCGCAATCGTGACCATAACGCCCGAGGATCGCACGGATTTCCTGATTGAAATCAATAGCCCCGGCGGCACGCCGATGCCGACGGTTTCGGCCGAGGAAGGCCGTGTGGTGGTCGATGGCCAGCTTCGCGGCCGCATTTCGGGCTGCGCCGACGATGGCGGGGCCTCCCTGCGTGGCTACGAGAACGTCACCGTCGATCAACTCCCCCGAATCACAATTCGCGCGCCTCGCACGCTAACGATTGCTCGGAGCGGCGCGGGCACGACCGAAATCGGCTCAACTGAGACCCTGGCGCTTGAGATTGCCGGCTGCGACGACGCCACGATCGGCGATGTCGCTGGCGAATTCCGGCTTGAAGCCGCGGGTGCGGGCGATGTTGCGGCCGGCGCCGTGCGCCGTGTGGAGGCTGACATTGCTGGCGCTGGCGACATCTCCGTCGGCGCGGTGGCCGAAGCCGCGAATGTGGAGCTCGCAGGGGCCGGCACGTTCACGATGGCCTCGCTGACGGGTGAGCTTTCACTAAGCAGTGCAGGCGCAGGCGACGTGGTTATTTCCGGCGGTTCACTGACTCGCGCCGACATCGAACTCGCAGGTGCGGGCAATGTTCGAATTGCAGCGCCCGTGCAGGTGCTCGACGTTCAGATCGTGGGTGTCAGCGACGTCGACGTTACTGGCGCAGTTGGCGATTTAGACGCAGAAATCGCGGGTCCGGGCAATGTCACGGTCGGTTCTGTCACCGGCACGCTGCGGCAGGACATCGCGGGCCCGGGATCGGTTAACGTAGGCAGCCGATAAGGCGCAAAACGCGCCTTGACGCCTAGTGTTCGCCTCTGTAGGACACGCCCCTTCGAGCCGGCCGTAAGCTAAAGCTTAGACGCGGTTCGCAAGCTTCGCGGGCAGTATCCCCTGGATCAGTGGGATTGAGCGCGCGGGACCGATGGTCCCGTATCGCCCAGCGTTTTTTGCGGATCAATGTCTTGCGGCAAGCGACCGGGTCGAACCGGCGCAGAGATCGTCGGCGTGGGCCTCTCTAGGCTTGCGCCGCCGTGTTTTGCGTCTCAGGCGCGGGTTCTGCGCTTTAGGGAATTCGAGTTCGGGAAGATTTGGCGATGATGCAGCAAAATATCCGGATCAGGCTGAAAGCCTTCGATCACCGCACGCTCGATCTTTCGGCGAAAGAAATCGTGTCGACGGCAAAGCGCACCGGCGCGACCGTGATCGGCCCGGTGCCGCTGCCGACGCGTATCGAGAAGTTCACGGTCAACCGCTCGCCGCACGTCGACAAGAAGAGCCGCGAGCAGTTTGAAATCCGCACGTTCAAGCGCGTGCTGGATATCGTTCAACCGACTCCGCAAACGGTCGATGCGCTGATGAAGCTCGACCTGTCGGCCGGCGTCGATGTTCAAATCCAAGTGCTGGGTTGATAGCGATGGCTAAGGAAGCTCCCAAAGAAGCTGCGCGTCGCACCGGCGTCATCGCGCGCAAGGTCGGCATGATGCGCGTCTTCGGTGAAGACAACGCGCACATTCCGGTCACCGTGCTTGATCTCGCCGGCTGCCAAGTCGTCGGCCGCCGCACCGTCAACGCCGAAGAGTTCAAGAACTCCGCCGGCGAAGCGGTTGCGCTGAAGCCGAAGAAGTCGCGCAAGAACGAAAAGAACGCCGCTCCGGCGCGTGAAGCGAAGGGCGACGGCTACAATGCCGTTCAACTCGCCGCTGGCGCGACGAAGGCGAAGAACAAGACGCAAGCCGAGCGCGGCCAGTTCGCGCGCGCCAACGTCGAAGCCAAAGCCGTTATCCGCGAATTCCGCGTCAGCGAAGATAATCTGCTGCCGGTTGGCGCGGTGATCTCCGCCGAGCACTTCGTTCCGGGCCAAAAGGTCGACGTGGCAGGCATCTCGATCGGCAAGGGTTTCGCCGGCGCTATGAAGCGCTGGAACTTCGGCGGCCTGCGCGCCACGCACGGCGTCTCCGTTTCGCACCGTTCGCACGGCTCGACCGGTCAGCGCCAAGATCCGGGCAAAGTCTTCAAAGGTAAGAAGATGGCCGGCCACTTGGGCGACGAGCGCGTCACGACACAAAATCTGCAGATCGTCCGCGTCGATGCCGAGCGCGGACTTTTGTTTGTCCGTGGTTCTGTTCCTGGCGCCGATGGCGGCTGGGTTGAAGTCCGCGATGCTGCCAAGACGGCGCTTCCGAAGGAAGCCCCGAAGCCGGCCGGCATCGTGCAGACGCAAGCCGCGGCTGAGTGAGGGCGAACATGAAACTCGACGTTCAAACTCTCGACGCCAAGACGGCAGGCTCCGTCGATCTCGACGACGCCATCTTCGGCATCCAGGACGTCCGCAAGGACATCCTGCATCGCATGGTGAAGTACCAGCTCGCCAAGCGTCGCGCCGGTACGCACAAGACGCAATCGCGCGGTGAAGTCTCGCGCTCGCACTCCAAGCTTTATAAGCAAAAGGGTACAGGCCAGGCGCGTCACGGCGCTGCCAACGCCCCGATCTTCCGCGGCGGTGGTCACGCCCACAATCGTTTGCCGCGTGATTATTCGCACGAGCTCACGAAGAAATTCCGCGCCCTGGCGCTGCGCCACGCGCTCTCCGCCAAAGCCAACGCCGGCGACATCATCATCATCGACGCGCTGACGGTGAAGGACGGCAAGACCTCTGCGCTGAAGACGTCGCTCAGCAATCTGAAGCTTGAGAAGGCGCTCTTCATCGCCGGTCCGGAAGTGAACGAAGATGTCGCTCGCGCCGCGCGCAACATCCCGTACATCGATGTGCTGCCGAATGCGGGCCTCAACGTTTACGACATCCTGCGCGCGCAAAAGCTGGTGCTGACGCAAGACGCCGTGAACGCCATCCACGAGCGCTTCAAGGACAAAATCGGCAAGGCCGAAGCTGCGCCGAAGAAGCGCGCCCCGGCGAAGAAAAAAGCCGAAGCTGAAGGAGCCGCGGCATGACCGCGATCAAACATTACGACACCATCCTCGCCCCGGTGATCACCGAAAAGGCGACCCTGCTCTCTGAGCAGAACAAGGTCGTCTTCCGCGTGCCGCTGACCGCGACGAAGAAGGACATCAAGGAAGCTGTTGAGGCTCTCTTCAAAGTCAAAGTGGGCGCGGTGAACACCATCGTCCGCAAAGGCAAGACGAAGAACTTCCGCGGCACGCCGGGCAAGCGCTCCGACCACAAGAACGCGGTCGTGACCCTGCTCGACGGTTATTCAATCGACGTGACCACGGGGCTCTGAGATGGCGCTCAAGCAATTCCGCCCGACTTCGCCGGGCCGCCGCCAGCTGGTGATCGTCGATCGCAGCGAGCTGCACAAAGGCAAGCCGGTTAAGGCGCTCACCGAAGGACTGACCAAGTCCGGCGGCCGCAACAACATGGGTCGCCTCACGGCGTTCCGTCATGCCGGCGGCCACAAGCGCACCTATCGCGTGATCGACTTCAAGCGCCGTAAGTGGGGCATTGAAGCGAAGGTCGAGCGGCTCGAGTACGACCCGAACCGCACCGCCTGGATCGCGCTTCTGAAGTACGCCGATGGCGAGCTTGCCTACATCATCGCGCCGCAGCGTCTGAAGGTTGGTGACACGGTCATCGCCGACGAGCGCGTCGACGTGAAGCCGGGCAACGCGATGCCTCTGAAGTCGGTCCCGGTAGGCACCATCGTGCACAACATCGAGCTGAAGCCGCTGAAGGGCGCGCAGATGGCCCGCTCTGCAGGCACCTACGCTCAGGTTGTCGGCCGCGATGCCGGCTACGCGCAACTGCGCATGGCGTCGGGCGAAGTGCGTATGGTCCAAGACGTTTGCATGGCCACGATCGGCGCCGTCTCGAACCCAGACAACATGAACGAAGTCTGGGGCAAGGCCGGCCGCACCAAGTGGCTGGGCCGCAAGCCCTCCGTTCGCGGCGTCGCCATGAACCCGGTCGATCACCCGCACGGCGGTGGTGAAGGCAAAACCTCAGGCGGCCGTCACCCGGTCACGCCTTGGGGCAAGAAAACCCGTGGTCCCAAGACCCGCAAAACCAAGCCGTCGGATCGCTTGATCATCCGTCGTCGCCACTCGAAGAAAGTGAGCTAATCCAGATGCCGCGTTCTGTTTGGAAAGGCCCGTTCGTCGACGGTTATCTCCTCGCCAAAGCCGAGAAGGCTGCGGGCGGTGGCGGCCGTCGCGAGACCATCAAAACCTGGTCGCGCCGCTCCACCATCATGCCGCAATTCGTCGGCCTCACCTTCCAAGTGCACAACGGCAAGCAATTCACGCCGGTGCTGGTGAGCGAAGACATGGTCGGCCACAAGCTCGGCGAATTCGCGCCGACGCGGAATTATTTCGGCCACGGCGCCGATAAGAAGGCCAAGAGGAAGTGAGATGAGCAAGCCTAAATCTCCTCCCAAGCAGGCATCGAACGAAGCGCGCGCAGTTCTGCGCACGCTCCGCACCAGCCCGCAAAAGCTGAACCTGGTCGCTCAGTCGATCCGCGGTTTGAGCGCTGAGAAAGCGGTGAACGAACTCCGTTTCTCGCAAAAGCGCATCGCCAAGGACGTGCTGAAGTGCCTGAAGTCGGCGATCGACAACGCTGAAAACAACCACGGCCTCGACGTCGACGGTCTGGTGGTTGCGCAGGCGCATGTCGGCAAGAACATCACCATGAAGCGCATGCACGCTCGTGCGCGCGGTCGTGGCGTTCGTATCGAGAAGCTGTTCTCGCAAATTACCATCGTGCTGCGCGATACGACCAAGCAGCCCGAAACCGCTGAGGCCGCGTAATGGGTCAGAAAGTCAATCCGATCGGTCTGCGCCTCGGCGTCAACCGCACCTGGGACTCGCGTTGGTACGCCAACACGCGCGATTTCTCGCGGCTGCTGCACGAGGACATCAAGATCCGCAAATTCGTCCGGGAAAAGATGAAGGCGGCCGGCGTCTCGAAGATCATCATCGAGCGCCCGTTGAAGAAGTGCCGCATCACGATCTTCACGGCCAAGCCAGGCGTCGTCATCGGCAAGAAGGGCACCGACATCGAGAAGCTCCGCAAGGACCTCGCGAAGATGGCGCCGGGCGCCGAAGTGCACCTGAACCTCGTTGAAGTGCGCAAGCCTGAAACGGATTCTACGCTCGT
Organism: Terricaulis sp.; assembly: GCA_034439495.1. Lineage (GTDB taxonomy): Bacteria > Pseudomonadota > Alphaproteobacteria > Caulobacterales > Aquidulcibacteraceae > Vitreimonas. The sequence goes on along the minus strand of JAWXAM010000078.1, from coordinate 14,580 downwards.
CGCTGAAGGCGTTGCGCAGCAACTCGAGCGCCGCGTTGCATTCCGCCGCGCCATGAAGCGCGCGATGCAATCAGCTATGCGCCTCGGCGCGCAGGGCATCCGCATCAACGTTTCGGGCCGTCTCGGCGGCGCTGAAATCGCGCGCATGGAATGGTATCGCGAAGGCCGCGTGCCGCTGCATACGCTCCGCGCTGACGTCGATTACGGCTTCGCCGAAGCCGACACCGCGTACGGCAAGATCGGCGTGAAGGTTTGGATCTTCAAAGGCGAAATCCTCGAGCACGACCCGATGGCGCAAGATAAGCGTTCGATGGAAACGGGCGAGAACCGTGAGCGTCGTGATCGTGACGATCGCGGCCCGCCGCGCTCGCGCGATGATCGTCCGCCGTCGGGTGATCGTCCGCGCCGCGGCCGTCGTCCGCCGCGCGGCGAAGAATCCAGCTCAGACTCGGGGGCATAACTCACCATGATGCAGCCGAAAAAAACCAAGTTCCGCCGCGCCCACAAAGGCCGGATCAAAGGGAACACCAAGGGCGGCGCAGCGCTCAACTTCGGCCAGTTTGGCCTGAAGGCGCTCGAGCCGAACCGCGTCAACGCGCGTGAGATCGAAGCGGCCCGCCGCGCGATCACGCGCGAGATGAAGCGCCAAGGCCGCGTTTGGATCCGCATCTTCCCGGACGTGCCGGTGTCGCAAAAGCCGGTCGAAGTCCGGATGGGCAAAGGCAAGGGCGCGGTTGAGTATTGGGCAGCGCGCGTGGCGCCTGGCCGGATCATGTTCGAAATCGACGGCGTGCCGGAAGCGGTTGCGCGTGAGTCGCTGCGCCTCGGCGCCGCCAAGCTCTCGGTTCGCACCAAGATCGTCGCTCGGATGGAGGGCCTCTGATGAAAGCCGCTCAGAACGACGTCAAAAGCGTCCGCGAAAAGGACGTTGATCGTTTGAAAGAAGAATTGGTCTCGCTGAAGAAAGAGCAGTTCAACCTGCGCTTCCAGCAAGCGACCGGCCAGCTCGAAAAGTCCTCGCGTATCCGCGAAGTCCGCCGCGCCATCGCGCGCGTGCAGACCGTGATGCGTGAAAAGTCACCGAAAGCGAAGGTTTAAGTCGATGCCGCGCCGTGTAATGACCGGAACCATCGTGAGCGATAAGGGCGACAAAACTGTCGTCGTGCAGGTCGAGCGCACCTACCTGCACCCGCTGCTGAAAAAGACCGTTCGTCGGTCGGCGAAGTTCCACGCCCATGACGAAGCCAATGCCTACAAGGCTGGCGAGAAGGTCAACATTCAAGAATGCCCGCCGAAGTCCAAGCTGAAACGCTGGGAAGTCGTCGGCCGCGTCGGAGCATGATGCCATGATCCAGATGCAAACCAATCTCGAGGTCGCCGACAATTCAGGCGCCAAGCGCGTGATGTGCATTAAGGTGCTCGGCGGCTCCAAGCGTCGCTACGCCACCGTGGGCGACATCATCGTCGTTTCCATCAAGGAAGCGATGCCGCGCGGCCGCGTGAAGAAGGGCGATGTCCGCAAGGCGATCGTCGTGCGCGTGTCGAAGGACATCAAGCGCAAGGATGGCTCCACCATCCGCTTCGATTCCAACGCTGCGGTGCTGATCAACAACCAAGGCGAGCCGATTGGCACGCGTATCTTCGGACCGGTGCCGCGCGAGCTGCGCGCCAAGAACCAGATGAAGATCATCTCGCTCGCGCCGGAGGTCCTCTAATGTCCGCCCGCATCCGTAAGGACGACACCGTCATCGTCATCGCCGGCAAGGACAAAGGCCGCTCGGGCCGTGTTCTGAAGGTGTTGGTGAAGGAAGAACGCGTCGTCGTCGAAGGCGTGAACATGGCCAAGCGCCATACCAAGCCGGATGTCGCTAACCCGCAGGGCGGCGTCATCGCTAAGGAAGCGTCGCTGCACGTGTCGAACGTCGCGCTGCGCGATCCGCAAACCGGCAAGCCGACCCGCGTCGGATTCAAAGTCAACGACAAGGGCCGTAAAGTCCGCGTCGCCAAGGGTTCTGGAGTTGAGATCGATGTCTAAGGACCCGAAGGAGGCTCAAAAGGCCGCCGACATCGCGAAGAAACAGGAGCGCAAAGCCGCTGCCGCTAAGCGCGCGTCGGAGCCTTCCAAGCCGCGTACGCCGAAGCCGGCCGACTACACGCCGCGCATGAAGCAGCGCTACACCAGCGAAATCCGCGCGAAGCTGAAAGAAGAGTTCAGCTACACGAACGAGATGCAGATCCCGCGTCTCGAAAAGATCGTGATCAATATGGGCGTCGGTGAAGCAACCGCCGATTCCAAGAAGCTCACTTCGGCAATCGAAGCGCTGACCGCCATCGCCGGCCAAAAGCCGGTGATGACGAAAGCCCGCAAGTCGATCGCGGCGTTCAAGCTGCGCGAAGGCATGAACATCGGCGCGAAGGTCACGCTTCGTAAGGATCAGATGTACGAGTTCTTGGATCGCTTGGTCACGATCGCGCTGCCGCGCGTGAAGGACTTCCGCGGCCTCAACGGCAAGAGCTTCGATGGCCGTGGCAACTACGCCCTCGGCGTCAAGGAACACATCGTGTTCCCCGAGATCAATTACGACCAGATCGATCAGATCTGGGGCATGGACATCGTCGTCTGCACCACCGCGCGCACCGACGCTGAAGCCAAGGCCTTGTTGAAAGAGTTCGATTTCCCGTTCCGGAACTGATCGCGACAGCGATCCACCCCAGAACGCACCGGGAGAGAGTGAAAGAGTATGGCGAAGACAAGTTCTATCGAACGCAACAAGAAGCGCGAGCGCCTGACGAAGCAGTACGCTGCCCGTCGCGCCAAGCTGCGCGCGACTGCGTTGAACGAAGACCTTCCGCTGGAGGAGCGCTTTGCTGCGCGCCTGAAGCTCGCGCAATTGCCGCGCAATTCGGCCGCCACCCGCATTCGCAATCGTTGCGAGCTGACCGGTCGTCCGCGCGCGTTCTACCGTAAACTCAAGCTGTCACGGATCGCGCTGCGCGATCTGGCCTCCAAGGGTCAGATCCCCGGCATGGTCAAGTCGAGCTGGTAAGGGAGCGTCGATAGATGAACATCAACGATCCCGTCGGCGATCTGATCACCCGCATCCGCAACGCGCAGATGCGCGGCCGCTCGAAGACCCTCTCTCCGGCTTCGACGCTGCGCGCCCGCGTTCTCCAGGTCCTGAAGGACGAAGGCTACATCCGCGACTTCCGCGAGATCGAAGTCGAGAACCGCAAGGAACTCGAGATCGAGCTGAAGTACTTCGAAGGCACGCCGGCGATCCACGAGATCCAGCGCGTCTCGAAGCCGGGTCGCCGCGTCTATTCGTCGATCAAGGACCTGCGCCTGGTGCGCAACGGCCTTGGCATTTCGATCATCTCGACCCCGAAGGGCGTGATGAGCGACGCTGCCGCTCGCGATGCGAACGTCGGCGGCGAAATCCTCTGCGAGGTCTACTAATGTCGCGCCTCGGTAAACGACCGATCCCCGCTCCCAATGGCGTCACCATTACGGTGAAGGGCCAAGACGTGAGCGTGAAGGGCCCGAAGGGCACGCTGAACTTCCGCGCGCATGACGATGTTGAAGTCACGTACGGCAGCGGCGAGCTCCTGGTGAAGCCGCGTCACGAGACGGCCCGCGCACGCGCGTTGTGGGGCACCACGCGCGCCGTGCTCGCCGCCAACGTTAAGGGCGTCACCGAAGGGTTCGAAAAGAGCCTTGAGATGACCGGCGTTGGCTATCGCGCCGCGATGCAGGGCAAGAACCTGCAGATGCAGCTCGGCTACAGCCACGAAATCATCTACGAGGCGCCGGAAGGCATCACGCTGGCGACGCCGAAGCCGACCGAAATCAAGGTCAGCGGCATCGACTCGCAAGCGGTTGGCCAAGTGGCCGCAGAAATCCGCTCCTACCGTCCGCCGGAGCCCTACAAGGGCAAGGGCGTGCGCTATGCCGGCGAACGCATCCGCCGCAAAGAAGGCAAGAAGAAGTAAGCCATGGTTCGGAAACTCAATCCCACCGAGCGCCGCGCCCAACGCAACCGCTCCCGGCTGAAGAAGCTCGCTGGCGAAGGCCGGCTGCGCCTCTCTGTCTTCCGCTCGTCGAAGCACATCTCGGCGCAACTGATCGATGACACCAAGGGTGTCACGGTCGCTTCCGCTTCGACTCTCGAAGAGGCCGTGAAGGCCAAGAGCTCGAACAAGGAAGGCGCTGCCGCCGTCGGCAAGCTGATCGCCGAACGCGCCCTTGCCGCTGGCAAGAAGAGCGTCGTTTTCGATCGCGGTCGTTATGTATTTCATGGTCGGGTGAAAGCCCTGGCCGATGCCGCCCGTGAGGGCGGTCTCGAATTCTGAGGACGTTGAGATGACTGACGATACCGCAGGCGGCCCGCCGGCCGACGCTCCAGGATCAGATCAACGCCCGGCGCGCGGCGCACGTGGACCGCGTCGTAGCGGCCCAGGCGGCGGCGGTGGTCCAGGCGGCGGCGGTGGCCGTGGCCCGGGCGGCAACAATCGTGGTGGCCCGCGCCGTGACGACCGCAATCGCGGTGGCCAAGAAGAACGCGCTGAAGGTGAATTGGTCGACAAGCTCGTCGCCATCAACCGCGTCGCTAAGGTCGTGAAGGGTGGTAAGAACTTCGCGTTCGCCGCGCTCGTCGTTGTTGGCGATAAGAAGGGCCGCGTTGGCTTTGGCCACGGCAAAGCCCGTGAAGTGCCGGAAGCGATCCGCAAAGCGACGGAAGAAGCCAAGAAGTCGCTCATCCGCGTCCCGCTCCGCGAAGGCCGCACCCTGCACCATGACGGCAACGGCCGTTGGGGCGCAGGCAAGGTCATGCTGCGCGCAGCGCCGGCCGGTAAGGGTTTGATCGCGGGCGGCCCGATGCGCGCCGTTCTCGAAGTGCTGGGCGTTTCTGACGTCGTCGCCAAGTCGAAGGGTTCATCGAACCCGTACAACATGGTGCGCGCCACGTTCGACGCTCTGAAAGAACAAAGCTCGCCGCGCCAAGTCGCGAACCGTCGCGGTCTCAAGGTCGCCGACCTCGTGAACCGTCGCAAAGACGGCGCGAGCGTTGGCGAAGTGCCGGCGGAGGGTTGATAGATGGCTGCGAAAAAGAAAGCCGCGGGCGGGACGATCAAGGTGCGCCGTATCGGCAGCCCGATCCGTCGTGACTCGAGCCAGCGCGCAACGCTTCTGGGCCTTGGCCTGAAGCGTGCGCATCAAGTGGTCGAGCTTGAGGATACCCCCTCGGTGCAGGGCATGATCCGCAAGGTCAACCATCTCATTGAAGTCGTGGAATAAGGACGGCCTCGCCGTCGGAGCAGAACGATGAAACTCAACGAATTGGCCGATAATCCGGGCTCAACCAAGAAGCTGATGCGCGTTGGACGCGGCGTCGGTTCCGGCAAGGGCAAGACCGGCGGGCGTGGCGTGAAGGGGCAAAAGTCCCGTCGCGGCGTCTCGATCAATGGCTTCGAAGGCGGCCAGATGCCGATCCACATGCGTATGCCGAAGCGCGGCTTCAACGCGCTGAACGCCAAGACGCATCAGTGGATCAATCTGTCGACGCTGCAAAACGCCATCGATAACAAGAAGATCGACGCCAAGAACGACATTACCGAGGACACGCTGGTGGAAGCCGGCGTCCTGCGCCGCAAGAAAGACGGCGTGCGCCTCCTTGCGCGCGGCGAGCTGAAAGCCAAAGTGAACATCACCGTTTCCGGCGCCTCCGCCGCGGCCATCGCCGCTGTTGAGAAGGCTGGCGGTAAGGTGACGTTGCTGAACCCGCCTAAGAGCGAAGAAGCAGCCGCCTAACGTTCGCTCTCCGGTCGGGGAGTTATCCGGCCTCGCCGGGATAAGATTCGGAGCAGCGCGCCCACATGGCTTCAGCCGCAGAACAACTTGCCGCCAACATTAACTTCGCGGCGTTCGCAAAGGCGACCGATCTGCAAAAGCGGATCTGGTACACGATCATCGCGTTGGTGGTTTATCGCATCGGGACGTTCATCCCGATCCCGGGCATCGATCCCGCAGCCTTCGCGCAGGCATTCCAACAACAAGCCGGGGGCATCCTCGGCATGTTCAACACGTTCTCCGGCGGCGCCGTGGAACGCATGGCCGTCTTCGCGCTGAACGTGATGCCGTACATCTCGGCGTCAATCATCATGCAGCTGATGTCGACCTCTGTGCCCTCGCTTGAGCGGCTCAAGAAAGAGGGCGAAGTCGGCCGCAAGCAGATCAATCAATATACGCGTTATCTGACGCTGCTTCTGGCAGTCGTGCAGTCGTACGGCATCGCGATCGGTCTGCAATCGAGCGCCGGTGTTGTCTCCAATCCGGGCCTGTTCTTCGTCGCCTCCACCGTCATTACGCTGACGGGCGGCACGATGTTCTTGATGTGGCTGGGTGAGCAAGTCACCGCGCGCGGCGTCGGTAACGGCATTTCGCTCATCATCTTCGCCGGCATCGTCGCCGAACTGCCGCGGGTCATCATGTCGACATTGGCGCTCGCACGCACCGGCGACATCAACCCGTTTGCGATCTTCGCCATCATCGCCGTAATGCTCGGCGTCATCATTTTCGTGGTGTTCATCGAGCGCTCGCAGCGCCGCCTCGTCGTGCAGTACCCGAAGCGTCAGCAGGGCAACCGCATGTTCATGGGCGAGAGCTCATTCCTGCCGCTGAAGATCAACACCGCTGGCGTTATCCCGCCGATCTTCGCGTCGTCCTTGCTGATGTTGCCGCAAACCATTGTCGGCTTTGCCGGCATGGGCGCGGACACGCCGGAATGGGTCAACCAGCTCCAGGGCTTTATCGGCTACGGCCAGCCGGGGCACATGATCCTCTATGCGCTCGGCATCATCTTCTTCTGCTTCTTTTACACCTCGATTGTGTTCAACCCGGAAGAGACGGCCGACAATCTGCGCAAGTACGGCGGCTTCTTGCCTGGCATCCGCCCCGGCAAAAAGACCGCCGAATATCTCGATTTCGTGCTCACACGCCTCACCGTCATCGGCGCCGCCTACATCACTGCGGTCTGCTTGCTGCCTGAAATCCTGATCTCCTATTACGGCGTGCCGTTCTATCTCGGGGGCACCTCCATCCTGATTGTCATTTCAGTGACGCTCGACACTGTGGCGCAGATCCAGTCGCACCTTGTCGCGCACCAGTACGAAGGCTTGATCAAGCGTTCGAAACTGCGCGGCTCTGGCGGCGGGATCGTCAAGAAATGAACCTGATCCTGTTCGGGCCGCCGGCCGCGGGCAAAGGCACGCAGGCCAAACGGCTCACCGCCGAGCGCGGCTACGTCCAGCTCTCGACTGGCGACATGCTGCGTGCTGCGCGCAAGTCCGGCTCTGAACTTGGCCAGAAAGTCGCAGCGATCATGGATTCTGGCTCGCTGGTGTCCGATGAGATCGTGATTGCGCTTATCGAAGAAGCGCTGGCGAGCAATGCAAGCGCCGCCGGTTTCATCTTCGATGGCTTCCCGCGCACAGTGGCGCAGGCTGAAGCACTCGACTCCATGCTCGCCAGTCACAGCAAGCAGATCGATTGCGTCGTGAAGCTGGAAGTCGACTCGCAAAAGCTCATGGATCGTATCGCCAAACGTTTCGCCGAAGAGGGCAGGGCTGACGATAATCCCGAGGCCTACAAAGTGCGCCTCGACGCCTACATCGCTCAAACCGCGCCGCTCGTGCCGTACTACGAGAAGCAAAATAAGATGCATCGCGTCGACGGCATGAGTGACGTCGAAAGCGTTGCGCGCGCCATCGCTTCTGCGATCGACGCGCGCTGAGGCTTTGACTTAGAAGCTGAGCGCCGGCTGCTTTAGCCGCTGAGCCCAGTCCGCAAACTTCGCAACCCAATCGGTCAGCAAAGTGCGCAAGCCTTCATCAGCGATCTCACCATCGACGATCTGGCCTTCGCGGAAGTTCAGATAGATCTCCGGCTGCGCTAGAACGCCAACTCCAAGCACGCTGGCGACGCTGCGCAGATGCGATTGCGCCACCGCCGTGCCGATGACGCCAAGCGTAGCGCCTACGATCGCGCCAGGCTTACCGGCCCATGAGTTCTTGCCCCACGGGCGCGAGCCCCATTCAACCGCGTTTTTGATCGCAGCTGAGAAGGTGCGGTTGAACTCCGGCGTTACGAACAGGACCGCATCGGCGCCTTCGATCTGGCTCTTGAAGCGCGCGACACTCGCCGGCAGCTCGCTTTCGAGGTCCTGGTTGTAGAGCGGCAGATCGCCGATCTCGACGATCTCGAACTCAAGCTTCGGCCGCGCCAGCCTGCCCAGCGTCTCGGCGAACTGACGGTTCACGGAGTCTTTGCGTAGGCTGCCAACGATAACGGCGACTTTGGTGGTCATTTTCGATCCCCTAGTAACGATAAGTAACTAGGGCTATATGAGTGCCTATGAAGACGGCTCAAGAACGCACACCGACCTCACCAGGGCACACCCGTGTGTCCGACATTGAATCCCACGACTGCCGGGCCGTGAGCGGCATCCTCGGCCGTATTGGCGATAAATGGAGCGTGCTGATCATTCAGCGTCTGGGCGAGGGGCCGCGAAGGTTTAACGAAATCAAGCGCATCATAGGCGGTATCTCGCAGCGTATGCTGACTCTCACCCTGCGCAATTTGGAGCGGGACGGCCTCGTCAGCAGGACGGTGACGCCCACGGTCCCGCCGCGTGTCGATTACGCCCTGACCGAGCTCGGCAGAGACCTCCTGGTCCCGGTTTCGGCCCTCGGGCAGTGGGCGATCGAGCACACCCCTTGTATTGAGGCGGCCCGCGCCCGATTTGACGCGGCTGAGACGGCGCAAACGCCGCATCAGGAGCGCATTTCGGCTGGTTGACGCGGCATTTCGCCCCGCTATAACCGCCAACTTCGCGAACACCCAACGCGCGATGTCCACCGGCCAAAGGCCGGGAGGCATCCGCGTCTATTGCGTTTTGGAGCATTGGCCTCATGGCTCGTATCGCCGGCGTAAACATCCCGACCCAAAAGCGCGTCGTTATCGCGCTGCAGTACATCCATGGGATCGGCCAACACTACGCCAAGGAAATCTGTGAAAAGGTCGGCATCGGCGCCGAGCGCCGCGTCAGTGAACTGACCGACGCCGAAATTCTCCAAATTCGCGAAGCGATCGACCGCGACTACACGGTCGAAGGCGATCTTCGCCGCGAGACCGCAACCAACATCAAGCGCTTGATGGATCTCGGTTGCTATCGCGGTCTGCGTCACCGCCGTGGCCTCCCGGTCCGCGGTCAACGCACGCACACGAACGCGCGTACGCGCAAAGGCCCGGCGAAAGCGATCGCCGGCAAGAAACAAGCGACCAAGAAGTAAGGACACGCCGCAATGGCTAAGGAATCCACGCGCGTTAAAAAGCGTGAACGTAAGAACATCGTCACTGGCGTCGCGCACGTCGCGGCGTCGTTCAACAATACGATGATCACGATCACCGACGCGCAAGGCAACACGATCTCGTGGTCGAGCGCCGGCACGATGGGCTTCAAAGGCTCGCGTAAGTCGACGCCGTACGCCGCACAGGTCGCCGCTGAAGATGCGGGCCGCAAGGCGATGGAGCACGGCATGCGCACCGTCGAGGTGAACGTGTCTGGTCCGGGCTCGGGCCGCGAGAGCGCATTGCGTGCGCTGCAAGCCGTGGGCTTCACCGTGACGTCGATCCGCGACGTGACGCCGATCCCGCACAATGGCTGCCGTCCGCCGAAGCGCCGCCGCGTCTAAGCGAACGTCGCTGGTGAAATTTTCGGGCGCGCGAGTAGCAACGCAGCGCCTCTGATTGGATAGAGCATGATGTCGATCGAAAAGAATTGGCTTGAACTCATCCGGCCGAAGAAGCCCGTGATTGAGCACGCGTACGACGCGGCCAAGCGCGCGACTTTGATCGCCGAACCGCTTGAGCGTGGCTTTGGCCTCACCCTCGGCAACGCGCTGCGCCGCGTTCTTCTGTCGTCGCTGCAAGGCGCCGCGATTCAGTCCGTGCAAATCGACGGCGTCGTGCACGAGTTCAGCTCGATCCAGGGCGTCCGCGAAGACGTCACGGATATCGTGCTGAACCTGAAGCAGGTCGCCATCCGCATGCGCGGTGAGGGCCCCAAGCGCGTCATGCTGACCAAGACCGGTCCGGGCGAAGTGAAGGCCAGCGACATTCAAACGGTCTCCGACATGGAGATCCTCAATCCCGAACTCGTGATCTGCACGCTCGACGAAGGCGCGAACCTGCGCATGGAGCTGACGATCAACAACGGCAAGGGCTACGTCCCGGCCGAGCAAAACCGCCCGGACGACGCGCCGATCGGCCTCATCGCCATCGACTCGATCTACTCGCCGGTGCGCCGCGTTGCTTATCGCGTCGAGAACACCCGCGAAGGCCAGGTGCTCGATTATGATAAGCTGATCATCGAAGTTGAAACCAACGGCGCGATCCGTCCCGAAGACGCGATCGCCTACGCCGCGCGCATCCTGCAAGACCAGCTGCAGGTGTTCATCACGTTCGAAGAGCCGAAGCAGAAAAAGGAAGGCGGCGAGAAGCCGGACCTCCCGTTCAACCCGGCTCTGCTCAAGAAGGTCGACGAGCTCGAGCTTTCGGTCCGCTCGGCCAATTGCTTGAAGAACGACAACATCGTTTACATCGGCGACCTCATCCAGAAGTCGGAAGGCGAAATGCTTCGCACCCCGAACTTCGGCCGGAAGTCGCTGAACGAGATCAAGGAAGTGCTGGCTTCGATGGGCCTGCACCTCGGCATGGCGGTCGAGAACTGGCCGCCGGACAACATTGAAGATCTCGCCAAGAAGTACGAAGATCAGATCTAACGGAGAGCCGGCTTAAGCCCGGCGGGAAAAGACAATGCGTCACGGCTCAGGACATAAAAAACTCAACCGCACGGCCAGCCACCGTCAGGCGATGTTCGCCAACATGGCTGCCGCCCTGGTGAAGCACGAGCAAATCGTGACGACGCTGCCGAAGGCGAAGGCCTTGCGCCCGGTCGTCGAGCGCTTGATCACGCTGGCGAAGAAGGGCGATCTCGGCGCACGCCGGCTCGTACTTTCCCGCATGCGCGACGAGACGCAGACGAAGAAGCTCTTTGAGACGCTCGCGCCGCGCTACAGCGCCCGCGCTGGCGGCTACACCCGCGTCCTGAAGGCTGGCTATCGCTACGGCGACAACGCCCCGCTCGCGGTGATCGAACTCGTTGATCGCGATGAAGCGGCCCGCGGCCAGGATAGCGGCCCGCGCCCGGAAGCGATCTACACCGACGAAGGCTAAGGTTCGCGTCAGCTCAAGTTTCAACGGGTCGTCCTCACGGGCGGTCCGTTTTCGTTTGACCATATAATTTCTTTAAAATAGAAATTTTCCGAAATACAGAAAGGAATGCGCGATGTCGGATTTGTATCGCCCAAAAGGGCTCTCCAGCGCCGTCTGCTACGTGGACCCGAAGGCTGCGTTCCGCTGGTTGGAGGAAGCGTTCGGCTTTGAGCCGTTAATGGTAATCCTCGATGAGAACGAGAACCTCGTTCATTCCGAGATGAAGTACGGCGATAGCGTTGTGATGGTCGGCAATGAGTGGAGCGCCGATCACAAGAGCCCGAAATCGCTAGGCGGCAAGAATACGCAAACCGTGCACGTGCAGCTCACACGCGGCGAAGATGTCGATGCGCACTGCGAACACGCGCGCAAAGCCGGCGCCGAAATCCTGGCGGAGCCAGACACGCAATTCTACGGCGACCGCACCTACCGGGCCCGCGATCCGGAAGGCCACATCTGGACCTTCGGCGTTACGCTTGAAGAGATGACGCCGGCCGAGTGGGACAAAGCCGCTGGCGGCGCCATGAAAACGCAGACCCGCCTGTGAGCGCACCCCGCACCATCGATCGCACGCTCGCGGCGCTCGCCGATCCCGATCGCCGTCGCGCGGTGGAATTGCTCGGCCAACGCCCGCGCCGCGCGGGAGAGCTGGCCGACGCGCTCGGCCTCCCAGCCCCCGCGATGAGCCGGCACTTGCGCACGTTGAAAGAAAGCGGGCTGGTTGAAGAAACGCACCCCCCGTTCGACGCGCGCGTGCGCATCTACACGCTGAAGGATGGCGCCATGGCAGATCTGAAAAAGTGGCTCGCCGACACTGAGCGTCTCTGGAGCGATCAGCTCGCTTCGTTCAAGGCGCACGTGGAGAAGAAGCGCACGTGAGCGCCGTCATCGTCTCGTTGCGCGTGAAGGCGACGCCGCAAGAGGCGTTCGATGTGTTCACCCAAGAGATCGGCGCCTGGTGGCGCCCGAGCGAACTCTTTCAAATCACCCCGCGCGGCGACGGCGTCCTTAGCTTCGAAGGTGAGCAGCGGCTGATCACAACACTGCCCAATGGCAAAGTGTTCGAGATCGGCCGCGTCATCGCCTGGGCGCCGGGCGAGCGACTGGCCTTCTCCTGGCGCCAAGCCAGCTTCGCGGCTGAGCAGGTCACGCACGTGGAGGTGCGCTTCGAGCCGGTGGGCGAGGAGACCCGTGTCACAGTCGAACACCGAGGTTGGGACGCGATCCCGCAGGATCACGTCGCCCGCCACGGTTTCCCGCTAGCCGCCACGCAAATGCGCCTGGCCGAACATTGGCGTGCGCTGCTCGCCGCTCTCTCGGCCGCTTTGAACGCCGCCACCTGACACGCCGCCGCCATGTTTCTGCCCAGTCGGCGGGCAAGATCGCGCCCGCAATAGGGGATCGGTCCAAGTGGATTCAGCGTCGCTTTATAAGCCTCTCATCCGTGGCGTGGCGGTGGCCGCCGTTTGCGTGAGTTTATTGTCGCCTTCGGTGGTGTCCGCACAAAATCGTAGCGCGCCCACGAGCCGCGCCGAAGTGCAGCTCTCATTTGCCCCGGTTGCCGCGCGCGCTGGGCCCGCCGTCGTGAACGTTTACGCCCAGCGCGTCGTCCGCAGCATGTCGCGCGATCCGTTCTTCGGCCGCTTCAGCGGCCCACGCATGGAGCAATCGCTCGGTTCGGGCGTCATTGTCGGCGCCGACGGCATCATCGTCACCAACAACCACGTCATCGAAGGCGCCCAATCTCTGAAAGTCGTGCTTGCCGATCGACGCGAGTTCGACGCTGAACTTGTCCTCGCCGATCCGCGCGTCGATCTCGCCGTGCTGCGCATCAATACCGGCGGCGAGCGTTTGCCGACGCTGCAATACGCCAACACCGCCGACGCCCAAGTCGGCGATCTCGTTCTCGCCATCGGCAACCCGTTCGGCCTGCAACAAACAGTGACCAGCGGCATCATCTCGGCGCTCGCGCGCACCGAAGTCGGCATCAGCGACTACGCGTTTTTCATCCAGACCGACGCCGCCATTAATCGTGGCAATTCCGGCGGCGCCCTCGTCGACATGAACGGCGCGCTCGTCGGTATCAACAGCGCTATCGCCTCAGAGAGCGGCGGCTCCAACGGCGTCGGCTTCGCCATTCCATCCGAGATGGTGCGCCGCGTCGTAGAATCCGCCGTCTCCGGCGGCAGCACTGTCATCCGCCCATGGCTCGGCGCGCGGCTCCAAACGGTGACCTCCGATCTCGCGCGCTCGCTCAATCTGCCACGTCCAGAGGGCGTCTTGGTGAGCCAGCTCTATCCGCGCTCTTCCGGCGAACGCGCCGGTCTGCGCTTGAACGACATCATTCTCTCGGTCGGCGGCGTTGATGTTCGGGATGACGCGGCCGTGCGCTATCAGTTTGCAACACAGCGTCCAGGATCGCAGGTGCCGCTCGTGGTGCTGCGTGGCGGCAGGCAGATATCGCTGACCGCAGTGGCCGAAGCTCCGCCCGGCGGCGCGCCCGATCCCGTCTTGCTCGCCGGCCGCCATCCGCTTTCGGGCGCGCGTGTCGTCACGCTGACGCCAGCGACTGCGGAAGCCTCCCGTGTCGATCCGTTCGCCGACGGCGTCTTTATCCAAGCGCTCGATCGGCGCGGCATCGCCGCCCGCATCGGTTTCCGCGTGGGCGACATCATCGACGAGGTGAACGGCCAGCCGGTGCGCGACGCCGCTCAACTCGATCGCCTGATGGCGCAAGCGCGCACCTGGGTGATTGGCGTCGAGCGCAACGGCCAGCGTGCGGAGCTGCGCTTCTAGGCGGTATTGCTGGGACGACCGGGAAAGCCATCGTTTCTCTCCCGCGAAGAGCCTATCGTGGCGCCATGAGCGATTTGTTCGAAGCCTCAGGCCTTGCCCAGGCCGCGCCCACGCCACTGGCAGAGCGCCTGCGTCCGCGCAAGCTCGATGAGGTGGTTGGCCAAGATCACCTGCTGAAACCCGAAGGCCCAATAGGGCGCATGGTGGCGCAGAAGCGCTTGGCGTCGATGGTGCTGTGGGGCCCTCCCGGCGTCGGCAAGACCACGATCGCGCGCCTGTTGGCGGAAGAAACCGGCCACGAGTTCCAACAGATCAGCGCCGTCTTCTCCGGCGTCGCCGATCTCAAGAAAGCCTTCGAGACCGCACGTGGCCGCCGCGCCTCTGGCAAGTCGACATTGCTGTTCGTCGCCGAAATCCATCGCTTCCACCGCGGCCAGCAGGCAGGATTTTTT
>JAWXAM010000077.1:0-25947 GCA_034439495.1 Terricaulis sp. | reverse complement strand
GGAATAGCCTTTGAGCGCCGCGAACACCCAGACGCCAGCGCCGAGCATCAAGAGAATAATGGCTTGCGGTGAATCGAGTTGCAGCAGTGACCAAAGTTGAAAGCCGGCGTCGGAGCCCATGTCGATCTGGCGCCCCGCAATTTCAACGAGGCGATCACGCCAGTCAGCAGCGAAGAGATTGAGCATGAGCGCGAGCAATGCTGTCGCGCCGAACGCTAAGCCGCCCGCAATTTTGATCGGCATTTGCGCGTGCTGCATGTAGCGCAGGCCCAGAAAGCCTGCGAGATAGCCGAGCGTGACGTTGGCGCCGGAGAGCCCGACAGCGGTGATGGCGCCGCCTAGCAGGCCCTGCGCGTCGTCTTCCGCAAACAGCGCAGCGCTGAACAACGCTTCGAATACTGCAGCGCAAAACAAGAGGCCAGCCTGAAACAACGTAGAGCGCGGATAGACGGCTGCGCGTCGCAAGCCGTGCTGGCGCTTGAACGCTTCCATATCGCCGCGCGCCTGGGCGGCGCGGGCGGCGGCTGCGCGCCAATCATGTGCGATGCGGCCTTCTGCTTGGGCCAAACCAAGCCGTGCATCGAGGGCGGGGCCAGAAAAATCTTGCGGCGTGGGCGCGAGCGCCCGCAAGCGGCGCTCGGCTTCGGCCTTGGCCTGGTCGCGCGCTTGGTCAATGTGCGCGCGCTCGGCGGCGACGGCCTCAAGCACGGAAAGCTCGGCGCTAGAAAGATCGGCGGCGTCGTGACGGGGCAGATTGCGGGCGGCGTCGTCGCGGGCGCGCTTGCGCAGGTGCAGCTTCTTGTCGAGCGCAGCCGCACTCAGGCCCTGCGGTAGCTTGACCACAGGGCGTGGAGGAGACGCTTTGGCTTGCTGTCCGCCGTCCATAAACCCAGCTCCCGGCGTACTAAAGCGCGGATGGCGCGCTTCTCCAAGAGCAAGAGGGGCGCTAAGCAGGCGGTGAGGAGCCAATCTTGAGCGAATTGAAGGATTTTTTGGCCATCGCCGAGCGGACAGCGGCGGCGGCCAGCGCGGCTTTGCTGGAGCATCGCCAGAGCTGGGCGGTGGTCGAAGCCGAGATCGGCCGCGAGGTCAAAATAGACGCTGACAAGCGGGCCGAGGCCATCATCCTGAGCGCGCTTGAGCAAGCGACACCGTTCGCGGCCATCGCCGAAGAATCAGGCTGGAGCCGCGTGCGCGAGCGCGGTGATCGCTACGTGTGGGCCGTCGATCCGCTTGATGGCAGCGTCAATTATCTGCGCGACTATCCGCATTGCGCGGTCTCGATCGCATTGCTGGATGATGGCGTGCCGGTGCTGGGCGTCGTCGATTGCTTCGTCATGAGCGAGCGCTTCAGCGGCATCGTCGGCGAAGGCGCGTGGCTGAATGGCAAGCCCATGCGCGTCTCTGATATCGCCGATCCTGCGGGCGGCATTCTGCAGACAGGCGTGCCGTCACGCGCCAGCGCTGAGTCCATGAAGCTGTTTGAAGCTCGGCTCACGGCCTGGCGCAAAGTGCGGATGATCGGTTCGGCCGCCAGTGCGCTGGCCTATGTGGCGGCGGGGCGGGCCGAAGCGTACCGCGAGTCCGGCTCGATGATCTGGGACGTCGCCGCCGGCTGCGCCTTGGTCAAAGCGGCCGGTGGGGAATTCCGCATCGGCGGCGACGCCCTGGACCAGCCGTTGGAGGTTTCCGCCGGAAATGGGCGCGTGGCGTTGCCTGAGTGAGCCTCAAAGTTCGGCAATGGAACTTTTTGCGCGCCTGGAAATCAAGCGCCGAGGCAACGGTCATTAAAACGTTACGGGATTAGCTGGCGAACTGGGTGGACAGTTTTCGCGGGCGGCTCATAACAGCATCATCAAGTCGGCTCTTGCGGTGCGGGAATGACGGGGGACTCTATCCTTGCTGGGAACGCGCAGGCTCTGCGCGAGACGGCCTCTTCTCCTGCGCTGACAGGCGTGAATATTATCGGCGCTGCAATGTTGGGCGAGGGCTCGTCGGCGCTGCCAGTATTGGCGCGGGCCGCGCGCTGGGCCGACTTTGATTTCTCTGAGCTTGGTGCCCGGTCACTGATCCTGGCGCGGCCAATGGCCGATGGTCCTGACGCTCGCGCCCTCCTCGAGCGCGCCGCCGATGCACGCATGCGCGTCTATGTGATCGAGAACGGCGCGCCGCGGCCGCTTCGGATCAATGACCTCGTTGGCAGTCCGATTGCAGATGTCGATGCTGCGCGGGTCCGTGCGCTGATCGCTGGCAAGCGGGTGCTTATCACCGGCGCCGGCGGATCGATCGGGAGCGAACTCGCGCGCCGGATCGCGGCGATGGCGCCATCGCGCCTGTCGTTGCTTGACAGCTCTGAGTTCAATCTCTTTCGGATCAGCCAAGACTTGCCGGACGCAGCGCCGGTCCTTGCTGATATCCGCGATGCGCAAGCGATGCGGCGTTGGTTCAAGCGCGAGCGGCCGGAGATCGTGTTTCACGCCGCGGCTTTGAAGCAGGTGCCGCTCGTGGAGATGTTTCCAAGCGAAGGCGTGCTGACGAACATTGGCGGCCTGCGCAATGTCGCTGAGGCGGCTCAATCCATTGGCGCGCATCTTGTGTTCGTATCGACGGACAAAGCTGTCGATCCTTCCGGCGTGATGGGCGCCTCAAAGCGACTCGGCGAATTGTATTGCCAAGCGCTTGATCGCAAGGGCGATCAGCGTGTTGTGTCGCTGCGACTTGGCAATGTACTCGGCTCGACGGGTTCGGTGATCCCGACGTTCGAGCAGCAACTCGCAGCTGGTGGACCGCTGACTATCACCGACCCTGAAGTCACGCGCTTTTTCTTGTCCATCCCGCAAGCCGCTGATGCTTTGTTGCAGGCGGCAGCGATAGGTCTGAGCGCGCCGACGCGCGGTGTGGCGCTGGTGATTGAGATGGGCGAAGCGCTGCCGGTGGTGGAGTTGGCGCGCGAAGTAATCCGGCTCCAGGGGCTGCGTCCGGATGTGGACGTGTCGATTGTCTTCACCGGCTTACGACCAGGCGAGAAGCTGCATGAGGCGCTTATCGGTGTGGAAGAGTGGCGTGAGCCGGATCCCGCGCCGGACGTGATCGCCGTCGGCTCGCCGCCGCGCGGGCTTGCAGAGCTGCACGAAGCCATGGAGCGACTGGTGATGCTCGCGCGCGAAGGCGCTGATGCGGAAGTCGCGCGTGAAGTGTTCGATGCGATTGCGCCATCGGTTGCCGCGCCAACAGCCGCCGCTGTGGCAGTCTAATCCAGCGTACGCCTGAAGCGCAGCAGCGCCAGCGTCGCTAGAGTCAGCAGAATAAGTGCAAGCGGGAAGAGGTCGCCGATAATGTCGGTGAACCCTGCGCCCTTCAGCATAATCTCGCGCACGATGCGCAGGAAGTGCGTGATCGGCAGCGCCGTGCCGATGGCCTGCGCCCAATCCGGCATGGCGCGAAACGGAAACATGAAGCCACTGAGCAGGATGGACGGCAGGAAGATGAAGAACGTCATCTGCATCGCCTGCAACTGCGTGCGCGCCGCGGTGGAGATGAGATAGCCCAGCATGAGGTTGGCGAAGATGAAGAGCGTGACGGCGACCAGGAACGCTAGGAACGAGCCGGCGAACGGAATGCGGAAAAGCAATGTCGCTGCGATCAGCACGATGGCGACCTGGATCGCGCCAACGCCGATGTAAGGCGTGGTCTTGCCGATCATAACTTCGAGCGGGCGGATCGGCGTTGCGAGCAAATTCTCCATCGTGCCGCGCTCGCTCTCGCGCGTCAGCGCGATCGAGGTGATCAGCACCATGGTCATGGTGAGGATGACGCCGAGCAGAGCCGGTACAATGTTAAAGGCGCTAACGCCGGCTGGATTGTAGCGGCGATGGACGACGATCTCGTACGCAGGCGGCGGCCGCGCGAGATAGCCGAGGGCCCCTTGAAATTCCGGCGCGAACGCGGATTGGGCGATCCGCTCGATGGCGCCAATGGCGCCGCCCGCGGCGACTGGATCGCTGGCGTCGGCGGCGATCAGCATTTGCGGGCGCTCGCCGCGCACGAGGCGGCGTTCGAAGCCTTCTGGGATTGAGATCAAAAATGTCGCGTCGCCGGAGCGCAGCATTGCTTCTGCTTCATCCAGCCCTTGCGTGATGGCGACGATGTCGATGTAGGAGGAGGCGTGCAGCGAAGCGAGGAACGCGCGCGTTAGCGGGCCGTCTTCGCGCATCTCTACGACGGCGGGCAAGTGGCGCGGATCGGTGTTGATGGCGAAGCCGAAGAGTACGAGCTGCATCACCGGCATCATGATCATGATGGCGAAGGTCGGCCGGTCGCGGCGCATCTGCACCAGTTCTTTCAAGAACACGGCAAATACACGCGACCAGGAGAGGTCAAGGAGCTTCATTGGAAGTTATCGATGCTGCCGGACATGAGGTAGATGAAGATCTCCTCGAAACCGGCTTCGATTTTTTCGATTTGTAGATGCGGTTGCGCGACCTTTACAGCGCGCACAGCGCGTTCGAGCGCAGCGGCGTCCTTGCCGCAGGCGTGCATGGCCGCCCCAAAGCGAGCGACGAGCTCGACGCCTTCAGATTGCTCTAGCATTGCGTGCGCCTGCATCAGCGGTCGGCCAGCGATGCGCCAGCACGAGAGGCCGATCTGCGCGGGGATGTCACCAGTCGGGGCGTCAATCAGCTTTTTGCCGTAGGCGATGTAGGCGATGGAATCGCATTGCACTGCTTCGTCCATGTAGTGCGTAGAGACGAGCGTAGTGACGCCTTGCGCTGAATAGCGGCGGATTTGATCCCAGAAATCGCGCCGCGCTTTGGGATCAACGCCCGCGGTCGGCTCATCTAGGAGCAGCAATTCCGGTTCGTGGATCATGCACGCGGCGAGTGCCAGGCGCTGCTTCCAGCCCCCGGAGAGTTTGCCGGCGAGCTGGCCTTGGCGCTCGGCAAGGCCGAGATCGACAAGCGCTTTATCGACACGCTCGTCGCGGTGATCGAGTTCGTAAAGGCGAGCGATAAACTCAAGGTTCTCGCGGATCGACAGATCTTCGTAGAGCGAGAATCTTTGCGTCATGTAGCCGACGCGCTCTTTGATCTTGAGGCTCTCTTTCAGCACATCGAAGCCGAGCACTTCGCCTTCGCCGCTTTCTGGCTTCAGCAGGCCGCAGACCATACGGATCGTCGTTGTCTTGCCGGAGCCGTTCGGCCCCAAGAATCCGTAGATCGCGCCGCGCGGCACTTTGAGATCAAAATCATCGACGACTTTGCGGCCGCCGAACGATTTCGTCAGCCCGCGCACATCGATGACGATCTCGTCGCTCATTCCGCGAGCCGGATATCGACAGGCATGCCCGGGCGCACAGCATTCGGCGCGTCGAAGCGCGCTTCGACCAAGAAGACCAGCTTCTCGCGTTGATCGAGGGAGTAGATCACCGGCGGCGTGAATTGCGGATCGGTGGCGACGTAGCTGATCGTTGCGACGATCTCGTCATCGCAGCCGTCACAGCTCACATTGACACGCGCACCTACCGGCAAGCGCGCCAGTATATCCTGCGGCGCAAAAAAGCGCACTTTCATGTTGGAGGGCGCGAGCAAAGCGGCGATCGGCTGGCCAGCGGCGACGACTTCGCCTGGGCGATGGTAGATTTGTTGGATGACGCCGGCGGTTGGCGCTGCGCCATCGGTGTCGCTTAGGCGCTGGCGCGCGAGGCCGGTCGCGGCGCCGGCGGCGCTGGCTTCGCGGCGCGCTTGTGCAACACGCGCATTGGCGGTGTCGCGCGCAGCGCGGTCAGCGTCCAATCGCGCGCGTGGGTAGAAGCCACGCTCGAACAATTCGGAGCCGCGCGTGAAATTGCGTTGCGCGAGTGCGGCTTCTGCCTGTGCGGTGCGGATGCCCGCGCTGGCGGCTTGCGCTTGTGCGCTGGCGGATTCGGCGCTGAAGGCGAGGCGGTCGCGGTCGAGTGTGAAAATCGGCGCGCCGGCTTCGACGACGTCGCCTTCGCGCACCAGCACCTCGCGCACGACGCCGGTTTCTTGGCTGGCGATGTAGATGTATTCGGCCTCGCCATAGCCTTGCAGCGTGTCGCTCTCACGCGCGCCACAGGCGGCGAGCAGCAAAGCGAGCGGAAGTATCAGGCGCTTCATGCGCGTGGCTCCAATCCGTGAAGCAGCACGTCGAACTGCTGTTCGATCAGCTTTTGCGGATCGTGGAGAGCGGTTTCGCCCTTCAGGACATGCGTCCACATCGCCTCGAAGAAAAGCGGACCGATGAAGGCGCGGACGACGGCCGCGGTGTCGACTTTGCGGATCGCGCCGGAGGCGATGCCGGCTTCGATCAGCTGTTCGAGAGCGCCGCGCGCCTTGGCGACGACGTGGGTGCGATAATATTCGGCGATCTCCGGGAAGCGTCCGGAGATGCCAATGACGAGGCGCGGCACCGCGATCACCTTCGGATCGGCCATGCGCGCGGCGGCGACAGTGGCGAACAGCTTGAGCGCGTTCAGCGGATCGGCTTGGCCAGCGGCGGCGAGCTTTTGCGCCTGTGCCGCTAGCGGCGCGACCTTGGCTTCGATCAGCGCCTCCAGCAGCGCCATCTTGCTGGGGAAGTAGAGATAGATCGCCGCCTTCGAGATGCCGGCGGCCTTGGCGATGTCCTCCATGCGAGCGGCTTCGAAACCCCGCTCGTCGAACTCGGCCAGAGCCGCTTCCAGGATTTCCTCTGGCCGCGCTTCCGCCCGGCGCTGCCAGCGCGGGGCGGGGCTGCGGGCCTTAGCGGTGGCGGACCTGGGAGCCATACACCAGATATAACTGACCGGTCAGTTATATGCAATGACAATTCTTGGGGTGAGGGCGGGTGGCGGGTGAGTGAAGTGGGTCTAGGCCGCCAGGCGCCGCCGGACATGCCAGCAGAGCAGGCCCATGGCCGGAAAAGCGACCAGCGCCACAGCGCGCGAGAAGTAGCCAAGATTGCTTTCGGTCACGACGCCGCCGACGCCGAACATAAGCGCGACGAGAACCGCGCTGGCGGCGAACGCGGCGAGCACGATCCAGCGCACACCGCCGCCGTCCTTCAGCGCCAATGCGCCAAACAAAGGCGCGAGCAAGCCAGCGGGAAACAGGCCAAAGCCGTAATGCAGCGGGTCGGGCAGCGGGAACAGCCCGCTCATCGTCATGGCGATTCCGAACAAGATCATGCCGAGGCCTGCGAGTGCGGCGAGGATTGCGTTGCCGCCAAGCTTGCGCAGCCCGAGCGAGAGGCCGACGCCGCCAGCAATCGCAAAGACGCCGGTGAGCAAGAAGCCGGCATTGGCGATCAGCGGAAGCTGTGCGCCGCAGCAGCCGAGCTCACTCGGTTGCTGCGTAGCGATATCGAAGCCGGGATTGAGCGCCATCGCAGCGACCTGGCTGGCGAAATAGACGATCGGCACGGCAATGCCGGCGATCAGAAATATGCGAACCATGTGAACCCCCTCGCGCCGCCAATTGATATCGGCACTTGGGCGATTTGCAGGCGCGCCTAGTCCACCCAGTCGCGCTTCAGCGTTCGGCTGGCGACGAGATAGAGCAGTGCGGCGACGATATAGAAGCTCGTGCCGGCCAGGATCGAGTAGCGCAGCGATTCTTCACCGAAGCGGGTGCTGAGCTCGACCGACATGCGGCCGAGCAACCAGGTGCCGGCGCCGATGCCGATCAGGTTGTTGATCAGCAGAAAGCTCGCTGAGGCCATCGTGCGCATCGTTGCTGGCGCGAGATGCTGAACCGCCGCGATGACAGGGCCGAGCCACACCAGGCCGAGCGCCGTCGGCACCAAGAACAGAAAGAAAGCGATCTGCGGCGATGGCGAGAGCAGGCCGAGCGCGTAGCACGGCATTGCAAGCAACCACGCGCACGCCGGCACAAGTGCAAACATGCTGCGCCGGCTGGCGCCCAATTTGTCGCCGAGAAAGCCGCCGAGCCAGACGCCGATCACGCCGCCGACAAGTAGAATAGCGCCGTAATAGAAGCCGGCCTCGGTCAGGGTGAAGTTGTACGAGCGCTGCAGGAAGGTTGGGATCCAATAGAACGAGCCGTAGCCCATCATCGATGAGAACGCTGCGCCGGTGGAGAGCAGCCAGAAGCTCGGCTTCTTACTGATGTAGCTGATGGCGCTGAAGAAGCTCGCGGCTTTTGGTTTGGGCGCATCAGGCGCCGCGCCGGCTTTGGTGTCGTAGCGCCCGCGCGGCGGCTCGCGCAGCACGAGGCGGAAGAGCGGCGCATACAAAACGCCAGCGAGACCCACGGCGATGAACGCCACGCGCCAATCAAAGGTCGCCGCGATCACGCCGCCAAAGGCGATGCCAGCAGCGCTGCCGATCGGAATGCCGAACGAATAAACTGCAAGCGCGCGTGCGCGTTCTTTCGGCGGGAAGTAATCCGAGATCAGAGAATAGGCGGGCGCGACGCCGCCGGCTTCGCCGACGCCGACGCCCATGCGCGCCAGGAAGAGTTGTGTGTAGGTCGTCGCGACACCGCAGAGCGCGGTGAAGCCGCTCCAGAGCGCCAGCGCCGCGGTCATGATCCAGGAGCGATCCCAGCGATCGGCGAGATAGGCGATCGGAATGCCGAGGCCGCAATAGAGCATCGCAAATGAGAGACCGCCGAGCAGGCCCATTTGCTCATCGGTGGCGCCGAGTTCGGTTTGGATGGGCACATTCAAAATGCCCATGATCTGACGGTCGATGAAATTGAACGTGTAGGCGATGAACAGGAGACCAAGCACCCAATAGCGATAGGACGGGGCTTCGGGCCTTGTTGTCGAAAGCGTTGTCTCGGTCATGGGACTGCTCATACGCAAAAGAAAACGGCGGCGCGAGGGAGTTCGCGCCGCCGTGTCTGAGGTGTCTCAGGGAGAGATTTAGAAACGAACTTCCACAGAGGCCGTCACGGTCTGCGGCGGACCGTAGAAGCCGATGATCGAGTTGCCGAAAGTGGCGCCCGGGAAGTTGTAGCCGCCGACGCGATAGACTTCATCGCCGAGGTTCTGCCCGTGCAGGCCGAGCCGGAAGCGATCGCTCTCAGACGTCCAGGTGATGGAGGCGTTGTAGAGCGTGTAGGCGCCCTGATCGAGCAGCGGCGTTGCAAACTCGAACATTTGGCTGTCGCCGCGATATGCGGCCGACGGCGTGATCGCGAGTTGGCCGCCCGCCACTTCCACCGAGTAGGTGAACGAGAGCGAGGCAGTCAGATCTGGCGTGTTTTGCAATGCTGCAGAACCCGAGAGATCGATCGGCACGACGATGGTGGCCGGCGGCGGCGCGGGGTTCGCGACGACCGTGTTGGAGATGTATTCCTTGAACTCACCGTCGATGTAGCCGACCGCGAAGTTGGCGGTGAGGTTGTCGGTGAAGTGGAAGCGGCCTTCGAGTTCGGCGCCGCGGATCTCAGCCGCAGCGGCGTTGTCGACGAAGCTCGCGATGCCGCCCAAAGTGGTCGGCTCTTGGCGGGTGATCTGCATATCCGTGTAATCGGACTGGAAGACCGCGCCGCTCAGATTGAAGCGGCCTTGCATCAATGACGAGTGGAAGCCGATTTCGTAGGTATCGACGAATTCCGGTGCATAGCCATTGACTGTATCCGGCGTGAACACCGCGTCGCCGCGCATGTCGAAGCCGCCAGACTTAAAGCCTTGGCTGAACGATCCGTAGACGGTGAGATCGTCGCTTGGCTCCCAGGTCAGTGAGACGCGCGGGGTGAATTCTTCGAACTCGGCGCTGTTGGTGTAGTTGGTGCGCACGAGGCCGGGAATTGCCGCGCTGTTGCCGAAGAACGGGCTGCGGATGCCAGTGAAGTTCTGGCGATAAACCTGGCCAGTCTTTTCATCGCGCGTCCAACGACCGCCGACGGAGAGCGCCAGCGTATCGGTAACGTCGAAGCTCACGTCCGCGAAGGCGGCGAGAGACTCGGTGTCGACACGGCCTTGCGTGAAGATCGTCAACGGCCCGGCAAACCCGAGCACCGTGTCGAACGCGCCTTCAGCCATGCCGTCGAGATAGAAGAGGCCCGCGACGCCTTGGATCCGGTCATACTCGAACAGCAGTTGGAATTCCTGCGTGAACTGCTCGTCGGAATAGAAGGCCGGAATGTCGAGCGTCGGGTCCGGCGTGTTGTCGAAGTCGATCGTGCCGTTGGTTTGGCCTTCGCGGTGCGCCGTGATCGAACGCAAGGTGAGGCTCGGGCTGATCTCGTAATCGACGTGCAACGCCGAGCCGCGGGTTTCGACGTGGTTCTCGTCACCCGAGCCAGCGCGCGTGTCGTAGACGTCGTCCAGCGGCGCATAGTTCGGACCGCCGGCCGGGTAATCGGCGAGGCGATAGCCGTGACGCGGAGCGGAATCGTCGTCAACGCCATCGGCGGTGAAGCGGATGCTGAGGTCCGAAGTCGGCGTCCACTGAGCGCTGATGCGATACGCGTCGACGTCCTTGTTGTAGTGTTCGGCCCCCGTGGTGAGGTTGTCGCCGTAACCGTCGCGCACATAAAGCGCGAGGGCGCCGCCGACGACGAGATTCTCAGTCAGCGGCAGCGAGCCGGAGAGGATCACGTCCGTCTGATTATACGAGCCATAGTTGAAGCGCGCGCGCAGGTGCGCTTCTTCGGTGTCCATTTCCGATGTCACGTAACGCACGGCGCCGCCGACCGAGTTGCGGCCGTAGAGCGTGCCTTGCGGGCCGCGCAGCACTTCGATGCGCGAGATGTCGAAGATGTCGAGAACGGCCGCTTGCGGGCGGGCGATGTAAACATCGTCAACATAGAGGCCTACGCCAGGTTCGAAGCCCCAGAGCGGATCTTGCTGGCCGACGCCGCGAATGAACGCGATGAGCGTCGAGTTCGAGCCGCGCGCGATCTGAACGGTAGCGTTTGGCGTTGTTTGCTGCAGCACTGTGATGTCGGATGCGCCGCGTTGGTCGAGCTGTTCAGCGGTTTGCACCGTGATCGCGATCGGAACGTCTTGCAGGTTTTCTTCGCGGCGGCGGGCGGTGACGATAAGTTCGTCGCTTTCCTCAACAGCCATTTCCTGCGCCAAGGCGGGACTCGAGAATACAAATGGCGATGCACATACGCTCGCCAACAACAGCGCTAGCCGCGCCGGATCGCCAAACCGTTTCATGGAACTGCTCCTCCGCTTTTTAATTCACTCCGCCGCTGCGAGCGGACGAAATTTTCGATGTGGTTGAAGAATGCATCTGGCGCTTCGAGATGCGGGACGTGACCTGCGCCTTGGATGACGGCGCGCGATGCGTTCGGGGCGGTGTGCGCCACGAATGCGGTTGCGCCGTCGGGGTAGACCTGGCTGTCGCCGCCGGAGATCACGAGCATCGGCTGAGCGATGCGCGCGAGATCGGCGCGGAAATCTTGTTTGGCCATCGAGGCCCAAAGCGACGCCATGGCGCGGCCGTTGGCGTTCGACATTTCGGCGGTCGCCCACTCGATGAGCTCGGGCCGTGTGTCTTTCAAACCGGCGGCGAACATGCGCGGCGCGAAGCGTGCGACGTAGGCGGGCCAATCGGCTTCAATTTCGCCGAGCGTGCCGGCGACGTCCGATGTGGTGTAGGCGCCGGAAAGGCCGTGGGACCATTTCTCATCGTTGGTCAGGCGCGGCGCCATGTCTTCGATGATGAGGCCGGCGAGGCGCGAGCCCAGTTTTGGCGCTGCACGCCAAAGCGCCATCGCGCCCATCGACCAGCCCAGCGCGATAACGCCTTTCAGGTCGAGCGTTTCAATGAAATGCGCGATATCGTCTGCGAGCGTCTCGATCGTGAGCGGTGCGCTGCCTTGCCCTGACCCGGGGTGGGCGCGCAGCGTCAGCGTCAGGACGCGGTGCGAAGCGGAGAGGCGGGAACTCAGATCTTGGAAAAAACCGCCATTTGCCGCCCAGCCGTGCACCAGAAGGATGGGCGAACCTGCGCCGGCGTCGGCGTAGGACATAGTCGCCCCATCTGGCAAAACGTGGCCCGGCATGCCCGGTATTCCCCCCTTCGGCCTCGTTCGCGGGCCGAATTATTCTTGTCTTGCCGCGACTTATAACGGAGACTTGAAACATGAGTCAACATTCAGGTTCCGAAGCGGCAGCTACGGAGGAGCGCAGCGGCCCCAAGACGGAGCGCGGCCGGCGCACGCTGCGGCGGCTTTTGGATGCGGCCGGCGAGGAGTTCGGGGCGCGCGGCTATCACGAGACAGCCATCTCCAACATCACGCAGTCGGCGGGCGTCGGGCTCGGCACCTTCTACGTCTACTTCAAGTCGAAGGAGGAGGTGTTCAAAGCGCTGGTCGCGGACATGGGCGCACGGACACGCCACGCCTTGAGCGAAAGCGTAAAGGACGCGCCGAACCGGCTCGAAGCGGAGCGCTTGGGCATCCAGGCCTACGTCGAGTTCGTGCGCACACATAAAGCGCTCTATCGCATCGTCATGGAGGCGCAGTTCGTCGCCCCGGAAGCGTACCGCGCCTACTACCGCACCTTCTCCGAAGCGTATCGCCAGCAGCTGGCGCAAGCCTCCAAGCGCGGCGAAATCAGCGACGGCAATGACGATGTCCGCGTCTGGGCGCTGATGGGCGCCTCGACGTTTCTGGGACTGAAGTTTGGTATTTGGGATGACGCTGCCGACATCGGCGCGGTGTCGGAGGCAGCTGCAGATTTGATGATCAACGGGCTCGCGCCGCGGGCCAAGAAGGGCGACGCTTCCTAAGAGAAGCGGGCCAAGGGAGGTGACAATGAGTGTCGACCTCGTCGACATCACAGCCAAGCGCGCGGCGCTGACGCCGGATCGCGTCGCGTTCGAAGATGCGCTCACCGGGCGTACGCTCACCTATGCCGCGCTGGACGATCGCGCATCGCGTGCAGCCGCTGTGTTGTCAGCGCTTGGTGTCGGCCGCGAAGATCGCGTTGCGATCCTTTGCCGCAATCGCATCGAATTCTTCGAGATCATGTTCGCCTGCGGCAAGCTCGGCGCCATTCTCGTGCCGCTGAATTGGCGCGCGCCCTCGGTTGAGCTTTCGCCGCTGCTGGATGATTGTGCGCCGAGGGTTTTGGTGTTTGGCGTTGAAGACGCTGCATGCGCGCAGGCGCTCAAGCGCGACGGCTTGGCGCTCCTCGGGCTCGATGAAACCTATGAAAACGGCCTCCAAAACGTAGCGCCACTGCGCACGGAGCGCCGCTGGCCAGGCGATGCAATTTGGTCGCTGAGCTATACGTCAGGCACGACGGGGACGCCGAAGGGCGTGATCCAAACCTATCAAATGGCGGCGGTGAATGCGTTTCATGTGACGCAAGCCTTTGGTGTCCGCGCCAGCGATACGACACTGAACTTTCTACCGCTGTTTCATACTGCTGGCTTGCAGCTGGTGACGCTGCCGACCCTGATCGCAGGCGGCACGGTGATCGTCATGCCGGGCTTCGACGAAGCGCGTGCGCTTGAACTCATGCCGCGTCTCGACGTTTTTTTCGGCGTGCCGGCGGTGTACCAGCAGCTTGCGATGCATTCCGCGTTCGAAAGCGCCGAGCTATCGCGCGTGCGCGCGTGGGGATGTGGCGGCGCGCCTTTGTCGGACGTGTTGGTCGAGCGGTTCGCGGCGCGCGGCGTGCGCGTGTGCAACGGCTACGGCATGACCGAGACCGGGCCGACGGCGTTCGTAGCCGCGCCTGAAGATGCGCTGACGAAAATTGGCTCAGTCGGCAAACCGCAAATGCTGCTGGATGTACGCATCGTCGATGCGAATGGCGAGGATGTCGCCGAAGGCGAGAGCGGCGAGATCTGGATGCGCGGCGCTGGACTCACGCCCGGCTACTGGAAGCGGCCCGAAGAAACGGCGAAGGCGTTCACGGCTGATCGCTGGTTGAAGAGCGGCGATATCGGCCGGCGCGATGCGGATGGCTGCTACTACGTCGCTGGCCGGATCAAGGAGATGTACATTTCCGGCGGCGAGAACGTGTATCCGGCCGAAGTGGAAAACGCGCTGGCGCGGCATCCGGCGGTGCTGGAAGCCGCGGTGCTCGGCGTAGCGGACGAAAAGTGGGGCGAAGTTGGCCACGCTTTCGTACTGCTGCGACCCGATGCGGCGCCGATCTCGGCCAATGAGGTGATTCAGTTTTGCCGTGCCAATTTGGCTGGTTATAAAATCCCGCGCCACGTCACCTTCGTGGATGAATTCCCGCGCACGGCTGCGGGCAAGATAAGAAAACACATGCTCGCGCCTGGGCCGGTTGCGCCCGTGCGTTGAGCGCTAGGGGACGCGAGACGACCATGACCGGAGTGCGAAACACCTCGCGCCGCGCGCTGCTTGCGGGCGCATCAGGCGCTGTTCTGACGAGTGCGTGCTCGTCTTTTTTTATCGCGGGTGATGACACCGGTAACAGCGATCTGCGGCGCGATGCTCGGACGACAATGAAGCGTGCCGCGCGGTTCATGCGCGAGCGCGTGTCGTATCGCGGCGGCTACGTGTGGAGCTACGCGGAAGACTTCTCGCGCCGCTGGGGCGAGATGGAAGCCTACGAGACGATGATCTGGATTCAGCCGCCGGGCACAGCCACGGTCGGACATCTTTATCTCGATTGCTATCACGCAACGCGCGATGAGTTTTACTACCAGGCCGCGATGGAAGTGGCCGATGGTTTGATCGCTGCGCAACACCCAGCAGGCGGCTGGAATTATCTGCACGACTTTGCGGGCGAAGAGAGCGCGCGGCGCTGGTACGATACGATCGGCAAGAACGGCTGGCGGCTCGAAGAATTCCACCACTATTACGGCAACGCGACGTTTGATGACGCAGGCACGAGCGAGGCGTCGCAATTTTTGTTGCGCCTTTACCTAGAACGCCGCGCCTCGCGCCTGCGTGCGCCGCTCGAACGCGCAATTCTGTTTGTGCTCGACAGCCAATACGAGAATGGCGGCTGGCCGCAGCGTTTTCCGCGCCATTCCGAAGAAGAATCCTATATCCGCCAGATTACGTTCAACGACGATGTCGCTGGCGAGAACATCAAGTTTTTGCTGATGGCTCATCAGACTTTGGGCGACGAGCGCGCTCTGCCCGCAATTCGCAAAGCGATGGACGTTTTCCTTGCTACCCACCAACCCGCGCCGCAAGCGGGTTGGAGCTTGCAGCATGATGCCGAAACACTCGCGCCGCTGGGGGCGCGCAGCTATGAGCCGGAATCACTGGCTACGCACACCACCGCGACGAATATCGGTCAGCTGCTCAACTTCTATGAATGGACCGGTGACGAGCGCTTCATTGCGCGCGTGCCCGAAGCATTGGCTTGGCTCGATAGTCTGCGCCTGCCTGACAACCAGGTGCGCGTCGCTGGACGTCACTATCCAACTTTCATCGAGCTCCGCACCAATCGCGCGCGCATCAATCATCGCCGCGGCTCCAATGTCGTGAGCGGCGCATATTATTGGGATTACAACCCAGAGCGGCCAATCACGCACTATTCGCAATGGCGCGCGCTCGATGTTGCCGCGCTGCGGGCACGTTACGACCGGCTGCGCAGCGCCAACCCCACGACTTTGGCGGCAGCGTCGCCGTTCCACCGGCGTGCGAATTTCGAGTTGCCGCGCTTCTTCACGACCCAAAACATCGAGGTTTCTGACATGACCTCGAATGCTGGCGCTGGTGCGGTGCAGGCCCCGACGCCGGAGCGCACGCGCGAACTGATCGCGACATTGAATGCGGAGGGCTATTGGCCGACGCCGCTGACGGCCACCAGCCAGCCCTATATCGGCCCTGGGCCGCAAACGCCGAACCCCGGCGATTTCGCGCAAACGCTGGTGGGCGACCAGTACGACACCTCGCCCTACGTGACTTCGACCCCAGCCACCGGCATTTCAACCGGCGCTTTCATCCAGAACATGAGTTCGCTTCTGCTCATGGTCGATTCAGGCGAGTGAGAGGAGGGTCGGCGGTGGTAATGCCTCTGGGAGGAGGCTATTCTCGCTGCGTGTGGGGAATGAGCCGTGAGCGAAGAACAAGAAAATCCGTCTGACGACGTCGAGGCCAATAGCGCCCCGCGGGCGCCGAGCCCTCCGGCTCCGCCCGTCAATGCAAATTCAAGCGAAGACCGGACGATCCGTCTGGCGTCCATCGTAGCGGTCGACATTGTCGGCTTCTCGACGATGTCTGAGCGCGATCAGCGCAATGCGGCGCGCAAGGTTGAAGCGCTGCGTGCGCGCATCGACTCCACCGCCAATAGGCACGGCGGCCGTCTCTTCAACACGGCTGGCGACGGCTTCATGGTTGAGTTCGCTTCCGCAGGCGCCGCGCTCGGCGCGATCCAAGACATTCTCGATAAACGCGGCAGAGGCGAGCCGCCGATCCGCGTTGGCGCGCACGTTGGCGACGTTGTCGTCACCGCGACGAACGATCTGCTCGGCCATGGCGTGAACGTCGCGGCGCGGCTGCAGGAATTGGCGGAGCCCGGCTCGGCGCTCGTCTCGGCGGAGTTCCGCTCGATGGCGCGCTCGTCGCCAACGGCGGCATTCCAATCGCGCGGCCAGAAGCCGCTCGATAACATGGAGCAGCGCGTTCAGACGTTCGAGATTCTCTCCAAGCGTCAGAAATTCGCGCGGCTCTCCCGCAAGATCGCGTGGTTCACGGCGGCGGCTGTGGTGCTCGCGGTCGGCATCTATTTCAGCCCCGCGATCTGGCGCTTTGCAGAGCCGATGGTGCAGCAATACCAACAGCAGCAACAACAACAACAACAGGAGCCGCAGGAATCGAGTGCGGTTTCACCGCAGATTCCAGTGCAAACCGAGGCGCAAGATATCGTGCCAGTTACGTACACGCCGGGGCACACGTTCCGCGATTGCGACAATTGCCCGGAGATGGTTGTGCTTGGCGGCGGCCTGTTCACAATGGGCTCGCCGGCCACGGAAGTCGGCCGCGGCCGCGATGAGGGCCCGCAACGCGAAGTCACGGTGCGCCCGTTTGCTGTCGGCAAGTATGAAGTCACCTTCGCGCAGTGGGATGCGTGTCTCGCTGCCGGCGGCTGCAATGGATACTCGCCGTCGGACGGCGGCTGGGGCCGCGGTGATCGTCCGGTGACAAACGTGTCGTGGGAAGACGCCCAAAGCTATCTTACGTGGCTGAACTCTCAGGTGGGTGGCTTGCGCTATCGGCTGGCGAGCGAAGCGGAGTGGGAATATGCCGCGCGCGCAGGCGTCAGCGAGGCCTACGGCTTCGGCCCACGCGTGACAGCCACGCAAGCGACGTTCCGTGCGCGGCAAACGACGCCGGTCGGCGCGCACGAGGCGAACGCGTTTACGTTGTTCGACATGCACGGCAATGTCGGCGAGTGGGTCGAAGATTGCTACGCCCCCAGCTATGAACTCGCGCCGATCGATGGCGGGGCCGTGCAGGCGGACGAATGCCCACGCCGTGTGTTCCGTGGCGGCGGGTTCGCCGATCAGGCGCAATCCCTCCGTGCTGCGGCGCGTCAGGCTGTCCGCCCCGATCAACGCGCCCAGGGCCTCGGCTTCCGCGTGGCGCGCGCGCTGGACTAAGCGCTGGGTGTGACCGCGGACACAGACGATTCAGCGCCGGCTCCCCATGGTCGCGCCTTCAGGGGTGGATCAAGCTTTGGGGCGTAACGCGGCATGAGCAGAAGGTTTTTGCTTGCGCAAATTTCGGACACGCATGTCCGCGTCGATGATGAGGGCGCCTCGCTCCGTCAGATGACGCGCGCGTTGGCGCAGGCGCGTGACTACGCAGCCGACGCTATCTTGATGACCGGCGACCTCGTCAACGACGAGCGCGATGAGGAATATGCAGCGCTCGCTGCGGCGCTTATCGATCCGCCTGCGCCGCTGTTCTTGATGCCGGGCAACCACGATCAGCGCGCGCGCATTCGCACACATTTCCCAAAGCACCAATATCTGCCTCAGGACGGCTTTTTATCCTTCGCACTGGACCAATTTCCGGTGCGCATCGTGTGTGTTGACCAGATCGTGCCGGGCGAAACGCACGGCATGCTCACCGACGCGCAGGCGGAGTGGCTTGATCGCACGCTCTCCGTCTCGAGCCGGCCTACGATTGTGGCGCTGCATCATCCGCCAATCGCAACGCATGACGTGTTGTTCGATCAGATCGGTCTGCGTGATGCGAAACTTCTCAAAACCGTAATCTCCAAGCACAAGCACGTGCGCAGGATTATCTGCGGGCATCACCACCGCGTGGTGTTCGGGCAGGTCGCGCACGCGCCGGTGATTATCGCGCCCTCTACGTCGTGGGTTTACGGCTTGGCGTTGACTGACACTCAACCGATTGCGCCCAAAACCTCAGAGCAGCCGGGCTGGATGCTCCATATTTGGTCGGAGCAAGACGGTTTCGTCAGCCATTTCATCGGATTGTGAGGACGGCTTAGGCCGAGTTCCTAAATGCAGGTGGGCCGGATCTCTCGATCCGGCCCTTGCTGCGGTGGCGCCTTGGGCGGGGGGAGTAGGTCGGCGCCGTGGATAAAACGTCGCCTCAGCAGAGTCGTTCCGCGCCAGACTGAATTATTTTCGCCTGTCCGACGAGACGAACGCGATCGTCCGATTCCGGACAAAGGCAGGGAACGAGGGCACCGAGTTCCCGGACGAGTGAGAGTTTAAAAGCGCCGGCGAGACTTCCGGTTCAGCGGCCGCCCCGCCAGCGCAGTCAGCACCCCCGTGCCATCGCCAGAAAACGCCGCCAGCGGCGCGCGGTCAAGTCCGAAACAATTCTTGTACAAGTTTTTGCGCGCCGTTTTTTGCGATTAACAGCGGCAAAGCCACACATTCAAAACATTACACAATCTTGCGCGGGTGTTCGCGCGGCGTTTCGTTGACGGCAGAGAGATTTGCGTGTCCCTTCGCCCGCGCTTCTAAACGCCCCCCGAACCGATGAGGACGACGCGATGCCTGATGTCACGAAGCGATTTGGCTGGGGCGTCAGCGTAGAGGCCATCCTACATCATTTCGCCACGCCGGAAATCAGGGCGCTGGAAAAACATTGCCGCAAGCTGATCCGCGACTTCACCAACCCTGAATTGGAAGGCGAAGGCTATCGTTGCACCGTTATTCCCTTCGAAATGTTCGAGTACGGATTTTCGCTCACCTATGATTTCGAGGGAGAAACCTGGAAGCTCGAAGTCATTATGCAGCCGGATTTTGACTCGCCGGACTGCGGCCGCAAGCGTCCCGCGCCGGGTGGACGGGGCGGCACAGGCGGAAGCCGGCGCGCCGTAGGCTATGAGCGCCGGAGCTGGCGCATGCTGCATCAGATGATGACCGGTATCGCGCGAGAATTGCAGATGTTCTTGCACGACACACGTACAGGTTTCGCGAGGCGTGTCGAAGCGAGCACAAAGTACACGCAAGCAATGGAAGCATCGACGCACGTTACATCTTGTATACAATTGCTCAACGCTTTTGCCCAACAAGGGTCACACGGATGCAAAAACGTTGTGCTTCTTGTTCGCTCTAAGGTGAATACGGCGTTGGTCTATCTCGGCCCGCTGTGGAGCTATGCGGACTACGCACCGTCCGAAACACTTTGGGATCCGGGGCTATTCGGCCGCCAGATCGAGCCCGCGAGCGGTTAGTACTATGAGCCCTGGCAAGCCGTCGAAGCGCAAACGCGGCGCGGAGAACGAAACCACCTCGTTTTCCACATCGCAAGGCCGAGCGAATTTTGCCCGCGCGCTGGAAACAACCGCAGAAGAAAAAACCATCGTCGGCTTTGCGCGCTACAGCACGCCGGTTGCGGTGCTGGCGCCGATAGAGGCGGTACGTATGCTCGCCGGACAATCAGGCGATGTCGATCCAGCAGTCCGCGCGCGGATTGTGCGGATGGCTAAACTCTTCCTCGCCAGCGCGCCGCCGCAGCGGAAGCCGCGCGCTAAGGTCGCGAAGGCAAAGAAAAAGGCGGCAGCGAAGAAGGCCGCGCGCCCCGCGCGTAAGCCGAAGAAGGCGAGCGCAAAGCGCAAAACCGGCAAGAGAAAAAAGCTGGGAAAATCCGCCTAAGCACGGCATAAGCGCCCGAAACACTCGGAGCGCCTTTCATGAAAACGAGAGCGGCGGTCGCATTCGCGGCCAAGCAGCCTTTGGAAATCGTCGAACTCGATTTGGAAGGCCCGCGCGCGGGCGAAGTTCTGGTCGAGATCAAAGCAACGGGCATCTGCCACACCGACGCCTACACGCTCGACGGGCTCGATAGCGAAGGCATCTTTCCGAGCATTCTCGGCCATGAGGGCGCAGGCATCGTGCGCGAGATCGGCGCGGGCGTAACCAGCGTCGTCGTCGGCGATCACGTTATTCCGCTGTACACGCCGG
The DNA here is from genome assembly GCA_034439495.1 of Terricaulis sp. Taxonomy (GTDB): domain Bacteria; phylum Pseudomonadota; class Alphaproteobacteria; order Caulobacterales; family Aquidulcibacteraceae; genus Vitreimonas. The sequence continues at coordinate 5,633 of JAWXAM010000077.1, read as the reverse complement.
AATGCCGGCAATGTAAAAGCTGCCTATCGCGCAAAACCAATCTCTGCACCGCCATCCGCGCCACGCAGGGCAAAGGCCTGATGCCGGACGGCACCTCACGCTTTTCCTACAAGGGCAAGGCGGTCGCGCACTACATGGGTTGCTCGACGTTCTCGAATTTCACTGTGCTGCCGGAGATCGCGCTGGCGAAAATCCGCACCGACGCGCCATTCGACAAGGCTTGCTACATCGGCTGCGGCGTCACCACTGGCGTCGGCGCTGTGACGAACACGGCAAAGGTTGAGCCTGGCGCGAACGTTATCGTGTTTGGTCTCGGCGGCATCGGCCTCAACGTCGTGCAGGGCGCAAAGCTTGTCGGCGCCAACATGATTGTCGGCGTCGACATTAATCCGGCGCGCGAGGAATGGGGCAAACGCTTTGGCACGACCCATTTCGTCAACCCGAAGAATGTCAGCGGCGATCTGGTCGCGCACCTTGTCGAACTCACCGGCGGCGGCGCCGACTACACGTTCGACTGCACCGGCAACACGACGGTGATGCGTCAGGCGCTTGAAGCCTGCCATCGCGGTTGGGGCGAGAGCATCATTATTGGCGTGGCAGAGTCCGGCAAAGAGATCGCCACGCGCCCGTTTCAGCTGGTCACTGGCCGTGTCTGGAAAGGCACCGCCTTCGGCGGCGCGCGCGGCCGTACCGACGTGCCGAAGATCGTGGACTGGTACATGGACGGCAAAATCGAGATCGACCCGATGATCACGCATACGCTGCCGCTCGAGCGCATCAACGAAGCGTTCGACTTGATGCACAAGGGCGAGAGCATTCGCAGCGTGGTGGTTTATTGATGGGCGACTGGAAGCTCCCACTATCCGCCGCCTGCATGTGCGGTCGCGTGAAGATGCGCATCACCGTTGCGCCGATCATCTCGATGGCCTGTCATTGCACCGGCTGCCAGAAGCTCACGAGCGGCGCGTATTCGCTGTCGCTGATGATCCCCGCCGCCGGCTTTGAAATAGAAGGCGCAACCGAGATTGGCGGCCTGCACCGCGCTGAAAGCGTCCACCACTTCTGCGCACGCTGCAAGAACTGGCTCTACACTTCCGGCATCGCCGACGGCCAGTTCATCAACTTCCGGCCGACCATGCTGGCGGATGCCAGCTGGTTCGTGCCGCTGATCGAGTCGTACGTGTCGGAAAAGCTTCCGGGCGTTCAAACCGGCGCCAAGCACAGCTTCGAACGCTTCCCCGATCCGTCGCAATACCCGGCGCTGATGGCGGAATTCGCTCAAGAGGGGGCGCAGCCGGCTTGAGCCTGCCGAGCGCCGTTGCTGGCGCGGCGGGGCCGGTATAGAGCTTGCCGCGAGGGACATTTGCGGCGCGGTGCCCGCGCTTTGGGTGGTGATTTTATGATCCGTAAGCTTTTGATCGCGTGCGCGTTGGCGTGCCTGGCAGCCCCGGCGCTCGCGCAGGATCAGACCACGCCGCCCGCTAACACCACCGCACAAGCGCCGGCCGAGCCGCGCCCGCCCGAAACCTGCGGCATTCTTTCGACCGGCGCCGAAAGCTCAAGCTTCACGCCAATCGTCGGCTACACGATATTGTGGGCGCGCCCGCCGATGACGCGGCCGGAGGGCGATGTCGATGGCATCTTGTGCGTTCGCTCGCACATCTATCTTGGCGTGAACGATCACCGTGTGTTGACTGATCTCGCCGTTCCGTTCTTCATTCGCGATGCCACGCGCCTAGCGACGTTGGAAATGAACAACGGCCAGCTGCGTCTGCGCTTCGTCACCGGTTCGCCGACCGCGGGTGAAGCGGCCGCCCTCGCACTCGCGATCGACGCCGCACACAATGACATCGCGAGCCGTCCGGTCACGCGCTAAGCCTTCACATCAGCGCAGCAGCGCACTAGGTGAGTGCGCATGGACATCAGAGCGCAACATCGCGTGCACGGCGGCACGCTTTCCTATGTGCAACACGAAAGCGCATCGACCGGCGGGACGATGCGCTTTTCTGTGTTTACGCCGCCGGGCGCTGGGCCGTTTCCGTATCTGATCTGGCTTTCTGGTCTCACGTGCACAGAAGATAATTTCACGACGAAGGCTGGCGCGTATGGCGCGGCGGCTGCGCATCGCATGGCCATCGTTGCGCCCGATACTTCGCCGCGCGGCGACGGTGTCGCCGATGATCCGGCATACGATCTGGGCCAAGGTGCGGGCTTCTATATCGATGCGACCGAGGCGCCGTGGACGCCGCACTTCAAGATGGAGAGCTACGTCACACGTGATCTGATCGCCGCGGTTGAAGAGGGCTTTCCACTGGCGCCGAAGCGCTCTGTCTTTGGTCATTCGATGGGCGGCCATGGCGCGCTGACATTGGCGATGAAGCATCCTTCTCTGTTCAAAAGTGTATCGGCCCTCGCGCCGATCTCATCACCGACGCAATGTGCGTGGGGTGAGAAGGCGTTCAGCGCTTATCTCGGGGCCAAGCGCGACGCTTGGAAAGCGCATGACGCCGCGTTGTTGATTGAAGCCGGGCAAGCCGCGCCGTTCGATGATATTCTGGTCGATCAAGGTCTCGGCGATCAGTTTCTAGAGAACCAGTTGAAGCCGGAATTGCTCGAAGCAGCGGCGGCAAAGGCGGGGCAAAAACTCACGCTGCGCCGCCATGAAGGCTACGATCACTCGTACTTCTTCATGACGACCTTTGTCGCCGACCATGTCGCCTTTCACGCCGCGCGCTTGGCTTGATTTGAAGAAGGTCAGTGGGCGCAGGCGGCGGCGCTGCAGCGAAACGGCGCGCGGCCCAAGCAATCGCGAGCAGGACGAGGCCTAGGCCTACGAACGACGCAACCCGTGTCACGCCGCCAAGCCGCGCCATGTCGACCAGGAACACTTTCAGCGTCGTTAGCAGCAGAAGTCCAAGTCCGATCCAGCGCAATAGCGGATCGTTGCGGCGCATGCCGAGCCAGAACACAGCCGCGCCAAAGAGCGCCCAAACGGCTGAATAGATCCACATCTCAGCGCCTTGCGCTGCGCCGCTAAACATCGCTTCGCGGTGATAGAGCCAGCGTACAATCAAGGTCGCGGTGACAAAGAGATGGCCCACGACAGCGATCGTCGATGCACGCGTCAGCCAGTCCGGCCATCGCGCGTGCGGGACATTGGCCGCGCGTGTGCTCATCCAAGCTGCAAGCAGGAGTGCGGCAAGCGCGTATAGGGCGCTAAGCGGCGTTGTGAGTGTAGCGGGCAGCACGCCCCACCACGGATTGAACAATAGCCAGAGTCCAAGCGCGGCGAACACCAGCGCTGGCCAGATGGCTGACGCCCACAGCGCCTGCAGATCATAGAGATAAGCCCGCACCGTATCGCGGCCCGGTGCGCGCGCTGTGACAGCGCTTGCGGCCAGCGCGAACGCCAGCGGCCAGATTGCATGCGCCAAGCCTTCGAGTTGCGCGAGCGGCTCGCCATTGTCCATCAGGCCGCGATGATAGAACCAGCGGATAACGAGGTGCCCAAAGCTCCATGCGAAGATGCTCGCTGCCGCCGCGGCGGCGAAGCGCGTGGGCTCGACCTCCTTGCTGCGCGAAAGGGCGCGGCCGAGAAAGAGCGCAACGACGATGGCTACGCCGTGCGCTAGCACTGCGAGCAATGTTGAGAGCGCGTTGGTCGTATCTGAATCCTGTGCGCCCCACCAAGGATGGCGAAGCGCAAGCAGAATCAGCGCCGCACTTGCGATGCCGAACCACGCTGTTGCCCGTGAGGCCGTGAGCGCGTCTTGCGTGAACGGGCGCTCGGGGCTTCGCGCTTCTCGCAGTCGTGCGAACATCGTGACGGCGAGCGCTGTGAGCAGCAGGATGAGTGCGTAGCAGGCGCCTTCGAACAGTCCGACATCGGCGCGCGCCATGGCGCCGCCGTGGAAGAACCGGCGTGTCTCAAGCAGCGTCCAGATAAGCAACAATATTCCGCCTGCCGTCGCGTAGATCCGGCCTGCCAAGCGTTGGTGCTCATATACGCGTCGCGCCGCGAACAATGCGAGCGCCGCTGGGGCGGCGAAGGCAAGTAGCAGCGTGTTGATGATATGCGGGCCGAACACGGTTGCCGGCGCCGCCCCCCACCATGGATTCACAGACAACGTCGGCGCGGCGAACGTGTAGAGCAAACCGGCGCCAATGAGCACGTGGTGTCGCCAGCGGCCGATAATGCCGGTTTCAACGCCAAGGCGCGTCATCAGGATGTGGCCGGCGGCGATCAGCGCGATCACGCGCAAGCTGACTTCAGTGAAGCTGTCGATGCCATCGCGGTCCGGCCCCGCGGTGAGCGCGCGCAACGCCAGGAAGATTGCGATCAGGATGACGAAAACTGCGCCGGCATTGAGCGATTCGGCTGCGATCGATCGCGGCTCGGCGCGACCCGTGAAGGCGCTGGCGATGAACAAGAGCACCGCGGCGACCGCGAGTGTAATCAACGCGCCGCTCAATGGAATTTGCCCCGAAAGCGTCGAGCTGATCAGGCTCGGCGAGAGCGCATGTCCGATCGCGAGTGCGCCGGCGACCAGTGCTGTGTAGCGCAGCATCGTCCAACCACGCAGACCGAAGCCAAAGGCAAACAATGCCGCAGCTCCGGCGTGCGCCGCTGTTCGCACTGAGGCAGGAAATGCAGATTCGATCGCGAGGAGCAGAAGCGCAGCGCCGCCGCCGACCCAAAAGCTTGTGGCGCGATCTTTGCGCGAGTCCTGCACTTCATCTGCGGTGAGCCAGGCGGCGACGAACAGAAGCGCTGCGCCCAGAAAGAGCGGCGTCCAGGCAGTGTAGCCGTGCCAGTTCTCGCGCGAGAACGCCGCGAGCGCCGTCAGAACTGCAGCACCGATTGCGCCGGATGCTGCGATCAAGGCGCGGCTGTTGCGATGCGGACGGGCGCCGAGCGCGGCCGCGACGATGACGGCGGAGGAGAATAGGGTGAAGGGATAAAAGTCCGGCCCCAGCGGCGGCAACGCAAAACGAATCTGCAGATAAGACGCAAAGCCCAGCACCAGCGAGGCGATGGCGATCAGCAGCGTCACCGGCGCCGCTACCCGCGCGCGAACGGCGGCGGCGGCGAGAGCGACGAACATGGTTGCGACCCACGCGGGGCCGCCGATGACGCCAGAAGGCAATGTCGCAATGGCGATCCAAGTCCAGATCAGCAGCACGCTACTGATGCAGATGACGGCGGCGGGCAGATGCGCGTGCGTTTGCGTCCAGGTGAGGCGCGAGGCGGCTTCGTCGGCGAGCGGCTTGCGGAATGCGAGCGCGACGCCGCCCATTGCCGTGAAGCTCGCCAGTGCGAGTGCACGGCGGATCTCTTCGGCGGCGAGCGCGATCGAGAACCAGAAATAGAGGCCGACCATCGCTGCGATCGCCACCCACGGCCAACGCCGCCACGCCGCAAGCGCAAAGCCCGCGCCGCCGACACCGACGAGGTAGAACGTCAGCGGCAGCCGTGGCCAAAGATCGGTGCCGGTGATCTGCGGCGCCAGCAGGGCCAGCGCAATTGCGAGCACGCCAAGCGCTTGGCCATGCACTAGCGACAAGCCCACCAGAATTGCGGCGCACAAAGTCAGCATCAGCGCAGCGACGGCGTAATCGACGAGGCCGTAGAG
>JAWXAM010000076.1:0-33598 GCA_034439495.1 Terricaulis sp. | reverse complement strand
TCGGGCAGAACCAAGTAGAAGCATTGGACTTGTGGCGTCGGGTTACCGTCACCACCGTACGTTCGGACGCGCCGGACCTGACCGCCCGCCAATTGGCGGTGCTGATGACGGTACGGCTGCAGCCGGCGCCGCACACCGTGCGCGGCCTCGCCGCCACTCTCAATGTCGGCAAGCCGGCGATCACCCGCGCGCTCGACACGCTGTCGCGCCTCGGCTTCGTGCAGCGCCGCCGCGACCCGAAGGACGGCCGCAACGTGTTCGTGGAACGCACCGAAAAGGGTGACGCTTTCCTGGAACAATTGGGCGCCACCATTCTGCAGGACGACCAAGCCCAGCAGATCAGACCGGTGCTACAAGCGGTCTCATGAATGATCCACGGCTGACGCCGGCGCGCAGTGATGTAGCGGCGGCGAAGCTTAAAGGCACGATCGATGCGGAACGCTTTGTCGAAGGCGTTCCGCATCAGGTCAAAGTCGGCGCTTCCGTTTTACGCGAAGCGCCGTCTTTCGTTGCGCGGCTGGAAACGCAGCTGCTCTACGGCGAAGTGTTCGACATTTACGATCAGGATGAGGATGGCTGGGTGTGGGGCCAAGCGCGGCTCGACGGCTATGTCGGCTATGCGCGGGCCGAGAGCTTCGACGCTGAGATTCATGTGCCGACACACCGCGTCGCGGTGTTGCGGACCTTGGTATTTCCCGAGCCGGACAAGAAATCCCAGCCACCCTCGCCTCTAAGCCTCAACGCAAAGCTCACCATGACGGCGATGGAAAACGGCTTTGCCGGTTTGAGCCGCGGCGGCTGGGTGTATGCCGCGCACATCGCCCCGGTCGACGCACACGTCGATGATTGGGTGGCGAGCGCGGAGCGCTTCGTCGGGCTGCCCTATTTGTGGGGCGGCAAGGATTCGAGCGCGGCCGATTGTTCGGGCGTAGTGCAGACGGCGCTAGAAACCGGCGGCGTCAACGCGCCGCGCGATGCGGATATGCAGGAAGCGGTGGTGGGCCGCGAAATTCCGCTCGATGCGAAGCTAGAGCGCGGCGACCTGGTGTTTTGGCCGGGGCACGTTGGCCTCATGCGCAGCGCAACGGAATTGCTCCACGCCAACGCATTTCACATGCAAACTGTGGTCGAACCACTCACAGAGACGATCGCGCGGATCGGCGCGCCGCGCTCTATCCGCAGGCTTTAGCCGCCTGCTGGCGCGGCGGCGGCGTCAACTTCAGTTGGCGCGGCTTCGCCTTCAGCAGCGGCGGGCGCAGCTTCCGGCAACGGCGCGGGCAGCGCGACATTGTTCGGCGAGATCGAGCGCAGATACGCAATCATCGCCACGCGGTCTTGATCGTTGCGCAAGCCGGCGAACGCCATCTTGGTCCCCGGTACAGCGCGCGAGGGCGAGGCCAGGAATTCGTTGAGCGCCAGATAGTCCCAGGCGCCGCCATGCGCCTGCATCGGCTCTGAATACTCAAACCCAGCATGGCTCGCGACAGCGCGCCCGAAGACGTCATGCAAATTGGGGCCGATGCCGTTCGGGCCGCCAGCATCAAAGTTGTGGCAGGCGGTGCACTGCGCCTCAACGCGCGCGCCGCGTGCGATCAGTTCATCCAGTTGAACTTGATCGGCGAACAAGCGGCCGAAGTCTGGCGGGCCGGCGGGCGCGGCAGCGCCGCCGCTGGCCGCCTCAAGCACGACTTCCGGCAGGTAGCCCGGTGTATCGGGGTAATTCGTGTGGACCAAAGTATCGGCGAGAACGCCGACGCCCATGATGCCAAGCACCGAAGCCACAACGGCTCCGAACACAGAATTCATCCGCAGATCGCTCATTGCCCTGCCCTGGGTGGCCGCGTGGCCGTCTCGAAACAGGCGGCGTTATGGCCTGCGTCGGGGCCCTCGCCAAGCGGGGCTAATGACGCGGGGCGCTCATCACTGGCCTTGCGCGGCGAACCGCCGCACGGCAAGCCGACGCCCCATGAACTCTGTCGTCGTCATTCCTGCGCGCATGGCCTCCACCCGGCTGCCCGGCAAGCCGCTGGCCGATATCCACGGCCGGCCCATGATCGCCTGGGTGGTGGACCTGGCTCACGCCGCCAATGCGGGACCGGTGCTCGTCGCGGCGGCCGAGGAGGAAGTGGCCGAGGCGGCGCTGAAAGCCGGCGCGCATGTTTCGCTCACCGATCCGGATTTGCCCTCCGGCTCCGACCGCGTGCATGCGGCGCTGGAGGCGTTCGACCCAGGCCGGCGCTTCGATGTGGCGGTCAACCTGCAAGGCGATATGCCGACGATGCGCGCCGAGGATGTCGCGCGCGCGCTTGCTGCGCTGAAGCCGGGCGCTGACATCGCGACTTTGGTCTCGCCTTCGAGCGATGAAGCGGAGCGCGCCAACTCGAACGTCGTGAAAGCTATTCGCGCGGCCGATGGACGTTGCCTTGCATTCACGCGCGCGCCGGCACCGTGGGGCGAAGGACCGATCGAACGGCACGTCGGTATCTATGTGTATCGGCGCGAAGCGTTGGCCCGCTTTGTTGCGGCGCCGCCCTCGCCGCTTGAACTGCGCGAAAAGCTCGAGCAATTGCGCGCGCTCGAAATGGGCATGACGATCTACGCCGATTCAATCGCGGATTTTCCAAAGGGGGTCGACAGCCCGCCTGACCTTGAAGCAGCGCGCGCAGCGTTGGCGGCGTTCACCTAAATTCCATACGTGTGAGCGCGTATTAAGCCGTGACGCAGTTGCATTTCCTGTTTGGCAATAACTGGCTCTCGTTTTCGTGATTTTCCTTCAGCGCGCGTTATCCCTTCTGGCTGCTTAGTCCTCGCCTGCGCGCACATCGCGGGCGGGGGCAATATATGAACGCGAAGCAAATCCTTGTTCGCCACCTCGCGGCGGCGCGTGTGAGAACGTGGCGCCTGGTGCAGACGGCATCGACCAGCCACAAGCTGGCTTTGGCGTTCGCATTATTCCTTGTCCCGCTTGTGTTCGTGAGCGGCAAACTCGCCTCCGAACAACAGCATCTCGTCGATGTCACGCGCCAAGAGCGCGACGGCGCGGCGTATCTGCGCGTCGTCAACGAAGCGCACACCTTGCTCAACATGCAATCGCGCGCGCAACAGCTTGGACACGATGTCGATAATATCAGCGCCGCTATCCGCGCGCTGCGCTCGGCTGAGCGACGTTACGGCGGCGGTCTCGAAACTGCCGAAATGTCGGAGCGCGCGATTACTGCGATGCGCACGGCGCTCAACAATGATCGCGCTCGCGCCACCGCGGCGGGCGCGGCCGTCATGGCGCTGTGCGATTTAGCGCATCAAATTGGCGATCGCGCCAACCTGGTGCGCGACCCGGATCGCGCCAGCCACGCCGCTGCCGCCATTGTGATCGAGCGCGCGCCGATGTTGGCGCAGCAGGCCCGTGATCTGGCCAGCCTGACAGAAACCGTGTTCGAAGACCGGCGCATCGGTGAAGGCGAGCGCACGCAGATTCTGCAAGAGCTCGCAGTGCTTGAACGCACCACCAACGCGCTCGGCAACGCTATCGATCGCACCGTGGAGAACGCCGCAAACGCCGGGGTGCAATCGTCGCTCGGGCCGCCCTCTTACTCGGTCGTCACCAATTTTGCGGCCTATCGCGCGAATATAGAGCGCGCCATTGATCGCGGCCGCCTCAACTTGCCTGATCTGATCGCGACCGAAGCCGGCGCGCAATATGCGCTTGCCGATCTTTCCGGCCGCGTCTCCACCGCGCTCGATGCCATGCTGGTAACCCGGGCCGAACGGCTGGCCGATGAGCGCACAAACACGCTGCTCCTAGCGGCCGGCCTATTCCTGGTAGTGATCGGCTTCATCATAGCGCTGTTGCGGGTTGGCCTCATTCAGCCGATCGACTCGCTGTCAGCCTCGATCCGCGCCATCGCCGACGGAAATTACGACGCCGACATTCCGGCGCTCAATCGCGGCGACGAGATCGGCGACATGGCGCGCGCGCTCGCCGTGCTGCGTGACGCGGCCGAGGCGCGGATTGCAGCCGACACCGCGCGCGCCGCGGCTGAAGGCGCCAATCGCGCGAAGTCGCAATTCGTCGCCAATATGAGCCACGAGCTGCGCACGCCGCTCAACGCCATCATCGGTTACGCCGAGATCTTGGCGGAAGATGCCGAGGATCGCGGCGACACCTCTTCGATCAGCGATCTGCAGCGCATCAACATGGCGGCGCGGCACTTGCTGGCGGTGATCAACGACATTCTCGATCTCTCCAAGATCGAAGCCGGCCGCATGGATGTGCTGGCGGCGCCGACCGATCCGCGCGGTATTGTCGCCGATGCGATCTCGACGGCGCGGCCGCTGGCGACCAAAAATAACAACACGCTGGAATGCGATATTGAGCCGATCGAGGCCTCTTACGTCGATGCGCAGAAATTGCGCCAGTGCTTGCTGAATCTGCTCTCCAACGCCTGCAAGTTCACCAAGCAAGGCACCGTGCGCTTGACGATGCACCGTGAAGAGCACGACGGCGAAGGCCGGCTCGTGTTCAAGGTCACCGACACCGGAATCGGCCTCAGCCCCGAGCAATCCAGCCGCCTCTTCCAAGCGTTTGAGCAAGCCAGCGCCAACACCGCGCGCGAGTTTGGCGGCACCGGCCTTGGCCTCATGATAACGCGCCGCATGGCGCAGATGATGGGCGGCGATGTCACGGTGACGAGTGAGCTTGGCAAAGGCGCCACGTTCACGCTCTGGGTGACGCAATTCTATGCGGGCTTCGGCGCCAGCGAGGGCGACGATGTGTTCGATCGCGAAGGCGACGAAGATTCGCCGCTGGCGATCGTGATCGACGATGAAGCCAGCGCGCGCGATCTTGCGGTGCGGGCGCTGACGCAAGTCGGATTTGCTGTGCAGTGCGCGCGCACCGCCGATGCGGGGCTCACTCTGGCGCGGACGCTGAAGCCGGCTCTGGTGGTGCTGGATATCAACCTCCCCGACCGCGACGGCTGGGGCGTGATCTCCGACCTCGCGCTCGATCCCGAAACGCGCAACGTGCCTATCGTTGTGCTATCGATCGAGGAGGATCGGCGCCGCTCGATCGAACTCGGCGCCGCCGACCATTTGGTCAAGCCGGCGACGCGTGATGTTCTCTGCGCCGCAGCGCTGCGGTTTGCGCGGCTGCGTCCCGATCCGGCGCTTGCTGACGAAGCGCCGGTCGTGACGAGGCTTAGCGCTTAGCCCGGAAAGCTTTGCAGGCCGATCGAGGCGAATCCGCCTTCTTCAAGTACCAAGCAATTCAAGCTCTCCATGCCCTGCACGTAGCAGAGCATCGGCAAATTGTTGGCGCGCACGGCTTCGTATTGGGCGCGATCGATACCTTCGTGCGGATAGAACGGAAACTCGCCGCTGACGGGGCTGTCGGCATTAGCGGCCCATTCCGGCAATTGCGAACTGGTTTGCGCTTGGACCGTCGTCCATTCGCCGAGCGCAGTCGCCATCACGGTAGTGTCCTCCGCGTGCGAGAGCATCATCACGTGCTGGGCGAGATGCGCTTCCGCGTAAATCGGCGCGCCGGAGCTATCGCGCACAACGAACGTGCCGACAGCGCGCGCGCAATCCGGGCCGGCGGTTGTGGCTTCGAGTGAATAGGTTGCATCGCCTGCGGTCCAAGAGCCTACAGCGCGCGCATCGCAGCCAGCAGACATCACCTCAGTTTCTTCAGCTGGTGTGCAAGCAGCCGCGAGCGCGGCAGTCGCGGCGATCAAAAGTATGCGCATCGCGTGTTCCCCCATGTGTTGAGCGTCACCCTAGCTGCTCCACTCCGCGCGCACCAGCGCACCGACTTCGCGCAAAGCTGAGGTCGCAGTCTTGGAATATGCGGTAAAGTTGAGCCCGCCATGCATAAGCGGCGGATACTTTTTCTCGGTGACGCGCACACCGGCGGCGCGCAGCGCCGACACAAACGCTTTCACATCGCTGCGCACCGGGTCGAGCGGTCCGCCTCCGGCGACGATGGTAGGAGGTGCAGCGGAGAGATCAACGTCGAGCAGAGACGGCAGCTTTTCAGCGCCGAGACTCTTGGCAATGTAGAGCGCGGCGACGCGGCCGAGGAAACGGAAGTTGCGCACTTCTTCCGCGGCCCAGAGCGTGTCTTGCACATGTACGAGCGGATAAAGCAGAACCTGCAGCGCCACGGCGCCAGGTGTGGCGCGATTGATTTCGAGCGCGATGGTGCAGGCGAGATAAGCGCCGGCGCTATCGCCGGAGACGGCGATGCGATTTGGCTCAGCGCCGAACGTGTGCGCGTTCTGAAAGGCCCAAACGCACGCGGCGCGAACATCGTGAAGTTGTCCCGGGAACGGCGTCTCCGGCGCGAGACGATAGCCAACCGACAGGACGCGGCCTTGCGATGACTTCGCCAGCCACGAACAGATTGAATCGTGCGTGTCGATGTCGCCGCAGACGAAGCCCCCGCCATGAAAGAAAACGATGAGCGGCGCGCGGATGGCGTCGGCGGCTTCGTAATACCGGGCGCGCAATGGCCCGGCGGCGCCTGCGATTTCCAGCTCTTCGACGCGCGCCAGCCCAGCGGCGCGCGCGGCAGGCACAGCCAAAAGCGTGCGCAGCCCCCTGCGCGTTTGCGCCAAAATCGCGCTTTCGACAGTCTGCGCCACACCCATTGAGGCATCGCCCCTACCAGAGAAGCGGCCCATACGCTAACGCTCGCCGCCAATGACTGACTATATTTCCTTTCAAGGCGAACCTGGGGCGAACTCACACATCGCCGCCCGCGCCGCCTTCCCCGAACTCGAGCCGCTGCCGTGCGCGAGCTTTGACGATGCTTTCGCGGCGGTGAGCGAGGGGCAAGCGCGCTACGCCATGATCCCGATCGAGAACTCGGTCGCGGGGCGTGTCGCCGATGTGCACACGCTGATCCCGGAAAGCGGGCTCTACATTATCGGCGAACGCTTCGTGCCGATCCGGCATCAGTTGCTTGGGCTAAAAGATGCGACGCTTGAAGGCCTGACGCACGTGCGCTCGCATCCGCAAGCGCTAGGGCAGTGCCGCAAACAATTGCGCGAGCTCGGCGTCGCGGCGGTGAAGACGGCCGATACGGCGGGCGCTGCGCGCGAGATTGCAGAATTGGGCGATCCGAGCATCGGTGCGCTTGCATCAGGATTGGCGGGCGAGATTTACGGGCTGAAAGTGCTGAAGGCCGACATCGCCGATGCGCCGCACAACACGACGCGGTTTTTGGTGTTCGCGCGCGAAGCGCAGAATGCGGCGCTGGGTTCCGGCCCCTGCATGACCAGCTTTGTCTTCCGCGTCCGCAACGTGCCGGCGGCGCTCTACAAGGCGCTCGGCGGCTTCGCCACCAATGGCGTCAACATGACCAAGCTCGAGAGCTACATCGAGGGCGGCGCATTCTCGGCGGCCATGTTCTTTCTGGAAGTCGAAGGCCACCCGGAAGAGCAAGCCTTGCGGCTGGCGCTGGAGGAACTGGCGTTCTTTTCTACGTCACTGAAAGTGCTGGGGGTTTACCCGGCCGACCCGTTCCGCCGGACGTAACCGCCGCCGGCGTTGGCGCGTAAGCATTCATGGGAGGGCCATTGGCGGACGAAACCGCACTTCGAGCCTTGTTGCTCCAGGGCCTCGCGGGCGATGAGGCCGCGCATCGCGCTTTCCTGACGGAAGCGGCGGCGCTGCTTCGCGCCTACTTTCGCAATCGGCTGCGCGGGCGGCCGGAGGACGCGGAGGATCTGGTGCAAGAGACACTGGTGGCGCTGCACACACGGCGCGAGAGCTATGACCCGAACTACCCGCTCACCGCTTGGCTCTATGCGATTGCACGCTATCGGCTGATCGATTTCCTACGCCGCGCCAAGCATCGCGCGCATGCGCCGCTCGATGGACTGGACGTCGGCGACATTGATCCCGATTACGAAGCGACGGACGCCAAGCACGATATCGGCGTACTGCTCGGCAAGCTGCCGGAAAAGCAACGCATCGCCATTCGCATGGTGAAGCTCGAAGAAAAAAGCGTGCGCGAGACGGCGGAGACCACCGGCCTCAGCGAAAGCGACATCAAGATTTCCATCCATCGCGGCCTGAAGACGCTGATGCGCCTGATGGCCGGGGAGCAAACATCGTGAAGACCGACGAACTCATCGAAGCGCTGGCGCGCGGCGCGGGGCCTGCGGACAAGCAACATTGGCGGCGCGATTTGGCGCTGACATTGCTGGTTGGGCTTGTCGTGTCGGCGGTGCTGGTTGCGGTGTTTTTGCAGGTGCGGCCGGACATCGGCGCGGCGCGCATGCCGGTGATGATGAAGGCGATGTTCTCCGCGCTTGCGGCGGCGGTGATCTTGCCGTTTGCGCTGCAATTGATGAAGCCGGGCCGTCCGTTGGGCTGGCGCATCGGGGCTGTGCTGGTGTTCGCTGGCGTGTGCGTGCTGGCGACAGTCGTGGCGCTGATGGGCGAGATGCCGGAGCGGCGCTGGGAAGCGTGGATGGGCGGGCGCGGCAGTGTACCGTGGTGCGTCGTGCTGATCCCGATACTGGCGGCGCCGACGGCGGCTTTGCTGACCTGGTTCATGCGCGCCTTTGCCCCGACGCGGATCACGCTGACGGGGGCTGCGATCGGCGCAGTCTCCGGTGGCATCGCGGCGATGGCCTACGCGATGTATTGCCCGACCGATTCTGTGGCGTTCGTGACCACGTGGTACACGCTGGCGATTGCCGTGTGCGCGGCGCTGGGCGCGGTGATTGGGTCGAAGTTTTTGCGCTGGTGAGTTTTCGCACTTGGCGCCGCGTTTAACCGCGTGCGTTCAGCGCCCGCCACGCTTGGATTTGCTCCACCGTCTCACGCGGGCTGTGGTCGCCGAAGACGCAAAGGATGCGGCGGCCGAGCAGTTTGGTTGCGCGTTCTTCGGCGTCGCGCGGGGCGTCGAGCGGATAGGCGAACCAAAGCGCGCGGACTAACATAAAAACGCGGAGCGGCGACGGCTTTATCTCAACCGGCCCCATGCGCGACCACGCGAAGCGCTCGGTGCGCCCGAGTGTGTGGTGGACGAGCGCCTCCGCCGTGAGTTCGAGCCGCCAGCGCTCGCGCATCAAGCCGGCGGCAAGGGCGGCGACCAGCGGGAGCGACGCGACGGCCGCTAGCATGATCGGCTTCGACTGCCAGCTCTCCCAGTGCAGCCAGAGGGAAAACGCCAGCAGCCCCCAGAGCGGGCTGAACAGACGCAGGACTTTTTCGGGATTCACCGGGAAGTTCATGGAAGCTGCTTAGCGTGAGCAGATGCGGCCCGTCGCGGAAATGCGCCGCGCGCTCTAAGCCCTCCCCCTTGGGGGGAGGGCTGGGTGGGGGCCGGGCAAGACGACCGTCCCCCAACTCCTCCACCAAGGGGGAGGAGCGTTTTCGTGTAACCGCCGCATACCTTCGCGCGACATACCCTGCATAAGAGGGACCACCATGCTTACACACATTCGCCGCTACGCGCCGATCGCGATCTCGCTGTTCGCCGCCGCCGTGTTTCTGGACAGCCTGCGCTACAAATTCACCGACCACCCGAACACGCAGGAAATCTTCAGCCGCCTTGATGGCTGGGCCGCGTCGATCGGTGCAGCGGGATTGTTTGCGCATACGGGGTTGTTCAGCCAGTACGTCATCGGCTCTGCCGAACTCGTAGCCTCGGCGCTTTTGCTTGTTGGCCTCTTCCCCGGCTTAGTGCGGCTGAATGCGCTCGGCGCTGCTATCGGCTTGGCCGTGATGACTGGCGCGGTGAGCTTTCACCTGTTTACGCCGCTCGGCATCGATCCGAACAATGATGGCGGCGGGCTGTTCGCAGCCGCGGTCACGATTTGGGTGTCCTCGATCGTGTTGCTGTTTCTACGCCGCGCCGAGATCGCCGCGCTGCTTGGCGACATCGCACGCGCCTTTGTGCCGAACGCGCCCGCCACACAAACCCGCTCATCTCTCACTGGCGCGCGCGCCTGATCGGTTGGAGACTTTCATGCTTCGTCATTTCGTTCTCGCGCTTGTGATTTTCGCCGCGCCGGTTGCGCTCGCTCCCGTGGCGCACGCTGACACTGCGCCGGTGCACACCGGTCTGCTCTCACGCGTTGCTGTTGGCGGCTACGATCCGGTTGCGTACTTCACCGATGGCCGGCCAGTGCGTGGCGTCGAGCGCTTTCGCGTCACGCATCAAGGCTACGAATATCGCTTTGCAAACGCTGAAAACTTGGCGGCGTTTCGCGCCAGCCCAGCACGTTATCTGCCACAATATGGCGGTTATTGCGCCTGGGCGGTCAGCCAAGGCTACACCGCCGCTGGCAATCCGAACAATTGGCGCATCGTCGATGGCCGGCTCTATCTCAATTACAACGCCGAGATTCAAACGCGCTGGGAAGGCGACATTCCCGGGCACATCCGCCGGGCCAATACGAACTGGCCCGGCGTGCTGAGCCGTTAAGCCACCGCTTGCGCGGCGCCGACCAGCGCCGCGCCAATCGGCTGGCCGACTGCATCGACGCGGCCGTCATTGGTTGCAGCGGCGGCGACGATGCCGCGATTACGATCGAACATCACTTCAGCGTAGAAGAGCGTGTTCGAGCCGTTGTGCCAGAGCATACCTTCGCGCTCCGCCCAGCCCATCGCGTACGGCCCACCGAACGGCGGCGTATGCAGAATTTGCCAGCTCTCACGACGCAGGAACGGCGAGGCTTGCTCGCAATGCGCGCGTAGGTATTTAAACACATCTTCAAACGGGGCATGGACGCGGCCAGCCGGACCGAGCGCGGCGGGGTTATCCGTGATCGGGCCGCCGGGTGGGAATGGCACGAGCGATGCTGAGGCCTGGCCATTCACCACCGTCGTCGGGCCGAGAGCGTGGCCCACGGGCTGGTCAAAAGCGCCTGCCGTACCCGGTGCGCCCTGGCCAGCGTTCGTCATCGCCAGCGGCGTGAAGACGTGATCGCGGATAAGCGTTTCCCACGGCGCGCCGAGCTTTTGCTCAAGCATCGCTCCAGCGATGACGTAGCCGGTGTTGGAATATTCGAAGTGCGCTTCCTTGGCGCCCGCTGGCTGCTGCAGCAGGCCGAGTTGTGCGTAGCGAATGCGATCAGCGCGTGAATCGGCGCTTTCGCGTGGGAAACCGATCATCTGCCCCATCTCGATATTCGCAGGCAGGCCGGCGCGGTGGCTGAGCAGATGGCGGAACGTGACGTCACGATATTCGGCGCGCATATCCGGGATCGCAGCGCCGAGGAGGCCATGCACAGTATCATCCCAACGCACACGGCCAGCTTCGACGGCGCGCGCGACGAGCGTCGCCGTCATCGACTTGGTGATCGAACCCAGGTGCCACTTATCTGAGGTGGTCGCCGCTTCCGTGCGGCCAAAAGCGCGGACGCCGTCCACAAACGAAACCGCGCGGCCGTTGCGGTTTGCCGCGGCGGCGGCGAACGCTGGCGCACCGCAGCTGGTGCGCAGCGCGACAAGGCCGGCTTGCGTCAGCGCCTCGCGCGCCGGCGCCTGCTCGGCGGCCTGCTCGCGCGTGAAAACAAGCGGCAGTGCGCCGCGCTGGGTGAACTGGCCCTCGATGCGGCCATTGCTCAGCCGGCCATCAAAGCTGCCGCCAATGACCGGGATGGCAAGCCGCAGACGATCCCCTTCGATCGTGGTGGTCCCCACCGGGATGGCGCTATTGCCCTGGTCGATACTGTAGAGCGTCGAGGTCGGGCCCGCCGCCACAACGAGGCGCAAGCGCAAACGTTGCGAGCCGAGGTCGAGAGCGCCGAACCATTCGCCCATGAAGTCGGCGGCGGATTGAGCGAGTGCGTTCGATGCCATGAGCCCTGCCGCAGCGGCGCCCAGCAACAAGGGGCGGCGAGTGATGATCATATGGTCTTCCCTTCCAAACTGTCAGGCATGGGATGCCGGCGCCCGCCGGAACGGATGCGCCCGCCCTACTGTCCCGATAGTCGCATTGACGAGGCTTTTCTTACGGGCTTTATGTGCGACCGCGCATTGGCGTGGTCCGCACGCCGCCAATCCTCAAGGATTTCAACGATGAAAGTCCTCGTCCCGGTCAAGCGGGTGCTCGATTATAATCTCAAAGTCCGGGTCAAGCCGGATGGTTCGGGGGTCGATCTCTCGAACCTCAAAATGTCGATCAATCCGTTTTGCGAAATCGCGATCGAGGAAGCCGTCCGCATGAAGGAAGGCGGCGGCGGGCACGCCAAGGACGCGGCGACTGAAGTTATCGCCGTCTCGATCGGCCCGGAGCAGGCGCAAGAGACGCTGCGCAACGCCCTCGCCATCGGCGCCGACCGCGGGATTTTGGTGAAAGCAGAAGGCGAAGTGGAGCCGCTAGCGGTCGCCAAGCTCTTGAAGGCGGTGATCGAAGCTGAGAAGCCGGACCTCGTCATCCTCGGCAAGCAAGCCATCGACGATGACAACAACGCCACCGCGCAAATGCTCGCCGCCCTGCTCGACTGGCCGCAGGCGACGTTTGCGTCGAAGATCGTGCTCGGCTCAGGCAAGGCCTCAGTGACGCGCGAAGTCGATGGCGGCTTGCAGACGATCGATGTCGAATTGCCGGCAATTATCTCGACTGACTTGCGCTTGAACGAGCCGCGCTACGCCTCGTTGCCGAACATCATGAAGGCGAAGAAGAAGCCGATTGACGTGAAGACGCCGGCCGATCTCGGCGTCGATGTCGCGCCGCGCCTGAAGACGATCAAGACCGCCGAACCTGGCAAACGCCAAGCCGGCATCAAGGTGAAGTCTGCCGCGGAACTGGTCGGCAAGCTCAAAGAAGCGGGAGTGATCTAAGATGGCCGTTCTCGTTATCGCTGAGCACGACAACACGTCCGTGAAGGACTCGACCAACAAGGTGGTCACCGCCGCGAAGGCCATGGGCAGCGACGTCGATGTGCTGGTCGCCGGCGCCAATGCGAGCGCCGCTGCCGCTGCAGCCGCAAAAATCGATGGCGTGCGCAAGGTTCTGCACGCGGACGGCGCGACCTTGGCCAAGCAAATGGCTGAGCCGCTGGAAGCCCTGATCGTGCCGCTGATGGCCAATTACGACGCGGTGCTGTTCCCGGCGACGACAACGGGCAAGAACGCCGCCCCGCGCGTGGCGGCAAAGCTCGACGTGATGCAGGTGTCGACCATCATTGGCGTTGAAAGCGCCGATACGTTCGTGCGCCCGATTTATGCCGGCAACGCCATCATCACGGTGCAGGACACGCAGGCGAAGAAAGTCATCACCGTACAGCCGACGGCGTTCAAAGCTGCCGGCGAAGGCGGCAGTGCTTCGGTGGAAACCGTCGCGGCGCCGAGCGGGCCGTTCAAGTCGGCCTTTGTTAGCGAAGAGCTGGCCAAGTCGGACCGGCCGGAACTGACGGCGGCGAAGCGCGTCGTTTCGGGTGGCCGTGCGCTGGGCTCCAGCGAAGAATTTCACAAAGTGCTGGACCCGTTGGCCGACAAGCTCGGCGCGGCGGTGGGCGCCTCGCGCGCGGCGGTCGACGCCGGCTACGCGCCGAACGATTACCAAGTCGGCCAGACCGGCAAGGTGGTGGCGCCGGAGCTCTATGTCGCCGTCGGCATTTCGGGCGCCATCCAGCATTTGGCCGGCATGAAAGACTCGAAAGTCATCGTCGCCATTAACAAGGACGAGGACGCGCCGATCTTCCAGGTCGCCGATTACGGGCTGGTAGCGGACTACAAAACCGCAATCCCGGAGCTGATGGACGAGCTGGGCAAGGCTGGGGTCTAATTATGGAGCGCGGGCGCCCTCGCCCGCGTAGCCTGACTGAACGAAGCCGCGGGCGGGGGCGCCCGCGCTCCATAGAAGGCTTGCGCCCCGGCCCGCCCTATGCTGCACTGCAACAAGAATTGCAATTCAGCGGCGCTCTGCGCCTATGGCTAACACAATGACGAACATCAAAACGGTCGGCGTCATCGGCGCCGGGCAAATGGGCAACGGCATCGCGCATGTATGTGCGCTGGCCGGCTATGACGTGCTGCTGAACGACGCCGATGCTGCACGCATCGATGCGGCGCTTGGCGTCATCGATAAAAATCTCAACCGCCAGGTAACGCGCGAGCTTGTCGGCAAGAGCGACGCGGATGCGGCGCGCAAGCGGATCAAGGGCTCGGCGCTCAAGGACCTCGGCGCCTGCGACTTCGTGATCGAGTCGATCGTCGAAGAGCACGACGCCAAGAAGCAAATCTTCGCCGACCTGCGCAGTGTGCTGCGGCCGGACGCGATCCTGGCGTCGAACACCTCTTCGATTTCGATCACGCGTCTCGCCGCGACGACGGATCGTCCGGACAAATTCATCGGCGTTCACTTCATGAACCCGGCGCCGGTGATGGAGCTGGTGGAAATCATCCGCGGCCTCGCCACCAGCCAAGAGACCTACGACACCACGCTCGAATTTGTCGGCAAGCTCGGCAAGCAGATCGCCAACGCCGAAGACTTCCCGGCCTTCATCGTCAACCGCGTTCTGGTGCCGATGATCAACGAGGCGATCTACACGTTGTACGAAGGCGTCGGCTCGGTTGAAGCGATCGATAAATCCATGCGCCTCGGAGCGCACCACCCGATGGGCCCGCTCGAACTCGCGGACTTCATCGGTCTCGACACCTGCCTTTCGATTATGCAGGTGCTTTACGAGGGGCTCGCGGACTCCAAGTATCGTCCGTGTCCGTTGCTCGTAAAGTACGTCGAAGCCGGCTGGCTTGGCCGCAAAACCCAACGCGGCTTCTACGACTACCGAACAGATCCCCCTACGCCGACGCGCTAAAAGCCGTCGGCTTTTTCACATCCCAAGAGAGCACGAAGCGCGCGGGCATTCTGCCCACGCGCTCCGCTTTCATGCGCTTCACGCGGCCATTGAGGCCATCGCCACGAAGCCCTGCGCCATGTACGCCGCTACGGCGATGGCGAAAGTCGCGCCGATGCTCAGTTCGAGCAATGTGATTGCTTTGCGCATTTAGTGTCCCCGGTTGCGCGGACGAGGAAGTGTCCGCGCGCTGGAGATAGTGGCGCTGCGCAACGCTAATGTGGCTGGAGCATTAAATGAATGTGAGTTCGGCGCGATCCGGCGCGCGACTTGCATTTGCGCCACACGTCGTCTGGGGACAAAGCATGAGTATCGGCGCAATCGGCGCAAACGCGCTGTTTTCTTTGAGTTTGCCGACACGCGCGCCAAACAACGCTGCGAACTTTTTGCCGAGCCCCAACACGACATCGGCAAATTCTGCCGGCAGCAACTCAGTTTTGCCGATCTCGCCAGTGCCGCCGATCTCTTTCGAGATGTTCATCAACCTGCAAAGCATAGATGAGCCGGAAGAGCCGCAACTCACATCGCCGAGCGCGACCGAGATATTCCTGGAAGAAGCGCAGAAATCGCCGATCGAGCGGATGCGCGAGCAGATTTTGGCGGAGCTTGGTTTGAGTGAAGAGTCGCTCGCGCAATTACCGCCGGATGAGAAGCGCGCGATGGAAGATAAAATCCGCGAGATGATCGAAGAGAAATTCCGTCAAGGCATGGGCGTCGATCAAGCAGGCTCTGAGAGCAACGCCTCGATGATTTCAGTCGTCGCCTAAGCGCTCGAACACCAGCACGAAGTTGTTGGCCGGCATTTCGACAGCCTCGCGCAGACGCAAGCCCTGGGCATTCGCGGCAGCTTCAACATCGGCGATGTCGCGCACACCGAACCTCGGATCGCGCGCCTTCAGCCATTGCTCGAACTCTTCGTTCGATGGCGCGGTATGGGCCCCGTCCCGTTTGTATGCGCCATAGGTGAGGAGCAGCCCGCCGGGCCTGAGCAGCCGACCTGCCCCGGCCATCAACCCCAGTGTCGCTTCCCAGGGCGAGATGTGGATCATGTTGACGGCCAGCACCGCGTCGAACGGGCCCTCCACCGGCCAGGCCGCTGCGGACGCGTCCAGCGCCACCGGCGAGCGGACGTTCGCCATCCCCTCGCACCAGGCAGCAATGCTGGCGCGAGCGGCTTGATCGGGGTCACTAGGCTGCCAAACCCAGCCAGGCATCGCAGCACCAAAGAACGCGGCGTGCTCGCCCGTACCGGACGCGATCTCCAGAACCCGCGCCTCCGCCGGCAGCAAGCGCTGCAACTGCTCTAGGATCGGCTCGCGGTTGCGGGCGGTGGAGGGCGATTGCTGACGGGCGTCCATGGCGCTCAACAACCATAGCTCAGAGAAAAGCACAGCCCCCATCCGGTGCGCCCAGGTGACGGGCAGGCCCCCCGCCCCGTAAACTCACACCCATGCGCGCGCCGATCCCGCAAATCATCGCCCCGCTGACGTGGCGGCGGCCAGCCCTCATCTGGACGCCGCTGGCGCTCGCCGCAGCGATCGGCTGGCCGGCGGCGCTGTTCATGGAAGAGCCCAGCTTGCAGCGGCTGGCGCTGGTGGCGGGCATGGCGGTGTTTGCGATCGCGCTGATCACGCTGGGCGCGAGTTGGGCGCTGGGTAAGGCGCCGCGGGCGCGGCGCGTGGTGGTGCTGCACGTGGTGCTGGCGGGCGCGCTGATCGCGGTGCTCGCGCCGTTCGTGCTGACCCAACTCCTCGCGGCGCTCGCCGATTACGAACAGAACGGCGCCGCAGCCGCGAGCTTCACCACCGATATGGCTCTCGCTATGGCGCCGCTGGCGCTCATTATCGGGCTGCCGATGACTTCGGTTTCGGCGCTGCTCTTCTCGTGGCTGGCGCTGACGCGCGACGCCGCCTGAGTCTGCTCTCGGAAGCGGAACAATAGCGCCGGAAAATCCAGCTTCGCGGCGTTGCTTCGGCCGCATGAGGCGCCCATAAGGGCTCGGGCGCGGGACGCTCCCGGATCAGAGCTGGAAAATTGATCTACCTGCCGATCGCCGAAATGCCGGTGAACGTGCTGCTCATTCTTTTAGTGAGCGGTGGAGTGGGATTCTTGTCTGGTCTCATTGGCGTTGGCGGCGGCTTCATCATGACGCCCGCGCTTATCTTTCTCGGCGTGCCGGCGCCCGTCGCCGTCGCCACTGGCGCCAGTCAAATCGCGGCGACCTCGTTCTCCGGCATCATGACGCAGACGCGGCGCAGGTCCGTCGATTGGCACATGGGATTACTGCTGTCGTTCGGCGGCATTCTCGGCAGCGTTTGCGGCGTGTGGCTGTTCGAGCGCCTACTGCATCTCGGCCAACTCGATCTCATCGTCTCGCTGCTTTACCTCGTGCTGCTCGCTGGCGTCGGCCTCTTGATGGTGCGCGAGAGCTATCACATCTGGCGCGGACGCCAGGCCAAGGGCGTTTCCATTCTGCGCCGGCCGATCAAAACGATCGCGCACAATTTGCCGTTTCGCATGCGGTTTCCGCGCTCTGGCCTCTATATCAGCGTGCTGCCGCCGCTGGGCATCGGTTTTGTCATCGGCGCGCTGTCAGCGATCATGGGCATTGGCGGCGGCTTCATCCTCATCCCGGCGATGATCTATCTGCTGCGGATGCCGACCAACGTCGTTATCGGCACTTCCCTGTTTCAGGTGTTGATCACCACCTCGCTGATCGTTGTGCTGCAATCGGCGGCGACCAAGACCGTCGATCTCGTGCTAGCGGCGCTTTTGATGCTCGGAGGCGTCATCGGCGCACAATTGGGCGCACGGCTCGGCGCAGGGCTAAAGAGCGAGCACTTGCGCGCCATTCTCGGCGCACTTCTGTTAGCCGCGAGCGCGAAATTCTTGTGGGACTTAGTCATCGCGCCAACTGAGCAATACGTGCTGCGGGGGCTGTGGTGAGAAGGCTCGCAGCGCTCCTTGCTTTGGTGCTCATCTGCGCGCCAGCGTCAGCGCAAACTGGCGCGCCCACCGGCCCCAACGTCGCCGATCTGCCGGCTGGCGTCGCCGAAGATTCGATCACTGTGAGCTCCGATTATCGCGGCTCCTCTGTGACGGTGTTCGGCGTCAATCCTGATCGACAAGGCCGCGGCGACATTGTCGTGGTCGTGCGCGGACCAACCGATAGCGCAGTCGTGATGCGTAAGCGGCGAGTGTTTGGACTTTGGGTAAACGGCGATCCCGTGCGCTTCAGCGAGGCGCCGACGTTTTTCGCCGTGCTCAGCAACAGGCCGCTGCGCTCAATCGCCAGCGCGCAATCGATCTGGCGCTATCAGCTTGATCCGGCCGCGTCCGCGCAGCTGGCCAGCGCTGTGCCGGCGACTGGCGATCCTTCGGCCTATCGCGCGGCGCTCGTGCGCCTGCGGCGCGCGTAAGGACTCTATCAGGAATACTCGGGCCGCGACGCGCCGGATCGGCCAGGCGGGCTCACCATGTACGAGGGCGGCCTCTTCCGCGCCGTGGTGCGGCTGCCGGCCAACGCGCCGATCGCGCAATACTATGCCGACACCTACCTCTTCCGAGAGGGCCGCCTGATCTCGGCGCAGCGCATCCCGATCAGCATCACACGCGTCGGCATCGAGCGGCGCATCCACGACCTCGCCACCAATTTCGGTTGGCTCTACGGGCTGATCACGGTGATGTTAGCCCTTGTCTCGGGATGGATCGCGGCGTTTCTTTTCCGGCGTACGTGACCGAACCACAGCCCTTCCTGCCACGCGCCGCTTTGCGGCTTGGCTTTCTCGGCCTCGCTCCGCTTGCGATCGCGGCGCTCGTGTCGCTGTCGCAGCATCACGACACGGCGGTGCTGGGGGCGCTGGCGTTCTCGATCTACGCGGCGGTGTTGCTCTCATTTCTGGGCGGCATACGCTGCGGCTTTGAGCTGATGCGCGCGCCGCAAAATCCGAACGGGGTGCGGCTCATCTTTAGCGCGTTGCCGGCTTTGGCGGCATGGGCGCTGGCGCTCTTCGTGGTGATCGTGCCGGCGGGCATCGCCGCGGCTTCAGCGTTCGCTGGCTTGTTCGCGGCGCAATACGCCTGGGATCACCGCAGCGCGCGCGACGCTGGCGCGCCGGAATGGTATCCGTTGCTGCGGCAAGTGCTCACCGGGGGCTCGATGATCGTGTGTTTGCTGATCCCGCTGGCGGCGGCGCTGCAGCGGATTTAGTCGCTCAGCAAGCGATCACTCGCCACCGGCAGGACGCGGTCCTTGCCGAGCACCAGCGCCGTTACGCCATCAGCGAAGATCGGCGCGTACGCATCATCGCAAACATTGAGTCCGCCCGTATAAGCGCCGAACGCGGGCATCACGAGCCGCGCACCATCTGTCGCGAAGCAGCGACGGCGCACGCTGCGGCCACGGCCGGATACTTTCGCGCATGGATGCAAGTGACCAGCGATTTCGCCGGGGGCTGCATTCAAGGTCGGCTCGTGGCGCAGCACCAGCGCCCCGATGTGCAGCACCTCACGCACCGCGCCGCCGAGCGTTTCCGGCGCGCGGCCATCATGATTGCCTTCAACCCAGATCCAATCGCAACGCGACATCAGCAATTTCAGGAGATCGCGGTCGCGCGCATCCATCCGCGCCGGCCCGCCGCTGTCGTGAAACGAGTCACCGAGCGAGACGACGATGTCCGGCTGCAGCCGGAGCATCAGATCGGTGAGCTTCATCAGCGCCGCGTGCGTGTCGTACGGCGGCAGCATCTGACCGCGCAGCGCGTAAGACGAGCCCTTCTCGAAGTGAATGTCGGACACGATCAGCGTCTTCGATTCTGCGACCCACAGCGCGCCCTCCGGCAGCGCCGCGACCAAAGCGTCACCGAGCTTAAACTCCACGTTCGCGCCAGCGATCGCCATCGGCGCCATCACGCGCGGCGCGGCGCGCGATGGGCGCGTCGGCTTGGCGGCGGGGCGGTAGAGCATCGGCATGAGGCGATCAGATCGGATTCGTTACGGCGAGACGATAGGAAAGTTCGGGTCTGGGGTATCGAACACCTCGTTCAGGCCTTCAAGGGAGCGCCTGTTACCGGCGATGCGGATGCTTCCGGATAACACAGCCCGGGTCATCGTGCCGGTCGCCATGGCTTGCAGGAATGTGGCCCGCGGGGCGGTAATGGTGGGCGCGCCTTCTAAAGTGATGTCGCGCTCATGGACGAGCACGCCGTTGCGAATGGAGACGGCGAAGCGCTCGTTGCGTTCTGGGAAAACCAGGTTGAACGCAAAGCTGCGCGCACCAGCGCGTTCAGGATTTAGACGCACCGCGAGCAGATCAAGGATGTAACTCGTCGGCGTGGCGGCGACGAGATCGGCGCTTTGCACTTGGCTCGGCCGGTTCGGCGGGCCCTGCTCCAACTCGCGCGCCGCGACGAGATACATATTCCGCCAGATCGCACTCTCAGCCTGATACGCCATCTGCCGATGCGTGCGCGCGAGCAGCTGGCGTGCGCTCGTATTGTCGGGCGCGGCGAAGACCAGATGGTTCAGCACGCGCGCGGCCCATCGATAATCGCCCTCGTCGAAGGCGCGCTGGCCCTCTGCCAGAACGCGATCAGCACCGCCCATAGCGCGAACGAAACGGGTCGCTTCTTCAACTGGCGGCAGCGGATTGAGGTTGGCCGGGTTGGCGTCGTACCAGCCCATGTAGCGCTGATACACGGCGCGCGAATTGTGCATCATCGTGCCGTAATAGCCGCGATTGAACCAGCGGCTGGCGAGTGCCTCCGGCAAGCGCACTTGCTCAGCGATCTCGCGATCGGTGTAGCCAGCGTTCATCAACCGCACAGTCTGGTCGTGCAAATATTTGTAAGCATCGCGGTGGCTGGCGATAAAATCGCGCACACGCTCGCCGCCAAAGCGCGGCCAAGCGTGGCTGGTGACCATGACCTCGGTGCGGTCGCCATAAAGCCGCAGTGCTTCGGTGAGATAATCAGCCCACGCCTTTGCGTCACGCACGAGCGCGCCGCGTGGCGTCAGCACGTTGTGCATGGAGGCGTTGGCGTTTTCAGCGAGGCAGAGCACGCCAAAATCCGGGAAGAAGAAGTTCATTTCCGCTGGCGCTTCGGTTTCCGGCGTCACCTGAAACTCGATGCGGACGCCGTCGATGGTGAGCGTCTCCCCGGTGCGGGCGATAGTGCGCGTCGGCGGAATGAGCGTGAACGTGCCGGCGGAGATGGCAAGGCCAATGCCGGAGGTCATCTGCCCTTCCGGGCTCGGCGGCAGGCCGGAGCCGAACTGATAGAGCGCGCGCCGGCCCATAGCGTTGCCAGCGATAACGTTCTCGGTGACCGCGTGCTCCATGAAGCCATCGGGCGCGATGATCTCGACGCCGGTTGCATCCGGCACGACGCCGCGCACACCGCCGAAATGGTCGACGTGGCTGTGCGTATAGATAACCGCTCGCACCGGCAGATCGCCAAGCGTGCGCCGCGCGAGCGCCAATGCGGCGGCGGCGGTTTCAGCGCTAGTCAGCGGATCGATGAGGATGAGCCCAGTGTCGCCAACGATGATGGTCATGTTCGACACATCGAAGCCGCGCACTTGATAAACGCGATCATGCACGCGGAAGAGTCCGGCGCGCGCCAGCAAGCCGGCATGGCGCCAGAGGCTTGGGTTCACCGTTTCGGGGGCCGGGCCTTGCAGGAAATTGTATGCGTCGAAGTCCCAGACAAGGGCGCCGTTCGCGCCGCGAATTTGCGGCTGATCAGATGCGGCGATGAAGCCGCGTGCGGCGAAATCTTCGTCCTCGCGGTCGGCCCACGGAAGCGTTTGCGCAAACGCGGCATTGGCGGCGCGCGTGGTGTCGGTGACTTGTGCTTGGGCGGCGCTGGTGAGCGCAAACGCGCAAGCGAGCATGAGTACGAACCGCATCGTTTCCCCCGGTATTTTGCCGGAAGGTGCGACGAAGCACGGGGAAGCGCAACATTGACGCTGCGCAACCGTGGTTTGCTGGTTATTGCATCGCCTCGTCGATCAGCGCGGCAGCTTCGGCGAGGATCGCCTCCTCCGCCTCACCGGCGATGCCGACGCGGCCAACTTCCAGCATGACGGGCGCGGCGAAGGGCGAGACGTGCGGCAGGTCGCGGTGGACGAGCTTGCCTTTGACGCGGCGCAGCAGCGCACCGACGCGGCGCAGATCGAGATAGCCCTCGCCAGCATCCGCGAACGCGGCCTGCATCAGCAAATGGTCCGGCTCGTACTGCTTCAGCACGTTGAAAATCAGATCGGAGGAGAACGTGACTTGGCGGCCAGTCTTGCGCTCGGCGCCTGGAATGTTGCGATCGATCATGCCGGCGATGACGGCACATTTGGCGAAGGTGGACTTCATCAAAGTCGATTCACCGAGCCAGGCTTCAAGATCGTCGCCCAGCATGTCTTCATCGAATAGCGCATTGAGGTCGAGATCGCCCATCGGCTCTAAGCCCCACACAGCCATCGCGTATTCGCTGGCGAGGAAACCGAGCGGGTTTTTGCCGGCGCGTTCGAGGCGGCGCGTGATGAGCACGCCCAGCGTTTGCTGTGCGAGGCGGCCGTCAAACGGATAGCAGACGAGATAGTGTTTGCCCCCGCGCGGGAAGGTCTCGATCAGCATCTGGTCGGGCGCGGGCACGATCGAGCGACGCTTTTGCAGCTTGATCCACTCGCGCACTTGCGCCGGCAGCTTCTTCTGCCGCTTCGGGTCGTGCAGCATTTGCCGGACGCGCTCGGCGAGGAAGGTGGAGAGCGGAAACTTTCCGCCGGCGTAGGACGGCACGCTCGGATTTTCAGCGCCAGCGGCGGGCACGACCAGCGCATCGGTATCGCGCTGACCGACGAAGCGCAGCACTTGTCCGGCGAAAATGAAGGTATCGCCCGGCGTGAGGCCCTCGATGAAATATTCTTCGATCTGACCTAGCCGGCGGCCAGCGATCATCGGCCGTGCGCCGTCGCCCTTCGGCGTGCCGGGTCGCGGGCGGGCGCCGACGCGGTGCGCCATGCGCACGTCGAGCATTTCAGACTCGACGATGGCGCCGACATTCATCCGGTGCTGCTGCGCCACGCCTGGATTGCGCGCGCGCCAGAGATTGGTGTGCAGGTCCTGCACGATGCGACGATAGCGATCATACGCGCGCAAGGCGTACCCGCCAGTAGCGACGAGATCTATGGCGCGGTCGAACTGATCGCGGGAGAGATCGGCGTAGGGCGCGGTGGAGATGACTTCGACGTAGAGTTCATCGGCATCGAACGGCTCGCCACAGGCGCAGCCCATAATGTGCTGCGCCAAGCAATCGAGACCGCCGATTCGGCGCTGTTCGCCGTCGAGTTCACCAGCGAGAACCGCTTCCTGGGCCGAGCGGCACTCAAGCACTTCGAAACGATTGCTGGGCGCAAGCAGCGCGCGCGACGGTTCGTTGTAGCGGTGATTTGCGCGGCCGATGCGTTGCACGAGCCGCGAGCAGCCTTTCGGGGCGCCGATCTGGATGACGAGATCGACATCGCCCCAATCGATGCCGAGATCGAGCGTCGAGGTGCAAACAACGGCGCGGAGCTGACCAGCGGCCATTGCAGCTTCGACTTTGCGGCGCTGCGCAACGTCGAGCGAGCCATGGTGCAGCGCGATCGGCAGCGCGTCGTCATTGATGCGCCAGAGCTCCTGGAACGTCATTTCCGCTTGCGCGCGCGTGTTGACGAAAACGAGCGCGAGTTTGGCGCGTTGAATAGCCTCGTACACTTCCGGCATGGCGTGCCGCGCCGTGTGCCCCGCCCACGGAATGCGCGCGTTGGAGTCGAGCACGTCGATAATCGGCTGCGCGCCGGGTGGCGCGCGAACGATAACTCCCCCGCCACCTTGCGGCTCGGCGCCCAACAACCAAGCCACCAGCCCCGCTTCATCCGCCACCGTCGCGCTTAGGCCGATGCGCTTATGCGTCGGCGCCCAGCGTTTTAAACGCGCCATCGCGAGCGCCAGAAGATCGCCGCGTTTTGTGGGCGCGAGCGCGTGGACTTCGTCGATGATGATCGTCTGCAAATCCTCGAAGAAGACACGCGCGTGTTCGGAGGCGATCAGCAGGCAAAGTTGTTCGGGCGTGGTGAGCAGAATATCGGGCGGGTGCGCGCGTTGGCGTTGGCGCTTGTGCGAAGGCGTGTCGCCGGTGCGCGTTTCGATGCGGACGCCGAGTTTCATCTCCTGCGCTGGAATTTCGAGATTGCGCGCGACGTCAGTCGTCAGAGCTTTCAACGGCGAAATGTAGAGCGTGTGCAGTTTGTGCGGGCGGCGCGCGCCTTGGTCGGCCAACGGCGCTAGTTCGATCAAACTGGGCAGAAAGCCGGCGAGCGTTTTGCCGGCGCCGGTAGGCGCGATCAGCAGCGTGGAGTGTCCCGCCTGCCCGCGAGCGATCAACTCCAGCTGATGCGCACGCGGGGCCCAGCCCCGGCTGGCGAACCAGCCGGCGAAGGGCTCGGGCAAAATGGGCACGCGGGCGTCCATGATTGATCCTAGCCCGGCGGGCGCATCGCCTGCCAACGTGGCGCGCGAACGCCGAGTTTCAACGCTGCTGGGGTGATTGAGGCAGCGGCGGCGGCGTGGCAGGATCGGGCTTATGTCCTCCCTCCGCTTTGTCATTATGACCGCCGCGCTCCTGATCACCACCACGGCGTCCGGCCAATCCGTGCCGTCCGTTCTGACGCAGGCGGTAGCCGCTACGGAGGCGGCCAAGGCGCCCTACGCGTTCGATATCGAGTTGCAGGGGGCCGAGCGCACCTGGCGCGCGCGCTTCCACCCCGAAACCGATCCGCGTGTTCGACTGATCGAACCCCAGCGCGATCAGCTGAGCGGCGATGAGCGGCGCGCGTTCGATTCCTATGCGCGCGATGTGGAGGGCGTCAGCTGGTGCGCGAGCGAAAACATGGCGCTCGTGCGCGACGTGCGCCTGCTGCGCGAAGATGCGACCAGCGCGACATACGCCTTCCAGCCCACGGCGGAGAGCGTGCGCGGCGAACAAGCGCGGCGCTATATCGACCGCATGCGCGGCGAACTCACCCTGAGCAAAGCCAATCCGGACGTGACCAGCATTCGCTTGTTCACGCCGGCCCCCTTTAGCCCCGTGCCGCTGGTGGATGTGCGCCGCGTAAACGTCGCCATCACCTGCCAACTCGCCCCGAACGGACGGCGCTATGCGGCAGAGACTGTCAGCGATATTTCGCTCAGCGCGTTTGGACGCGACATCAATCAGCGCACCGTGCAACGGGCGCGCAATCTGCAATGAGCTATCGTTCGCTCGACCCCAACCACATCGTCAACACGATCGAGCGGCTGCAAGAGCGCATCGACAAGCGCTTCCCCGGCGCGGGACTGGGGCGCGTATGCAACGAACTCATGGCTGTGGCGCAGAACTCTTCCACTGAGGCTGCGAGGCTGGCGGAGCGCAATTGGCCGCTGCGAACCGCGATCGGGATCATTCTCGTGTTAGGGGTCGCGGCGCAAATCTTCGCGGCGAAGTTCCTGCACTTAGAGCGGTTTGAGGCGAATATTGGCTTCCTGCAAAGCTTGGAAGCCGCCGTGAACCTCCTGCTGCTCTTCGGCGGCGCGGCCTGGTTTTTGTTGACGCTGGAAGAGCGCTTTAAGCGCCAGCGCGCGCTCGATGCGCTGCATGAACTCCGCTCGCTGGCGCACGTGATCGACATGCACCAGCTGACGAAGGACCCCACGGCACTCGTGCAGGAGCGTGCGCCGCCGCGGGCCATGACGGCGTTTCAGCTGACACGCTATCTCGATTATTGCGCTGAAATGCTCGCGCTGGTGGGCAAACTGGCGGCGCTTTATGCCGAGCGCGTGCGCGATCCGGTAGTGATCGAAGCGGTCACCGAAATTGAAAACCTTACGACCGGCCTTGCCCGCAAGATCTGGCAGAAGGTGGCGCTGGTCGGTGAGCTGGAAGAAGGCAAAGGGCCACAGCACTGAGGCCCGCGTTTACGCCTCATCAACCTCTCGGTTTCAGCTAATACTAAACAATCTCCCCTAAGCTGGGCGGCTGACCGGGGAGCTTTCTCAAACATGAACGGCGACGATTTCGATCCGTCGGGATTGACCGCGCTTGTCGTGGACGAGAACCATTATGAGCGCGGCATCTCGCTCGACCAGCTGCGGAGTATGGGCTTTCGGCGCGTGATTGGCGCGGCCAATACCGCCGAAGGTTGGGAGGCGCTCCGCAAAAGCAATCCGAACATCGTTCTGGTGGAATGGTTTCACGGCAATGGCGGCGACGGGCTCGATTTCGTGCGCCGCGTCCGCAATGGCGATGCGCCGAACCGCGCCGTCTCCATGTTCATGCTGACAGCGCGCGGTACACAGGCCGATGTCGAGGTCGCACGGCTCGCCGGTGTTGACGGGTATCTGCGCAAACCGATTTCGGCGCTGGCGCTGCAGCAGCGTGTTCAAAGAGTCATAGCGCATCCCCAGCCCTTCGTGGTCACGGCTTCTTATGTCGGACCGTGTCGTCGGCGTCGGCGGCCTGATCTCAATTATCTCGGCCCGCGCCGCAGGCTGGATGATGCGTCAGAGCAAAACTTGACGCCCGACGAAACCGAGGCCGATTTGAAAGCGCAGCTGGCGCGGGCGCGTGTCGCGGCGCTAGAAGTGCACGCACGCGACCTTACCGCCGGCGATTCAACCGCCGCCCGGCACGTGTTCAAGGCTGCGCAGGATTTGATCGAAGTGGCCGAGCAGATCGGCGATGCGAACCTAGCGTTCGGCGCACGTGAGATGACGCGTTACCTGCAAGCGCAAGGCGCGACGTTGCGGCTTGATCCGGAAGTGGTGCGCACGCACGTTGCGGCGCTACACCAACTCGCGCACCTGCCGCATGCGCTGGGCGACGAACGCCAAGCCGTGGCGCAGGGCCTGAAGCGCATGGTGGACAAGAAGCTCCGCCAGCTGGCGAGCGACGCGGCTTAGGCCGCTTGCTTCTCTGGCGGCTTCACAAACAACAAAAGCGCGAAGCCCAAGATCAAGAGAATTGCGATCGAGGCGAAGCCGGCGCGCTGGCTTTCGTACGTCGCGGTGAAGTTCTCGACGAGGAGCGGGCCGAGCCAGGCGGTGGCCGATCCGGCGAGCGCATAGAGGCCGAACACCTCCCCTTCCATGCCCTTCGGCGCCAAGCGCGCCATCAAGGTGCGGCTCGACGCGTAAGCCGCGGTAATCGACATGGCGATGATGATCGCGAAGGCCATGTAGCCAAGCTCGGGCGCGGTTCTGAAGAGCGGGCTGTCCCACACGACTGCCCCCGCCTCAACGGGGAAGAAGAACAGCATCGACGTCGCGGACATCGACACCATGGCGATCAGGCAGACGAGCGTGACGCCAATCTCAATGACGACGGCGCGCTTGGGGCCGATGACGCTATCGAGCCAGCCGCCGATAAATCCGCCGCACACGGCGAATATGGTGAGGATGATGCCGTAGGCGAGCATCTCGACGAGGCCCCAGCCCATCGTGCCGGCAGCGTAGATGCCGCTGAAGATGAGGATAGCGGTTTTGCCGTCGGCGTAGAGCATGCGCGCGATGAGGAAGAGCGCCACGTTGCGATAGTCGCCGAGCTTGCGGATCGTGCGCCAGACATTGCCGACGCCATGCTTCATCGCATCGCCAAAGCGCTCGCCCGTGGTGACGAGGTCCGGCGTGTACAGAAACATCGGGATCGCGAACACGATCAGCCAGCCGGCGCACAACAAGGTGACCACACGGCTCGGCTCGAACGCCGCTGGATCAAGCCCGAACATCGGCGCGTCGGGAATGAAGGGCCAATCCATCTGGCCCGGCAGCGCCATGGTGACGAGCACGAACACCAACAGCAGCACTGAACCGGCATTGCCGAGCGAAAGGCCAAGGCCCGAAACGTAAGACAACACACGCGGCGGGGCGGCGCGGCTGAGCATCGCGTTGTGCAGCACCTCGGTATAAACGAACGCGATGCCGCTCACAGTGACGGCAAGCCCAAGCGCCCATAGCGGCAGGCCCTGCCCACCGGGCAAAGCCCACCATTGCACAACGATACTCAGCGCCAGCACGGCGACGAACAAAGCGAGCAGCGGTTTGCGGCGTCCCATTCGGTCGGTCGCAGCGCCGAGGAACGGCGCGGTGAGCGCGATGATGATGCCGGCCGTCTTGTGCCAGCCGGAGATCAGCGTCTGCCCCAGGATCGGATCGCCGATGACAACATTCGAAACGTACGGCGCGAACACATAAATCGTGCCGAGCAACACCCACGGATTGCGCGCCCACTCAAACAGCGCCCAGCTCCAGGCGCCCCGATCGATGGTGGATGCGCCAGTCAGTTAGTGGCTTCCTTGGAGGGCGGCGGCGGTTTCTGAAGCAATGCGCCGAATGGCGGCCTCCGCGGCCGGCGCGGCTTTCGGAAACGCGACAAAGCCGTGCGGCAGCGATTCAAAGCAATGGTAGGTCGTCTTTACGCCGGCATCGCGGAGACGGTCGGCGTAAGCAGCGCCTTGATCTTGCAGCATGTCGAAGCCGGCGGTGTACACCAGCGCCGGCGCGAGCCCGCGCAGATCCTGGGTGCGGTTCGGCGATATGCGCGGATCGGTGAAATCCGGATTCGACGAAAGATACTGCTTCATGAAGAAGTCGATGACCTCAGCCGTCAGCGGCCAGGCGTCCGCGAAATCGTGCATCGACGGCGTTTCGCTGGTGAAATCGACCCCCGGGTAGATCAGGAGCTGCAGCACCGGCGGCTTGGTCTTGCGGAATTGCTGCGCAATGACGGCGGAGAAATTCCCGCCCATGGAGTCACCGCCAACGGCCGCCTTGCCTACGGGAGCGCCATAGCGCGCAGCGTTATCGACGGCCCATTGATACGCGGCGATGCAATCTTCCAACCCCACCGGGAACTTGTACTCCGGCGCCAAACGATACTCGACCGAGAGAACAGGTGCGCCCGCTTCCTTCGCGATCATGCTGCAGAACCGGTTGGCAGTCTCGAGCGAGCCGACAACGCCGCCGCCAAAGTGGAAATAGACCAGCATCGCGGCCGTGTTGTTGCGCACGGTCGGCAGATAGAGGCGAGTCGGGACGGAATGGCTCCGGCCGGTGATATAAAGCTTTTCGATCCGCACGCCCGAAACGGGCTTGCCGCCGAACAATTCAGAACCGGCTTCAGTCGCGGCGCGGAACTGCTCCAGATTGATCTCTTGGCCCGGCACGGCGCGCGCACGCGCCTGAGCTTCCAGAAACTGAAAATGCGGATCGAGCGTCATGCCGCGCACGGTGCGGGGTTCGCCGCCGGACGCTTTCACAAGCGCCTCGTTCGAACGTGACAAAGCAAGATGGACAAGCGCCTTGCGCAGCCAGGACAAAGTACGACGTCTCCTAAGGTCAGCCCGTTAAATCAACTCTGGCGCGGCGCGCCTTCGAGTCCTTTTAGAATGAGCCCTGTCGCGAACGCGGCCGCCGTATCGATATCGGGCGGCGAACGACGCAACATGGCCGAGCCAAGCTCTTGCGCGATGCCGATGCAGGCGCAAGCAAGATAATCAGCATCGACGCGCGGCGCATCGCCATGGGCGATCGCATCTTCCAGGCCCTGCCGCACTTCTTGGTAAACAGCCATCATTTCCGGCGTGTCCAGACGCACGTGCGGACGTCGCTGTTCGATAGGCAGTCCCTCGACGCTGTTGTCTTCGACGATGAAGCGGAAATACGCGATGAAGGCGCTGCGCAGATAATCCTCAAACGAGTGCGCGTGCTCGCGCGCGTGCCGAAGGATCGGGCGAAAGCGCCGGGCGCCGTCATCGGCCAGCGCTTCGAAAACTTCTTCTTTCGAGCGGAAGTAATTGTAGAAGGTGCCGGAGGCGAGTTCGGTGCCGCGGATGATGTCGCGCACCGTGGCGGCCTCGTAGCCGAGCTGCGCAAAGACGCGCCGCGCCGCGACAAGAATGGCCTGGCGGTTGGCCACTTTTGTCCGCTCGCGCTTTCCAATCGGCTCGACTGCCGCTGTGTCGCTCATACCGCTGCCTCAGTGGAGTTGCTGGCCCTAGCCACCACAATAATGACGTGGCGTCAATTTCTATACTTGGCGGGCGGCGTCCGGCGCTGCTAGCTGGCTGAATGTCCGACCCTAAACCTCCCCCCGCCTCCTACGCATCGAGCGACGATCCGCTTGAGCGGGTGCGGGCGATGATCCAGTTCACGCCGCAGGCCAAAGCCATCGGCATGGAGGTGACGCGGATCGAACCGGCGCGGGTCTGGGGGCTGGTGCCTTACCGAGCGGAGTTGGTGGGCGATCCGGAAACCGGCGTCATCGCCGGCGGCGTCATCACCACATTTCTGGACACCATCTGCGGCACCGCGGCCGTGGCGGCGATGGAACATCCCACCACCGTCGCGACCATCGATCTGCGCATCGATTACATGCGCGCAGCCGAGCCCGGCCGCGACGTGCTGGCGGAAGCGCATTGCTACAAACTCGGCCGCTCGATCGCGTTCGTGCGCGCGGTGGCGTATGAAGACAGCGCCGATAATCCAATCGCGAATGTCGCCTGCGCCTTCATGGTCAATTCGAATGCCGGACGGAAATTCGGCGCGAATCTCCGGAAGAAAAAGCCATGAGCGACACGCCGCAACATCGCGTCGCCGCCGCGCTCGAGCGGATTCCATATGCGCGCTTCCTTGGTTTGCGCGCTGAGCTGAAAGGCGATGAGCTGACGTTGATCATGCCATTCAGCCAGCACCTTGTTGGCAACCCGTTGCTGCCTGCGCTGCATGGCGGCGTGGTCGGCGCGCTGATGGAAGTGACGGCTCTGACCCAATTGGCCATCGCCTCGAAGAGCGAGCGTTTCCCGAAAACCATCGACATCGGCATCGACTACCTGCGCTCGGGAAAGCCGGTCGATACGTTCGCACGCGCGCGCGTCGTGAAAATCGGCCGCCGCGTCGCCAACGTGCAAGCCGAGGCCTGGCAAGGCGAACGCAGCCAGCCGATCGCCACGCTACATGGGCATTTCATGACACCGGAAACCGAAGAACCTGCGCCGCAGGCGTAGCGACTAGTTGCCGTCCCGGAAGGCCGCGCTACACTTCACCGCCCTCCGCGCGCAGACACGCAGGGCGTTGGGGGAGACTTCTGCATGCCAAATGCCTCTGGCTATTTCACGCCAGTCAACATGAGCGACCCCTTCAATTGGGGCGGGCTTTGGAATTCCTATCTCATCACCCCGCAAACCTCGACGTCGTTTTCGACGACCGATCAAGCGAGCTTTCGTTGGACGTTCGGCGGCGCAGGCTTCTCCTACACGCAGGGCCTGCCAACCGGCGGCACAATCACCAGCCTCACGTACTACATCAACAATGCTGAGGCTTGGACGATCACCGGGCTGTCGATGCCCGTCGTGACATTCATGAACTATCTCGGGAGGAACGATTCATTCGGCCTCTTGGTCCTGATGTTCGCTGGTGACGATACGATCACCGGCTCAACCGGTTTCGATAACCTCTTCGGCTACGGCGGCAACGATACGATCACAGCGGGCGCCGGCGGCGATGCGCTCAACGGCGGCAGCGGCAACGATACGCTGAACGGCAGCGCCGACATGGACTTCCTCACTGGCGAGAGCGGCATCGACTATCTCTACGGCAATGGCGGCGATGACGGCTTGTCTGGCGGCGCCGACGCCGATGTTCTCGAAGGCGGAGCAGGCAACGACGCACTGGACGGCGGCGATGGCCTCGACGTGATGAATGGCGGCATCGGCAACGATACGCTGCACAGCCTGTCCGGCGCGGACGTCATCGATGGCGGCGGCGATACCGACTCGCTCACCTTCAGTCGCTCGACCGCGACCGTGGCGTTCAACCTCAACTCCGCGGCGCTGTTCGGCTCATTAGCGACAGTCCTCGCTGACGGCACCAGCATCCGCAATATCGAGCACTTCAACATAACCACTGGTTCGGGCGACGATACGCTCACCATGTCCGGCCTGCCGACCATCACCACGTATGGCGCCAATCACTTCAATGGCGGCGATGGCTTCGACACGCTCATCGCGGACTTCTCCGCCGCGACGCTGGCCATCGGCGCGTATCTCACCTGGCAGAATGTTGAAGTGCTCAACATCCAGGGCGGCTCAGCCGACGACATCTTATACGGCGGCGGCGGCAACGACGTGCTGATCGGCAATGGCGGCAACGACCTGCTCGATGGCGGAGCGTCCGAGAATTATCTCTCCGGCGGCGACGGAAACGACTTCCTCAACGGTGGCAGCGGCACGATGCTCGGCGGCGACGGCAACGACACAATGACCGTCTATCTGCTCAGCAATTTGCAAACGTTCACCATCGACGGCGGCGCCGGCGTGGACTCGCTGAACTTCACTGCCGTCGATCCAAGTGGCGTGACCGTGCGCCTCGGCCAAAACAACCCGACCTTCGCTGGCGTAGAAAACGTTACCTTCACCGCCGGACCTGGCGGTGACACACTTTACATCACCAATCCCGGGTCTGACCCAACGAGCCCGACCGGCATTTTCACGTTCAACGCCAATGACGGCAACGACCGGCTTATCGTGGATCTTTCCAGCGCGTCCGCCGCGCTCTTCATCTACCAGTCCAACCTTTCGCTCGGATCACAGCTCACCCTCTACTACTCAGGTGTAGAGACGTTTGAGCTCTATGCCGGCTCCGGCGCCGACAACCTCGCCGGCGGCGCCAATCGTGACATTTTCCATGGCGGCGGCGGCAACGACACGATGGACGGCGGCGAAGGTGATGATGACCTATACGGCGGCATCGGCGCCGATACGCTGCGCGGCGGCACAGGAACGAACACGCTCTCAGGCGGCGATGATAACGACATCATCTACAGCACCAGCTTCGACGTGATCGACGGCGGCGCTGGGGATGACCTGCTCTACATCAATCACGACTATTATCAGAATAACATTACCTTCGATTCCGGCGGCGAAGCCGTCTCCGCTGACGGCACGATCATCCGCAACGTCGAACGCTTCGATATCTCCACGGGATATGGCGATGACGTGCTCACCATTATCGGGCCGCTCACGGGCGAAAACCGCTGGCACGCCTTTGAAGATTGGGTGCTCTACCCTCTCGATCCTTGGGACCCCTTCAGCCCCATCGTGTTCGAGCCGGCGGTTGAATACGATCGCTTGGTCATCGACTTCTCGACCTGGGCGACGGGCGAGACCGTCTATTTCAACTCCTACTATTTCATCGGCGATGGCTGGGAGTTGACGACAATTGGCGTCGATCAGTTCTGGCTCACCGGCACCAGCGGCGACGACTATATGTGGTCGGGCGGGCGCCAAGGCAGCCGCCTCATCGGCGGCGACGGCAATGACAGCTTGCGCGGCTATTATGGCGCCAACTATCTCGACGGCGGCAACGGCAACGACACCATTATTGGCGGCGAAGGCGCCGACACCATCCTCGGCGGCGATGGCAACGACGAGCTTAACAGCAATTACGGTACGGACACCGTCAACGGCGGCGCGGGCATCGACCGCACCACGTACTGGTTCAGAGCCAGCACCGACGCCACCTGGCATCGCAACATCGACGGCACGTGGAGCGTCAGCCTAAGCCTCTACGCGCCGGACAACGATACGCTCACCAGCGTCGAAGTGCTCGACTTCACCGATCGCGACGTCGTCCTCGACAACGCGCAGCAAACCTTCAGCGGCGATGGTGCGTCGGATGTGCTGTGGCGCAATACGAGCGGGCTGATCGC
>JAWXAM010000075.1:0-20998 GCA_034439495.1 Terricaulis sp. | reverse complement strand
GTCCCGGTCTCGTGCGCCCCGGCCGCACACAGGAAGTCGACACCGATCCCGCGCTCGTCCGCCAATTCGGCCCGATCAGTATGGCCGCCGGCGCCGGCGATCAGCGGCTCTATCTCTTGCCGCAACAGCGTCTCGTCATCGCCCGCCAAGCCACCGGCATCCTCCGCGCGATGCGTCGTCGCGAGCGCGGCGAAAACGCCTGGTCCGACGCGGCGTTCTTGAGTGCGTTACTGAACGCTTAAGCCAGCCTGATTTCGCGCAGCCGCTCGTAGAGAAAATCCTGCGCCGTGATCGGCGTTGGATAGCGGTTCGGATTTTCCGCGCTCACGCAACTTGGCAGCGTCTCAATCAGAAAATCCGGGGCGAAGTGTAGGAAAAACGGGATCGAGTAGCGCGGCAGGTGCGCGCGCTCCGGCGCCGGATTGACGACGCGATGCGACGTTGACGGCAGCATGTGATTGGTCAGCCGCTGCAGCATGTCGCCGACATTCGCCACCAGCGCGCCCTCCGGCGGATTGACCGCGAGCCATTGGCCTTCGCGCGTCAGCAGCTGCAAGCCAGCTTCCTCCGCGCCCAGCAACAGCGTGATGACGTTGATGTCCTCATGCGCCTCAGCGCGCACGCCCGTCGGGTTCGGCGGCGTCGGCGGATAGTGCAGGAGCCGCAGCACTGAATTGCCGTCGCGCGTCGCGCTTGCAAAAAAATCCGGCGCTAGGTTCAAGTAAAGCGCGATCGATTGCAGCAGTTCCGCACCAAGTGCATCGAGCGCCTCGTAGAGCCCGTACACATCAGCACGGAACGAGGCGATTTCCTCCGGCCACAAATTATGCGGCATGAATTGCCGAAAGCGGTGGCCCTCACCAAGCTCCCGCCCGACATGCCAAAATTCCTTGAGATCGACCGCCTTGGCGCCCTTGGCTGCTTCAACCCCAAACGGAATGTAGCCGCGCTGTCCCGCACCGCCCGCGACGTGGTAACGGCGTTTCACCTCTTCCGGCAGCGCAAAGAAATCCTTCGTCGCAGCAAGCGCCCGCGCGATCGTTGCGCTATCGAGCCCATGATCGCGGACGATAGCGAAGCCGAACCGCGTGTAGCTCTCGCCCATCTTCTGGGCGAACGCATGCGGATCATCGCGGCGCTCGCGCATCGAGAGGGCGGGAAGGGCGTCCAGGACCATCGAGTCGAAAGCATCGCGCCGCAGCGATGCGGGCGCAATGTCTTAACGGCGCATTTACGATTCGGGGCCGAGCTTCCGCCCAAGACAAGGAGCAGCCCATGTTCTTCTTCGGAGCGCATTCCTGGCGCGGCGAAAGCGGCCGGCGCTATCGTTTCAAGTGCGTTCTGACCAAGAAGGGCCTGCCGCCCGGCGGCCAGGGCGGCATCTACATCTTCGTCCGCCGCCGCTGGGGCTTCTTTCTCGAGACGCTCTATGTCGGCAAGGCGCACGATCTGCGCTCGCGCCTGCTCGGTCATGAAAAATGGGGCCGCGCCTACTGGTACTACGGCGCCACCGAACGCTACGTCCTTGGCCCCATTCGCGATGAGGCTGACCGCCGCCGCATCGAGGAAGACCTGATCCGCAGCCTGAAGCCGCGGATGAACGATGTGGCCATCCCGCAGGCCAAGTCTTCCGCCCCGCGCCGCACCGCCGCCGCCACCCGCGCGTTCGATTTGAGCGCACTGATGGGCCGGCGTGCGCAGCGCACGGCGTGATCGCTTGACCAAGCCGCCCCGGCGCGCGACGACCGCGCCGAATGACGGATACGCCGCCACCTGAGCCCGAAAAGCTAGGCCTCTGGGCCAAGCTCACGGACTTCGCCAACAACATGGACGCCCGCGCCTGGCGCGCCGTCGCGGTCTCCGTGGCGATGGTCATCGTCGTCCTGATCTTGCTGTTGTTGGGTAAGTTTTATTACGGCGAAGAAGTCCGCGCCTTTATCGACGGCACGCTCGGCGAGGCGCAGCGTGGCCATTGGGGCCTCCTGGCCACCATCCTGGTCTTCACGCTGACAGCGTATGTCGGCGCCCCGCAGATCGTGCTGATTGGCGCCTGCGTCGTGGCATTCGGACCAGAGCAGGGGTTCTGGAACGCATGGGCCGCCACCCTGGTCTCCGGCGCCGCGACATATTTCACTGGCCGCCTCACCAGTGCGCAAACGCAAAAGCGCTTCGGCGGCGCGACCGGCGGACGCTTTACCCGCTTCATGGGCAAGAACGGCTTCCTCGCCAGCCTGATCGTGCGCTTCGTGCCGACCGCGCCATTCGTAGTTGTCAACATGGCCTTCGGCGCGGCGCGTGTGAGCTTCTGGGCATTCATGGCCGGCCTTGCCATCGGCGTGCTGCCTAAAACCGCGCTCGTCGCCTTCGCCGGCGATAGCATCCTCGACGCATTGCAGGGCGAGTTCTTGGCGGCCGCAGCCATGGCGGTGCTTGCCGTTGCGCTATGGCTGGTGATTGTTGTTGTCGTCCGCAAGTGGATCCGGCCGCCCGCTTCGGGCAGCTAA
Organism: Terricaulis sp.; assembly: GCA_034439495.1. Classification (GTDB taxonomy): domain Bacteria; phylum Pseudomonadota; class Alphaproteobacteria; order Caulobacterales; family Aquidulcibacteraceae; genus Vitreimonas. The sequence continues at coordinate 18,494 of JAWXAM010000075.1, read as the reverse complement.
ATTTCTTCGCAGGGCGGGGGAGACGGGCCCGCTGCGCCGCACTAGATCAAGGCGCATGAAGAAGCTCATCCTCGCCGCCGCTCTCGCCCTCGCCGCTTGTGGCGGCCCACCGCCCCCGATCGACCAGGGGTATGGCGCGAACCCGCAATTGCCGCCGCCAAAAGAGGACGGCGCGATCCCGACCTTGCGCACCGCTGACGCTGTAGGTTGGCCGGCTGGTGCAGCGCCGGTTGCGCCGGAAGGCTTCAACGTCACACGCTTTGCAGAAGGTCTGCAGCACCCGCGCTGGATTTACGTTCTTCCGAACGGCGACGTGCTGGTGGCGGAGAGCTCAACCACGCCGTCCACCGGCGGCGGTTTGATGGGCTGGGCGCGCAATCTGGTGCAGCGCCGCGCTGGCGCGATTTCGGAAAACGCCAATCGCGTTTCGCTGCTGCGCGACAGCGACGGCAACGGCCAGATCAGCGCCGATGAGCGCCACGTGTTCGCGCAGAATTTGAACCAGCCGTTCGGCATGGCTCTGGTCGGCGACCATATCTACATCGCCAACACCGATGCGGTTCTGCGTTTCCCGTACACACAAGGCGCCACCAGCGTCAGCGGCGGCGAGACCATTCTCGAGCTGCCCTACAATGAAGGCGACAACGGCCACTGGACGCGCAGTCTTGTCGCCAACGCTGATGGCACGAAGCTTTATGTGGCCGTCGGCTCCGCCAGCAACATCGCCGATAACGGCATGGAGATCGAAGAGGGCCGCGCGGCGGTTTGGGAATTCAATCCCGATGGTTCGGAAGCGCGCGTTTTCGCGTCCGGCTTGCGCAATCCTGTCGGCATGGCTTGGGCGCCGGGCACTACGACGCTTTGGGTTGCCGTCAACGAGCGCGACATGCTCGGCGATAATCTCGTGCCCGATTACATGACCAGCGTGCGCGAAGACGCCTTCTACGGCTGGCCGTATTATTATTACGGCAATAACCGCGACGAGCGCGTCGAGATCCCGGCCAATGTGCGCCTGCGCGAACCAACAGCGCCGGACTACGCGCTTGGCGCGCACACCGCATCGCTCGGCCTTTTCTTCTACGAATATGACGGCTTCCCAGAGCGCTATTGGAACGGCGCCTTCATCGGCCAGCACGGCTCGTGGAATCGCCGCGCGCTCGCCGGCTACAAAGTCGTGTTCGTGCCGTTCACGGAAGGCGCGCCATCCGGCCCGCCGCAAGACTTCCTCACCGGCTTCCTCAACGAACGCGGTCAAGCCCAAGGCCGCCCCGTCGGCATCGCCATGGATCAAACCGGCGCGCTGCTGGTGGCCGACGACGCCGGCGACATCATCTGGCGCGTTGCGCATCCGGACGCGCCTGCACCGGAATAACGCTTAAGCGGTGGTCGTTGTCAGCCGCAGGCCGATCGCGCCGACGAGCACGAGGCCAATGCAGATCAGCTGCATTGCGCCTAAGCGTTCGTGGAACGCGAACACGCCAATGAGCGCAGCTGCGACAATGCCGACGCCAGCCCAAATCGCATACGCGACGCCAACAGGGATCACCTTCAGCGCCGGCGCCAGCACCCAGAAGCACGCCGAGTAGAGGAATATCGCGAGCATTCCCCAATGCCATTTCTCGAATCCGTTCGAGAGCTTCAGCATGAACGTCGCCGCGACTTCAAATGCGATCGCGGCAGCAAGAAATAGCCATGCGTTCATGTCGTCCTCCTAAAGGAGAGGCGTTCTATCACGGCAATGTTCGAACAGTGCGCCGCTAGTTCCGCGCTTCGCAGCGCCACACCAGCCGCTGCGAGGGATTGCCTTGTGCGAACTGCATCAGCGTGTCGTTGCGGCGTGACACGGCGTCGACTGCGCCTTCACCAGTGCACCCGCGCCCAGCGCTTGAGGCGGAGACGGCCGCGTTTGCGTCGGCGAATGCTTGGTCGCTGAGCGGATAACGCTCGCGCCGGAATTCGCCGCTTGCCGGATCAATCGTCAAAATGTCGAGCGCCCGCGCCTCGCCCAGCACGATAGCGCGGCGGAAGTGCGCGCCGTCATCGACCGGCGCATAAAGCGTGCGTTCGTTCACGCACAGCGCGCCGCTGGCGCTGAAGCTCATGTCGGAGACGCCTTGCGCCCCAGTGGACGCCTCGCGGTCGAGCGTGCAGGTGATGGCGCCGGCGAAGGCGGGGGTCTCCGCCACTTCTTCCGGCGCTGCCGTTTGCGCGCGCATCAGCGCGATGCCGGCCGCCACGATCAAGATGGCGGCCACCGCCGCCCCGCCGACGACTGTCATCACGCCCATGCGCCGCCGCGGCGCTTCGAACGGTTCTGGCTCGTGGTGCGGTTGATGCACGGCGTGGCCATTGCCGCCGCCGCGGCGCCGCGTCAGCAGGATCGCGCCAAGCACGCACACGGCGACGAACAGCGCCAGCGTGCCGCCAATCAGGATCACCACCGCGATCCGCGTCAGCCGGTCGGCGGTGTCGAGCTTCTCGGCCAGTTCTTCATTCTGCGCCCGCAGCGCATCGACGGTGGCGTCATGCTCGGCCGCAATGCGTGCTTCGAGCGGCAAACACGGCTCGTCGCTGAGGTTCGGTGTGACGCCCGCTTCGTCGAGAAATTGGAGCAATTGATTGGCGCGGGTCGAGACACCGCGCGTCTCGCGCGTGTCAGCGCCGGACACATGCCAAGAATTGACCCCGATTACGCGGCCGCATTCATCGAGCAACGGGCCGCCCGAAGAGCCGGATGAGATGACGGCCTGGTGGTTGATGGTCGGGATTTCGTCGCCCGTGGGCGCGCGATCGCGCAGCGAGGCGATGGCGCCGGAGGTGCGCGAAGCTGGAGTAGGGCGCAGCAGGTCAGCCCCGGTGGCGCCCTGATAGTCCACATCCGGATAGCCCAGCGCGACCACGCCATCGCCGGCCCGCGGCTCGACGGTGGATATCGTCAGCGGCGTCATCACCGGGCCGCCGCGGAACTCCAGCAGCGCGAGTTCCGAAAGCGGCGAATAGCGGATGATGTTGGCCGGCAGCAGGCCTTCGCCCTCTGGCGGCACGATGGCGACGCCATATTCACCCTGCTGGCGGGCCGCCGCTACCACGTGTGCGTTGGTCACCACTAAGTTCGGTGCGACCACAAACCCCGAACCGGAGCCGTAAAGCATCCGTCCTTCGCTGGTTTGCAGGATCACAACGACGCGCACGATTCCGCGTTCGGCCTCGTCGACGCTGGTCTGCGCCGCCGCCGTGCCGACGAAGGCGAGCGCCAAAGCGGCCGCCAGGAACCTTAACGTCTTGATGACCAAGCTTTTCCCCAACGGGCCTCGGTTGCCCGACCGGAATAATCGGGCGCCTAAGCGTGCGCTGCAAGCGCGCGCGCCAGCTTCGTGTGTTGTGTGTCTTTCTGAACAAATGCGGCAGGGCTGCGACCAAACGCGGCCCGCCCCTTGCATCCCTGATAGCATCACGGCAAGTCCAGGGGCGTCGGCGACTGGGGGCGGTCGGTGGCGCTTGAGCGCGAAGCGTAAAGCTTAACGCGCGTGACGCCCCCAACGCCCTTATTTCGGCCTCACGGTCGACGCCGTCTCAGGATTGTTAAGCTTGCCGCGTTAAGCCCAAATCGGGGCTGATTCGGCCGCTTCTTAACGGCGAGGGTTTTCAACTTATGCTCGGCAACATGTTCGGTCTCGTTGCGCCGGATCTGGCGATCGATCTCGGGACCGCGAACACGCTGATTCACGTCAAAGGCCGCGGCATCGTCCTCGATGAGCCGTCGGTGGTGGCGTACGTCAACGAAGGCGGCCGCAAGGTCGTTTACGCCGTTGGCGCCGAAGCCAAGACCATGCTCGGCAAAACCCACCGCAACATGGAAGTCATCCGCCCGCTGCGTGACGGCGTCATCGCCGACTTCGACGTGGCCGAGGAGATGATCAAGCAATTCATCCGCAAGGTGCTCCCGCGCCCGGCGCTGATCAGCCCGCAGATCGTCATCTGCGTGCCGACGGGCGCAACCCCAGTTGAGCGCCGCACCATTTTGGAAAGTGCGCAAGCTTCAGGCGCCCGCCGCGTGAAGCTGATCGAAGAGCCTGTGGCGGCCGCGCTCGGCGCCGGCCTCCAGATCGACGATCCGTCAGGCTGCATGGTTGTTGATATTGGCGGCGGCACCACGGAAATCGCGGTGCTTTCGCTCGGTGGCCTCGTCTGGTCGCGCTCGCTTCGCGAAGCCGGCGACAAGATGGACGAAGCCATCATCCAATACCTGCGCCGCCAGGAAAATTTGATGATCGGCGACTCCACCGCCGAGCGCATCAAGAAGGAAATCGGCACCGCCAAAGCGCCGGACGTCGGCCAAGGCATGTCGATGCCGATCAAGGGGCGCGACAATCTCTCCGGCGTGCCGAAGGAAATCATCGTCACCGAAGCCATGGTCGCCGATGCGCTGGCCGAACCGGTCACCCGCATCGTCGACGCGGTGCGCCAGGCTTTCGAGCAAATGCCGCCCGAACTCGCCGCCGACATTTTCGACCACGGCCTGATGATGACTGGCGGCGGCGCATTGCTGCGCAATCTCGACACCGTCTTGCAAGAGCGCATCTCGATCCGCGTTTCGGTGGCGGACGATCCGCTGCGCTGCGTCGTTAAAGGCTGCGGCATCGCGCTCGACACCTTCAATTCGTCCGAAGCGCGTCGCTTGCTGACGGAAGAAGTCTGACTGCGGCGCGAAGGTGCGGATCAGCGTCCGCTCAGGTAGAGGCAGACACCGCGCACCGGCTGCGGCGCGCGGTTTAAAAGAGGCGGCTTAGGTGGCCAGACGCAGGAGCGTTTTGCGGCGTACAGGTGGGGGACGGCGGATCCCCGCCGGCGTACTCCTGGCCATCGTGCTGGTGATCGGCGCGCTCGCGCTCATCGTCGCGCGTGTCGGCCTGACGCCTGGCACTGATGTCGCCATGCAGGCCGGCGATGACAGCGCCGCCGCGGCCGGCCGCGTTGCAACCGGCCCAGCCCGCGCTGGCCAAAACTTCTTCCAGCGCATTGGCGGCATGTGGAACGCCTCCGAGCGCGTCCAGGAGTTGGAGCGCGAGAACCGCGAATTACAACAATGGCGTCAGCTCGCTGAGCGCCTCGCTGAGCGCAACGCGCGCTACGAAGAATTGCTGCGTATGCCGGCCGATGCATTCGGCGAATCCGCCGACATCGAGAACTCGATCGCCGCGCAACTCGTGCTTGATAGCGGCGGCCCGTTCACCCGCACGCTCGTCGCCAACGCCGGCGCTGATCACGGCGTCCGTATCGGCTTCATCGCCGTCAACGAAAACGGTCTTATCGGCCGCGTCGTCTCTGTTGGCCGCCGCTCTTCGCGCGTGCTGATGCTGGACGATTACAATTCCCGCATTCCGGTTCTTGGCGAAGCTTCGCGCGTGCGCGCCGTGCTCGCCGGGCAGGCGACGCGTCCGCCCGAACTGGTCACGCACCCGTACCAAATGCAGGCGCCGCGCATGGACTTCATCGTCGGCGCGCAAGCGCTGCGCGAAGGCGAGCGCGTGATCACCTCCGGTGACGGGGGGCTCTTCCCGCGCGGCATTCCAGTCGGAATCGCGCGCCGCCAGAATGACGGCAGCTGGCGGGTGGCGCTCGCCGCCGCGCAACAGCCGATCGACTTCGTGCGCTTGATCCCATTCATCGCCGTGCCAGCCCCGGAAGCTGACGCCGTGCCGGGCGAAGGCCCGCCGCTGACCGCATCTTCCTCAGTCTCCTCGATTACGCGCCAAACCATGGCGCCGCCGCCTACTGCGCCGAGCACGGCCCCGGCCGCCGCAACGCCGCCGCGTCCGCGTCCCGCTCAGCAACAACAGCAGCCGCGCCCGCAACAACAGCCGGCCGCCACCACGCCGCCCGCGCAGGAAACGCCGCCGCCCGCGACCCCAGCCGCGGAGCCGCAAGAGTGAACGCGTTTAGCCTTCGTGCGCCGAGCCGGCGCGCGTTGCGCGCGTGGGGTTTGGCGCTTGCGGTCGCGAGCGTGATCCTGCCAGCGTTGCCGCTCGGCCCATTGTTCGCACAGCCGCCTTTGCCGCTCGCAGTGTTGTGGGCCGCTTATGGCTGGGCCGCGGAAGATGAGAGCGGCTGGCGCGCGCCTCTCGCGCTCACGCTGCTTGGGCTTCTGCACGATCAGCTTGCCGGCGGGCCGTACGGGCTCTTCGTGCTGGTTTATCTCTCGGCCTATCTGATCGGCCGCATTGCGGCGGTCGCCATGTCTGCGCCCAATCTGGTTTCGCTCTGGGGCGGCTTTATCGTCACTGCGCTCTTGAGTATTTTGATCGTGGTCGGCGTAGAACGCTTGATCGTGCCGATTGCAGTCGTGCCGTACGCTGAGGCGGCGCTGATTACCGCGATCCTGTTTCCGTTGGTGCGGCCGCTCTACATGACCTCGACCAACAGCCCGTCAGGAGGGCGCAGATGAAGGGCAAACGCGTCGGCTCCACGCTCCCCAAGCGGGATGCGAACGTCATCTTCAATCGCCGTGCGGCTTTGCTGTCGTTTGCGGGCGCCGGCGTCATGGGCGCGATCCTGTTTCGCCTCGGCCAGCTGCAAGCCACCAATCTGATCAGCCGCGAATACACAGCCGCCGCCGACGAAAACCGCTTCGACACCCGTATCGTCGCGCCGCCGCGCGGCATCATCTACGATCGCTTCGGCACTATCCTGGCGCAAACCAGCAAGGATTATCAAGTCGCCGTCATCCAGGACGATGTCGATGATCTCGAAGAGGTCGTCGGCCGCGTCGGCCAAATTCTCGGGCTGAACGCTGACTGGGCGCGGCGCGCCGTGCTCCGCGTCCGCGGCTCTTCGCGCTATGAAGCGCAGCCGCTGCAGGAAGGCCTGACCTGGGAGCAGTTCAACGCCATCAATGTGCGCCTGCCGGAACTACGCGGCATCGTCGCGCAATCGGCCGACGTGCGCGCATACCCGTATGACATCGTCTACGGCCACCCGATCGGCTACGTGCAAAAGCCAACGCAACGCGATCTCGACGCCGCCATGGCCGATCCGGAGCAGGGGCAGAGCCGCTCAGTCTATCTGCGCAATCCGCATGTGCGTGTCGGCAAAGCCGGCCTCGAAGCGTCGATGGAAGATGTGCTTCACGGCGAAGCCGGCTGGCGCAAAGTCATCGTCAACGCGCGCGGTGTCGAGCAGGGCGAGGACGAAACCGAGCGGCGCGATCCCATCCGCGGCTCTGGCGTCGTATTGACGCTGGATCACGATCTGCAGCGCATCGCCATGCAGAATTTCGGCGAGCAATCCGGCTCCGCCGTGGTGATGGACATCTATAGCGGCGATCTTCTGGTGATGGCCTCGGCGCCGGGGTTCGATCCGAACCTCTTCGTCAACGGCATCAGCCAAGCCAATTTCGACGGCTACAATCTCGATGAGAAGAAGCCCCTCTACCACAAGACGGTAACCGGCGTGTACGCTCCGGGCTCGACGTTCAAGATGATCGTCGGCATCGCCGCCAAGCAAGCCGGCGTCGAAGACAATTGGGCGGTTGGTTGCTCGGGCGGCTTCTTCTACGGCGGCCGCACGTTCCACTGCTGGCGCGCCGGTGGTCACGGCCGCATGAACCTGCACGACGCGATCAAGCACTCGTGCGACGTCTACTTCTATCAAGCCGCTTTGCGCGCGGGTCCCGAACGCATCGCCGCCGTCGCTCGCCAGTTTGGCCTCGGCGAGCACTTCGACATCAACGTGCCGAACATCCGTGACGGCCTCATCCCCGATCCGGTGTGGTGGCGCGCCAACCGCAACGAAGGATGGACCGGCGGTCTCACCGTGAACTACGGCATCGGGCAGGGCGCCATGGGCGTGACGCCGTTGCAACTCGCAGTGATGGCGGCGCGCCTCGGCAATAACGGGCTGGCAGTCGTACCGCGCCTCGTGCGCGAAACGCGCGCCACCGCCTCCGTTGATCCGCCGCGGCCGCCGCATATCGCCGGCGTCGAAGCTGAATATCTCGCGCGCGTCCGCGACGGCATGTACGGCGTCTGCAACGAGCCAGGCGGCACCGCGATGCGCGCCGGCGCACTCGAACTTGTGCGCCATCCTGAAACCGGCGCGGCTGTCCCGCTCACGGCCGAGAACCGCTCTTGGCAGCCCGTTCAGATCGCCGGCAAAACCGGAACTGCACAGGTGCGCGCGCTGGGCTCCAACCGGGGCCGCCACTTCTCCACGATTGAATGGCGTTTCCGCGATAACGCGCTCTTCTGCTGCTTCGGCCCGTGGCACGAGCCGCGCTATGCGTGCGCCGTCATCGTCGAACACGGCGGCGCCGGCTCATCCGTCGCCGGTCCGATCGCCAAAGAGATCATGCGTTCGACATTGTTGCGCGATCCATCACGCCGCGAACCGGCAAGGCTCGCCCAACTCGAAGAACAATTGGGGCGCAGCGTATGACGATCGCCCTCAATCAAGGCTCGAACACGCTGTTCGATCGGTTCGCCAAACTGAACTGGGGGATCATCACGATCCTCTGCGCCATCGCCTTTGTCGGCGTGCTGATGCACTTCTCGGTCTCATCCGGCGCCTGGACGGACATGCCGCTGACGCACGCCGTCCGCTTCGCCGCGATGATGTCGGTCATCATTCTAGGGGCGATGCTGCTCGATGCGCGCTTCTGGTTGGCGATTGCGTATCCACTCTACGGCGCGGCGCTCTTGTTGCTGGTTGGGGTCGAGCTCTTCGGCGCAACGCGGATGGGCGCCCAGCGTTGGCTCGATATCGGGCCGTTGTCACTGCAACCATCCGAATTGATGAAGGTCGCGATCGTGCTGGCGCTGGCGCGCTATTATCACCAGCTCGATGCGCGCAAGACCGGCACCGTTTTGTGGATCGTCCCGGCGTTCCTGATGATTGCAGCGCCGGTTGCGCTCGTCATGCACCAGCCTGACCTCGGCACCGCGCTGATGATCCTGTTCGCCGGCGTGTCGATCATGTTCCTCGGCGGCTTGCTTTGGCGTGTGATTGCAGCGGGGGCCATCGTCGCCGTCGGCGGCGCCATCTTCGCCTACACCTCGATCCTGCATGAATATCAGCGCGATCGCGTCAACGTCTTCCTCGGCATCACCGATGACCCACTCGGCGCCGGCTATCACGTGCTGCAATCGAAGATCGCCATCGGCTCGGCCGGCCTGTTCGGCCGCGGCTATCTGCAAGGCACGCAAAGCCAGCTCGACTTTTTGCCTGAAAAACATACCGACTTCATCTTCACGATGATCGTCGAGGAATTCGGCCTCGTCGGCGGCTTCCTCGTGCTCGCACTCTTCGGCGCGCTGATGGCGCTTACTATGCAAGTGGCGCTGCGCGCGCGGTCGCTGTTCGGCAAACTCGCCGCCGCCGGCATCGCCGCGACGCTTGCGTGCTATGTGTTCATCAACACCGCGATGGTGATCGGCCTCGTGCCCGTCGTCGGCATCCCGCTGCCGATCATCAGCTATGGCGGCACCGCCATGTTCACGCTGCTCGCCGGCTACGCCATCGTCCTCAGCATCGACCTCCACCGCGACCAACACGGCGCGCGCGGGTGGTTGTGGTAGCTACCAAGCGGCTTTATCCGCCATCCAATCCGTCGCGCGGATCAACGCATCCACAATCCCAGGCTCCAGCGACGAATGCCCAGCATCGTGGATCACCTCCAACTCTGCTTCCGGCCAACGCTGCTTCAACTCCCACGCCGTCGTCAGCGGCGTACACATGTCATAGCGGCCTTGCGCGATCCGGCAGGGGATGGCGCGCATACGCGGCGCTTGATCCAAGAGCCAGCCATCATGCTCGAAGAAGCCGTGATTGACGAAATAATGGTTCTCGATCCGCGCAAACGCTTCGACGAACCGATCCTCGTTAAATCGTGACGGCAGCGCGCTTGGCCCCGCGATCGAGATCGTCTCGCCTTCCCAGCGCGCCCACGCACGCGCAGCTTTAAGGCGGGTATCCCAATCCGGGGAGGTGAGGCGCTTGTGATACGCAGCGAGAAAGTCACCATGCTCCGCCTCCGGTATGGCCGCCGCATAGCGCGCGAACGCGTCCGGAAATACCTGGCTTGCGCCATTCTGGTAGAACCAGTCGATCTCGCTTTTGCGCAGCGTAAAAATCCCGCGCAGCACCAGTCCCGCCACCCGCTCCGGGTGCTTGGCCGCATAGGCCAGCGCCAGCGTCGAGCCCCACGAGCCGCCGAACACCAGCCATTTCTCAATCCCGAGCTTCTCGCGCACGCGCTCGATATCGGCGACCAAATCCCACGTCGTGTTCTCACGCAGCTCCGCGTGCGGCGTCGAGCGCCCGCAACCGCGCTGATCCATCATCACCACGCGATAGCGCTTCGGATCAAAAAAGCGTCGCATCTCCGGCGAGGAGCCGCCGCCCGGCCCGCCATGCAGCGCCACCGCCGGCAGGCCTGATCGATTGCCGCTCTGCTCCACATACACCGTGTGCAGATCGGAGACCTTCAGCATCTCGGTCTGATTGGCCTCGATCGCGGGATAGAGGTCGCGGCGGTGTGGGGGCGTGTATCCGTACATGCCGCTTGGTTACGGGCAGGAGGCGCCAGGAGCAAGGCTAGCGCTACTTCCCCTGCCCCTTGGGGGAGGGGCGCCTCGCGTCATGGCGGTCACAATGCTACGCGCTAGCGACCGTGACCGCCGAATCCATCCTCAACTCCCGTGCCGCCCGCGTCACCATGGTGATGTCGGCGCTGTTCGGCACGACCGGCGTCATTCTGGTTTTTCTGCCGCGCTGGCTCGAAGTCGAACGCGCGCTCTCCGGCGCCGAGATCGGCGCAGTGCTGTCTCTGGCCCAATTCGCGCGCATCCTAACCGGCCCCGCCATAGCCTATTGGGCCGATGGCGCCAGCGATCGCGGCACGCCGCTGAAATACGTCTCCGTCGCCGCCGTGATCGCCTACGCCGCTTTCTTTTTCATCGCGCACAGCTTCTGGCAGCTCCTCGTCCTCGGCTTCATCGCGCTTTCGCTCACGCAAGCGCTGACGCCCCTCATCGAAGCCGCAACTTTGCGCGCCACTGCGCAAGGCAAGCTCAGCTACGGTGTCGCGCGCGGCATCGGCTCGTTCGCCTTCATCGTCGCTAACATCGTCGGCGGCGTACTCATTTCCGGCTTCGGCTTAGGCGCCGTCGTCATCTGGGTCCTGTCTGGCCTTGCGCTCGTCGTCGCCACATCGTGGCTTGGCCTCAAGCACGACCCGCCTCTGGTGCAGACACGCGCTGCGCGCCGCGGCGCCATTGGCGAACTCCTGCGCAATCGGCGCTTCGTCATTCTCATCATCGCGTGCGGCCTCATCCAAAGCGCGCACGGCTTCTATTATGGCTTCTCGACCATCGTCTGGCGCGGGCAGGGCATATCGCCGGAGATGGTGGGAATCCTTTGGGGGTTCGGCGTCGCCATCGAAATCGCGTTCCTGTTCAGCCTGCCGTTCATTGAGCGACGCGTATCGTCTGAAGCGTTGATCCTCATGGGCGCCGCCGGCGGCATTGCGCGCTGGCTCGCCATGGGGTTTGCGCCGCTCGGCTTTGCGCTCTGGCCTTTGCAAGCGCTGCACGCGTTAAGCTTTGCAGCAGCGCATGTCGGCGCCATGCGCCTCGTGCACCGCGAAGCCGCGGAGCATTCCGCCACCATGGCGCAGACACTTTACGCAGCGCTATCGGCCGGCGTGCTGATGGGCTGTTCAACGCTGCTTTCAGGTTATCTTTACGATCATGTCGGCGCGCGTGGTTACTGGGCCATGGCCGCATTGTGCGTTATCGGCGGCGGCCTCGCGATCTTGCTTTTGCAACCGCGCAAGCGCGTTCCCGCCACACCACAGCCTTAAGAAATCGCCCGTCGCGCGGGAACATCGCCCGCCGCGCGCGTTTGGCTTCTTTGCCTAATATTTTCTGTTAGCGCTTATCGGTTGGGTGGGCAGGCACGCCCAACCGTACAGGGAACGACTCAAATATGGCCGCAACGGCCACTTTCGATTTCCGCGAGGATGACCGCGCGCCAGTGCTGGCGCTGCGCGGGGACTGGACGGTGGACACCATCGCCAGCCTCGAGAATGACCTGTCCGCGCTTGCTGCACGTCTAAAGCCAGGCGCTGTCGTCGATGTCGGCGAGCTTGGCCGCTTCGATGTCGCCGGCGCTTACCTGATCGATCGCACCTTCCGCGACAGCCCCGCCGGCGAAGAAACCCGCATCGCCATTCGCGGCCAACACGTTAACGCAATTAAACTTCTTCAAGCAGCGCGCAAAGCGAATGCCGAGCCGGCGCCGCCGCCTGAAAAGTTAACGGGCGTCGTCGGTGTCCTCGATAGCGTCGGCCGCAGTGTCGGCGCCGTCGGCGAAGAGATCATCGAGACGATTGGCTTCTTCGGCCAGACGCTGACCGTGCTCGCTGGCATGATCACCAATCCGCGCCGCATCCGTTGGGTCTCTATCGTCCACACGATGGAAGTCGCCGGCCTCAACGCGCTGCCGATCGTGCTCTTGCTTTCGTTCTTCATCGGCATGGTCGTCGCCTATCTCGGCGCGCGCATCCTCGGCGATTTCGGCGCGACGGTTTTCACTATCGATCTCGTGGCCTTCTCCATGCTGCGCGAATTCGGCGTTGTCATCACCGCCGTCATCCTCGCGGGCCGCACCAACAGCGCCTTCACCGCCGAGATCGGCGCCATGAAGATGCGCCAAGAGATCGACGCCATGCGTGTCATGGGCATCGATCCGATGGATGCGCTGGTCGCGCCGCGCGTCATCGCCATGCTGGTGATGACGCCCATCCTCACGTTCGGCGCGATGATGTCCGGCATCCTTGGCGGCTTGCTGGTGTGCTGGGGCGAACTCGACATCAGCCCCGCCATGTTCTTTGCGCGCATCGCCGAAGTCGTGCCGGCGCAGCACTTTTGGGTCGGCTTCTCCAAAGCGCCGGCGTTCGCGCTCGCACTTGCCATTATCGGCTGCAAGCAGGGCCTCAGCGTTGGCGGCGACGTCGGCTCCCTCGGCCAGCGTGTCACGACATCCGTCGTGCAAGCGATCTTCATGGTCATCCTCTTGGATGCGATCTTCGCCCTCTGGTTCCTGGAGATGAATTGGTGAGCGAAGAAATCGCCATTCGCATCAAGGGGCTCGTCACTCGCTTCGGCGAGCAGACCGTGCATGACGGCCTCGACCTCGACGTGCGCCGCGGTGAAATCCTCGGCGTCGTCGGCCCGTCTGGTTGCGGCAAGTCCGTCCTGCTGCGCGAAATCGTCGGCCTCGACGAAGCGACGGAAGGGGAGATCACCTTTCCCTACTTTGATGAGAACAACCTTGAGCCGCGCCGCGGCGTAATGTTTCAAGACGGCGCGCTGTTCTCGACGCTCACCATTCTCGAAAACGTCGAAGCGCCACTGCGCGAGCACACGCAGCTCTCCGCGCCGCTGCGCGCGCACATCGCTGCATTGAAGCTCTCCATGGCCGGCCTCGATCCAAGCGCCCATCACAAGAAGCCGGCGCAGATCTCCGGCGGTATGCGCAAACGCGCCGCCGTCGCCCGCGCCATCGCGCTCGATCCGGAATTGCTGTTCCTCGATGAACCCACCGCCGGCCTTGATCCGATCTCCGCCGGCAATTTCGATGAGATGACGCGCGATCTCGCCCGCTCCCTCGGGCTCACCGTGTTCCTCGTCACCCACGATCTCGACACGCTTCACGCCATCGCCGATCGCGTCGCTGTTCTTTACGGCGGCAAGGTCGCAGCAATCGGCACCATTCCGGAAATCGAGAAAGACGCCACCGGTTGGGTGGCGGAGTATTTTTCAGGACCGCGAGGCCGCGCCGCAACGCGCGGCGCAGCGGAAAGGTAGTCCCATGGAAACGAAAGCCAATTACGTCTTCATCGGTGCGGCGACAGTGCTCGGCGCAGTTCTGATCATGTTGTTCGCGATGTGGATCACGGGCGGCGAGCTGCGGCGCGGCTTCAACGAGTTTGACGTCGTCTTCGCCGATCCAGTGCGCGGCCTCACCGAAGGCGGCGAAGTGCGCTTCAACGGCATCAAGGTCGGCGAAGTCGATACCTTGCGCATCGATCCGGACAACACCAATCGCGTCATCGCCCGTATTCGTGTCTCGACAGACGTGCCGGTGAAAACCGATTCCACCGCCCAGCTCGAACCAATCGGCCTTACCGGCGTCACTCTCATTCAGCTTTCGCCCGGCAGCGCCAACGCCGAGCTTTTGCGCGCCGGCTTCGGCGGCCCGCCTCCGCGCCTTGAAGGTCGCGGCTCGCAGGTCGATGAATTGCTCGCACGCTCGGAAGACATCGCACTGCGCGCCAGCGAAGCCATGGCCTCGGTGCGCGATCTGCTCACCGACGAGAACATCCAGCGCGTCACCCGCATCATCGAGAATCTCGAATCCGTGTCGTCGCAACTCGCGGCGCAAGATTCAGTGATCAATCAAGGCGGGCAGGCGGCGCGTGAAATCGCCGTGCTTGCGCGCCAGATGCAATCCGATCTCGCCGACCTCGACACCACGCTGACCGAGATCAACAACGCCGCCAGCGTCGCCTCCGGTGAAACGCTGCCTGAGCTGGCGCTCGCCGCCGAAGAAATCCGCCGCGCGGCGACTTCGATCAGCCGCGTCGCCGATAATATCGATGAAAACCCATCCGTCCTTACGCCGCGCGCGCCGCGGCCCACCGTGGAGCTCGATCAATGATGCGCGCCCTTCTTCTCGCCTCGCTGACCGCGCTCGGTGGTTGCATCACGCTGCTGCCCGAGCCGCCGCCGCCGCCGCGCACCTTCATCCTCGAAGCGCAAAACGTCACCGCCTCACAAGGCGCGCCTATCGATGCGGTTGTCGGCGTCGCTGCTCCCAATGGCGAACGCGCCATTCTTGGCGGCGACCTCATCTGGCGCACCGGTGATAGCATCGCTTACGTTGATCAAACCCAATGGTCCTCGCGCGCGTCCGATGCACTCCAGCAAATGCTCGTCGAGACCATGGTGCGCCAGGGCCGCTTCCGCGCCGCGACACGCTCAGGCGAAGCCAGCGCCGATTTTGAAGTGCGCTGGGAAGTGCTCGACTTTGAGGTGCAGGAAGAGACCATGACGGCGCGCTTCGTCGCTGAAGTGCGGCTCGTCCGCCGCGGCCGCCAGATCGTCGCCTCGCGCATCATCTCGACTGAAGCGCCAGTTAGCGCGCGTTCGTCACAAATAGCGGCTGATGCGCTTGCGCGCGCCGCCCGTGAAGGCAGCGCGCGCATTGGGGAGTTTGCGGCAGATGCAGCGGCGGAAGCTTTGGCCTCCGCCGCCGCGGAAGACTGATTACGAGGCGAGCGCCGCGTCGATCAGCAGGTAAGCACGAACCAGGTCCGAGCCTTCGCCCTTCTTCTCGCTCTTGGCGAGGTCCGGGCGTGAGCGGAACTGGGCGGCCAGTTCTTGCGCATTGGCGTTGCGCTTCATGTGGCGCGAGATGCGGCCCACGGCGCCCGGCGCTGCGTCCACCACCGCACGGCGGCGGGCAGTTGCGCCATCACGCGAAGAGCGAGCGATGCGGTCGAGATCGACCGGCGCCAACACGTCGTCGATATCGACGCCCGAATTGATCACCAGATTGATCGCGCCAGCGCGCAGTTCGTCGTCAGCGTTGCCGAACGAAGCCAGTTCGAGCGAGCCGCCTTCATTGGCCGCGGTCGGCGCGATTTCTTCTTCGCGCTGTTGCGGCGGCATGAAATTGCCCCACGAACCAAAGCCCTTGAAAGCGCGCTTCGGCTGCGTCTCGACTTCGGCGTAGGACGAACCACCACCGGCGCCGCGCGCCACGGCCACACGGGCCGCCGCATGCAACGAGGTCGCTTCTTCCATCACAGCCGGCTCAGGCTGACGCTGGACGCTGACCTTCTTCGCGCCGGCCGTGCTCGCCAGCGCGTTGAGGCGCTTTTCGATCGTGGCGGTGTAACGGTCAGCAGCCGCTTCGCTTTCGACTGAAGCCGCACGCGCCGCGCTCGCTGCGCTTTGCAGCTTGGCCAGCGTGTCGTTTGCAGCTTCCTGCATGGCGACGCTTTCGGCGCGGATCAGTTGCGCTGCGCGCTTGGCTTCGAAAACCGCGGTGCGCGTGGTTTCACGCACAGCGCCGGCCGTTTCGTTCGCCGCCAGCACAGCTTCCGCCGTCGCCTTCTTCGCCGTTTCGGTCAGACGCGTGGCTTGCGCCAGGCCTTCCAGCATTTCCGTCATCGCGCCATTCAAGCTCGACGTTGCGGCCGAAGCTTTGTCAGCAACGACATGGAAATGCGCCGTGCGCTCGCCCATCACCGTGGCCGAGGCCGTGAACGAGGCGAGGTGGCTTTCGAGCGCATCTTCAGCAGCGACGACCTCGGTCTTCACCATTTTCGACGCTTCACGCAGCAAGCGCACTTGCCGGCCGATCGAATGCGCGATCGTCTCGGTCTGGTCCTTCAGATCGCCATTCAAGGCCACCACAGCGTCACGCTCGCTCTTCAGCGCGTGCGTCATGGTCTCGACGTTGTCACGCGAGGCCGCGACCGCTTCACCAAAGAGGTGTGCGTTGCGTTGCGCCGCGCTCTCCAGCTCAGCGAGGCGGTTCAGCGCCGACGACACCGCGTCGTTCAACGACTCGATCTCGCCCTTCACCGTTTCAGTGAGCTGCTTGGCTTGCTGCTCGGTCGCTTCCGTCGGGAAGCGCGGCTCGCTCGTCATGCGTTGCGTCAGGTGCGTTGCGATGCGGCGCGCCTTCATGGCGTCGCCAGCGGCCGAAGCCGTCACCCAGAACAGCAGGGCAGGGCCGATCGCGAGCGCGACCAGGCCGGCTTGCATGGCCGGGTCCATATTCATCAGCGCATCGACGCCGAAATACGAAATCGGGCCGCCGACAGCGCCGGCGATCCAGAGAATGGCGGTCAAGCCGCCCATGAAGGCGGCCCATGAGAAGCCAGTCTTCAATTTGGTTTGCGTTTCCGGTTCAACCACGGTCGGCTCGTCATGCGCCGTCACCGGGTCTTCAGATCCGAAATCCGGATCGGCGTCCGTGTCAGTATCGGCGTCGAGATCGCCGAAGGCCGCGAACGGATCGCGCTCATCGTCCTCTTGATCGAAGTACATCGTAAACTCCCGCGCAGCCCGCGGTTTGCGGGCGTTAACGAGGGCGGCTGCAACGGCCATGCCAACGAGGCGAGTGGCTTTCCCGCACCAAGCGTGCCCCGATCTGGTGCAAACCCCGCGCCGCTAGGCGCTCTACGCGCGGAAATTAAGGTTGATGCGCATCGCCGCGAGACGCCGGTCTCAACCCAGCTCGCGCGACGTGGGAAGCATTAATGAGCGGGAAGCTCAGTTCGCTTCTCGCCGAAGGCGGATGTTAGGTGCGTGAGAAGATTATTACGTCTGACGATGTCGCGACGACGAACGAAAGTCCGGTCGGCGAGAATCCGAACGTTCTTATCTCGGTGATGAATCCGCCGAGCTTGGTTAGATTCATTTCTTCGCCCCTTGGGGTCCACAACATGGCCTGGCCTGGTGGCGCGACAAACACTTGCTCATCGGGAAAGGCAAACGGGTGACGCTGCACGCTCCAGCCATCCTTCGTAGCGCTTGGCAGCCCCCCGCCAGCCAGACCCGCTGTCCTTATCTGCTTGTCAGCCAGGGGCCCAAGACCACCTACAAGCAGATTTCCGGCGTCAAACGTAAAGTCGTTGCCGTCATCACGGGCAACTTTGCCACCCGCCAGGCAATCAATCACACTGCGTCCATTGCTAGAAACGCAGATGAGTAGATCGGACGAGTCGCCGTATCCAACATCAGTCAGGCCACCGACAGCAATGACTATCGGACCAATCCAGGGCGCAGGCAGCCCGGACGCGGCAGGCATACGCTCGAGAGCATCGAACCTTTCTCTGAGGTGCGAAGGAATATGGACTGCCATCCTTGAGAGCTACCACCAGCACCCGGACGTCTCAATTGGGCCAGAACCGGAACTTCGACACTTGCAGAACACACGCACAACCACGTTTCCCGGCCGCAGCGCAGCGAAGAGCCGGGACCCAGGGGCCGCGTGTCGTGTGTTTGCCCCTGGATCCCGGCTCGGCGCGGCTTCGCCGCTTGGCCAGGAAGCGTAGTTGGAGGATAGAGCGGCGCCTATCCAACACTGAGCGTAAACGCTTGCAGGTTGGAGCGCGGCGCTCCCCGCCGCATTTGAGCAGCAATTCCAAGCTTTAGCTCCGATGCGCGGCGGAGCCGCGCGCTCCAACTTACAAAAATTGAGCGCACCAATCCGACCGAGTTGAAACCGTGCCTATCATCAGCTCGTTCGCACACGGGAGCTTTCGTAGACGTCCGAAACTCGAAAGGTGCGTGACACGGTCGGCGGGAGCGGTCGAAGCAATGTTTCGCGGAGATCCATCAAATGTTTGCGGGGAGTGAAACCGCAAAGTCCAAGGTGACGGACACCTTGCCCGCGGCACCGGCGAAAAGGGCATGGAG
>JAWXAM010000074.1:0-10041 GCA_034439495.1 Terricaulis sp. | reverse complement strand
GTCCTGCTGAGCGGCGCTGAGCGCCGTGCAGAGCGCTGCCGTCGTTGCGCCGTCGTCCTGAAAGGCGGCGATGAATGAGACGATCCCGCCGTCCGGCAGAGCGCCCTGGAGGTCACGGAAGGCAGTCGCGAAAGGGGAGGCGGGCTGGAAGGTGACGCAGCCTGCCGGCGAGCGTTTGTCGGGCGGCAGCTGGCGCAGAGTGCGCGGCAGAAGCTCGGGCGCGGCGCCTAGGATGGCGTAGCCACGATGTTTTCCGAAGCTCGAGAGCGAAGTGACTGTGTTTCTTCCGATTTCAGCGATCAGCGCAAACCCGAGTCCGACGGCTAACCCAAGCGGTCCCCAAAACGAGCTGGCCGGAAGGGGCCGCACACCGCCGGACACGTCGTACAAGACGCCGATGCCGCCGATCGCGAGTGTAATGAGGATAACAGGAAGCGCCTGGCGGACGATGGCCCGGCGCACGCGAAAGCCTAACAGAGAAGGAGAGGGCCGGCTGGCGCGCAACGTGGCCGCCCCAAGCGTTCCGGGCTCGTACCTCGTCCGGTCGCTTGTCAGTGGTGCCGTCACTCGTCTCGCGCTCCCCGCCCCACGTGCTGTCTGCGATGGTGCGTGCCGAAGCGCAATCCCCAGCCTCAGCCGCCTGCTCAACGTCGCGGCGAGGCCAATGTTTCGTGCGCCGCGATTTTATCCACAAGCAGGAGATGCGTGGCCGGCATTTCTCGCTGCAAGCGCGTCTTTCTGTGGCCCACTAGCGGCGGCTCACAATTATTAGCGGCGCGCAGGTTGTTGGCGATTGCACTTTCAACGGCTGTACTTAATCTCCCAGAGCTAAGCCCCTAGGATCGCAAATGCTCATCCAATTGCCTCGCGGGTCGGCTGACCAGCAAGGTTCGCAGAATGCGGAAACCAATAATGCGTTCGAGGCCGCGCTCCGGCGTGATCTCGCGAGTGCGCCCGTGGTTTCTTACGATGCGGTTCTCGGCGGATGGTCCAAGCGTGCAGTTGATCTCACGCTCACCCTGATTAGTGCGCCAGTTTGGCTGGTGGTGCTATTGCTCGCCGCCCTAGTTTCCAAGTTGCGTCACTCCGCGCCAGTCTTCCTGGTGCATGAGCGCATCGGGTATGGCGGGCGGATATTTAAGTGCTTCAAGCTTCGCATTGATCCGCCGTCGGCGCAGATCGAGCGTTTGCGGCTTCCTGGTGAGCCGGATGAGGCGCCTGCTAACGACTTGACCGCGATTGCGGTTCAAGCCGAGGGCCCTCAGGCGAAGTGGCGGCGCGCGCTGGAGCGTCTGCCGCAGCTGTTTAACGTGATTGCCGGCGACATGGCGCTGGTGGGTCCGTCACCGCTGTCGCGCGAGGAGCTTGAGCCGCTGAAAACGGCAAAGCGCTATTATCTGAGCGCACGCCCCGGCGTGATTGGCGTCAGCGCCGTGGTGGACGCTGATGAGGAAGAGGCGAGCCAGTATAAGGCCTATACGCTGGCCTGGTCGCTCACCACCGATGCGCTGATCCTGTGGGATGCGCCGCGCTCGATGCGGGACCGCGGCGAACTTTGGAAGCCAGGCTTGAAGTTGGCGAAGGCGCGCGCCGCTGCCGGCGCAGATCGCGTGGTTGCGCGCAAGCGCAGCAACGCCTGAGGCTTTTCCGGCGTAAGCCCTTGCGCGAGGCCGAGACTCGGGGCCCTTGATCCCCTGGTAGGCGCGCTTGGCAGAGTTGATTTTCTTTGGACACGACGCTCACGATCCGGCGGTTGAACGCCGGATTCAGGCGTTCGGGCATGCCGGCGCCGTAGTTCGTGCGTTCACCATGCGCCGCGGCCCGGCGGCGGCAACGGCGTGGCCGAACGTTGACCTGGGCGAAACTAGCGATGCGGCCTTCGCCCAGCGCATAGGCGCGTTGTTTCGCGCAAAGCCAATCCTGCGCGCGCACCGCGAGACGCTGGCGCGGGCGGATGTCCTCTACGCGCGCAATCTTGATATGCTGGCGCTCGCGCATTGGGCGCGCGGCATGAGTGGCTCGCGCGCGGCGCTCGTCTATGAGTGCCTTGACGTGCATCGCTTCATGACCCGCGATGATCCGCTCGGTACGGTGATGCGTGGGATCGAGCGGCGCTTGCTCGCCGATACCAGTGCGGTGGTCATCAGCTCGCCTGCCTTCGCACGCGAATACTTCGACAAGCGCCAGGCCGGCCGTGCCAGGACGTTGCTCATTGAGAATCGTCTGCCTTGGGGGTTCGATTATGGTGCGCGACCCATTACGCCGGTCGCGCGCTCGGGCCCGATCCGCATTGGCTGGTTCGGCAATTTGCGTTGCCGCCGCAGTCTACGCTTGCTGCTGTCGTTGGCGGATCGGTTTCCGGAGCGCGTAGAACTCTCGCTCCGCGGCGCGCCGGCGCGAACCGAGCTTGGAAATTTCGAGGCAGAGCTTGCAGGCCGTACAAATGTGAGCTTCGGCGGCCGTTACGCGTGGCCGGGCGATCTCGCTTCCATTTATGCTGACGTGGATTTGGTGTGGGCGGGTGATTTCCACGATCCAGGCGCGAACTCGAAGTGGTTGCTGCCGAACCGCCTCTATGAGGGCGGATATTATTGCGCACCGCCAATTGCGCCGTCGGATAGTGAGACGGGGCGTTGGATCGACGCGCACGGCGTTGGTTTCACGTTGGCCGAGCCCTTAGAGGAGACGCTGCCAGCGTTCATCGAAAGGCTGGACCATACGCAGATCGCACAAGCGCGTGCCCGTCTGGCGTCAACGCCAAACGAAGTGTTTCTGCAGCCGAAAGATGAATTGAAGATCGTGTTTGAAGCGGCGCGCGTGCAGACGTGACCAAGCCCGCGCTCCTGATGCTGCTGAGCCGGCACCCGTATGCTGAGAACAGCGGGCGCGCGTCGATGCTGCGTCAGCGGATTGCACAGGCGAAGCTGGCGTTTGAGCCGCGATTGGTGGTGTTTGGAGCGCCAACCGGCGCTGTGCACGATGAAGGCATAACTTTTTTGCCGCTCGCCAATCCGCTCGCGGCAGCGCTGAATGTGGTGCGGTTGGACGCGTTGCCGATGCAAGCGTGGCTGTACCACAGCACGACTGCGCGCGCCGCGGTCGCGCGTTTAGCGCAGCAGAGCGGGGCGGCGGCGGTGTATGTCGACATGCTGCGGCTCGCACCTTTGGCGGCGGATATCGCGCCGACGTGCGCACGTATCGTCGATTACGACGATCTTCTCTCGACACGCTACGCACAGGCGGCGGGCAAAGACTACGAAGTCATGGGCTTTCTGACCCGGCGCGTCGGCCCGCTTGCGCCGATGGCGCGTGCGTTCGCGCGGCCAATCCTGCGCGCGGAATCCCGGCGCTGCGCGGCGTATGAGCGCGAAATGGTGCGTCATGCCGATCTGGTTCTTTTCACGTCGCCAGTTGAGGCGGCATCGTTCGATGCGCCGAACGTCATGGCGGCACCGCCGCTGATTGCCGCGCGACCCCTGTCAGAAACAGTTGGCGATCGGCTAATTTTCCTCGGCAACATGCGCTATGGCGAGAATATCGTGATGCTGCGTGCGCTGGCTGCGGCAGTGAAAGATTTGGAAGCCGTAGGTGAGTGGCCCGAAAGCGCGGAGATCGAAGCCGTGGGTGATCATGCGCCGGAGCTAGCGGCGGAGATGGACGCGCGCCGCTTCCGGTTCCTTGGCCGCGTCGATGATCTTGCTGTCTTGAGCGGCGGCGGAATTTTCCTTGCGCCGGTGATCGGCGGCAGCGGCGTGAAGCTCAAAGTGCTCGACGGTATGGCGCTTGGCTGCCCGGTGGTGGCGACGCCGAAGGCGTGCGAGGGGCTCGCTGTGCGCGCCAACCGCGATCTGCTTGTGGCGGCAGATGCCGTCGCTGTTTTGCGTGGGGCGCTGAAGCTTCGGGGACGCTCAACGCTGAAGCGCATGCTTGCGCAGGGTGGGCACACCTATGTCTCAAACGCACACGCGCCCGCCATTGGCGAGCGCGTGGCTGAAGCGATGCTCGATGCCGTGAAGCGGCGTCAGGAGACGCTGTAGTACGACTTCGATTGGTAGAAGTAGAGGCTGTCGGCGTAGCTCTGCCAGTGCGGTAGCACGCAGTTGAGGGCGATGCCGAGCACCTTGCCGCCGGCGCCTTCGGTTTGCGCCACGGCTGAGCGCACCGCTCCGATGGCCGAGCGGCCAGCGCGCGCGACGAGTACAGTGGTGTCGGCTTGCTTTACCAGAATGCGGGTTTCGGCGACGGCGAGGATCGGCGCGCAATCGAGGATCACCAGGTCATAGTGCGCGCGAAGCTCACCGACGAGGCGCTCCATGGCTTCCGAGCCGAACACGTCGCGCGGCGTGAAGCCTGAGGTCGCGACTGGCAGCACGTGTGCGTCCGAGTTTGGATCACGCACGATGGCCGAGCGCCACGGCGCCTCGCCAGCCAGAACTTGCAGAATGCCGACATCGGTTTCGATATCGATGACGTCGTTGATGGATTGCTTGCGCAAGTCGCAATCGACGACGCAGACGCGTTGGCCCGACATGGCGGCGACGCGTGCGAGGCACATCGAGATCGTGGTCTTGCCTTCGTCCGGCAGCGCCGAGGTGATGGCGACAACCTTCACCGAGAAGTCGAGTTTCGAATAAACGATCACCGTCCGCAATACGCGCAGCGCTTCGGTAAACGCTGACATCGGCCTGCCGACAAGATAGCCGGAGGGATGTCGCTCCGCCGGCGGCATCTGCCGCATCATGCGCTTCGAAATCGTGGGGATCGACGCGATTGCCGGATAGCCGACCTTTGATTCCAGATCGTCGGCGTTCTTGACCGATTGGTCGAGGATTTCCGAGATCACGCCAGCGCCGATGCCAAGCAGCAAGCCAATCGCGATCGCGAGCGCGAGAGAAATGCGCAGCTTCGGCGACGAGGGGGCATTCGGCCGAGACGCGTAGGCCAGAAGGCGCGCATCCGAGGTGTTAAGCTGATCCTGATCGGCGATTTCTTGGTAGCGCTGCAGGTAGCTCTCATAGACTTCGCGGCTTGCTGCAGCCTCACGTTCCAATTCGCGCAGACGAACGCTCGATCCTGAGTTGCTCGAGAGATCGCCGGTAGCGTCGCGCATGGATTGTTGCAGCGTGGCGAGGCGCGCGCGTGCGACCGAGACTTCGTTGCCGAGGTTCACGGAAATACGCTGAATTTCGCGCTGGATTTGAACTTCGATGTCGCCGCGCTCGGCGCGGATCGCTTGGACCGCCGGGTGGGTTGGCAGGTAACGGTTTTCGAGGTCCGACTGGCGGCGGGCGATATCGGCCTCGCGCTCACGCAGGTTGCGGATGGTCTCGGAGTTCAGCGCATTGCCGATGCTTTCGAGCGGCGCGCCCGACTGGCGAAGTTCTTGGATTTGGCGGAAGCGCGCTTCGCGCTCGGCCAGATCAGCCTGCGCTTGCAGCACCGAGCTTTGTACGTTGGTGATCTGCTGCTCTTGCAGCGTGGAGCCTTGCGCCGACATGAGCCCCGATTGCACGCGGAACGTCTCGGCGGCGCTTTCCTTGGCTTGCACGTCGTCACGCAGTTCGGCGAGGCGCCGCGAGAGCCAGGAATTGGCGCGCTGGGCAGTGTCGACCCGCGCATTTACTTGGCTGGCGATGTAGACGTCGGCGTAGGTGTTGGCGATGAGCTGGGCGCGTTGCGCATCGGTGGAGCGCGCCGTGATCTCGATCACGTACGTCATTCCGCGGCGATTTACCGTGATCGCGCCAGCGAGGCTCTCGGCGATATCGTCGGTGGAAAGCGTCTCGCCGCCGGTGCGCTGGCTCTGCAGGCCGAGTGCGGCCGCGAGTTCATTCATTAGCGCGGGCGAGCGCAGCAATTCGATTTCCGAGTCGATCGCTGACGATTGCAGCGGCAGCGAGCCGACAACGGCTTCCGAATCCAGAACGCGCTCGGTGCGTGGATTGATAATGAGCAGCGATGTCGCCGTGTAGGACGGCGTTTGCAGCATCAAGAAGGTGAACGCGGCGGCGGCGACCGTGAGGCCGACAAGCCCCATGATAAGGAACCGGCGACGCAGCATCTGCATCGCGGCGGTCACGCCAAAGAGTTCCGCTAAGCCTTGCGGCGCGGAAGCGTTGTAGCCGTTAGCGCCCGGAAGCGGCTCATTGTTCATCTTATTCATGGCGCACGAAGTCCCGTTCCCAGCGCGCAAAAAACGCCTTTAGGAAACGGCGTCAACCTAGCACAGCAGGCCGGGCGATGTCGTCTCCGCACGAGCTTTATGCATGCTTTGCGCCGCTTTGTTGTGTCGATTGCAGCGCGTTTTCGCGTGATGCGCGTTTGCTGCGCTTAGAAGAGGCGCTCACCAATGCGGATCGTGTCGCCCGGCATAACCGGCGTTGCGATCGACAGAGGATACGAACGCTCCTCGGCTTCGTTGGCGTGACGGATGAAGACGCGGCCACGATTCGCGCGATAGGTGAATCCGCCGGCGGTCGCGACTGCGTTCAGCACGGTCAGGCTGGCCGAGTAGGGATAGGTTCCTGGCCGCTGCACTTCGCCCAGGATGAAGAAGGGGCGGTAGTTTGCGACTTCGACGCTGACGTTCGGCTGGCGGATAAACTCGCTGAGCGCAGTCTGCAGCCGCTCGCTGAATTCAGCAACGGTGAGGCCAGACGCCTCGATCGTGCCGACCAACGGATAGGAAATCGTGCCTTGTGAGCCGACGACGTACTGGCCTGTCAGCTCCGCCTCGTTGAACACGGTCACCCGCAGCTGATCGCCCGGGCCCAAGCGATACTCGTCCGGTTGCGCAAAACTATCGGCGGGCGTGCTGGCTACCGTGCCGCAGGCGCTCACCAATCCGGCGCCGGCCAGACCCATCAAAAGCGTGCGGCGATTGTGCCAAATTGGCGATGACATATGCAGGCGACCTCCGGGACGTCTTACGCCATGCAACAAGCGCCGCAAAGGTCGGACCGCGCACAGACGCGCGACAAATTTCCCGTCTTTGTTTAACGCGCCGCCTCTGTGGATAACGCCCGCGGCCCGCGCCCTGTGCTCCTGAGCCAAGCCTGCTCAGCCAACTTGCCACACAGATAGACCGCGGCGTCGGGTGATCGGAACGTCGAGAGCGCAGTGGCCGGATCGCGCGTCTTTACCGCGGTGATGAGGCGCCGCCACTGCAGCCGCCGATCGACGCTCGACCGATGGCGTTTGAGGGCGACGCTTTCAGCGGACGAAAGAGGGCGCAATTGAGCGATCGCATCGTCGCAATCACGCAGGCGCTGCAAGTCGGCCTCGGAGTGATCCTTGCTGAGCGACCCCTCGCGCTCGACGGAAACGTAACCGGCTTCGCCGCACACGACGAAGCGCGCGCCAAGGGCGAGTGCGCGTGCGTAAACTTCGTAATCTTCGCCGAGCCGCATCTCTGGTCGGTACTTAATCGCGTGCGTATCAAGGAAGCTTCGCCGCATCAGCGGCTTCAGAAATCCAAGATCGAGTGCACCCTTTGCATCGCCAAGATTGCCGAGCAGAAAGTCGGTAAGCGTCAACGCGTTGGGCACGAGCGAGCGGGGGCGCCAGGCAGGCGTAGCGCCAGTAGGCGTCCGGATTAACGCGTCTCCAATGAAATCGGCGTCGCTCGCGATGGCATGCAGCGCACCAAGCCGTCCCGGAAGAAAGTAATCATCGGCGTCTAGAATTGTGATCCACGGCGAACGCGTTGCGGCGAGCGCTGCGTTGCGCGCGACGGAGGGGCCGCCGTTGGATGCGAAAGGGATCACCTTTATGCGCGCATCACTCAATGCGAGTTCTTGAGCAATCGCGAGCGTGCGGTCTGTCGATGCATCGTCGGCGATGCAAACCTCCGCGGTTTCTGGCTCCGCCAAGGCTGAATGCACTGCGTGCGCCAGCGTCGCCTGGGCATTGTAGGCGGCGATGATGATCGCGGTAGCGTCGCCGAATGACATCTATTCAACGCAAAGAGACTGGCCGTCATAGCGCGGCGCGTAAGCGATGCACGAGACGTTGAGCCGCCATGGGCCTTGCCACGGCAAGATCGGCCCCAGCCAATCGGTCAAGGTTTCGCTGTTCCACAGATGCAAATAAAGGCGTTGAGGTGATTGCGGCAGCGGGCCGTTGGTCCCGGTTTCCTGATGTAGCAAGCGTCCGTCGACGTACCAACGCAGCGCGCGGGGCGTCCATTCGAAGCCGTAAGTGTGCATTCCATCGGCGGCGTCGAAACCAAGCGGCAAAGTTGTGATGTGACGTTGGCCGTGGCGAAAATAGGTAAATTGGATCGAGCGCGTGTCACGGCCGAGAATCTCAATGTCGATTTCGTCCCAAGTGTTCTCGGCGCCTGGGCGGGTGTAGGTGAAGAAGCCCGTGACGAGCCCGGAGCCGCGCGGCGCTTGCAGGCGCGTCTCGAAGTACCCGTAGCGGTAGATTTCTTCGCTCTGTAGCTCACCTGACGAATAGCGCTTTGGGCCGCCGCGCGAGCGCGCGAGCGTGATCTCGACGCCTTGTGCAACACGCCGGATCTGGGAACGCCGCCAATCATTGGCTGTCCACGCGCCGTTCGACCAGCCATCGGCGATGCGCCAGCGGCTTTCGTCCAGTTCTTCGAAATTCTCGACAAAAGAGTCAGGTTGCGTTTGGGCGTGCGCCATTCCGCATAGAAGAAGCGTCATCCCCGCCGCAATGAATATGGCCCGCACCATGGCGCTACTCTGCATCAGGGGCATTGGACGCGCTAGCGCGTTGCACGTTGCAGGTGTGGGGCATCGGCAAGCGCCTGCTCAATTCGCGCGACCAATTCGGGCTCCGCCGCCGTGAGTTGGGCATTGTGGCGCACGTGCTCCGGCCGAGTCGATGAGAACAGCACAATGCCTCCGCGAGACTGCGATAAGGCCGCTCGCAACAGGTTCTGTGCGAGTTCGTCGGCCAACTCGGGGTCGCCGGAAACGTGATCAGCCAATGCCTTGAGCCGCCGTCCCAGAACTGAATGCAGCACAATGAGGCTGTGAGTGGAGCCAAGCTCGCCTAGCTCCGCAACCGGGATCTGCACGAGGTCGAAAACGTCCGGAAAGCGTGCCTGTACGGCGCGCGCGTCGGTCGCGGAAGTTGCGAGCCCAAGTTTGAGCGTTTTTCCGCTCTGCTTGAGGCGCTGAAGTTCGCCGACGAGTTCGTCTGTCACGAGCGCGGCGGGGGCTTCATGCAGCAACAAAGCGTCGACCCCCTCCACCCCGAGGCGCGAAAGGCTGTTCTCTAGGCTGCGGCTTACCTGCCCTGGATTGAACTGGCCAAATTTGGCACGCGCCGACGGTAGGCCCGGCGCCTTGGCAATCAGCCGCGCCACTTTTGAGGGGGCAGCAATGCCTGCCTTGGTAACGATCTTGAGGTCGCTCTTGCCTGCCGAGAACGCGCCAAATAGCTCCTCTGCCGCTCCCCACCCGTAAAGCGGCGCCACGTCGAAGTGCCGGATACCGCTATCATAAGCGGCGCTCAGCAAAGCGAGAGCTTCGCTCCTGGCCAGAGTCCCTGGAAGAAAGCTCGTGCCGAAGCCAAGCCTAGCAGGGCCGTTCCGCGGGGAGGTCGGAGGGTTAATGATGGCCTCGCTCTTTCTGGCCAGGCTGAAACGCCGACGCCCGGTGTAATGCGGCACGGTATGCAATGCTTTTGCCGCACTGAAATGACAGTTACACGCTAGCGCGAATATCTCGGCTCACGGGAGAAGTCCGTTTCGAGATAACGCGATTGTGCGGAGCGTATTTGCGCGCGCCGCGCGGGGATCAGCATGGCCAGCACCGAGATCGCGGAAAAGCAGCGCTTCGCCGTCCTGGATGGTTTGCGCGGCCTTGCAGCGATAGCCGTGATTACCGATCACGTGCCGTCAGATTTCATGACGGCTTTGCTGCCTGGCCGATATCTCGCGGTCGATTTTTTCTTTGTTTTGAGCGGTTTTGTGCTTGCTCACGTCTATGCGCAGCGCCTCAAAGATAAGATGTCGTTTGGCGAATTCATGCGCGTTCGCATCGTTCGACTTTATCCACTTTATAT
>JAWXAM010000073.1:0-7473 GCA_034439495.1 Terricaulis sp. | reverse complement strand
GAATAGACGCGATCCATCGCGTCCCATGATCGATTTCTACCGGCTTGGCGCGAGGAGGTTTTTCACTCCCGTGGCTCAGCGCCGGCAGCGTGCAGGCTGTCTTGTTCGTTGACAGTCCCTGGTGCGTACTCCCGTCGTTTCCGCCTTATCAGGGCTTTCCCTCGGGCTTCAGTGCGCGCGGTTAGTTTCGCTCACACTCCACGCTCAATCATATCGCTCGTCGCATTGGTTCGAACATTGGCCAACTGCCCTCCAGCGGAGCGATGCGTGGATGATACGGCAGCTTTGGAGGTGTGGGATAAGCTTTTTGCTCGTCATCAAAAGCGGGATTTCGACTTAGCCGCGTCTCGTTTGGGGTGGGCCACGAGCGTCAGCCAACGCGAGACCAATGAGCCCTCAGCACTGCGGCGAACTGATACGCCCGCTCATTGCAAGCCCAGTGACCGGCGCCCTTCTCGACATGGAGCGGGACGCCGCGCTCGCGGGCGAACCGCTCAGCTACAGTGAGTTCAACGAAGGGATCGGTCTCACCCCAGAAGACTTGGCCACGCGTGGGCAGCTTTCGAAGATTCTCAACCCAATCACCCTCAAATCGCAAACCTTTAGCAGAGCGATAAAGTTTCAGGATCGACTGCCGCATCTCCTTATCAACATGCGGGGCTTCCACTTTCGCGAGAGCCGGCGGCATACCGCCAGAAACCAATCCCTGCTCCAATCGCGCCGTATTGCGCATCGCCAGCATGGTAAGTTCACCGAGCACCGGTGTGGCCCAGGCCCGGGCAGTTCGATGTCCTCGATATTGCGCGTCGATCACGGCGTTCGCCACGCACCAACTCGAAACAAGGTCTGGCCGCAAACACGCAGCGCGCAGAACAATAAGCGCGCCCCAATCATGACCAACAAGGTCGATCGGTTCGCCCAGCTTTTCCATTTCACCGACTAACCAGGAGACGTAAGAATCTTTGGTGGCGCTGAAGCCGTGCGGAATGTGCACGCCAAACCCCGGCAAGGCGGGCGCCTGGTACGCGTCGGCGCTGAGGTCCAGCGCAGCGATCAGCGGCCGCCACAACTCTGGTGTATCCGGGACACCATGCACGAAGAGGATCATGTGGCCGTCTCTCCAAGCCGCGCGCTGGATTTCAGCGTCCAGTTAGCAAACGCGCGGCGCTCACTGTTGTTGATTGGCCAGCCTACCGCTCGCAACCAATTTAAGTCACTTGCGCCGTCTCGGGGCTCGGCTCGCGCAAGTGTTTCAACATGTAAGGCGTATTGAGCGCACCAAACGCCAAGACGATCAACATGTTGCCGAGTTTCCAGTTCGCCCAAACGTCTTCCGCATCTTGCGCGCCAAACGTCAGTCCAAACCACTCATAGGCGCCGGCGGGCGCCACTGGAATTCCCGCCATTACGAGCGGGGCCTCGAACGCTGGCACATAGGTGCGCCACAAGAATTCATTCCACAGCGCCATTGCAATGAAGAACAAGGCCCAGCGGATCGCCAGAGTGCGCCAGGCAAAGTCCGGCAGATCAAAGACTTTAGAAAAGAGCGATTTCCAGAGATTCTTGCCAAACAGCATCGGCGCCAAAATCATCACCGCCATGAACAGTTGCTGGATGGTGGGCTTCACGTAGATGAATGCGCGCTCTTGCAGCAGAATGCCAATCAGGCCGAACCCGCCAACAATCGCCGAAGACAGCAACATCATCTGCGAGACGGGTTCACCGACGATGACCTGGCGCGCCAAAAACCCGAACGTCAGCGCGATCAGCACACCGGTCGCCCAGAACAGGGCCGTGTCTGCATTGATCAGACCGCCAAACAGTTCGACGCGCCGAAAGACATTATAGACCAGCACGAAGGCGATAACCGGCACAAAGTCCGCCCAGAGCTGGTTCGCCTTTCCAGCTGCGGTCGCCAAGCCATTCGAGGAGCTGCCATTTTCAGTCATAACTCATCCTACGCACACCTGCGCCGCCCGGTTTTGTAACGCTCCAAATACGCCTCGAACTAGCACTTCGGCGCGCGCCGTTCACGTTCCAAGACCGAGCGATCAGAACGACTTGCACATGAAGCGCCGCGTATGCTCGCGCGGATACTTTTCGAGTAGCCCAAACTGGCGATACCCAAGGCGCTCATAGAATCCCACCGCCTGAAAATCGAAGGTATCGAGCCAAACCGAGTGGCAGTTCCTTGCCTTTGCGGCGTCTTCCGCCGCCTGTAGCAGGCCCAACCCGTGGCCATGCCCCCTTAGAGGTTCCGGTACAAACAACAATTCTACGAACAGCCATCCAAAGCTCGTGCGCCCCCAAAGGCCGCCCACAGTTGCACCGGTGTCATCCTTTAAGAGAACCGCCAACGCGCTCGCTTCGATTGGCCCAGCGCGACTCTCGTTGAACGCACGAATGCCTGACGCGATGATCTCGCGATCCGCGGGCTCGGCGCTCGCAGAGACGATAATGGATGCAGTCACAAGCGCTCCCCTTCACTAGACGCTGGCTGAGCGCCGCTCGACTTCTAGCCGCTCATCGCACCGTCTCTTTCGGGACGGAAGCGCTGCTTATTCTGCTTTCGAACTTCGGCTTAGGCAGAAGCCGGAATCTGGTCTGGCACCATGCGAAGTCGACGCCGACATCAAGCAAAGCATCCGATCGCCCACACGGGCATGCGAAATCCATAACGGCGCCGACCGTGTAGGTCTCGCCGGCAACGAGCGGCACTGGCTCTCCAGTAACGTGATTAGGAGCGGCATTGACGCAAAGAACCAGATCGCCGGGGCCGACGGCATAGCTCATGGCATTCTTCCCTTACGCAGATCGGAAAATATGCTCATGCGCCGCCTTAGTCGATCCCAAGCGGCGACGGCTTATCGGCCGCCCGGCGTCGCAGCTGCCGCCGCACGCCCCGGCGCCGCTTCCACTTGCGCATCGCCTGCGCCATAGGCCGCTTCCATCATCGTTTCAGACAAAAGCTTGATCGCCGCGCCCCAAGCCTCATGCACCGGCGGCGTAAAGTCTTCCGCTAGCTCGTGGCGCAGCGTGCGCATAAGGGCCTTTGCGAAGGCGATGTAATGGCGCGCCTCAACGCCGTAGCCTACGTGGCGCACAGCAAGCGCACGTATGAAAGGCAAAACGCTGTCTGGCGCATCAATGCCGTCAACGATCTGGTTCAACGCGCGCATCAGGTGCTTGCCCTGCTCTACAGGGTCGTTGCCGAACAGCACGCGCAGCCCGGGCGCGATGGCGAACAATTCGCGATAAAAGGTGGCGGCGAAAATCGGCCCAAGACGCCGGGCGTGTGCAAAAGAGCTCTGAAATGCAACGGCCTGCTCTGGCGACATACGTAACCCAGTGCGGGCCAATTGCTTAAGCAGAGATAAAATGGACTGCAGCCGCTGGCGCCTGCACCGGCGCGCTCCATGCCGCCTAACGCGGCCGACTTTGCGCCAGGGGGAGCAACAGCGTTGACCGCTTCAAACTTGGTGGTGGCGGGTGGACTTGAACCACCTACCTTGGGGTTATGAATCCCACGCTCTAACCAGATGAGCTACGCCACCGAAGGGCGGGACATTTACGCGGGAGGGGGCGGCTCCGCAAGCGTTGTGCGCCCGGCGGGAGCGGCGGCGGCGGCAAACGCAAAATCCTGTCTCCCAAGCCGTGTTTTGCCTTGCCGAGGGGAGGCATCCTCGCCACCATGGGAATATTCATCCCAGACATGGCGCGGGAGAGGAAACATTGTCCGAAGAGCTCGATGCGGTCGACGCCAAAATTCTCGATCTGCTGCAGCGCGACGCCAGCCTCTCCATCGCTGAGATCGCCGAGCGCGTGGGCCTCTCCTCCTCGCCCGCCTGGCGGCGGATCGAGCGGCTGAAAAAGGCGGGCGTGATCCTGCGGCAGGTGACGCTGCTGGATCAGGAAAAGCTTGGTCTAACCTTCGAAGTGTTTGCGACGGTGAAGCTCTCGCTGCCGTCGCGCGAGAATCTCGAGACCTTCGAGAAGGCGATTGTGGAATGGCCGGAAGTGGTCGAGTGCGCGACCGTGACCGGCGCCGTCGATTACATGCTGCGCGTGGTGACCCGCGACATGCACGCGTATGACGACTTCCTGCGCGACAAGATGCTGGCGCTTGGGCTGGTCTCCGATGTGCAGTCGCGCATCGTGATGCGGGTGCCGAAGCGGACGACGTCAGCGCCGCTTGAACTGGTGTCCGACCATCTGAAAGATTAGCGGCGGCGGCGCTCGGCGCTGCGGACCATGCCCTCGGCGATGCGGCCCACTGAGCGTTGTGGGTTCGAGGGCGGGCTCATGCCGCGCTCGCGCTCCCAGCGCTCAATCAGAACTTTCGCGCTGTCGAAGCCTTCGATCAGGGATTCACCGTTGCGCAGCGAGGTGTTGAACAACGCGTCGCCGAAATACGTCCACTCATTTTCAGGCTGGCAGCCGAAAGACGATCGATCGTGTTGCGCGGCTGTCATGACGATGGTGTTGTCGTTGGCGAGGTGCGGAATAAACGCACCGGAAAAGCAGGACGACACGATCACTACGCGATTGCGGATGCCGGCTTGACCAAGCATGGAGGCCAAGTGCTCCGGACGCAGGCCGCCAAACATGCGGTTGTGTTCGCGAATTGCGGCGGTGCCATCGGGCGCGCCGTGCGTAGTCAGAAACACCACGACCAGGTCTTCATTCGGATCGATCACGGAGCCGAGGTGGCCGATTGCGGCGGCGATATTGTTTGGCGTGGCCGCTGGGTAGGTGCGCGGGCCCGGCCCCGAAGCAGCGAGAATGATGGAGCGGCCTTCGGCATTGAAGTGCTCGCGCAAAATCGCTTCAGCTTGGCTGGCTTCGCGCGAGAACACTGGATCGCCCCACAGCGCCATCGATAAGATGTAGACGTCCTGACGGCGGCGACGTTGCGGCTCAAGGTTCGCCAGCGCGCTCGCCATGAGCTGAAACTGCTGCGCCGCCTCTGTCGGGGGCTGGACGATTTCCATGACGCCGAAACGGCCGCCAAACGGATCAACGGGTTGTTGTTGCGGCTGTTGCTGTTGGGCGTACGCGCCGCCCGCCAAGGCCGCCCAGACTGCCGCCGCAAGCACCCAAATCCGCATCCCCGCCTCCTCGTCGCGCCGGCCGCCCGCCGACACTGCTCCCCAAAGCCGCATAGCGCGGCGCCGCCACCTAGGCTAGCACTGGCCGCATGTCCGAAAGCGCCCGACGCGACGGTTTCATAGCCGCACGCAAATCACAACTGGCGGAAGCCATTGCCGCAGACGCCGGCGGCGACACGGCCACGCGCGACATGCTGAACCTGCTGGGCTCACTCTTGCACCACGAGGCTCATGCGCGGCTGGAAGGCTTGCGGGCGCTGTACGATCCGCTTGATCCAGACGCACCGCCCTCCACGCGCGATGTCAGCGCCGCAGCCTTCGAAGCGTTCGAGGAAGCTTTGATCGAAACGCTGAAGCGCGCCAATTATTCCGAGATCGACCCCACATCGGTGCAGACACAACGCGCGACCAAGCAGCTGACTGGACTTGCGATCAAACCGTCCATGGCCGGGATCCGCCGCATCCGCTATTTCGCGCGCGGCTCGCGCTCAGAAGAACTGGAACACCGCACCTGGCTTGGCCTCCGTAAGGAGTTGGTGCAGGCCGAGGTGATGAACGACGTTGTCGTGCTCGTCGGCTTCAAGAGCGAAGACGAAGTGGAGCGCGCCGATGAACGCGCGTTTGCGCAGATGCGGCGCGGCATGCGGCCAGGCGCTGCTTTGGTGAAGCACTTCCGCAACGTCGCGACGCCAGAGCTGGTGACGTTGCATCCCGGCGCAAAGCCCAGCATGCGGCCGCGCGATCAGGTATTTCTGGCAGCGCCCGCGGTGGCGACGGGCGTGCCGGTGCTGCTGAATTTATGGCCGGCGATTACGGTGCTGTTTGCGGTGCTGGCCAGCTATTTCGGCGCGCAGGGCGTGATCGAGGACGATGAGCTGAAGCGTGCGCTGGCGGCGATTTCGGGCCTGGTCGCGGTCGGCGCGTTCGTGATGCGGCAGCGGCTGAAATACGAGGCGCAGACATTGCGCTATCAGAAACAGCTCGCGGACACCGTCTATTTCCGCAATCTCGCCAACAATGCGGGCGTGCTCGATCTGTTGATTGGCGCCGGCGAAGATCAAGACGCAAAGGAAGCGTTCCTCGCCTATTACGTCCTGCGCCACGCCGAACGGCCGATGGCGAAAGGCGAAATCGACAATGCGGCAGAGTCTTACTTGAAGGACCGCTTCGGCCTCGAAGTGGATTTCGAGATCAATGACGCGCTGGCGAAGATCGAGCGTCTCGGCTTGGTGCTTCGCGACGGCGGCGTCTACAATGCGATCGCGCCGGCCGATGCGCTGCTAAAGCTCGATGCGGCATGGGACGGGATGTTTAATTTTTCTGCGCGGCGCTGAATTATCGCGCCGGATATGGCTCGACGTACGTAACGTTGCGGCCGTCAATGGACCAATGCCCTGACTGACTCACGACGTTGACGCGCAGGCGTGTCGTCAGACTCTCAAAAACTTGAATTTCAGTGGGTGTCTCGCCAATGGTCTGCGAGATCATGAGCCCGGCCGTGTTTGGCTCAAAAGACAGCGTGATGCAGCTATTGGTAAAGCGCTGGGTTTCGCGAACCACGCCGGCGCTGGTGTCGACGGCAAAGCGGAAGTGGCCGCCGAAGGGCGCTTCATTGGTCACGCTCATGGCTGGCATCAAGTAAACGTCGATGTCGGCGCCGTCAGGCCCGGGCGTTGCGCGCGGCAAGGTTACGCTATTGTAGCGCTCCGCACATTGTTGCGGCAGCGGCGCTGCGATGGCGATCAGCCGGGCTTGGTTGATGCGTTCTTGCGCGGCCGTCAGCGGCTGGTTGATGCGGCCGCGCTCTAACAAAGCGCCATCGCGATAAAGCGCGCGATAAACGGCGACAGTGCTCTCGCCGTTCGATCTCAGAAAGAGCACTTGGATGCCCTCTGCCGTCCGCTCGGTAATCCAACCTCTCAATCCTTCGCCGCGCGGATCGCGTATTTCGGCGAGCATCGCGTCAGTGCCGCGCCACGCGGCCTGGTCATGCTCGTAGATATCCCATCCGGTTGCGGCGGCGCGTTCGACTGCGGCCAAGTGCTCGGGCGTTTGAGCGAACGCAGCGGGTGCAAAGACAGCGCTCAAGACAATCATGAGCCCGGAGACTCTCAGCATACGCCGCTCCCACTAGAATTTTGTCGAGCATAACGGGTCAAACACGGCGCGTCAGTACTGCGCTGATCACGAAGCGATGAGCTTCAAACAGCGGCGACGACGCGGACGTGGCCGTCTGTGTGGGCGACGATGCGGCGCGCGCCGCCGGGCCAGCTGATAAGGTCGCAAACCATGCGGGCGCTGTTGATGTCGCCGCCGAAGAGGCCTTCGGGCTCCATCCGCACCCAGGCCAGCGGCGCGCGCGCCG
>JAWXAM010000072.1:0-4909 GCA_034439495.1 Terricaulis sp. | reverse complement strand
GCGGGCTGCATCGACATCGCCAGCAAGATGGCGCGATTCGGGGCGGCAATCGTTTACGCACCGAAACCTTGACGTCGGTTTTCGTGAGTCGTCCGCAACTCTTTGTTGTTGACGTGGAACGACGAGTCACTGTTGGACCGCCGGCGGAACGTCGGCGATCCAAGTCGAATTACCCCGCGCCACGCAAATGCTGCTGCAAGAAGCGCAAGTATGCCTCCTGCGCGGTGACGCGATTTTCCTTCCGCAGAAAGCCGTGGCCTTCATCTGGAAACAGCACGTACTCCACCGGCACGTTGTTCGCGCGCACTGCGGCGACAAGTTCGTCGCTCTCCACCTGCAACACGCGCGGATCGTTGGCGCCTTGCACCACAAGTAACGGCCGGCGGATGTTCGCCGCATGGAAGAGCGGCGAGATGCGGTGGTGGCGCTCTGCGTCCGTCGCCGGATCGCCCATTTCGTCATAGAGCGCTTCGCGGAAGCTCGCCCACCACGGCGGGATCGAGTTCAGAGTGCGCTGCCAATTGGTGACGCCGAAAATGTTGATGCCAACATCGAACACGTCCGGTCGGAACGCCAACGCCGCCGCCACCATGTAGCCGCCATAGGAGCCGCCCATGATGCCGATGCGATTGTCATCGACCCAATCCAAGGATTGCAGATAGGTGCGCGCATAGACGATGTCGTCGAGATCAACTTCGCCGTGCCGGCGATCATCCATGTGGAAGAAGGTTTTGCCATAGCCGGACGAGCCGCGATTGTTGGCGGCGAACACGGCGTAGCCGTGGTTCACCAAGTGCTGGATCATCGCCGAATACCCGCGCCGGCTTTGCCCGCCGGGCCCGCCATGCACTAGCACGAGCGCTGGAACGGGCGCCGAAGCGCTGGCGGTGCGCGGCCTATAAAGAATGCCGGGAATACGCAGACCGTCGAAGCTCGGATAGCGCTCAACCGTCGCTTCCACGAGCATCTCTTCGTCGATCTCGGGATTTAGCGCGTGGGTGAGGCGGGTGGCTTCGCCGGTCGAGAGCGGCGCGGTGAAGATGTCCGAGGGCGAGGTATCTGACGCCACGGTGAAAGCGATCCGCGTCTCGTCGCGATTGAAGCGGACGCCGCCAAGGTCGCCGGCCGGAACGCCGGTCAAGCGCACGTTGCGCTGCGTCTGCGTGTCGAGGATCGTGACTTCAGTAGACGCATCAGCGTTTACCGCCGAAACCCGGTAGCGCCCGCTCGGCGAGTGCACGACGAACATCACGTCCCATTCGGCTTGGATAAGCGGCGTCTTGGCGGCGGAGGCGAGATCGTAGCGCCAAGCCTGATTGAACTCCCCATGTTCGTCAGTGCCATAAATGAGGGCGCTGCTGTCGGGCGTGAATTCATAAACGCCGTAGCTGATATTGCCGGTGTGTTCAGTGATCAGCCGCGGTTCGCGCATGTCGCGGGCGTGCAGATTGATCAAATAGATATTGGAGTCTGCACTCGTGCGCGGCTGCACCAGCGCCAGCCAGCGGCCGTTCTTGGAGATATCGGCGATCTCCATACCTGGGTTCTGATACGCCAGCCGGCGCTCATAAGTGGCGGGGTCGTATTCGTAGAGATCGAACACTTGCGGATCGCGCTCGTTCGACGTCAACCAAAACGCCCCACCATCGCCGCGCCATCCAGCGAAATCGGCTTTGACGTTTTCGCCTGGAGTGAGGTCGCGCAAAGTGCCGTCGCGCTCGCGCACGTAGATGTGGGTGAGTTCGTTGCCGCCGCTATCGGCGCTGACCAGAGCGCGTTCGTCGTTCGGGAAATACGACACGGCGAAGGTCGCGTCCGTCGTCGATTGCGTCAGCGGCGTCGGTGCGCCGCCGGAGATCGAAAGCGCGTAGGCGTTGAAGACACCGCTTGAATCGTTCGACGTCAGAATTTGGCGCCCGTCCGGCGAGAACGCCAAGCCCGATGAGGCGGCCATACCGAACGCGGTCGTTTGGAAGAAGGCGGCCGCCGAGTAGGTCTGGTGGGAGGCTGCCGAGCCGCCGCCGGAACTGGCGCAGCTGGCGAGGACGATCATCGAGGCTCCGAGCATCGAACGGCGTGAAATCATGTTTGGGCTCCCACTTCGCCGCGATCCTAACCGGGCTCGCGGCGAGGGGGACAGAAAAATTGACCCGAAATTCCCGCGCTTTGCGCTTACCCTTTTGATGCCGTTTTCTCGTACCCCTCTTAAGGTTTACGTCACCCAGATCGGGTTCCACGAAACCATTGTAGCTGCTTACAGCCAACGTGCTGCACTTGCCGCGTGGGGGGTAACCCGCAACCTCTTTGCCAGCGGCCGCGCCCACGATACGCGCGACGATGAGATTTGCCGGATCGCGTTGGCGCTGCCCGGGCAAGTGTTTGCGCGGCCGGCGGGCAGCGGCAAGCCGTTCCGTCCCGTCAGCGCCAATGATCCAGGCCCACAAAACCAACGGGCCGCCATCCATGAGGATGACGGCCCGCCAGATGATCAGGACTGACCGCGGCGCGCTTATTCGGCGCGGGCGCTCGGATCGTTGGTGATCGAGTTCGCGGCCAATTCCTTGGCTGCGGCTTCGGCGTCTGAGCGGTCGGCTTCGATCGCCGCGGCGATAACGTTCTCGCCCTTGGCTTGGCGTTCGGCTTCGTCAGCCGAGCGGGCCACGTTGACCTTCACCGTCGCCGACACTTCCGCGTGCAGACGCACGCGAACGTCATAGACGCCGATGGTCTTGATCGGCTTGTCGAGAACAACCGCGTTGCGATCGATCTTGCCGCCGGCTTTGACGATCTCATCGACGACATCGCGCGAGGAAACAGAGCCGTAGAGTTGGCCAGCTTCGCCAGCTTGACGGATCAGCACGTAGGACGTGCCGTCGATCTTGCCGGAAGCCTTTTGCGCGTCGGCGCGAAGCTCGGCATTGCGGGCTTCGAGTTCGGCGCGGCGGGCTTCGAACACTTTGCGGTTCGCATCCGTGGCGCGCAGCGCCTTCTTTTGCGGCAGCAGGAAGTTGCGCGCGTAACCGTCGCGCACCTTCACTTCTTCGCCGAGGGCGCCGAGGCTTTCGACGCGTTCGAGCAGGATGACTTGCATGTGACCAGTCTCCTTTACTGAACAGCGAACGGAAGCAGAGCGAGTTCACGGGCCAGCTTAATGGCGCGCGCGAGTTCGCGTTGCTTCTTGGCGGAAACGGCGGTGATGCGGGCCGGGACGATCTTGCCCTTTTCGCTGATGTAGCGTTGAAGCAGCTTCACGTCCTTGTAGTCGATCTTCGGCGAGGCGCTGCCCGAGAAAGGGCAAACCTTACGCCGACGGCCGAAGGGGCGACGGGCCGGTATATTGGAGATATTGAACTTCGGGGCGCCCTTTTGAATCTTCTGAGCCATGGATCAATCCTCCCCGCCGTCAAAATCACCGCCGAACTCTTCACCGTCACGGCCGCCTTCACGGCGTGCGCGGCGGCGCTCGTCGCGATCGCGACGGGCCAAGATCGGTGACGGCTCTTCGTCGAGCTCTTCGACGCGGATGGTTTTGAAGCGCATGACGTCTTCGTTGATCCGCAGGCGACGCTCCAACTCGTGCACGGCAGGCGCCGGGGCATCGATATTGATCAGGCAGTAGTGACCCTTGCGGTTCTTGCGGATGCGATAGGTAAGATTGCGCAGGCCCCAATATTCCGTCTTGGAGGTGTGGCCGCCCAGGTCTTTGATGGTCTTGGTGATGTCCTCGATCAGCGCATCGACTTGCTGAGGCGAGATCTCGGGACGTGCGATAAGCACGTGTTCGTAGAATGCCATTTTTTCCTCTTCCGTAAGACCCGCGGCGCCCCTGCCGGGGAAGAGCCGGCAAAAACGATGGACCCCGGGCAGCGAATGCCCCCGAGGCCGCGGATCGCGAAGGCGCGGAAAATACGCATTTCGGCCCCGGAAGCAAGGCTTGGCGTGATCGTAGCGGCAGGGCAGGGTTGCGGTTCTATGCGGGAGGCGGCGATGCAGCGGTTGGTATGGGCGCAACTGGCGCTTTTGGCTCTGATTTCCGCTGGGTTAGCGGCGCCGGTCTGGGCCCAGAAGGCCGATCTGCCCGCCGCAGCTGAAACACCTGCGCCGCCCCAAATTGAGTTTCCAGTGGCCGTCGATCCGCCGCCAGCGCCGCCCAACCCTAATATCCTCACCAATGTCGTCTGGCTGGATCGCCCTAACGCCAGGGAGTTTCTCCGGGTCTACCCGGCTGAGGCCCAAGCCGAGGGGTTAGACGGGCAGGCCACCCTAGACTGCCTCGTCGCGGCCGATGGCCGGCTCTCATGTGCAGTTGCGCGTGAAGAGCCTCCCGGCCGCGGCTTTGGCGAAGCCGCCATTCGCGCCGCGCGTCACTTCCGCATGGCGCCGGTGACCCGTGACAACATTGCGACTGCCGGCGGTCGCACCCGCCTGACGCTCCGATTTCGGGCCGACTGGAATGACAACTAGCTCTTCGCTTGCGCCAGGTCAGGCGCTGCTTTAGGGCGCCGCCATGACATTCGCTTTCATCTTTCCCGGGCAGGGAAGCCAAGCGCCCGGCATGGGCAAGTCCTTGTTCGACGCGTTCGGCGCGGCGCGCGAAGTTTTCCAAGAGGTCGATGAGGCCTTGGGCGAAAAGCTCTCGAAGCTGATCTTCGAAGGCCCCGCCGATGAGCTGACGCTGACCGCCAATGCGCAGCCTGCCTTGATGGCTGTCAGCCTCGCCGCGATGCGCACCCTCGAGCGCGAATTCGGGTTGGGCGCCAGCAAAGCGGCGTTCGTAGCGGGCCACTCGCTCGGCGAATATTCCGCGCTCGCTGCTGCCGGCGCGCTCTCGGTGACTGATGCTGCGCGGCTTTTGCGCGTGCGTGGCAATGCGATGCAAGCGGCTGTTCCGGTCGGAGAGGGGGCGATG
>JAWXAM010000071.1:0-45137 GCA_034439495.1 Terricaulis sp. | reverse complement strand
GCCGAGCACACCAACCGAGCAGACGAGCACCCCCGCCGGCAAAAAACCGGCCCAGCTCACGAGTTGGCCCTGCGGCGCGCCGGTTGCGCCGAGTTCACTGATGAATTGCGTCGCGTGGTCGTAACCGGGAAACGTGGCGCCGCCGTAGAGCACGAGGGCGAGCACCCAAAGCGCGCCAAGCACGCCGCAGACCATTGCGAGTTTGCCGCTCATTGCCGCCCCCCTGTCTTGTTTTAGCTAGGCCATTTCGGCGCGCGGCTGACCATGCCCGGCGTTGTGCGCCCGAGCACGCCGCCGATGAAGTGCGCGCCTTCGACTGCCGCGTCGAGATCAATGCCGGTGTCGAAGCCCATGCGATTGAACATATAGATCAAGTCTTCGGTCGGCACATTGCCTGCCGCGCCCGGCGCGAACGGGCAGCCGCCGATGCCGCCAAGCGATCCATCGAGAATGCGCACGCCCTCTTCCACCGCCGCGACGGCATTCGCGAGCGCGGTGTTGCGTGTGTTGTGGAAGTGCGCGCGCAATTTCACATGCGCGGGGATCGCGGCTTTTACGGCGCGGAAGCGCTCATGCACATCGCTCGGCGCGGCGACGCCGATGGTGTCGCCTAAGCCAAGCTCGAAAATGTCTTGCGCCACACAGCGCTCTGCAACTTCAACAACCCGCCGCACCGGTACTTCGCCGTCAAACGGGCAACCGAACGCGGTGGAGACAATCGCCGACAAGCGGGCGCCACCAGCCTTCGCCGCAGCCGCAACTTCCGGCCAAACCGCAAACGTCTCTTCCACCGTGCCGCCATTGTTGCGGACGGAAAAACCGTCAGACGCGCAGAAAACGTAATTGATCTCCTTGGCGCCCGCCGCGAGCGCGCGTTCCACACCGCGCAAATTGAGCGCAAGCGCGATGAACGTGACGTCGTCACGCTGAGGCAGTCCGGCGAACACGGCATCGCCGTCCGCCATCTGCGGCACCTTCTTCGGGTTGACGAAACTCCCGGCTTCGAGCCTGCGAAATCCCGCCGCGATGATGTGATCGATCAACGCAAGCTTATCGGCGGTGGAGACGATGTTCGGTTCGTTCTGCAACCCGTCGCGCGGGCTGACTTCCACGAACTCAAGCTTTTCCACGCTTCGCTCCGAATGCAGGCAACGCCCAGCCATAATGTATGGCCCCGGCGCGCAAACCGAAACCCGCCACCCCTCCGGCGATACCAGCCCAAAGCGGCTGTAGGCCGGAAGAGAACAAGGCGACGTAGCCTGCAGCGGCTAGCAGCGCCGCGGAAATGGTGATTTCGCGCTTCAGCAGCGCCGAAGGCTGGCCGGCGAGTACGTCGCGGATGACACCACCGAAGCACGCCGTCAGCACACACATCGCCACCGAGATAAGTGGATCAACGCCAAGCGCCAACGCTATACCCGCGCCGATCACCGCGTAAGCAGCCAAACCCAACGCATCGAGCCAGATCAAAGTTTTTGCGCGTTCGAGGTACGGCGCGAGAAACCACACAGCGAGCGAAGCCGCGAGCCCGATGCCGAGATAAGTCGCATCGCCAATCCAAAACACCGGCGCGCCAATAAGTAGATCGCGCAACGTGCCGCCGCCAACACCCGTCACCACGGCGAAAAACCAGAACGTTATGATGTCTTGTCGATCGCGCGCAGCGGCGAGCGCGCCGGTCAGCGCAAAGATTGTGACGCCCGCGTAATCAAACACAGGCGGCAGCGCGGGGAGAGACTCAGGAGGAACCACAGAGCAACTCTGCTGCGCATGGTGTGAATCAGTCCACCTTTACGCTATCGGCTAGCCGAAAGTGGAGACCGCGATGTTTTTCGCCGAGACTCTGGGCCCCGCCCTAAACCAAAGCAGCGCCGCCGCGATGTACGATCACGTGCTGACGAAAGTGAACGGCCGCAAGAAAGTTTCGGCCGCGGAACTGCACGCCGCGGTGAAGGACTTCCTGATCCACCGCGATAACACCTCGTCACCCGACATGGCGATCGCGTTCCTGAAGAAGCTTGGCCGCATCGCGGACGACGCTGGCGGCTATAAGCTGGTGGCTTGAAGCCGGCGTAAGCCAGCCGAAGCTGCGCGCTGAATTGCACAGCCCTCCTTCGCCAAGGCTTCGGCGTAAGCCATCCGTAGCTCGCGTGCGGCAATATCAGTCCTCCTACGCCAAGGCTTCGGAGGACATCCTACGCGCGCTCCGCGAGCGTAGGATGGTGCGAGCGGCGGGACTTGAACCCGCACCGCCTTTCGGCGAACGGATTTTAAGTCCGCTGCGTCTACCGGTTTCGCCACGCTCGCGCCGGGCGGGAGATAAGGGCCTTTGCCCCGGCTAGGCAAGGCGCGCTAAAACATCGGGCTGTGACCACCCACCCCCTCGATAATCCGATCTGGAACGCCCTAGGCTCGCGCCTTGCACATTTCGGCGAGGGCGGCGCCGAGGCAAAACGCTTCGTCGCCGACGTCAGCCCTTTCGCGGCGGCGGCG
The DNA here is from genome assembly GCA_034439495.1 of Terricaulis sp. GTDB lineage: Bacteria > Pseudomonadota > Alphaproteobacteria > Caulobacterales > Aquidulcibacteraceae > Vitreimonas. The sequence goes on along the minus strand of JAWXAM010000071.1, from coordinate 42,644 downwards.
GATTCCTCATCGACGGCGATCACAGCGCTGGGCGCGCTCGTGCCTGAGGACGGCGACGTCTCCCTGCTTCAAGTGGCGCCGCCCGCGCCGCCGCCAGGCGTTCGGGTGGCGATGAGCGCGCTCGGTCTGCAGATGACGGCGCGCGCAATGACGAAGAACGAAAAGAGCTTTCCCATCGAAGCGCTCGGCGCTGAAGACGCCGTCGAGATGCTCGCTCTCGCAACACTCACACGCCCCGGCCCTTTCCGTGCGCGCACGCACGCACTCGGGCGCTTCGTTGGCATACGCGACCATGGCAAGCTCGTCGCTATGGCTGGCGAGCGGCTGCAGATGGACGCTTTCATAGAGATCAGCGCGGTCTGCACGCACCCTGACTATCGCGGCCGCGGCTATGGGGCAGCGCTGATGCGCACAGTCGGCGCACGCATTCTAGCGGAAGGCGCAACGCCGTTCCTGCACAGCTATGCCGACAACACGACCGCGATTGGGCTCTACAAAAGCCTAGGCTTCGAGCCGCGTTGCGAAGTCATCCATGCCGTCTGGAGCCGCAACTGATGGCCCGGCTCCGCGCCGTTTTACGCCACACGCCGCTGATGCTGGCGCTGATCGTCGGCGTGGTCTTGGGATTGGCGCTGACACTTACTGAGAATGATTTCTCCGATCTCACCGGCCTGCTGATCGCGTGGGATGTGTCGGTGGCGGTTTATCTCGTCACTATCTGGCTACAGACGCGCGGCATCGATGCCCAGCACATGATCAACCATGCGGCGGAAGTCGACGATGGGCGCTACTTCATCTTGTTTGTTTCACTCGCGGGCGTGGCGGCAAGCCTGACGGCGATTGTGCTCGAGCTTCAGTCACAACTTGAGCCGGGCATGACTAAGAACGCGCACGTCGCGTTCGTCTTTGTCACCGTCTGTTCGTACACACCAGTTTTGCCAAGCATTACGCGCATGAATTTTTCGGCCCGGCTGACGGCGGCGGCACGCGTGGCGGGCTGATCTTTCCGGGCAATGAAGGCCCCGACTTCTCCGACTTCTGGCACTTTGCGCTTGTGATAGGCGTGGCTAATCAAACCGCGGACATCCAGATCTGCACTAAGCCTATCCGCCGCGTCGTCACGCTACACGGCGTGCTGGCGTTTGTGTTCAACACCGTGATCCTGGCGCTCACGATAAATTTGGCGGCGGGACTTTTCAGCTAGCCTCGGTGACGTCTTCAGGTTCGGCGCCACACGCGCGGATCATTGCTTTCATATCTTCGCCTGCTTTCTCCAGCGCCGCGCTGTCCGCCGAACGCGCCACCAAGTGCAGGCCGAAGCCATCCGGCGTGAACCACGGATAAGAGCCGAACGACACGCCGGGGGCTGCCGCTTCGAGCGCTGCGAGCCCTGCCGCGATGTCGCCCTCGCGCACGCCTTTGCCGCGTATCGTCAGCGAACGCACCACAGCGCCGCCCTCGAGCCGCGGCCCGACATCCTGCAGCATGCCGCGCATAATCGATGGGACGCCGGCCATCACGAAGACGTTCTCCATCTGAAATCCAGGCGCCTTCGAAACGGGATTGGCAACGAGCAGTGCGCCGTCCGGGATGCGCGCCATTCGCAAGCGCGCTTCATTCAGAGGTTGTGCGCCCTTGTAGTGCGCCTCAAGAATGGCGCGCGCATCGTCGCGCACGTCGATGCCTACGCCGAAGGCAGCCGCGATTGCGTCGGCTGTTTTGTCATCATGCGTTGGGCCAATGCCGCCCGTTGTGAAAACGTAATCGTACTTACGACGTAATTCATTGACCGCGCCGACGATCTCATCCGACACATCAGAGACGACGCGTGCTTCAGCGATTTGCACGCCGAGCGGCGCAAGGAATTTTGCGATTGTTTGCAGGTTCACATCCTGCGTGCGGCCGGAGAGTAGTTCATCGCCGATAAGCAAGACGGCGGCTTTGACTTCGCGTTGGGTCATAGGCGCATCATAGCAGTGCTGCGTTGGAGAGTCAGATGAGCGGGATCGATTACGTCGGCCAGTTGACTGAGCGCCAGCAAGGCGCGCTTCCCGATCACCTGGGGCTCGAATGGGAAGAAGCCCGTCCCGGCTTTGTCCGCGGCCGCTTCGAGGTGAAGCCCCACCACATGGCGCCCAACGGCTTCCTGCACGCCGCCAGCGTCATCGCCTTGGCCGACAGCGCGTGCGGCTATGGCTGCGTGATCTCAAAGCCCGCTGAGGCGGTGGGGTTCACCACCATCGAACTGAAGACAAACTTCCTGGGCACCGCCCGGGAAGGCGCTGTCGCCTGTGTCGCGCAACTGACCCATGGCGGGCGGACGACGCAGGTCTGGGACGCAATCGTGACCGACGAGCGGACGGGCAAAGCCATCGCGCTTTTCCGCTGCACGCAGATGCTGCTTTATCCGAAATAGCGCCGCGCAAACAAAAGGCAGCAGGCCTATCGCCTACTGCCCGTTGGCCATCGCTCTAGCGAAAAGCGCTGCTTACTTAATCTTGCCTTCGACGAACTCGACGTGCTTGCGCACGACCGGGTCATACTTGTTCATCTTGAGCTTCTCGGTCTTCGTACGTGGGTTCTTCTTGGTCACGTAGAAATAGCCCGTGTCCGCCGTGGAGTTGAGGCGGATTTTGATGACAGTCGGCTTAGCCATGGGTCGGGCCCGGAATTCTCAAGGTTGAAGGACGCGGGAAAATACGGGCCAACGCCTCAAAGTCAACTCGTAAGGCGCTCTAAAGAGTGCGCGCCCCGGCTCCAGCGCAGGAAAGGCGGCAAAACCGCCTCCCCGGCCAGCCGCGCGCGGACCTCCTTAAGCACGAAACGGGTGATCGAAGGCAGGTCCAGCGCCTCCGCCTCATCGAGGCTAAACCACCGTGTATGCAGCAATTCTTCGCCCATGACTGGCCTATCGTCGGCCAAGACCTCCTCCGCGTCCGCCAGGAAAAAGCGGGCGTCGAAGCGCCGCGGGCGATAGGGGGGCGTAATTGCGCGGGCGACGAAGCGGAGCTTGGAAAGATCCGGCCCGGCGTCACCACCCAGGATCAGCCCTGCCTCTTCCCGCGTCTCCCGCGCCGCCGCCAGGGCAAACGCCCGCGGCGGCCGGCGCACCACCCCGCCCTTGCGGAGCAACGCCTCCGTCTCGGCGGTGAGCTCGCAGGCGGCAGGTAGACGCGCGTCACCCGGATCAACGCGCCCGCCCGGAAACACCCATTTGTCCGGCATGAAGACGTGACCCTTGGCGCGTTGCCCCATCATCACCTCGCGTCCGCCGCGGACAAGGATCAACGTCGCGGCGTCGCGCGGCTTAATGGCTTTGGGCTTCACCGCGTCCGGCGGATCGAAGGGCTTCTCTTCGTCCGGGTTCAGCTGGAATTCGTTCGGGCTCTTGGTCACAGGCTACATTCTAGCACATAGCCAAGGCTTGCTTGGAAGCGCCGCCGCACGCGCCTATCGTCGCCCTGCTGAAAAGGGAGAAGCCGGATGGCGCGACGTAAACCAGGTGTCGGACAGACGGCGCTCGTGACAGGCGCATCCGCCGGGATCGGCGTGGATCTCGCCGAATGCTTCGCGCGCGACGGCTACGATCTCATCCTCACCGCACGTAGCGAAGGCGCACTGCAAGATGTGGCGCAGCGACTGAGCGCAGCGCACGGCGTGAGAGCCCACACGATTGCGCAGGACCTCGGTGCGCACGGCGGCGGCTCAGCGCTTGCCGCAGCGATCGCGCAGCGCGGACTCACCGTCGATGTCGTCGTCAACAATGCAGGCTACGGCCACGCCGGCGCCCTGACGTCCTCCGATCTGGCTACACAGCTTGGGATGATCGATCTCAACGTCCGCTCGCTGGTGGAGCTCACCTATCTCTTCTGGGATCGCATGCTCGCCAACAAACGCGGTGGCGTGCTGAACGTCGCATCGACAGCCGCATTTCAGCCAGGCCCACTCATGGCGAACTATTACGCCTCCAAGGCCTATGTTCTCTCGTTCTCCGAAGCGATGTGGGAGGAAGCGCGCGGCACAGGCGTGCACGTAACCTGCCTATGCCCAGGGCCGACGGTTTCCAAATTCCGCGAGCGCGCGGGCACCGGCAAAACCAAGCTCGCCAAGAATGCCGGCGCCGCAATGCCATCAGCGCCCGTTGCACGCGCGGGATACGAGGCATGGAAGCGAAACCGCCGCGTCATCGTCACCGGCGCGCGCAACGCTCTCCAAGCCGGCATGGTGAAATACATTCCGCGCGAGCGCCTGCTGCGCATCGTCCGCAACGTCCAATCCCCCGCCGACTGATGCGGGGCGCAGTTGTTGCCTCCTTGCTCTTGGCCGCATGCGCCACGCCGGAACGCGCGACAGCTGACCGAGAACCGCCACTGCAGCTCGACTTGCTTGCACTGACGCTTGCCGAGCCTAGCGCTAACGATGGCGGTACGCGCGCGCAATTCCTAGCAATGCTTGGACGCGAAGATTTGTTCGAACAACAAGAGCGTCCAACATGCGCACCCCTATTGCACGACGGGACGCCAGCGGATCCTGTAGAGGAAATCGCGCGCCAAGCTAACGGCAGGCGCATCGTCATCATCAATGAAGCGCACGAGCGTCCACAGCATAGGGCGTTCATTGCCAGCGTGGCGACACGCCTTCACCGAGATGGCTTTTCGATCTATGCCGCCGAGACGTTCTTGCCGAGCGTGAGGGAGCCGCGCGCTTGGCCGTCGATCAATGACGGCACATACAGCCGCGACCCCGTATTTGGCGATCTCATCCGCACCGCGCGCGGAGTGGGCTACCGATTCGTCGAGTACGAAGACTTTTCAGAAATGGATGAAACGGCGCCTTGGCAAGCGCGGATCGCCCAGCGCGAAGCAACACAGGCCGCCAATCTGCAACACATTCTCCAGGAGCATCCGCAGGCACGCGTTCTTGTCCATGTCGGACATGCGCATTTGCTGGAACGACCAGATAGCAATGGCAACATCTGGATGGCGCAGCGCCTCAAAGAAGCAACCGGCCTCGATCCGCTGACAATTGACCTGACACGCTTTGCCGCGCCGGATGAAAGATTCGCGGTGTGCGATCCCGTAATCACGCCTTCGGTTACCGTTGACATGCGAGTAGCGTCGCCAGATGTGACCATCGAATTTGGCCGGCCCGCCTGGCGCCAACGCGCCGGACAACGGATTACGCCCGTTCCTCCGGCTCTGGTCCACCGTCAAGAGAACGTCATCGTCGAGGCGCGGCGCACGGACGAGCCTGACGAGGCCGTGCCAGTCGATCGCCTTCTCATCCGCGCGACGGAAACTGGCGTTTTGCTCTTGCCGCCCGGGCGTTTTCGCGTCGAAAGTTGGGGTGAGACGAGCGGCTGGTCCGCCCCCGTTGAGATCGTCGTGCAATGACCGCGGCTATCCGTCAGGCGCCCATTTGGCTAGCTTGCGACCCGAGGAACGCTTCATGAGTCTCCACGGCGTCTACGATAAGAACAATCTGTTCGCAAAAATTCTGCGCGGCGAAGTGCCGGCGGTGAAGGTCTACGAGGACGACACCGTGCTGGCGTTCATGGATCTCTATCCGCAATCGCGCGGGCACGTGCTGATCATTCCCAAAGGCGTCGAAGCGCGCAATTTTTTGGAATTGCCGGACAGCAAGGTCGCGCCGCTCATGTGGCACGTGCAGCGGCTCACCAAGGCGGTCGACAAAGCGCTAAAGCCTGACGGCATTACAGTGACGCAGTTCAATGGCGCGCCTGCCGGGCAGACCATCTTCCACCTGCACTGGCACATCATCCCGCGCTACGAAAATGTACGACTTGCTGGCCACGGCCACACAACACGGGCTGACATCGCCGAGTTGCAGCAAATCGCGACGGATATCGCCGCGGCGCTCTAGGATTCACGGCGCACTCGGCGCGATCAGTTGGGGCGCGTCCATCGCCGCGCCAACAAAAACGGCGGCCGCTCTGCGCGACCGCCGTTTCTTTAGAACGAAGCGGACTATGCCGCTTATGCCTTCTCGGGCTTGCGCCCGAAGCTCAGCAGACCGCGCGACTCCGGCTGATAGTTGAACTTCAGCTTGTCCGGGTCGTTCGGATCGAGGTCGATCTTGACGATACCGCCCTCTTTCAACTTGCCGAACAGCAACTCATCCGCCATCGGCTTTTTGACGTGCTCGTTGATCAGCCTGGCCAGCGGACGGGCGCCGAAGCTCTCGTCATAGCCACGCGTCGCGATCCAATCGGCGGCGCGATCGGTGATCTCGATCTGCACGTTGCGTTCCGAGAGCTGCGCTTCGAGCTGGATGATGAACTTTTGCACGACGCTGCGCACCACTTCCGGCGGCAAGCCGGCGAAGTGGATAGAGGCGTCGAGGCGGTTGCGGAATTCCGGTGAGAACAGGCGTTTGATCGCCTCTTCGTTCTCTTCGTCCTTCTTGCCGCGGCCGAAGCCGATGCCCTGACGCGCCGCATCAGCTGCGCCGGCATTCGTGGTCATGATCAGGATGACGTTCCTGAAATCGACCTTCTTGCCGTTCGCGTCAGTCAGCGAGCCGTGATCCATCACTTGCAGCAGGATGTTGAACAGATCTGGGTGCGCTTTTTCGATTTCGTCGAGCAACAGCACGCAGTGCGGATGTTGATCGACGCCATCGGTTAAGAGGCCGCCCTGATCGTAGCCGACATAGCCGGGAGGCGCGCCGATGAGGCGGCTTACGGTGTGGCGTTCCATGTATTCGGACATATCAAAACGCAGAAGCTCGATGCCCATCACATTCGCGAGCGAGCGAGCGACTTCGGTTTTGCCGACGCCGGTGGGACCCGCGAACAGGTACGAGCCGATCGGCTTTTGCGGTTCGCGCAGGCCCGCACGCGCCATTTTAATGGCGGCGGCGAGCTGATCGATCGCATCGTCCTGGCCGAACACAACGCGCTTCAAGTCAGCCGGCAGCGAGGCCAGCATCTCTGAATCGTTCTTCGACACCGATTTCGGCGGTATGCGCGCCATGCGCGACACCGTTTCTTCGACTTCGGCTATGTCGATGATGTTCTTCCGATCCTTCGGCGCAAGCAGCATCATCGAAGCGCCGCTCTCGTCGATCACGTCGATCGCTTTGTCCGGCAGCTTGCGATCGCCGATGTGGCGCGCCGAAAGCTCGACCGCCGCTTTGATCGCTTCGTCCGTGTACTTCACCTTGTGATAGTCTTCGAAGTACGGCTTCAGGCCGGCGAGGATTTTGATCGCGTCCGGGATCGACGGCTCGTTGACGTCGATCTTCTGGAAGCGCCGCGCCAGCGCACGATCCTTTTCGAAGTGCTGGCGATATTCCTTGTACGTGGTCGACCCCATGCAGCGCAGTTGGCCGTTTTGCAGCGCCGGCTTCAGGAGGTTCGATGCATCCATCGCGCCGCCGCTGGTTGCGCCAGCGCCGATGACGGTGTGGATTTCGTCTATGAACAGGATCGCCTTCGGGTGGTTCTCCAGCTCCTTCATCACGCTCTTCAGGCGCTCTTCGAAGTCGCCGCGATAACGCGTGCCCGCGAGCAACGAGCCCATGTCGAGCGAGAAGATCGTCGCCTCGGCCAGAACTTCCGGCACCTGCTTTTCATTGATCTTGCGCGCCAAGCCTTCGGCAATCGCCGTCTTGCCAACGCCCGGATCGCCAACGAGCAAGGGGTTGTTCTTGTTGCGGCGGCAAAGGATCTGGATCGCCCGCAGCACTTCAGGCTCGCGGCCGATGAGCGGATCGATTTTGCCTTCCTTGGCCTTCTTGTTGAGGTTCACGCAGTAAGCCGCGAGCGCCTCGCTGCCCTGCTTCACAACGCGTTCGCCGTCTTCGCCTTCTTGCGCACCGCGCACAGGGCGCGGCTGAGCTGCGCCGGTGCGCTTCGGCAAGCCATGAGCGATGAAGTTCACCGCGTCATAGCGCGTCATGTCCTGCTCTTGCAGGAAGTACGCAGCGTGGCTCTCGCGTTCGCTGAACAGTGCGACGAGAACATTGGCGCCGCTGACTTCGCGGCCGCCGCTTGAATCGACATGCAGCATCGCGCGCTGCAGCACGCGCTGGAAACCGGCGGTGGGGCGCGGCTCTTCGTGCTCGCGATTCTGGACGCGCAGGCTTTCAAGCTCGTTACGCAGATACGAGTCGAGATTGAGCCGCAGCTTATCGAGATCGACTTTGCAGGCGTGCATCACACCGGCGGCGTCGTCATCGTCGATCAGCGACATCAAAAGGTGCTCGAGCGTCACGTACTCGTGCTCGTGCTCGTTGGCGAGCGAGAGAGCACGGCGCAGCGTGTGTTCGAGCGTGCGGGAGAAAGTCGCCATTCGACGTTATTCCTTTTCCATCGTGCATTGCAGCGGGTGTTCATGCCGCCGCGCGAGATCCAGAACCTGGGCGACCTTGGTCTCGGCCACCTCGTAGGTGAAGACGCCGCACAACCCCACGCCGTTCTGATGAACGTGGAGCATGATCGTGGTCGCCTCTTCCCGGGTTTTTTGGAAGAACCGCTCCAGCACATAAACGACGAATTCCATGGGCGTGTAATCGTCGTTCAGCAGGAGCACCCGATAGAGCGAGGGCTTTTTGGTGCGAGTTACAGTTTGGGTGCCGACGCGGCCATCCGCGCCGTCCTGGTCGTTCTCGTCATCCCAGGGTTGGCCACTCATATAGTCCGCATATCCATTTCGCCGACTCACGGCGCGCCTGCCCCGAGCCTTCGCTCTTATGCTGAACAATTTATGGACCGAATTGCCGCTGGAAAGGGCTTGAATTGTTGCGCTGAGCAGTTTGGCGCCCGCTGCACAGAAAACGGGCCCGGCTCGTTGGAGCCAGGCCCGTTCTTTTTTCAGCCCCTCGGCGCGGACGCCGAAGTCGATTTTTAGCGAGCGGCGCCGTTCTGGATGAACTGGCCAACCGCGTTCACGCGATCGTTGATCGGCGCGAGGGTTTCCTTGGTGACGCCTTGGACGAGGTCAGAAACCGTCGTCAGTTCAGCGACATAGGCTTCGAACGCGCCCTTTGCGTAGTCGTTTTGCTTTTCAGCGAACTCTTGCACGCTCTTCGAGGTCATCAGCGACTTGGTCGCGGCGACATGGTTCTCGAGAGCGGCCTTTTGGAAAGCGACGGCGCGGGCCGAAAGGGTTTCAAAGCCCTTTTGAGCGGCGGCGGCGGCAGCAACCCACGCTTCCATGTTCTGCTTGCCGAAAGCCGAGGCTTCCGACAGGGCAGCGAGGCTGCGGTCGATGTTTTCACGGACCGTTTCGCTCGAAGCGGAGGTCATGGTTTCAAAAGCCTCGGTCGCGGTCTTGGCGGCGCGGGGGGCGGTCTTCGCAGTGGCCATTTGGGTCTCCTTTTGTGGGGCCGGAACCCCATAGCTGTTGCGGACTGCCGGCCGAACCGGCGAATCTGAGACCCTATATGTTATGCTGCACCTGCGAAGTCAACCCAAAAATGCTGCACTGCACCATGCAGTCCATGCCTAGGTTTTGACACCTATATCCGCCTTTATTCATCGGACGTTAACCACGTTTTCCACAGCCTAGAGGTGAAATAGGCAAATCATCTGGATGGCTAAAGCACCTTTACCCTGGACTGCATACGGTCGCTTAACCCGGGCTAAGGAATCTGTAAGCTGCGCGGCACGCGAATTGCCTGAATTGTCTGTGTTTGTGCGGGATCAGACGTCGATGAGATCAGCAGGTTTAGGCGCCCTTCGGGCAATTGGGGCGGCTTTCGCGGTTGCGATGGCGGTAGGCGTCGCTACGCCGGCTGCCGCGCAGGACCGGTACGCGGCCTTCGTTATGGACGCCCGCACCAATGAGGTGCTGCTCGAGGACCAGGCGAACGAGATTCGTTTTCCCGCCTCGCTCACCAAGATGATGACCCTCTACATGCTGTTCGAAGCGCTGGAGCGCGGCGACCTCAGCATGGACACGCGGCTGACGGCGTCCCGCAACGCCACACGCCAGCCCCCCTCACGCCTAGGCCTAGCGTGCACGCGTCGGCGTGGCTGCGATAGTCTGACCGTCGAGCAAGCGATCAACGCTTTGGTCGTCCAATCCGCCAATGACGTCGCAACTGTTGTGGCTGAGCGCCTCGGCGGCACCGAAGCCCGCTTCGCCGCCAATATGACGGCGCGCGCCCGCGAACTCGGCATGACCGAGACGCGGTTCGCCAACGCCAGCGGCCTGCCGGATTCGCGCCATCGCACGACGGCGCGCGACATGGCGGTGCTTTCGCAAGCCTTGTGGCGCGATTTTCCTGAGCGTTATGAAACCTTTCAGCGCACAAGCTTCACCTGGCGCGGACGCACGATCCGCGGCCACAACCGCCTGCTCGGCGCCGTTGAAGGCGTCGATGGCATCAAGACTGGCTACACGCGCGCCTCGGGCTTCAACCTCGCCACCATGGCTGAACGGGGCAATCGTCGCGTGATCGTGGTCGTGCTCGGCGGCGAAACCGCAGCCGCTCGTGACGCGCAAGTCGCTTACCTGGTGGAAGGCGCGTACGAAGAGTTTGCACGCCGCGGCGATCCCAACGCGGCTCAGTACGCCAGCATGCCGCTCCGCCGTCTGGACACCCAGCTCGCGCCGGGCGCCATCTCGTCGACCACGGCATCAGCGCGGCCGCTGCCGCCGTCGTCGCCGTACGACACCTATCAAGGCATGGTCGTCGAGACGCTCTCGCCAGTGCGCCTGCCGATCGAGCCTGTCGGCCAAGGCGACGAGAGCGAACTCTCAACCGAAGAATAGAAGCTCTAGCGCTTCTTCCTGAGCAACCGATCCCGCGCAGCCGTTAGGCGCGCGGCTTCGGCGTTTGAGCCTCCCCGATCAGGATGGGCTGACGCCATCTTGGCGCGATAGGCGCGGCGGATGTCCGATTCTGATGCAGTGACTGTCACCCCGAGAATCGCACGGGCCTGAACGTCCTGCGGATCCTCCGCGGCAACCGAATCGTATTTCCGCAGCCGCCTGTTGAACGCTGGCCACAGCACCCAAGCGCCAATCGCCAGCACACCGAAGCCAAGGCCGGGCCACACTGCGCCCCGCGCCAAGAGCACCAATGCTGCACCTGCGAATGCCAAAGCCGGCCAACGCTCGACCAAAATTAGGCGATAAGCGCCCCCCATGCGGAGCACGAAGAGGAGGACGAAGACCGCGGAGAGAATGAGGAGGATGGGGAGCACGTCGCGCGGACCCTACCCGTCCCAACGCTGTAGGAACATGCTCAGAATTTGAGGGGCTCGCCGTCGAGACCGGGCAGCTTCAAGGTGATGAAGAGATCGCGCAGCTCCTGGCGGGCGGCCAGATGCCCCATCTTCATCTCACCATCGCCCTCGCCATCGAGGTCCAGCATGGTCAGCCCCTGCGGAAAAAGCTCGCGGTAGATGACCCGTTCGGAGAGGCCAGGCGCCAAGCGAAAGCCAATCCGCTGCGAGAGCGTCTTCAGCGCCTCGCCGACCCGCTGCTTGTTCTTGGCTTCGATCCGGCTCGTCGACGTCCGGTTGCGTAGCACAACCCAATCGATCGGCGTGCGCACGGCCAGCGCCTTCTTCTTGCGGCTGTCCCAGACCATCTCGCTGTAGATCGAAGGCCGCACGATATCGGCGCAATTCTCGTCGAATGAGCCGAGAAGATCGAAATCCACGAAACTGTCGTTCAGCGGCGTGATGAGGGTGTCGGCCCAGGTATGGGCGAGCCGGGCCATGAAGGAATCGCCGCCAGGGCTATCGATGACGATGAAGTCGCAGGTCTCGGACAAACGCCGAAGCGCCGCCCGAAAGGCAGCTTCATCCTCGGCTTCGGCAAGATCGAGCGAACGCTGGGCGCTTTCGTGAAGTTCAAATATCTGCGGCGCCGGCAACTTCGCGCCGCGCGCCGCGATCCAGCGGCCGCGGTTTTCGATGTAGCGAGTGAGCGACCGCTGGCGGACATCAAGATCGAGCGCGCCGGTGCGACGACCCATCCGCATCAGAGCGACGATGATGTGCATGGCGACGGTCGATTTGCCGGCCCCGCCCTTTTGGTTGCCGACGACAATCACATGCGCCATGCGCGGCGCTGAGACGGGCGTGGGGGCGTACGCGACGCTCATCGCCCGCCCACACGAGCGGACGCCGCGAGCTCGAAAAATGCCGCAACGCCAGAATACATAAGGTTGAAAGTCGTTGATCTAGGTTAAGGCGCGCTTAAGCCGCTTGACGCACGAACGTCACAAGCGGATGCGAAGCAAATGGCCGATTCCTCCCTCCCCATCGTCCGCGACGTTGCAGGTTTGCGCGCGCAGATCAGCGCTTGGCGCGGGCAAGGCCTGCGCGTCGGTTTGGTGCCGACCATGGGCGCGCTGCACGACGGCCACCTCTCGCTTGTTCGCGCCGCCAAAGAAAAGTGCGACCGCGCGGTGGCGACTTTATTCGTCAACCCGAAGCAGTTCGCCCCCAACGAAGATTTCGAACGCTACCCGCGCGACGAAGCTGGCGATGGGGCGATGTTGGCGAGCGCGGGCTGCGATCTGCTCTACGCGCCGGAACGCGCGATCATGTACCCCGACGGCTTCGCTACCAGCGTGATCGTAACGAGCGTGTCGACTCCGCTCGAAGGCGAGTTTCGTCCGCACTTCTTCGGCGGCGTAGCGACAGTGGTAACGAAGCTCTTGCTGCAAGCGCTGCCGGACGCCGCCTTCTTCGGCGAGAAGGACTACCAGCAGCTGCAAGTGATCAAGCGCATGGCGGGCGATCTCGATATCCCCGTCGCCATCGAAGGCTGCGCGACAGTGCGCGAAAGCGACGGGCTCGCGATGTCATCGCGCAACGCGTATCTCAGCGCCGACGAACGACGGATCGCGGCACGGCTCAACCACATCCTGCACGATGCGATCAAAGCGGTTCATGCCGGCGAGCCGATCGCACAGGCGGAAGCCGAAGCTGCGCGCCACCTCAGCGCCGCCGGCTTCACAAGCGTCGATTACGTCGCCATCCGCGATGCGCAAACGCTGCAACCGGTCACCGACCTCTCCCGCCCCGCGCGTATTCTCGCGGCGGCCTGGCTCGGCAAAACGCGGCTAATCGACAACATGGCGGTCTAGCGCCTAGTCTCCCCGAAACGGGCGGGGAGGCTCATTTGAATTTTCTGACACGGCGCAAGCCGATCGAGTTGCCGGCGCACGCCGAACTCAAGCGCACTCTGTCGTGGCCCCATCTGGTGGCGCTCGGCGTTGGCGCCATCGTCGGCGCGGGGATTTACGCGCTGATCGGCCAAGGCGCCGGCATGGCCGGCCCGGGTGTCATCGTATCATTTGGCGTTGCAGGCTTGGTCTGTGCGTGCGCGGCGCTCTGCTACGCTGAGCTCGCAACGATGATGCCGGCTTCCGGCAGTGCTTACACCTACACTTATTCCTCGATCGGCGAGCTTGCGGGCTGGATCGTCGGCTGGGCGCTCATTCTGGAATACTCAGTCGTGGTCAGCGCCGTTGCAGTCGGCTGGTCAGGCTACGCGTCCGGACTGCTGACAGGCTGGGGCCTCGACGTGCCGCAAATGATCCAGTTCGGCGAGGTTGCAGGCCATGCGCTGCACTTCAATCCGCTGGCGGTTTTCATCATCTTCGTCGTCGCCGGCTTGCTGATCCTCGGCACGCGCGAAAGCGCTTGGATCAATTCGATCCTGGTCGTTGCCAAGATCGCCGCTTTGATCCTCTTCCTCGCGATCGCGCTTCCCGCGTTCGATATCTCGCGCTTCACCCCGTTCGCACCGTTTGGCTGGGGCTCAACTCCGACTGAGACCGGCACGAACATCGGCGTCATGGCAGGGGCGGCTGTTATGTTCTTTGCGTTCTACGGCTTCGACGCAGTCTCGACCGCAGCCGAAGAAACCAAAAATCCCGGTCGCGATCTTGCCATCGGCATCATCGGCTCGATGGTGATCTGCACGCTACTTTATATGGCCGTCGGCGCAGCCGCGATCGGCGCAATGGATTTCCGCGACTTCGCCGCCAGTGGCGAGCCGATCGCGCTGATCGTGCGCAATCTGAACCAGCCCGAAGCCGCAGCCATCATCGGCGGTGTGGCCTCGATCGCCATCCCGACCGTGATCCTCGCCTTCCTCTACGGCCAAACGCGAATCTTCTATGTCATGTCGCGCGACGGCCTGCTGCCGCGCTCATGGGGCCGGGTGCACTCCAAACTCGGCACACCGATCTTCATCACGCTGCTGACGGCGTTCGTAACCTCAGTGCTGGCGGGCCTGCTCACGCTTGGTGAAATCGCATCGCTCGCCAATGCCGGCACGCTGGCGGCGTTCATTGCCGTCGCGATCTCGCTCATGGTGCTGCGCCGGCGCGAACCCGGGCGCGAACGCCCGTTCCGCACGCCGTTCGCGTGGGTGGTTGCTCCGCTGGCGATCGTTGGCTGCCTCTATCTGTTCGCCAGCCTGAACACCGGCACCATCCAGCGCTTCTTCATCTGGATGGCGATCGGTATTCCCGTCTACCTGCTCTGGGGCGCGCATCAGAGCGCGTTGGCGAAGAAGGGCTAGCGTCAGAAGCGATGATCGACGCGGCCGAGCACGTTCTCGACCGGCACGAAACCAACGACCGATGGCACCCGGCTGTCCGCTGAATTGTCTCGATCGTCGCCCATGACGAATGCGTGTCCCTCAGGCACGAAGAGTTCGCGCGTGTTGTCGAGTTCAGTCTCGCCGCGCTCCACTGTGAGATAGCTCACGCCGTTCGGGAGCGTTTCGCGCACCGCGGCAAACGTCTGGGGCCCGCTATAGTCTTCAACCTGCAACTCGCCCTCGGGCTCGCGCTGAACGGCGGCGCCATTGATATGCACCACGCCGCCGATCATTTGGATGCGATCGCCCGGCAGGCCAATCACGCGCTTGACGAAGTGTCGGCCAGGTTCGGGCACAGGCTCAAACACAACGATGTCGCCGCGCTCCGGTGTGCGCACGCTCCACTCACGCTCCGGCAAGTAGACGCCTAACGGTCCGAAAGATTGGGCCGTGTAGCCGTAGGCCCACTTGGACAAAGCGAACATTTTCCCAGCCTGCAGCGTCGGCTGCATCGAGCCCGACGGCTGCCTGAACAACTGGAACACAAAAATATGGTTCAGCGTCAGCGCCAAGATTATGAGCGCCGGTAGCGTCCAGATAAACCAGGGCGCCCCGCGTTTGCGCTTGGGTTCTTCGCTCATGCCATCCCCTCCTGCCTTCACGCTAGCGTGCGATGCGGCAACGGTCACCACCCTTCAAGTCCGGCCAAATCCTGCTTAGTCTTTCGTGTGGGAGACCGTTCATGGGCTGGGAAAAAGACATCGAAGAACTGCGCCGGCGCGAGGCGCTGGCTGAGCAGATGGGCGGCGAAGAACGCGTCGCGCGCCAGAAGGCCTCCGGCAAGTTGACGGCGCGCGAGCGTGTCACCGCGTTGCTTGATCCAGGCTCATTCCACGAAACCGGCAAGATCGCGGGGCGCGCTGGCTATGGCGCGGACAATGAGATGGAGAGCTTCCTGCCGACACCCTTCGTCGTTGGCCGCGGCGCCATCGATGGGCGGCCTGTCTCAGTTCAAGCGGACGATTTCTCAGTGCGCGGCGGCGCGGCGGATGCGGGCATCTGGCAAAAACTCGTGTTCGCCGAGCAGATGGCCAACGAATATCGCATGCCTATCGTGCGCATGGTCGACGGCACCGGCGGCGGCGGCTCGGTGAAGATGCTGGAGAAAGACCCGCGCACCTACATCCCGCAAACGCCGGGTTGGGAATGGGTCGTCGCCAACATGGCGAGCGTGCCTGTCGTGGCGCTCGCACTCGGCCCCTGCGCTGGCCTCGGCGCCGGGCGCGTGGCGGCGAGCCATTACAGCGTCATGGTGCAAGGCCTCAGCCAAGTGTTCGTCGCCGGCCCGCCGGTGGCGAAGGCCATCGGCGAGGATGTGACCAAGGAAGAGCTCGGCGGCGCCGAAATCAACGGCAAGAACGGCGTGGTCGATGACATCGTCGCCAGCGAAGCGGAAGCCTTCGCCGCCGCGCGCAAGTTTCTCTCCTATCTCCCCGCCTCGATCCACGAACTGCCGCCGCGCGTTAGCAACGGCGACCCCGCAGAGCGGCGCGACAAAACACTGATCGATGTCGTCCCGCGCGACCGACGCGTGCCTTACAAGATGCGGCGCATCGTTGAAGCATGCGTCGATAGCGGCACGTTCTTCGAGACCGGCCGGCAATGGGGTCGCGGCCTCATCACCGGCCTTGCGCGCATCGATGGGCATAGCGTTGCGGTGCTTGCGGGCGATCCGATGTTTCTCGCCGGCGCATGGACGGCGGATGTCTGCCGTAAGTTGATCAAGCATGTCGACATGGCGCAGACATTCCACCTGCCCGTCGTGCACTTCGTCGATTGCCCCGGTTTTGCAGTGGGCGTGAAGCACGAACGTGCGGCGACAGTGAAGCTCGGCGTGCAAGCGATGGCGGCTGTCTACCAAGCCAAAGTGCCATGGTGCTCGATCGTGGTGCGCGCCGCGTTTGGGCTTGCGGGTTCTGCGATGATGAACCCGACGCGGACCAAGGTGCGCTATTGCTGGCCGAGCGGCGATTGGGGCTCGCTGCCAATGGAGGGCGGCATCGAAGCTGCGTACAAGCGCGAGATCGAAGCGCATCCCGATCCGGAAAAACGCCTCGCGGAAATCCGCGCTTGGGCGGAAGCGTTGCGCTCGCCCTTCCGCACGGCGGAGAGCTTCTACGCCGAAGAAATCATCGATCCGCGCGACACGCGGCCGTTGCTCTGCGAATGGGCGAACCTTGCTCAGCGCATGAACGAGACTGGGCCAAGCAGCTTCGGCATGCGCCCGTGATCCGCGCCGCGCTCGCCGCCGCAATTTTGCTTGCGGTCCCGCCGAGCGCGCGAGCGGAGGATTTTGAGGAGTTTCCTTCGCGCGATTCAACGAGGCCCGCCGTCGGCGAATGGATCGGCAACGTCTCGTGGAACGACACGCGCGTCGGTTATGGCTGGACGATTTATCCGAACGGCGCATTTGGCAGCAGCCGCATCGGGCGCGGTCAGGACGGCGCATCAGGCACGTGGGGCGCGCATGCGGGCGAGGTCATTCTCAAATACGCCAGTGGCTTTCGATATGAAGGCGCGCTGCACAGCGACATCTTCAGCGGCACGGCTTTCACAGCGGAAGGACGCGTGTTCGGCGCCTTCTCTATGCACCGCGCGAGCAAGACCTCGGCGATCGAAGAAAGCCCCTGAAGCGAACAACGAAAAAGGGCCGAAGCTTTCGCCCCGGCCCCTCTATTTCGCATAGCGCTTCGCGTTACGGCGTCGTCGCCGGCGCTGGCGCAGGCGTTGCGGCCGGCGTTTCCGTTGTCGCTGCCGGCGCTACGGCCGGGACCGCGACAGGCGCTGACGCCGGTGCAATGCGGGTCAGCGCGCTGACATCGCCTTGCACGACGTAATAGATTTCGCGGTTACGCGAACCACCGGCTTGCGTCGGGTCGTCGTTATAGACTTCGTACGTCGCCCAATCGTCTTCACGCGT
Organism: Terricaulis sp.; assembly: GCA_034439495.1. Classification (GTDB taxonomy): domain Bacteria; phylum Pseudomonadota; class Alphaproteobacteria; order Caulobacterales; family Aquidulcibacteraceae; genus Vitreimonas. The sequence goes on along the minus strand of JAWXAM010000071.1, from coordinate 25,124 downwards.
GGCCGGGTTGTCGAGGTGAGCTGCGGCGAGCAGCGCATCCATCGGATCGTACACTTGCGCGATCACGTCATCTTCCGTCCCAGTATAAACGATGCGCAGCGCTTGGCCGCTCGGCGTCTGGCCGGACTGAATCAACTGGCCAAGCACCGAGCCCGGCGCGCGGCCGGTGTACGGATAGCCAATCTGGAAGCAGTACTGACCTTCAACGACACGCGGCTCAACCGCCATAAGCGGGCCAGCTTGCTGCAGGCCACGCGAGCGCATGAGCGGCTCGATGGCTGTCTTGGCATCGGCGATCAGCGTGGTGATCGTGTCCGGCTCGTTCGGCACGCAGCTTTGCGCGAAGAAGAACGGACGCGCCGTGATGTCGACGACGCTGTATTGCAGGCCCTCGAAGCTCGCGTTCGGCAATGCGTCGAGATCGGTTTGCACGGCGGTTGCGGCTGACGCCATCAACGGGGCGACATCACCGCCGGTGATCACTTGAAAGCGATCGAGCGGGTTAGCGCCGAGATCTTGCTCGAGCTTCACGCGCACTTGGCTGCCTTCGCCCTGCGGCGTGACGGTGTAAACCACGCGGCCCGTTGCGCCATCGGCGAACGTGACCGGGGCGCTGACGGTGTCGCCTTCAACGGTTGCGGCTTCGGCGATGGTGACGCCTTCAACGACTGTCGAGCCAACCGGCGCTGATGACAGGCGGGCCAGTACGGTCGGCGCCGGACGCGCGATTTCGAGCGTCTGCGTGCGCGATGCCGTCTTCGGGCCCAAGAAGTAGCCGGCGCCTGCAATCAGCAGCACGACGACCACGATAATTCCTATTGTACGTCCCAGTGCGCCCATGGCCCACCCTCCTCGGCTTCTGCCCCCAACGGGACGTTCACCTACCAAAACCCCACCGCACACCAAACCCCTAAATGGAGCCGCCCGCCCCGCGCGCGCCTGGGAGCGGCTTTTCCCCATGGGGCGCCCATGCTTTAAGCTCGTGATTCAACGGAGGAAGCAGCCCCATGGGCGAGGAAGTCACGTATGGCGGCTATCTGCGCCTCAAGGAACTTTTAGGGGCCCAGCAGCCGCGGACGGGCGAGCACGACGAGCTTCTGTTCGTGATTCTCCATCAAACGATGGAGCTGTGGATGAAGCAGGCCATCCATGAAATCGGCGCCGCGCAGGAGGAAGTGCGGAGCGGCAATCTGGTGCCGGCCTATAAGCATCTGGCCCGCGTCTCCCGCATCCAAGCGGTGATGACCCAAACCTGGGACATTCTGGCGACGATGACGCCTGCCGATTATCTCAACTTCCGCGGGCAGCTCGGCACAAGTTCTGGGTTTCAATCGGCGCAGTTTCGCGTGCTCGAAGCCAAGCTCGGCCTGAAAGATGCGAGCTTCCTCAAATATCACCCCGAAGGCGGCAACGATCACGCCCTACTCGCGAACGCACTCGCAGCGCCGAGCCTCTACGACGATGCGTTGTTACAACTCGCGACAGCCGGGTTCGATATTCCAAAGAGCGCCTACGAGCGCCCGGCTGGCGCGCGCTATGAACCTAGCGAAGCGGTGGAGAACGCTTGGCTCACAGTCTATCGCGACACGCAAAAGTACTGGGCGCTCTACCAACTGGCGGAAAAGTTGATCGATCTCGACGACGCTTTTCTCACCTGGCGCCACAAGCACGTCATCACCGTCGAGCGCATCATCGGCATGAAGCGCGGCACTGGCGGCACCGAAGGCGTTGGCTATTTGCAAAAGACATTGGCGCGGCGCGCATTCCCGGAACTCTGGTCGCTGAGGACGAAGCTTTGAAAAGCTACAAGCATCTGTTCTCACGCGCGCTCGCGGCATCGCCCGGTCGCATCCACTTTGCCGCGCATTCGCACCATCTTTGGCCCGACGCGTCCTACGAAGGCCACATGCAAGCCTGGGAAGACGCCGCCACGCTGGCGGATCGCAAGTGGGACAAGATTTTCGGCGAAGTGATCCCGCGGGCGCAGGCCAACGTGGCGGCAGAGCTGCGCCTGCCAGATCCACGCACCATCGGCTTTGCACCGAACACGCACGAATTGCTGATGCGGATATTCTCCGCACGCAAACCGGGCAAGCTCGATGTGCTCACGACCGACGGCGAATTTCACTCATTCCGCCGCCAAGCGCAGCGCTGGGAAGAGCAAGGCTGGATCAGCCGCCGCGTTGTGCCGTGCGAACCGTTCGAGACGTTCGGCGAGCGCTTCCTTGCCGCCATGCGTGAAAAGCAGCCGGACATCGCGTTTCTGAGCCACGTCATGTTCCGCAGCGGGCTGCGCTTCGACGGCGTCGAAGAACTCGCGTCGTATGCGTCACCTGACGGCACATGGATCGCGCTTGATCTCTACCATTCATTCATGGCGATGCCGTGCGATTTCAGCGCGGTGGCGGACCGCGTCTTCTTGCTCGGCGGCGGCTACAAATACGCGATGGCCGGCGAAGGCGCGGGCTTCATCCACGCGCCGCCGGGTTATGCGGAGCGGCCAAGCTTCACCGGTTGGTTCGCAGATTTCGGCGCCATGGAAAAAAAGCAGGGCGAAGTTGCTTACAGCGAGGACGGCGGCCGCTTCCTTGGCGCGACGTACGATTCAACCGGGCTCTATCGCTTCAATGCGGTGCAGGCGATGCTTATGGAGCAAGCGCTCGACACCGCCGCCATCAGCGCCCGCGCGGCGACCCTGCGGGCGATGATGGATGACGCCATCGCCAGCGGCGAAGCTGGCGCGACGTTGCGCAAAGCCGAAGTGCTGCACCCGAACGCGACAGAGCATCAGCCGCGCTTTCTCTCGCTACGCCATCCCAACGCCACGGCTTGGAAGTCGTCGCTCATGAGCGCAAATGTCATCACCGACGCGCGCGACGATATCCTGCGCATCGGCTTTGGCCTTTATCAGGATCAGGCCGACGTACCGTTGTTCTGTGACGCTGCGAAGAAGGCGCTAGGCTAACTCACCACGCGCCAAGCTCGACCAATTGCCGGCGCAGGTGCTCCGGCAAATCCGCGCCGCCTTGCGCTTCGCCAAGATCAGCCGGCGCATCGTTCGGCTCAAGATAACGCCAGCCCTGAAACGCGCGCCGCGGCTGCGGCACGGTGCGGTGCAGATGCGCGTCGAGATAAAGGCCGCAGCGTTCGCCGTGATTGTCCGTCACGTGATCCACCGCGATGATGCGCTGGCGTACGCTAATGACGCCCTTGATCACCCAGTAAAGCGAGCCGCCCGCCAGCACGTCCTCCACACGCTTTGGCCACATGCGTGTGCCGCACACCGGATTGGGCCGCAGCTTCGCCGCCTTGGCGCGCTTCATCTGCCCGATCTGCCACTCGGCCAGATCTTCAACGCTATCAGCGCCTACGCAGAGTTTGACGATGTGGATGGTCATTGCGCCGTTGTGCTTAGCCTGACTCCCCACGCGCTCCAACGCTTCCCGGCGAAGCGTGCGCAGACGGTCGGGAGGCGTGGGTTTAGTTTCCGTTGGGGTCGTCTGAAAGGGCGCGCTCCGCGCGCATAAGCTCCGCCACTTCCTTCGCCATGGGCTCACCGCTTGCCGCAAGCCCGCAGGCCACACCGACGAAGTCCGTTTCATTCTTGTTCTGCGACAGCTTGCGTTTGGCTTCGATGCGCTCCGCCGTCAGCGTCACGCCAACGATGCCTCGCATCAGCGCGTCAACATAAGGCCGCGGCGCATCGGACATAGCCCAAGGCTCGGCGCGATCGTGTTCGTGGAGCGTCGAAAGCTCATGGAGCATTGCCTCCAGCCGCACCGCATCCTCGAACCACTCGACCGCGCCGCTAATATGCACCGCCTCATAATTCCAAGTCGGCACCGCTTTGCCGTGCTCGGCCTTGGACGGATACCAAGTGGGCGTGACGTAAGCCTCGGGTCCGCTCAGCACGATCAGCCCTTTCGCTGCCCCCTGCTTCCATTGCGGGTTGGCGCGGGCGATGTGGCCGGTAGCGATGCGCGTCTCTGCGTCCCAGAGAATCGGCATGTGCGTGCCGACCGGCATACCGGCTTCATCCACTGTCACCAGCACGCCAGCCCAGCGGCGCGCTAGGCGCGCAATGAGGCCGTGCGCATCATCCGTCGCGAAATGCGCTGGGACGTACATTTACTCGGCCGGAACGGCAGCGCTCTGCTGTTGCGCGGCCCAGGCTTGCTTGATCGAGCGCGAAGTTTTGCGCGAACCGTCCGGGCTCCAACCCGGTGGGCCGAAGACGTAGCCGAGCGCCTCGCGCAAAGACTTTGCCCCTCGCACGTCGCGCCAGATGCCAACCCATTCATGAACAGCCACGCGAAATGGGTTGAACGTGCCGAGTTGGCTGATGATGCCGTAGCGCGGCTTTTCCTTATCGTCCTCGGACACGAACGTGCCGAAGAGCCGGTCCCAAATAATCAAAACACCGGCATAATTCGCATCGAGATACTTCGCGTTTGTCGCGTGGTGCACGCGGTGGTGTGAGGGTGTGTTTAAAACCCACTCAAGCGGCCCCATTCGCCCAATCAGTTCGGTGTGAATCCAGAACTGATAAACAAGACTGATCGCCGAGAACATCAGCACCATCAGCGGCGGAAAGCCGATCAACACCAGCGGCAGCCAAAAGATGAAGTTGAGCCCGAGCGTGCCGGTCCAGGTTTGGCGGAGCGCAGTCGTCAGATTGTAGTGCTGCGAGGTGTGATGAACGACATGGCTCGCCCAGAAGAACCGCCGTTCGTGCGCGATGCGGTGAAACGCATAGTAAGCAAGGTCTTCGGCAAAGAAGCACGCCACCATCACCGGCCACGTCCAGCCCAAATCGAACAGCCGAAACTGGTAGGCGCCGAGATAAGCCGCGAACGCGAGACCGCCGAAGGCGATACCCATGACGCGATTGCCGAGCCCCATAGCCAAACTCGTTGCGCTATCGCGCATCTCGTAGCGGCCGCGCTTGGTCACCTTCACCACGATCATCTCGATCAGGATCAGCAGCACGAACGCCGGCACCGCATAGGTGATGATCGGCGGGATATCGAACGGCGGCTGGTAGGCCGGCATGCTCAAGGAAGTGACAGGCGCGGTCACGCGGGCTCTCCCGCAAGTTCAGCCAGCCAAGACGGCGGCGCTTGCAACCGCATATGTAGCGGCGGGAACCCCAGGTCTGCAAATCGCGCGCTCAGCTTACCCTTTCGGAATGCCACTTGGAGCGCGCCAATAGGTGCGATGCGTGCGCTGACATCGGTGCCCATCACGCGCGCCACCATAAGCTTACCGCCACTGAGGCGCGCTAGCGCTTGACGCGCATTCGGCGCGATCACGCTGTCCTCGACGCGTGCGCCTTCCGCCTCCGCCAGCCGCGCGAGTTCGAGCGCATCGATCTTTGCGGTGTTGCGAAATCCAAGCAGCGCCGCGACCGCGATCATAAACACAACCACCGCCGCGGAGCCCGCCAGCACCGGCGCCTCGGCAATCCATTGTGCGAGATATGCTTCCAGGTTCATCGCCTACCCTGCCAGCCCGAGGATCACGATCAGCACCAGGAACACAGAGAACACCAATATCGAGAAGAACAGCATGAAGAACGTGCGCCAGGCCGCGGACCACCAGCCGAGCGCATAGGCGCCTTTCAAGTGGAAATAGGTGTGCACGGGCAGGCCCACGAGCAGCAATGTGCCCGGCAGCCACATCAACCACGACACCATGCCGGTAAAGATCATCGTCACGAACAGAAGCGCCGCGAACGACAGCGCATAGAGCGCATAGACGATGTGATCGTACATCGTGGTGCCCCGCTTCCAGAGAAACAGGAGCATGATGAAGGGCAGCGAGAGGGGCGCGAGCAGGAATGAGAACTTCGAAGCAGCTTCCTGTATCCGGTAGAGCGCCAGATCCGGGTTCAGGAAGCTTCGCCGCACGCGCTCGTTCAGTTCGGGCATGCCGGACACAACGACGAAGTCGCCGTCTTCCGCCATCCGCCGAAGCCCGTCCTGCCAAGTTTCGCCTGGTTCAATATTAAGACCGTCAGCCTCCTCTCGGCTGATCTGAACTGCAGCAGGGCCTTCGCTTGCGCCGGACTGGCCGGCCGCCGCCGCTTCGCGCGCCGCACGAGCCGCGTCGAAACGCGCTGCCGCTTGTTCGCGCCGGTCGACTTCGGCGCGCGCCAGCCCGATCGCTTGCTCAGCCAAGCGAATTTCCAAGTCAGGCGGCGTGCCGTCCGTTGGCGGAGGCGCCTCGCGCGCGGCCGCGAGGTCGCGCTCAGCTTCCGCAAGCTCCGCGCGCGCTTCGCTGATGTGCTCCTCAAGCGCTGCACGTTGCTCGACCGGCGTGCCGCCTATCTCGACCGGCGCGTCGATGAACGACACCGCAAAGAACATCGCAAAGATCGAAAACAGAAACAGCGCCAGCGGAGAAATGTAGCGCGCGCGTTTGCCGTAAACGTAATTGCGCGTCAGCGTGCCGGGGCGAAAGATCGCCATCGGCAATGTGCGCCAAAGCTTCGTATCGAGATGAAAGAGGCTGTGCAGAAACTCTTCGGCCAGCGTGAAGAGTTTGCGATTGGCGTGCGTGGCTTGCCCGCAATTGGAGCAGAACGGCCCTTCGACTTTGGCCCCGCAATTGAGGCATACGCCATCGCCGGGCTTACCGGGTTCGCGCCCTTCGATCGCGCCTACGACCAGACCCGCCGTCGCCATGGCGCCGGCTGCTTCAAGTTCCCCGCTCATGATTTGGGTTGTCCCGCGCTAACGGGACGCGATCAAGCCCGCGCGTCGCGCCGCGATGGGCCCTCAGCACTGGTTTCGCCATCGAGGCGCGGCAGAAAGCCCAGTTCGGTGCGCGCTACCGCCGCCGGGATGCGCCGGGGCGCGGCGGCTGGCGGCGTCTTTTTGGCGTCTGCGGTCAGCGTCGCCAGGCCCTCTTCTTCGAGCGCCAGCACGGCGAGCCCCTCGGCCTCTTCAATCGTGCGCGCCCAGACGAACACGGCGGTTACCGCCGACCCAAACTTACGCGGCCACTTCTTCGAACGGCCCTCGAGCCGCGCTTCGACCACGACACGCCAAAACGGCATGTGCGCCCGCACCAGTTTCATTTGGTAGAGGGCGGGCCAAATTCTGCTCAGGCCGCGTTTTAGCTTCACGTATTCCACTCCGGCTTGCGCTTCTCAAGAAACGCGGCGAGGCCTTCACGGCCCTCCGCGGAGACGCGGCGAGCAGCGATCCGGCGGGCCGTCTCCTTGGCGAGCCCGTCATCGATCTTATGACCGGCGACGTAACGCACCAGCGCTTTTGCATCGGATACGGCGCCCGGTGCAGCAGCAAGTGTTAACTCTGACAAATGTTCCATGATCGGCCGGAGGCCCGCAACGTCGTCGACGGTGTACTGCGTAAGGCCGATCTTCTCGGCATAGGCGCCATCGAAACTCTCCGCAGTGGCGAAAAGCGCCTTGGCGTGACGCGGTCCGATAGCTTCGATCACGTACGGCGAAATCGTTGCCGGGGTGAGCCCGAGACGCACTTCCGAGAAGCGGAACTTCGTGTCCTTCACAGCAACGGCGATATCGCACGCAGCGACGAGCCCCGCGCCGCCGCCCATCGCGGCGCCGTGCGCAAGCGCAACCGTAAGCTGCGGCAGCTCGTGCAAATGGCGGAGCATGCGCGCCAACGCCAATGCATCCGTCTCGTTGCCAAGCTCGGAGAACTCCGCGGCGCGGCGCATCCAGTCGATGTCGGCGCCAGCGCAAAAGCTTTCGCCCTCGCCGCGCAGAAACACGATGCGCACTTTGTCGGCGCCTTTCAGCGTCTCGAACGTATCGCTAAGGCCTGTGATCATCAGTTCATCGAACGCGTTGCGCTTTTCAGGGCGATTGAGCGTGACGATGGCGACGCCTTCAGCGGTGACGTCGAGCAGAACGGGATCGGCGGATTGAGACATCAAATGGATCCTAACGCGCTTACGAACGCCTGCGGGCGCTCCGCCTCCGGCGTTTCAAACAGATTGAGCCGTTGTACGCCGGCGAAAAAGTATTCGAAATCCTCCGGCGGCTCGACCGCCTCCAGATAAACCGGCACCAATTTCTTCTTGTAGCGATCAGCGAGATAAATCTCCCGCTTTACATGGTCGCTCTCAAACGCGGCTTGCGAACACATCACGGTCACGCTCTTGGCGCCGCGAATGGCGCGTACGATCTCGCCCGCCCAGCCCTCGCCGGCTTTCAGGCCCTGTTGATCGAGCCAGAATTTGCGCCCTGTCTGCTTGGCCGCTTCGATCACTGGCAGCACTGCGCCCTCATTGGCGCGCGCGTAAGAGACAAACATCGTCTCGCTCTGCTTGACCGGTTCCGCCGCGCTCGGTGCGGTGTTTGGCGGTTTGGCGGAGCGCCTCGGTTTGGAGAATAAGCGCGATACGCCAAACGCCACGATGGCGAGCGTCAGCAAAATAGAAATCGCAAACAGCGCCTCGGTCACAATCGGAGGAAATCCAAAACGTCCGCCGAATGCGCCGATGCCGGCGCGCAATTCCGGCCAGCCGCCGGGCGTCGGGCCGATGCGGTTCGCAAGCCAAATCGAAACGGCAGCGGCAATCGCCATCACACCGGGAAATGCGAGCAGCGGCAACAGCACGGCCGCGGCTATGCCATGTGAGCGTGATCGCTGACGTGAGGGCGGCGGCGCGCTCGTCGCGGCGCGGTCAGGCGCCTCAGCGGCTTGCGGCGCGGGCGACGGCGCGCCGAGCTTCTGACGTATCTCGTCAGCCACTTCGCCCCACTTGAACTCACGCTGCGCTTCGAAGCTGGCGTCGATCGCGGGCAGATCGCGCAGGCCCACCGGCGCAAAGCCATTGTCGAGCTTCACGACGATGAGGCGCCCTTCGGCCCACGCGTCGAGCGCGCGCTGCTCCAGCCGCAGCCGCGCCGTGGCGAAGGTCAGAGCCTGCGAAACCAACAGCACAAAGACGTCGCCCTGCTGCACCGGACGCAGAGCTGTCTGCCCATCGTCCAACTCGGTGAATTGGCCGCGGCGCTCGATTGCTCGCTCCAACGCCTCGGCATGAGGGCGGTCGGCAGGCGCGTGGGCGATAAAAACGGTCATGCGCCCTCTTAAGCCCGCCCCTAGCGGGCGGCAAACCGGCGGGCGCAGGCCGCCCACAGGCGTTCTCATTGCGCCTTAACAATCGCCGCCTACACTTGCTTCAAAGCAATGAAACCCAGCCTTTCCGAGATCCCCACCCTGCAAGATGCGCCCAGCGACGTGCTGGCGGCGCTCGATGCCGTGGCGGAATGGTTCTCGATCCCAGCCGGCTGGCCTCTGATCCACGCGGGCGAACCGCCGGACGGCGTCTATTTCCTGATCTCGGGTTCTCTGGCGGCGTTCAAGCCTGGCGAACGCGGTGGCCACAGCCTGCTCGGCTACATCCGCCACGGCGAACCTGTCGGCGAAATGGCGATGATCGCGCGCGAGCCGCACTCGGGCAGCGTCTTTGCCATGCGCGACAGCGAGGTGCTGAAGCTGCCGCCGATGGCGTTCGATCTGCTGGTGCATGCACACCCGCCAATGATGGAGCACATCGCTCGCATCATGCTCACACGGGCGCGCGCCACTGGCCGCAATAGCCCGCGCTCCGACCCACGTGTGTACGCCCTGATCTCGACCTCGCCGACGATCGACATCATGCTCCGCGCCCGCACCCTGCAAGCTGCTCTTAAGCGCCTCAATTGCCGCGCCGTGATCGTCACTGAGGACGATCAGCATCAGATGAATGGCGCCGGCATGAACAGCGCTTGGTTCGATACGCTAGAAGCCAAGAACGACGCTGTCTTTCTCGTTTCGCCAATCGCGGACACGCCGTGGTTTCGCACCTGCATCCGGCAGGCCGATCGAATCTGGTTTTTCGCGCGCGCCGACGCGCGGCCCTCGCTGCCGTTGCTGCCGCCGGAGGAGCCTTCCCCGGCGCGCCAATTCAGGCTGGTGGACGTCGTTCTCCTGCACCACGGCATGGATCGCAAAGCCGCGACCACCAACGAATGGCGCGTCGCCTGCGAAGCATCGCGCCTTTTTCACTGGCGCGGTGTGGAGGACGAAGATGCAGCGCGGCTAGCGCGCGTTATCGCCCGGCGCTCCATCGGTCTTGTTCTATCTGGCGGCGGCGCGCGCGCCTACGCGCACATCGGCGTCGTGCGCGCTTTGCGCGAGGCAGGACTGCCGTTCGACATTATCGGCGGCACGTCGATGGGCGCGATCGTCGGCGCCTGCGTCGCCATGGGCTGGCCGGATGACGAGATTGAGCACCGCATCCGCAAATCGTTCGTCGAATCCAATCCGCTTGGCGACTACGTCATCCCTGTTGTCGGCCTCGTGCGCGGACGGCGCGTCGAAGATCGCCTGCAGGAGCATTTCGGCGAAACGCTGATCGAAGACTTGGGCGTGCCGTTCTTCGCCGTCTCCACCGACCTCGTTGCCGGCGACATCCGTGTGCATCGCGGCGGCAGCCTGCGCAAAGCGCTGCGCGCCTCAATTTCGCTGCCTGGCATTCTACCGCCCGTGATTGACGGTGAGAACGGCCTGCTCGTTGACGGCGCCGTGTTGCGAAACTTTCCGGTCGATGTGTTGAAGGACATGCACCGCGGCCCAATCATCGGCGTAGATGTTGCGCGCCGCGACGGTATCGATCTCGAAGACTTCCGCGATCCGCCAGGCTTCATGGGCTGGGTCGCCGCGCACGGCTTTCAGTCGGCGCCGCCGATCGCATCTTTGCTGATGCGCGCGGCAACTTTGGCGATTGATCCTTGGGAAGGCCGATCCGGCGCCGACGTTCTGATCGCGCCAGAGATGGGCGACATCGATATGCGCGACTGGAAGCGCTTCGATGAGACTGTCGCAGCTGGTTACGAATCAGCTGTTGCTGCGCTGCAGCGTCCGCATGGACTGTTCCACGCGCCGACCGAGGATGCGATCGGCGACATGGCGGGCTCAAGCTCTCTCGAAATCGCCGAATAGAGAGTGGCGCACGCGCAGGCGCGGGCTATGGTCTCGGAATCGAGGAGCCCGCATGCGCCATTGGATTGGAATTTTCGCGGCGCTCGCGCTCAGCGCGTGCGGTCAAAGCGACGACGCCAGTGTAGCGCAAAACGGCTGCACACGCACGGCGACGCACGACGTCGCTTGGTCGCGCACCGATGCGCCAGATGTGATCACAACCAGTTCGCAAGGGCCGACCTGCGCGCAAGCCGTGGTGACGTTCGTCGCGCGTGATGCTTCAGGCAATGCGCTCTGGGCGTTCTCATCGACCTATTACGACCTGGTAGTCGGCGGCGAGCCGCCAGAAGACGCGCCTGAGGTGACCGTCGAACAAATGGATACATTCTTGCGCGGGTGGGCGGATGTCACCGTCTCGCGCACGAGCACCTTGCCAGAATGGCGCGCCGCCGCCGCCACCCTGACCGAAAGCGCCAGCGTCTTCGCCTACGACACGCCGTTTGAGCGCGAAACTTACGAGATGCTGCGCCAACGCGATCTCACGACCATCTGTTACGCCGCCGCAGCTGAAGCCACACAATGCCTCATCATCGATCCTGTATCCCAGTCGCCAACAATGATCGTGGCCTACGGTCCGTGAGGCTTCTTCTTGTGGCGGCTGTCGCTATCGTCGTCAGCGCGTGCGCGCGTGCGCCGGTGCAAGCGAGCTGCGAATTCCGATCAGCGCACGAACTTGCCTTCACAGCCCCGGACGCCGCCGACACCATCGTTGCAGAATCGCGCGGCGAGGCGTGCGACAAAGCCGTGGGCCTCTTGGTGATCCGCGCCGCCGATGGATATCCGATCTGGTCGTGGAGCGCCCCGCTCTCGCACCGCTTTGGCAACGTCTTCGCGCCGGACGACACCGAACACATGGTGTCCTTCCTGGAAGCGTGGGCGCAGCCGGAGATTACCACCACACAGTCAGCGCCGGCCTGGGACACGCTCGTGCCCGCGCAGACCACGCTCGATCAACTCACATATGAAGACGTACGTGCGCGCGATCTGCCGATGTTATGCCACTTTTCAGGAACAGCACGACAGACGTGCGTGTTCTGGGAGCCTGCCGCCGGCGGCGCGGGCCACATGCTAGATCGCGACGCAGAGGAACCCGAAGAATGATGAGACGCGCTGGACTTGCTGTTATCGCCCTTGGCCTCGCGGCTTGCTCGCCGCCGGCGCCGACCACGACGACAGCCGAGATCCCGTCGACGCCGGCGAATGCTCAAAGCGGATGCAACGCCGAAACGTCGCGCGACTGGTCAGCCGTTGGCAGCCAATATTATGTCATCGAAGCGGAAGCGCGCGGCGAAACGTGCCGCGATGCTGTAGCCACGCTTCGCATCAAATCTCTCGACGGCGCGGTGCTGTTCACGCGCGAGTATCCGACAGCGCAAGTTCCGCTCGCCTTCAATCCCAACAGCGATCAAACCGGCCTGCGCGCTGAACTTGACGGCTGGATCGTCAACACTGCCGAGCCTGCCACAGCCGACACACTCCCGGCGTGGCCCAATGGCGCCGGACGCCCCCCAGGCTTTGAGCCGGCCGTTGCGCGCAATCGCTACGAAGGCGCGCGCGGCGCGCAAGGCCCGCTCTTTTGCTTCCCCGATGGAGGCGAAAGCAACGCCTGCGTTTCGCTCGCGGGCGACACCGCAACACTGCTTGGCTCGCTCACGCCCGAGCGCCCATAGGCGCCGCAGATTCGCCTTATGTGCGTCGAGAGCACAGCGGCCACGCCTCTTACAGCATGAATTAGCTATGGCGCTTTTCAGACGCCGCGACGCATCCTATCTTGATGCTTCCGGCGGCTCATCGCCGGTTTGTTTTTGAAAGGAGGTGATCCATGTCTCATTGTCACGCGTTAGGGGCACTGTCGCAGGCTTGGACCACCTCGCAGGTGGCGCGCTCCTAAACGATCGCCCCATCGGGGTTTGACAATGGAAGGGCCGTGGGGCGAAAGCCCTGCGGCCCTTCGATTTATTGGCGCGGACGTTTGGCTTTCGCTTTCTTGCGCGGTGCCTTTTTCACGGCTTTCTTCGCTTTCGGCTTCGACGTTTTCTGTGCGCTGCGCGGCCGCGATTTTACCGCGCGCTTGGCCGAGGACTTCGCCGCCGACTTGCGCCCGTCTTCGACATGATCTGGTTTGCCCTTGCGCTTGGTCGAGGCGAGATCATCGAGCTGGGTCTCATTCATGGTTTCGAACATTTGCCGCGAAGCGCCCTTCAGCGCGCCGGTTTTGGTCTCGCCGCGTTTGGCGGAGAGTGCGGCGCCAGCGGCTTTCTGCTGCGCCTTAGATTTTGCAGGCATGTGCGCGTAACTCCGTTGCGAGTTCGAACAACGCTGCGTTTGGAACCGCTGTTCCGGACACGCGCGCAAAGAAAGAGGGCGGGGATTGCTCCCCGCCCCTCAAGGTCACCAGCGTAAACTTAAATCGGTCAGGCCGTGCGCGGCGTGCGCCAGAAGCCGTAGGCGGCCATCGCGGCGGCGAGGACGCCGGGCACTGCGACGCCCGCAGCGGCGGCGATTTCAACAACACCGCCCTCCCCGCCGAACAACAGCGAACCGCCCAGCGCGATCAGGCCAAGGCCAAACACCAGCAACGCAGCAAGGCCGACGTGCTCGAAGGAGAGATAGCTCATCAGCTTTTCAGCTTGAGCCCGGCGGCGCATGTCACGCAGACGACGATCCGGCTTGATCGCCGGGCCGGCGTCACGGCTCTTGAACAGCGTGAAGCCGGATTTTGCCTTGCCGGCGTTCTGCTCGTCATAGGCGCGGCGGGTCGCAGCGCGTACATCGTCGAGCGTACGGGCGACCGGCTTGGCGTGCGCCGTGACGATCTCGCCTTCATCGTCGAAGTCGGCATCGTTTGCGACTTGCGTCAGCAGCAGCGCTTCGGTTGCAGGCTCAGATTTCAGAATCTCAGTGAGGCGGACAGCCGGTTCGAACACCGGGGTTTCCACGAACCCAGCAACCGCGACAGCGTCAGCGTCGATCACCAGCGATGACGTGGTCACCAAGCGCACGACCGGCGCACTGCGCGGCGTGTTGCTGTTGACCGGCGCACCCAGGATCGATGCAGCATGATCGAGCAATGCGCGATGCAATACGGAAGGCGCGGACGTTACCGGCACGTCTTGCATGAAGAGCGCCTTTTCTGTCGCGCGGCGCCGCACGAGAGCCGGTGAAACTTCAAGCTCGCCGTCCACTTCAGCCTTGCGCCACGCATCCATGGCGCACGCGGCGGCGACGAAATCGCCGCCATTAACCCGGCGCAGCACTTGGCTGCCAGCGAAGGCGTCGAGCCCCACCGAGAACGCGAAGGATACGAGCGCATCAAATTGGTTTTGCGTGAGCGGTTGGGTAACCAGCACGTTCACCACGCGCTCAACCGGCGCTACATCCATGATCAGCAGGTCTGCCGCTTCGGACTGGGACACGGGCTCGCCAGCGTCGCCGGCGCGCACGTGGCTGTAGCCAACGACCCAGCTGCCGTCTGCGAGTGACGTGGGTTCGGCGCGGAAGCCTTCGAACGCCTGGATCAGGGCGAAGCCGGCGGGGGAAATAGCGTGCGTCATAGCTCGTTGCCTTTCGGGCGAATGATTCACGTCGGCCGTGCCGTTTCGGGGCTGTGGCGGCGGCGGACTTCCCCTTTCAGGCAAGTGCGGCGCCACGCACGCGCGCTGAGGGTGAACCGGCATTAGCCATGCAACGCAGAGGTGTTGCCGGAAAGCTTGGTGAACCGGCGTGAACCGCATTCCATGGCGCGCGCGCCTGTTCGCCGCTTAGCCCAGCGCGTAAACTCCCCGGCAGAATCAACTGAGGGCGCTCGCATGGCTGACCAGACCACGATCGTTTCTTGCACGTGCGGCGTCCGCTACGAGCGCCGCGAGGTCGCGTTGCCGATCAAGGATGTCGGCTGCTTCGATTGCGATGAATGTGGCACGCGATTGGAAATCTGGTCCGGCCGCAAAGTGCCAGCATTCAAGCGCCTGCCGAGCGAAGAGCGCGAAGCCAAACGCGCTTAGGCAAACAAGATCAGCGTCGCCAGGCCAAGGAACGCCAGAAAGCCGACCACATCGGTCACGAACGTCACGAACACCGACGAACTCACCGCCGGATCGGCGCCGTAGCGGCGCAGCGTCAGCGGCACAAGAATACCAGCAAGCCCAGCGCAAGCGAAATTGATCACGATGGCCAAGGCCATCGCCGACGCCAGCAGCACGTCCTGAAACCAAACCGCGACGACCACGGCGAGCACCAGCGCAAAGATAAAGCCGTTCGAGATCGCCGTCAGCGCTTCGCGCAACACATAACGCGGCGCATTGCCTTCAGTCAGATCGCGCGAAGCGATGGCGCGCACCGCCACCGCAAGCGCCTGCGTGCCGGCATTGCCGCCCATCGAAGCCACGATCGGCATCAGCACGGCAAGCGCCACCAGCCGATTGATCGAGCCTTCGAACGCGCTGATCACGGTGGACGCCACCACTGCCGTCAGCAAATTCACCAGCAGCCACGGCGCCCGCGCCTTGACTGACCTGAAGACGCTGTCGGTTTGCGCAGCTTCGCTAACACCGGCGAGACGCAGCAAATCCTCTTCGTTCTCTTCGCTGATAACGTCGACGATGTCGTCGACCGTCACCATACCCGTCAGCCGCCCCGCCTCATCCACGACCGGCGCCGAAACCATGTGATACTTCTGGAAAGTCTGGGCGACCTCTTCCTGGTCCATCTCGGGGCGGATCAGGATCAGCGGCGAACGCATGATCTCGGTAAGCGGCGTCTCGCGCTTGGTGCGCAGCAGGCTCGACACCCGCACCGCCCCGATTGGGCGCATTGCGGCGTCGACAATGTAGATTTCGAAGAACTCGTCCGGCAGCTCGGCGGAATCCACCCGCATGCGGTCGATCACATCGCCGACCTTATCGCCCTCAGGCGCAGCGACGTACTCACGCTGCATGAGGCGGCCGGCCGTCTCCTCCTCGAACGACAGCGCCTCCTCGACCGCGAGGCGGGTGTCGTCGTCGGCGGCGGCGAGCACCCGGCCTAGCTGCTCCTCGTCAATATCGGCGGCGACCGCGGCGGCGTCATCGGTATCGAGTTCGCCCAGCACCCGGCTGACGTAATCGTCCGGCAGCTCGGTCAGGATTTCCTCGCGCCGCTCCCAGGAGAGATCGGCCAGCAATTCCACCGGCAGTTCGCTGCCAATCAGGCGCGCAATCGTCAGCGCCGTTTCCAGCGGCACGTGCTCGATCACATCGGCAAGGTCGGGCGTCCCAAGCGGCGCGATCATGCGGCGCAGAAGCGGCGCATCATGATCGCCCGCGGCGCCTATGATGCCGGCGATGAAGTGCGGATCTTCGGAGGGCGCGCGGCGCGTGTTGTCGGCGGCCGCCGGTTCATTCTCGGTGCTCATCGGCCGTCGCTTCGCGTTGGAGAAAGCTCCGCCTCCCCAAACGCCCCACAGGCGCCCGCGTCAAGCTTTGATTTCTGCCGCGTCAATCGGCTGCTAGCAATTTCGCGCTTTAGCGGCTGAATGAAAGCACACCGAACTCAGAACGAGGACGCAACGATGCTCCGCTACGCCGCGCCCGCCGCACTGCTCATGCTGGCCTCGCCCGCACTGGCGCAAGATCCGCATGCTGGCCACGAAGGCCACGCGCCGCCGCAACAAGCGCAGCCTGTGGACCCGCACGAGGAACACGCAGCGCCCGCACAGCCCGCTATGGATCACAGCGCCCACACGATGGGCGGCATGACCGGCCTCCTCGGCGCCTATCCGATGGGCCGCGACGCATCCGGCACCTCTTGGCAGCCAGACGTCTCGACGCACGGCGGCGTCCACGCTCAGAGCGGCGATTGGATGCTGATGGGCCACCTCACGCTGAGCGGCGTCTATTCCTGGCAGGACGGCCCGCGCGGCGACGAGAAGGCGTTCGTTGCTGGCATGGTGATGGGCGCGGCCCGCCGCGACTTCAGCCAAGGCACGCTCAATCTGCGCGCCATGCTCTCACCCGACCCGTTCATGGGCGCGAACGGCTACCCGCTGCTGTTCGCAGCCGGTGAGTCCGCCAACGGCGTCGATCCGCTGATCGATCGCCAGCACCCGCACGATTTCTTCATGGAACTCTCGGCTTCGTACTCGCACCGGCTCGATGCGAATTCGTCCGTGTTCGTTTATGGCGGCTTGCCCGGCGCGCCTGCGTTCGGGCCGCCCGCCTTCATGCACCGCATGGCGGCGATGGATTCGCCGGAAGCGCCGATCACGCACCACTGGTTCGATTCCACCCACATCACCTTCGGCGTGCTGACCGCCGGCTACGTGCGCGACAATTGGAAAATTGAAGCCTCCCAATTCCGCGGCCGCGAGCCTGACCAAGATCGCTACGATATCGAGACCGGCGAATTGGATTCCACATCGCTCCGCCTCTCCTGGAACCCGACCGAGAATTGGGCGCTGCAAGCGTCGTGGGCCGATGTCGAAAGCCCCGAAGCGCTACACCCGGATGAAGACGAGGAGCGCTGGTCCGCCAGCGGCATCTACACCCGCCCCGTAGGCGAGGAAGGCTGGTGGTCGACCACACTCGCCTTCTCCAACAAAGAACGCAGCGACGGCGTCTCGCTCGATGCGTGGCTGGTGGAAGCGGCGCTGCATCCGAACGACCGCTGGACCTTCTTCGCCCGCGGCGAAGCCATCGAGACGGACGAACTCGGCGCCCACCATGGCCCAGTCGAAATCGTCTCGCGCATCAGCCTCGGCGCTATCCGCGATTTCCGCATCAATGAGAACACCGTCTTCGGCGTCGGCGCTTTGGTGCAGCAGCACTTCGCCAGCAGCGCGCTCGAACCCAGCTATGACGGCGACCCGCAAGGCGCGATGGCGTTCGTCCGTCTGAAGATCGGTTGACCGGCGCCATGTAGGATCGCAGCCTCCGCCCTCGTCCTAGGGGCGGAGGATGTGATCATGAAGGCTATGGTTTGGACCGGGCGGGTGCTGTCCGGCTTGTTTGCGCTGTTCATGCTGGGCGCATCGGTGGCGCCGAAGCTGATGGGCATGCCGATCGCGGAAGAGACGCTGACCGGCCTCGGCTGGCAACCTGGCAACGCGTTCTGGATCGGCATCGTCGAGCTCACGCTCGTGCTGCTCTATCTCTTCCCACGCACCAGCGTGCTCGGCGCTGTCCTCTTCACCGGCCTGCTCGGCGGCGCGATGGCCACGCACATCCGCGTCGATAGCCCGCTCTTCAGCCACACGCTGTTCAGCACCTATCTCGGACTATTTATGTGGGGCGGCCTGTGGTTGCGCGATGAAAAACTCCGCGCGCTGTTCCCGTGGCGGGGCTAGCTACCAAAATCGCTTGTTCGCAAACGCCTTGCCGGAGCCGGACTTGAGATAGTGTTCGAACGCACGCGCCTTGGCTTCCTCTTCGAATGCGAAATAAGCGACCAAGCGCCATGGCCGATATTTCGCTGTATGTGGCGAACCGCCAGCGTTGTGCGTCTTAAGCCGCGCTTCGATATCGCTGCTGAAGCCCGTGTAGCGTTGAGAGGGCTTGGCCTCACTCTCAAGCAAGTAGACGAAAAACATCCGTCCCTCCCAGCTCTGCAACCCATTTCCAAGGTTGGCCACTAGGCGTCAGCCATCCGAAGCTCGCGGGCGGAGAGCGCTGCCCTCCTACGCCAAGGCTACGGAGGGCATCCCACACTCGCTATCGCGAGCGTAGGATGGTGCGCTCGAGAGGACTCGAACCTCCACGATGTTACTCGCTGCCACCTCAAGGCAGTGCGTCTACCAATTCCGCCACGAGCGCATTCCAGGGCCGGGGGGTTAGCAGACCCGCCCCAAACGAACAAGGGCCGGGAATGTCCCGGCCCCTGCCCCGATTTCCGGTCTCCGCCGGGCCCTATTGGCTGGTGAGTTCGGAGATGTAGAGCCGCGCCGGCTGGGCCGCGCCGGACGAGTACGTGCCAACCCAGATCTCGTAGCGGCCGGTTTGCGGGCTGCTGAACCGGATCGACGGATTGAGGCCGTCGCCGCCGTCATCGTCACAATACCACGACCCGTCCGGGCCGTTGATGACGAGCGTCGTGTCGGATTGCGAGTCGGCGGAAATGATCAGCGGCAGAATGGTGCTTGCGGAATAGACCAAGCGCACGTCCGGCGCGGATGTGATCGAGCCGCGGCAACCGGCGCCCAGACCGGACGCGTCAATGTTGCCGCCCGCCAGCAACGCCACGACATGCGGGTCCGGCTGATAGCCGGAGCTAAGCGTCACCGTGCCGTAGTTTGGCCGGGCGTTATAGTCGAGCGCGCCGCCATTGTACGGCACGGCCGTGGCGCAAGCGGAGAGCGCCAGCGCCGCGCCGATCGCGGCGATCATGCGAGTAAGCTTCATTCGTTTCCCCCAGTGCTAAATCCGATCAAACGAAAAAGGGCCGGAGGATGAACCCCGGCCCTTTCCGTCAAGCGTTGCGCTTGATTAGTGCGTGTAGAGCTCAGAGATGCTGAGCACGGCTTGCTGGTTCGTCGCGCTGCCGTAGGTGCCGATCCAGATATCGTACTGGCCAGATTGCGGCGAGCCGAAGCGCAGAGACGGGTTCATGCCCGTGTTGCCGCCATCGTCATCGCAATACCATTGACCATCCGGGCCGTTGACGACGAGCGTCGTGTCGGCGCTTGAGTTGACCGAGAGGATCAGCGGCAGCGAGGTGCCGGCGCGATAGTTGAGACGCACATCCGGAGCTTCAGCGATAAAGCCGCGGCAGCCGTTGAAGCGCGTCGACGCGTCGATGCGGCCACCGGAAAGAACGTTGACGTTGACCGGATCAGGCGTGAAGCCGGCGGTGAGGTTCACCGTGCCGTAGGCCGGCGCGAGGCCGTAGTTCTGCGCCGCGGCGACACCGGCAGTGGCGACAGCGACGAGCGCCGCACCGGCGGCAAAAATACGTGCGATAGGCGACATTTGATTTCCCCGATTAAGCGCGTAGGGCTCTTACGCGCGATAGGCACTTTGATGTCCCGCGCCTGAGCCGAACATGAACCGGGACGTAAGATTGCGTCTAGCCCAATTTTTATTTTTGGCTACGCGGCGGCGTTAAATTCGTGCACGTCGGCAGCTTCGGTCACCGTAATACAGAGGCGTTCGCCCTGAATGGTGATTTCACCCCGGGCGATTGGGTGGCCCGCCGCCAGAATCCACAACTGGTCCGATTCCTTGGTATCCAGGGGAATAACCGCGCCTCGGCCCATGCGCAGCAATTGCTGCATGGGCATCTGGCAGCGCCCCAGCACAACCGAAAGTTCGATGTCGACGCGGTGGACTTGGCTTCTATCGGACACGTGACGTCCCCATCTGATTCCGCTCTAGTCGAACCTGAAAGGGTTGCCGGGCAGTGAACGACGCAGAGCGCATAGGCTGGGCGATCTCGCCGGGCTTGGTCGATTACCAAGCCGCCGTCGCGGCGATGGAATCACGCGCCGCCGCTATCGCCGCCGACGAAGCGGGCGAACTCGTTTGGCTTCTAGAACATGCGCCGCTCTACACCGCCGGCGTCAGCGCCAAAGAAACGGACTTACTCGCGCCCGGCCGCTTTCCGGTTTTCCGCACGGGCCGCGGCGGCCAGTTCACCTATCACGGCCCCGGTCAGCGCGTGGCGTATGTGATGCTCGATCTGCGCAAGCGTGGACGCGATGTCACTCGCTTCGTCGCCGATCTCGAACGCTGGATCATCGGCGCCCTCGCCGACTTCAACGTCAGAGGCGAAGTGCGCGAAGGCCGCGTTGGCGTCTGGGTGGAACGCAAAGGCCCAGGCTGGGCGCGCGAAGACAAAATCGCCGCCATCGGCGTGCGCCTGCGCAAATGGGTGAGCTTCCACGGCATAGCGTTCAACGTAGAGCCTGATCTGGAGCATTTCTCCGGCATCACGCCATGCGGAATAAGCGCACCGGAATATGGCGTGACGAGCCTCGTCGATCTCGGCTTGCCCGTCACGATGAGCGACGCCGACGCTGCATTGCGCGCTTCATTTCACAGGGTGTTCGGCGCCACGATGGACGCTTCACCTCCGGCTTAGACCGCCTGTGCTAGTTGCATCTAAATGCAGCGTCGCCATCATCTCATCACAAGTGACAAGTGAATCGACGCCATGATGAACATCCCTGCCGACAGAATCGCCAAGCGCACCAGCGCCGAGAACGTGCTCGTTCGCAGCAGTGTCATCACGCTTGTGAGAACCCACTATCCTGCGCATATGCCGCCGCCTGGCGACCGCATCGCCGTGCGCAGCTAGCACTGTGTTCGCCAGCAGATAGCGAGACTCAGGCGTTGGCGGTAACCAACGTTCATGAGTATCGATTCGCCGCTCGTTGAGCTTTCCACACCGCTGCGTCCGAACACATTACCGCCTCGTCAGGCCGTCAGCGAAGTCGTTTCCAATGTGCGCAAAGCGACCTGGTCGCGCGTCGGTTTCGCCGCCTTCGTAGCGCTCGTGTCGATGACGGTGCTGCCAGTTTGGATCGCAGCCGCATGGCTCGCCTTCATGACGCTTTGGGAAACGGTGCTGCGCATCTGGCTTGAAGATCGGCTGGTGCTGCCCATCGCGCAGCGCGACGAAGAAGCGGGCTCCCGACGCCTCGCAGCAATCCATTTCTTCGGCGCGACGGTCTACAGCATCTTCCCGGTCCTTTGCTGGTCGACCGGCGAGCCGGTCGGCATGGTCATCGCCACCGCCTGGGTGTGCAGTTCGGCCAATCACCTCTTCGTCTATTTCGCCGCCAACCGCTTGCTGCTCGTGGCGTGCCTGACGCCGCTCTCCTTGATGACGATCGCCGCGCCGCTCACCACCGCCGGCTTCGATCTCGCCACCGGCGTCAGCATCGCGACTTTGGTCTGCATGATCGTCGCCGCCGGCCTGTTCGGCATCGACCGACACGTGCTGCTCTCGAACCTCGCCAAAGTCGCTGCCGCACGCACAGCCGCCGAACAAGCGAACGCCGCGAAGTCGCAATTCTTGGCCACCATGAGCCACGAACTGCGCACGCCGCTGAATGCCGTTATCGGTTACGCCGAACTGATCGAGGAAGAAGCCGAACACGGCACGATCGCCGAAGACGCCGGCAAGATCCGCAGCTCCGCGCGCCAATTGCTCGGCGTGATCGACGTCATCCTCGATTTGTCGAAACTGGAGTCCGGGTCGGTCGCGCTTCAGCGCGAGCACAGCGCTATCTCGGGGGTGCTGGAGGAACTACGCGCCGCTGCCGCGCCGCTCGCCGCCGTCAACAACAACACGCTGACCATCCGCGAAGCGATGCCCTTGGGCGATGCCGAGATCGATCACATGCGTCTGCACCAGTGCCTGATGCAGCTCATCTCCAACGCCGCCAAGTTCACCAAGGACGGCGCCATCACAGTCACCGCCTCGCGCATCACCAACGCAGACCGCGAGCAACTGATGTTCGAGGTCGCCGACACCGGCATAGGCGTGACGCAGGATCAGCAAGCGCGCATCTTCGATGCGTTCGTCCAGGTCGAGGCGGACGCGGCGCGCAAATACGAAGGCGCGGGCCTTGGCCTCACCTTGGTGCGCCGCCTCGCGCGGCTGATGGGCGGCGACGCGACCTGCGAGAGCACACCCGGCAAAGGCTCGGTTTTCCGGCTCTGGGTGGCGGCCTGAGAATTCCAACGCGCTTCTGCGTCCAAATCCGCATCGGCCCGCATCTGTGTCTGCAATGGGGCAAAGTCCCCGGTGCTATGGAGCCGACCGATGGAAGCCGATGTCTTTGTCCCGTTTGTGTTTTTCGCTTTTCTAGGCGCCATTATTCTGGTGCCGGTCCTGGCCAAGGAGCGCACCAAGCGTTCGGCGCACGACCTGATTGCCCAGGCCATGTCGCGCGGCCAGCCGCTAGAGCCGTCGCTCGTTTCGCAACTCACTCAAAACATGCTCGAAGAAGGCAACCGCGCCCGCCAAAGCCTTGGCAGCGGTGTGATCTTGCTGGCCCTGGCCGGCGGCTTCGTGGCGGCCGGTTTCGTTATCGAGGGCTTCGACCATCACGACGGCGACGTCATCCGCGGCTTTGCAGTTCCGGCCGTGATCCTCGGAACCGTAGGCGTCGCGTTCCTCTTCCTCGCCATCATCGACTACGCGTCGCGCAAGAAGCACACGTCAGCCTAAGACGCAGACCTCACAGCAGAATTTAAGAAGGCCGCCCCAACGCGGCCTTCTTTATTTTTAAGCTGAGCCCGAACATTGCGATGAGGCGGCTGATGAGAACTCTGTTCGTGGTTGCGGCGCTGGCGCTGATGGCGTGCGGCGGCAACGAGGTGGCGACAGCCACACCCGTCGCTGCGCCGCTGACCCGCGAAGCCAGCAGCGCCTGGACCGCGTTCACGCCGCAACCCGTCGAGATCAACGGCGAAACCTTCACCGCCACGTGCTCCGACGCGCCCGGCGCCGATCCGGCGTTTCAATTCTGGGCGCGGCGCGGCATCTCGAACAATCTCGTCATCTTCTTCGATGGCGGCGGCGCCTGCTGGGACGATCTCACCTGTTCAGTCCCGCGCCTCAAAGCCAACACACGCGAGGAAGACGGCTTCTTCAAAGCCGAGATCATCCCCGGCGATGATCCGACCAACATGAGCGGCATCTTCGATCTCACCAATGCACGCAACCCGGTGCGCGATTGGAGCTTCGTGTTCGTGCCGTACTGCACAGGCGACGTACACGTCGGCTCGGCCACCACCACCTACACCGATCCTGACACCGGCGAGAGCTTCCAAATCCAACACCGCGGCGCAGACAATTTCCGCGTCGTGCTCGAATGGATCCGCCAGAACTTCGATGCGCCGGATCAGATCGTCGTCGCCGGCTCCAGCGCTGGCGCCTACGGCGCAGTCACGCACTTCGCCAGCGTCCGCGACGCTTTCCCAACCGGCCGCGCACTCATGCTCGGCGACGCCGGCCAGGGCGTCACGCCGCGCGCCTTCCTGCCTCAGCGCAACGGCAACTGGCAGTACCATTTGCCGACCAGCGTGTTCGGCGCCGACGCTGATGTCACCGCTGACGAGGACGTGCTCGGCATCCTCGCCGCGCACTATCCAAACGACCGCTTCGCCCAATACACGACGACGCAGGACATAACCCAGACCGCGTTTCTAGCCCTCATGGGCGAACCCGGCGCCTGCCGCGGCTGGACGACGAAAATGGCGTCTGACTTGAGCCGCCGCCAAGCCGCGCCGAACTTCCGCTCCTACCTCGCCAGCGGCCAGACGCACACGATCTTGCGCTCGCCGCTCTTCTACTCGCAGCGCAGCGGCGGCGCGCCGTTCGCCGAATGGATGGCGGCCGCGATCAGCGCCGACGGCGAGGACTGGGAGAACCGGGTTTGCCGAAACTGCCTGCGCCCGCCCGAGCGCTGTCCGTTCTAGCTTGACGGCGAAGGCGCGTTGCCGGCTCTGATGCGCGCGTGACAACGCCCACGATCTTCGTCGATGCCGACGCCTGCCCGGTGAAGGAAGAAATCTACCGCGTGGCGCGCCGCACCGGCTGCCCGGTGCAGGTCGTCGCCAACATGTTCATGCGCACGCCGCCGGACGTAACGCTGACCGTGGTCGATGCTGGCCCCGACGCGGCCGATGATTGGATCGCCGAGCGCGTGCAGCCGGGCGACATCGTCATCACTAACGACATCCCACTCGCGGATCGCACCCTCAAAGCCGGCGGCGCAGCGTTAGGCGCAACCGGCAAGGCCTTCACCGAAAGCTCGATCGGCGCCGCTTTAGCCCAGCGCGAACTCATGGAGCACCTCCGCTCTTTCGGCGAAGGCGGCGGCGGGCCAAAGCCGTTTTCCGCGCAAGATCGCTCGCGGTTCCTATCGGCCCTCGATGCAGCGGTGATGAAGGCGAAGCGGCGTTAGCCAATACTTCTCGCTGTGACGAGACCGAGAAATCGCGCTTTATCCCCCAGCAAACACCCCCCGCGTCCAGCAAAATCAAGCGCAACGCAAAAACGTATCCCACACCCAAAAACCTGAGCGATACTGCACGCATCCCTCGCACGGGAGGCTCACCAGGCTAGCCGAGCCAAGCGAGCGCGAGGGATGTGATCGAGCGTGAAGGTGCTGTCCGT
>JAWXAM010000070.1:0-7449 GCA_034439495.1 Terricaulis sp. | reverse complement strand
GCCGCGCTCGGCGATGCGCGCGATCGGGATGCCGAGGAAGGTATAAAACAGAGCGAAGGCGAGGCCGCCGAGCAGGCCGAGCTGTGTATCGGTGAGACCGAGATCGCGTTTGATGTCTTCGCCGAGCACGGCGACGATCTGGCGATCGACGAAATTCAGCGTGTAGATGACGAGGAGAAGCCAGAGGCCATAACGCACGGAGCTGTCGGTTAAACCCGGCGCCGCAAGCTTATTGCCCGGCGCACCGGCCGCTACGTCCGTCATCTGGTTCCTCCCGTGGCCCGCTTCGCGGTGTCCAAACAGGAGTGTATGGAGCCGCGCCGCGTGTGCAAGCGCAAATGGGCTGGCTTGAAAGCGGCGCGCGCCGAAGCTAGCTAGGTCTCTTCGATGGAGTTTGCCAAAACATGTGATGCGCGCCGGACGACATTTGCCCCTCAGCTTTGTTTCCGGACCTTCTCATGTCTGCGTCGATAGTTCTTGCTGGCCTCTCCTGGTCTCTACCGGATGGCCGCTCCCTCTTTTCCGATCTCGATCTCAGCTTCGGGGCTGAACGCACGGGGCTGGTTGGCCGTAACGGCGTCGGCAAGACGACGCTGTTGAAGCTGATCGCGGGCGATTTTTCGCCGGCTGTGGGCAGCATTGCCGTGAGCGGACGCGTCGGCGTGCTGCGCCAGGCCGTGCAAGTGGCGGGCGATGACACGATCGCGGACCTGTTCGGCGTGCGCGATGCGCTGCGTGTGCTTGAGCGTGCCGAACGTGGCGAAGCGAGCCCCGATGAGTTGGCCGGCGCTGATTGGACGCTCGGCGCACGGATGGATGCGGCATTGGCGCGGGTTGGCCTGAATGCGGATGCAGAGACGCGGCTCGCGGCATTGTCGGGCGGGCAGAGGACGCGCGCGAGCTTGGCGGCGTTGGTGTTTGGCGAGCCTGACTTCTTGTTGCTGGATGAGCCGACAAACAATCTGGACCGCGACGGGCGCGACGCGGTGATTGCTTTGCTGGCCGGTTGGCGGGCGGGTGCGATTGTTGTCAGCCATGATCGCGAATTGCTGGATGAGATGGACGCCATCGTTGAGCTGACGTCGCTGGGGGCGGCGCGTTATGGCGGCAATTGGAGCGCTTATCGCGAGCGCAAGGCGTTGGAGTTGGCGGCGGCGCGGCATGATCTGGCGGACGCGGAAAAGCGCGTGGCGGAGGCGGCGCGCGTGTCGCAGGAGCGGCTGGAGCGCCAGGCGCGGCGCGATCGCGGCGGAAAGCGCAAAGCGATGCGCGGCGATGCGCCGAAGATCTTGCTCGGCAAGATGAAGAACAACGCCGAGAATACGAGCGGCGAGAATGCGCGGCTCGCGGAGCATAAGCGCGCGGAGGCGTCGGCTGATGTGGCTGCAGCGCGTGAGCGGATCGAAGTACTTGCGCCGCTTTCGGTGACGCTGGCGCCGACGGGGCTGGCGGCCGGCAAAGTAGTGGTTCGGGCGGAGGGCGTGACGGCTGGCTATGCGCCTGATGCGCCGGTGTTGCGGGATGTGTCGTTCATCATCGCGGGGCCGGAGCAGGTGGCGATCACGGGCGCCAATGGATCGGGCAAGACGACTTTGCTCTCGGTGCTGACTGGCGCGCTGGCGCCTTTCGCGGGCGAGGCGCGCGTGTTTGTGCCCTACGCGATACTGGATCAGCGCGTGAGCGTGCTCGATCCGGCGCTGTCGATCCGGGAAAACTTCATGCGCATCAATCCGGAGGCGGATGAGAATGCGTGCCGCGCGGCGCTGGCGCGGTTTATGTTTCGTGCTGATGCGGCGCTACAGATTGTCGGCACGCTGAGCGGCGGGCAGATGCTGCGGGCGGGGCTCGCGTGCGTGCTGGGTAGCGCTGCGCCGCCGCAGCTGCTGATCCTGGATGAGCCGACGAACCATCTCGATATTGAATCCATCGAAACGGTCGAAGCAGGTTTGCGCGCTTATGACGGCGCCTTGGTGGTGGTGAGCCACGATGAGGCGTTCTTGGAAAACGTGAACATCGAACGGCGGATCGAGCTTTAAAGCGCCGCCAGCCGCGCATCGAGAATGCGCACCATGCCTTCAGGTGTGACGAAAGCCTGATCAGTACCTCGCACGCCGTTGAACAAGAAGGACGGCGTTTGCGAGATGCCGAGCGCTTCGGAACTCGCGATGCTGCGGCGGATGCGCTCTGCCCCCGCGGGATCGATGAGACTCGCGACCACCTGCGCCGGGGTGAGGCCCCACTCGGCGCCGGCGGCGAGTAGAGCATCGCGCACGCCCGCGAGCGTGCCGCTGCCGAGAATGGCGGCTTGCCGCTCGAACAAGATGCCGACGCGGCGCATGTATTCGTCCGCCGACGCGCCATTGCAGCGCGCAACCTGGAACATGCCAAGCGCGACAGCGGGGGGCGGCGTCAGCATTTCGTGGAGCGTGAAGCGAACGCGGCCCGTATCGATGTAACGGGTTTTGAGAGTGCGCCAGTTGCTCTCGTGGAAGTGCGCGCAGTGTCCGCAGGTGAGCGAGGCGAACTCGGTGAGATGAAGCGGCGCGTTGGCGGCGCCGATCGTCATGTGATCGGCGGTTTGTGCGAAGGCTGGCGGCGCGACGCTTGCGGCAAATGCGGTTAGCAGCAGCGCGCGGCGGGTGTGCGGCATTCTCGAATTTCCCCCAGGACGATGGGGCGAAGGATAAGGCCCGCGCCGTGTGGCGTCGAGTGTGAGGCTCAGCAGGGATGCCGGCTGGAAGCCGGCGGTCCGTCGGCGTTACAGCAACCCCAAGCTTTTGAAGCTCTCGGCGCCGTTGCGGCCGATGACGAGGTGGTCGTGGACCTTGACGCCGACGGCGTTGGCGGCGGCGACGATCTCGCGGGTGATGGCGAGGTCGGCGGCGCTGGGTTTGGGATCGCCGCTTGGGTGATTGTGAACGAGGATCACGGCGGCGGCCGAAAGCTCAAGCGCACGGCGGGCGACTTCGCGCGGATAGACGGGGGCGTGATCGATGGTGCCTTCGTTGAGGATTTCGTCGGCGATGAGTTGGTTCTTCACGTCGAGAAAGAGCACACGGAATTGTTCGCGCGGCTCATGCGCCATGCTCATCCGGCAATAGTTCAAGAGCTGCGACCAGGACGATACGACGGTCCGCTGTTTGAGCTCCGCTTTGCTGGCGCGTTCGAGCAGAGCTTGAACGATTTTGAGATCCTGCGCGACGGCGGGGCCGGCGCCGCTCACTTCGGCGATGCGTTGCACGGGCGCCGCCAGCACCGCGTCGAGCGTGCCGAATTTGGCAAGCAGCGCTTTGGCTAGCGGTTTAGTGTCTTGGCGCGGGATCGTGCGGAAAAGATAAAGCTCGAGCAGCTCGTATTCGGCCAGGGCCGCAGGCCCCGCTTCAGAGAAGCGTTGGCGAAGTCGGGCGCGATGGTCGTGGTAATGCGGCTTGTCTCTTGATGTCGCGGGCGCGCTGCGCCTCGCGCGCTTGGTCGGCGAAGGCTCGACGGAAATGTCGTCCAGCTTGAACGGGAAGAGTTCGGAATCCTCCACACGTGGGGTCGCGGGTTTGCCCGGCTTGTCGGAGCGGCCCGCCACGCGCCCGCGCCTCAGCCGGGAGTTTTGTGGGGCTGATCGATGCCCGCTGGCGACTTGGTGAAAATCTCGACGCCGTCTTCAGTGATGCCGATCGAGTGCTCGTACTGTGCAGTGAGCGATTTATCCTTCGTCACGGCGGTCCAGCCATCGGCTAGTACTTTCACGCCGGGCGCGCCAAGGTTCAGCATGGGCTCGACGGTGAACATCATGCCCGGCTTCAACTCTTCGCTTTGGCCCGGCTTGCCGTAGTGCAAGATGTTCGGCGCGTCGTGGAATATGCGGCCAAGCCCATGGCCGCAGAACTCGCGGACGACTGAGAGGCGTTCGCTCTCCGCATAACTTTGGATGGCGTAGCCGAGGTCGCCGAGCGTTGCGCCCGGTTTGATGGCGGCGATGCCGCGCATCATTGCATCATAGGTGATGTCCATCAGCCGCTCGGCTTTGCGTGGTATGTCGCCAACGGCGTACATGCGGCTGGTGTCGCCGTGCCAGCCTTCGAAGATGGCGGTGACGTCGATGTTCAGGATGTCGCCGCTGCGCAGTACGCGGTCGCCCGGAATGCCGTGGCAGACGACATGGTTGAGCGATGTGCACACGGTGTGGCGATAGCCGCGATAGAAAACGCATGCCGGCAGTGCGCCGTGATCGAACACGTATTGGCGCGCAAGATCATCGATGCGCGCAGTAGTGACGCCATCGCGCACTTCTGCGGCTAGCATATCGAGGCACCCCGCGGCGATCTTGCCGGCCGCATGCATGCCTGCGAACGCCTGAGCGCGATCGTGCAGTTTGATTTGGCCGGTATTGCGCTCTGGCGCCTCGACGGCCTGGACGTAATTCATTCGGTGCTCCGCTGCGGCCTCATAACATAGGCGCGGACGGTTTGCAGCCGAAGAGGCTGGCAAAATACGGTGCAGAATCGGCCCTCTAGCCGTTCAATCGGCACGGCGGCGATAGATGAAGGCGTAACTGAGCGCCCAGGTTTGGCCGTCGGCGGAGGTCTCGCCGCGCTGCAGGACTGTGCCGTCGGGCCGGGCCAGGAAGGTGACGCGGCTGTGAACGGGCGCGCCGCCAGCGGCGGGGATGGTTGGACCGCTCGTCATCTGAAGCCCGTTCTCGATGGGCCCGCCGATGAAATGAGTGCGACCGCCGGTGGAGTCGACCCAGTACTGTTCCCAGCGTCCGCTATTGCGATCAAAGAAATTCAGGCTACGGCCCGAGTAGGGCGCGTTGAGGCTCTTCCAATGCTCGGTGATCACGCAGCCGCCATCTTCGCTGCGGATCGACGAGCGCCCTGCAGGCGCATTGTTGTCGGCGCGGAACGCGTCCCACTCGCCAAGCCAAAAATCGAGCGCGCGATGCGCGGCGGCTTCGCACGTCGGGAGAGACGGTGTCTGGGCGAACGCCAATGGCGCGCACACCAGTGCCGCGATGAGTGAGAGGAGAACGCGCATGCGGCGGAGAAAGCGCCTCTAATTCGCTCCGCACAATGGTCGTGCGACGGGCCGGCGAGCGGGCGCGATGCATTGCGCGTCAGGTGCGAAAATGTTCCGCGCAATTTTTACGCAACGAAAACGCTTGCGACGGCGTAATCGCAACTTCATTCTAATCGCGATGGACCGCGAAACTCTCACCGGCTTATTTCAATGCCCGAGATCGGGCGAAGCGCTGCAATTGACGCCGGACGGGCATCTCATTGGCGGGGCGGGTCACACTTATTCGGTGCGCGAAGGCGTCGCGTCGTTTCTGCACGACCTGAGCGAGGAGCAGGCGGCGGCGAAGCAATTTTATGATGAGTTCGGCTGGGCGCCGGACGCTGAAGGCGAATTTCAGGAAACCAAAGCCTTCGTCGATACGCGCAGGGTTAGCGCCGCACACGCGCGTGCGTGCATGCGCCGGCTGGGCGAGCGCTATTTCTCCGGCGGCGGAAAATACATTCTCGACGCGGGTTGCGGGCCGCTGGTGGACGAAGAGGTGGTGGCGTTTGGCGACCGCTTTGAACGCTTCATCTGCACTGATTTATCGACGCGTGCGTTGAACGTTGCGCGTGAGAAACTCGGTGATCGCGGCATCTACTTGAAGTGCGACATCACGAATATGCCCATCCAAGATGGCGTGGTGGATGCGATCACTTGCAATCACGTGATCTATCAACTGCCGCTTGAGATGCAGGCGGCGGCGTTTCGCGAATTGTGGCGGGTGCTGAAGCCGGGCGGTGTTGCGGTGGTGGTGTTCTGGTGGAACGACGCCAAGTTGCCGTGGCGCCTGGAACGTCTGGCCCGGATGTTTACGATGCGCGGCCCCGGTCCGCCGGAAATTCATACGCCACTGCCCGACTTACCGCACAATACGCGGTCGCGCAGCTGGTTTGAATCCAAGGATTGGCCGTTTGCGTACTCGTACGATATTTACAACGCCGTGCCGCAACTCTTCCTACGCAATTACATTCCGGACGATTGGCGTGGCCGGCTGTTCCTTTCTGGCCTGCGCGCGCTTCAGGCCGCGCTGCCGCGCTATTGCGGCAAGCACGGTCTGATGCCGGCGATTGTGTTCAAGAAGGATAGTGACGGAGGCGGACGCGTCAGCGTCGCCGACAAAGTGCTGACGAGCGGGGCGCTTAGTTTCGTGGAGCCGCTCGCCGGCGTGGCTGCTGCGCTTTAGGCGGCGCGGCCGCCTGTGGCTTTGCCGATCACACGATTGCGGCCAGCGCGCTTGGCGTCATAGAGCGCCTCGTCCGCGCGCTTCAGCAAAGCTTCGGGCGTGTCATCGGCTGTCGCGGTGCACGCGACGCCGATCGAGACGGTGATTTCAATCGGATGTGGAGCGCCTGGCGCGTTAAACGGTGCGGCGCAAACATTGCGGCGCAGGCGCTCGGCCGCGAGGCAGCCAATGTCGCCATTGGTGCGCGGCATCAGCACGACGAATTCTTCGCCGCCTAGGCGGCAGGCGAAGTCCGAGGGGCGGACGTTGGAGGCCAAGCGTACGGCGAACTCGCGCAGGATGGCATCGCCGACATCGTGGCCGTACGTATCGTTGCAGCGTTTGAAGTGGTCGATATCGATCGCCATGACCGAAACCGGCTCACCGCCGCACTGAGCGCGCTGCACGAGCGGGCCGAGTTGGGTGTCGAGGAAGCGGCGGTTGTAGAGATTGGTGAGTTGATCGGTGATGGCGAGTTCGATCCCCTGATCGAGCCGTGCGCGCAGTGCTTCGATGTAGCGCTTGCGGCGCATCAGGGTGCGGGCGCGGGCGGCGATTTCGTCTTCGTCGATCGGGCGCACGATGATGTCATGGGCGCCGAGTTCGAGGGCGCGCAAGGCGCGCTTTTGGTCGTCGGGCTCAACGATGGCGAGGATCGGGAGGTGCCGCGTTGGCTCACCTGAGCGCATGCGGGCGATCACGCGAAAGCCGTCGAAGCTTTTGGCGGTGACAGAGACGACGACCAAGTCTGGCGGACCAAGGTCAGTCTCGCTGCCCAGGATGGCCACGCGATGTTCAACGCCTAGCGCCGACTGAATGCGCTTTATTTGGCTGGCGTTGTCATCGACGACGAGAACGGTGCCTGAAAATACCCGATGCTGATCCAACGGATCGGCGCGCATCTCTTCGCCAATGACGCCGAGACGCATGCCATTGGCTTCGCGCGCCCGCAGTTCGTCGGTCACGACTTTGAGCGCCAGTAAGCTCTTGGCGCGTGCTAGCAGCTGTACATCATCGATGGGTTTGGTGAGGAATTCCTCGGCGCCGGCCTGCAGGCCGCGCAATTTCTCGGTGCGATCATCCAGGGTGGTGAGGATAATCACCGGGATGTGACGTGTTTCGGGTTGGGTCTTGATACGCCGGCATGCTTCGTAGCCGTCGATGCCGCCGGG
>JAWXAM010000069.1:0-27666 GCA_034439495.1 Terricaulis sp. | reverse complement strand
CTCCGCCTCCGCCTCCACCACCGCCGGCGCCGGCAGAGGAAGAGGGCGAGCAGCCGCAGCGACCAAGCGGCCTGTTCAATCCGAACTGACGTTGCGTACGTTTGCGTTCGCGCGCGCGCCCGCTAAAACGCGGGCCGCGCCTACGCACGCGCGCAATGGAGGAAATCATGCGTCTCTCGTCGGATATTGCGGCGGTCGTCACTGGCGGCGCGTCGGGCTTGGGCCGGGCGACGGTTGAGAAGCTGCGCGCCGAGGGCGTGAAGGTTGCGATCTTCGATCGTGACGAGGATCGCGGCGTTGTCACAGCCAAGGAACTTGGCGCGACGTTCTGCAAGGTTGACGTCACCAGCGACGATAGCGTCGCTGCTGGCTTCGAAGCGGCGCGCAAGGCTAATGGTCAGGAGCGCATACTGGTCGCCTGCGCCGGCATTGGCTCGGCCGCCAAGACCGCCAGCCGCTCGCGCGAGAGCGGCGAGATCAAGCATTTCCCGCTCGAAATCTTCAATCTTACGATCCAGGTGAACCTGATCGGCACGTTCCGCTGCGTTGCAAAAAGCGCCGCTGGCATGCTGACGCTCGATCCGCTGGAAGCCGGCGAGCGCGGGGCGATCGTGATGACCGCATCTGTGGCCGCAGAAGATGGGCAGATGGGCCAAGCGGCCTATTCGGCGTCGAAGGGCGGCGTTGTCGGCATGACGTTGCCGATCGCGCGCGACCTCTCGGGCGAGGGAATTCGCATCAACACGATCCTGCCGGGCATTTTTGAAACGCCACTGATGATGGGCGCGCCGGAGAAGGTGAAGGAAGCGTTGGCCGCCAGCGTGCCGTTCCCGAAAAGGCTCGGAAACCCTGAAGAATACGCATCTCTCGCTCTCGAAATGATTCGCAATCCGTACTTCAACGGCGAGGATGTACGCATCGACGGCGCGATCCGGATGGGCCTGCGCTAAGCGAAAAGCCGCATTTTAGAGGCAAACGGCGTGTTCTTCGCGGAACACGCCGTTTTCGTTGCGGCTAAAACCCCCGTAAATCAGCTTTTTTGCATTGCGACTCACGAAGGCTCATGTCAGTGACTCCGGCCTTAGCGCTGAAAACCCCCATTTTTAGGGCGTTTTGGCGCAGTTGGAGTGAGGCGTGGTCACGCTCCATCAAGAATTGGGTGTCATCACTCAGCGGCCGCGGTGAGCAAGGGATCATCAGAATTCCGCGATTTACCGGCGGTTCGTTGAGTTAAACACACGACAACCTTTGAAGAGGGAATACACACATGGCCCGCAAGGCAGCTAAGAAAACCACCGCGAAGAAAGCCCCGGCGAAGAAGAAAACCGCCGCGAAGAAGAAGACCGCCGCCGCCGCTCCGCCGGCAAAGGCCGTGAAGGTCACCGCCGTCGCCGGCAAGACCGTCACCGCCAGCGCGCTGCTCCAGTCGGTCGCCGATCACCTCGGCGTCAAGAAGTCGGAAGCAAAGGCCATGGTCGAAGGCTACACGGATGTCGTGAAGGCCTACGTCATGAAGGGCTCGAAAGTGAAGATCGGCGATATCGGCATGATCATGATCCGCGCCCGTAAGGCGCGCATGGGCCGTAACCCGCAAACGGGTGAGCCGGTGAAGATCAAGGCGTCGAAGAAGCTGGCGTTCCGCCAATCTTCGGTGATGAAGGCGCAAGTGATGGGCGGCCGCTAACAGCGGACGCGTCACGACGCAATTGTTGAAACATGACCCTTCGGGGTTGTCGAGACGGCCGGCGTTCTACGAAGCGCCGGCCGTTTTCGTTTGGGCGCACTTTTATGTGAGGGTCTTTCGCGTCGTGCGCCGCTCGCACACACTCGCGCGGGGAGGGGCGCTATGCGCTGGCTGTTGCCAAGTCTCGCTTTGACGTTGTCGCCGCTGGCGAGCTCCTGCGCTTCTACCCCAGTCTACGGGGAGTGGGTGGCGGGCGATTATTGCGCGTACGGCGCGGTTGAGGCGCAAGGTTGGCGTTTAACGGAAGCGCCGGCCGATGCGGACGCCTATCGCGCCTTGGCCCGTGCAAGCTCTGACTATTCCGAGGCCCCGGAGAGCGCGCGCGAATTCTGGTTTGCGCGCGAAGACGGTGCGATGAAATACTGCCTCACCAATCTGCAGCGTGCAGCTGGGCGGCGGCATTGGTGCAATCCCAAGCAAGCGGTGTGGTGGGAGTTTCGCCGCACGGAAGCGGGCCTCGCCCACGACGGCGCTAATTTCCGCGTGTGCCTGACCTAACGCGGCTTGGCGTTGCGGGCGGTGACGGACTCACCGCCGACGCCCCAGTTGTCGGTCTCAACTTCTTCGATGATGACGACAGTGGTGGCTGGGTTCTTGTTGAGGACGCGTTGCAGCAGCTCCGTCGCGCCCGCGATCAGCTCGGCTTTTTGCACAGCCGTGGCGCCAGTCTTGGTGATCTTGATGTTCACGTAGGGCATGTGGGCCTCGTTCAGAAACCGGCGACGGGGTGGGGGATGTAGGGCTCCTCAAGCTGGCGAATTTCGTCAGCCTTAAGCTCGAGATCGATTGCGGCGATCGATTCATTCAGCTGTTCGATCTTGGTCGCGCCAACGATCGGCGCGGTGACGCCAGGTTTGGCCAAGAGCCAGGCCAACGCCACTTGCCCGCGCGAAACGCCGCGCGTCGCTGCGATGGCGCCGACGCGTTCGATCACTTGCGTGTCCGCTTCAACGGTCTTTCGATAGAGATATTGT
Organism: Terricaulis sp.; assembly: GCA_034439495.1. Taxonomy (GTDB): domain Bacteria; phylum Pseudomonadota; class Alphaproteobacteria; order Caulobacterales; family Aquidulcibacteraceae; genus Vitreimonas. The sequence goes on along the minus strand of JAWXAM010000069.1, from coordinate 24,948 downwards.
CCGAAGCGATCGGTTTCGCTGCGCTCAGTTTTCGCGTCAGCCGGACGCGCCAGCCGCCCGCGCGCCAGCGGCGACCACGGGATCACGCCAATGCCCTGGTCGCGGCACAGCGGCAGCATCTCGCGCTCTTCTTCGCGGTAGAGCAGGTTTAGATGGTTCTGCATCGAGACGAAGCGCGTCGAGCCATTAGCGCTCTGCAGAGCCAAGGCTTGCATGAACTGCCACGCCCACATCGAGGACGCGCCGATGTAGCGCGCCTTGCCGGACTTCACGACGTCGTGCAGCGCCTCCAGCGTTTCCTCGATCGGCGTTTCCGGATCGAGGCGGTGGATTTGGTAGAGGTCGACGTAGTCTGTGCCGAGCCGCTGTAAGCTCGCGTCGATCTCGCCGAAGATATGTTTACGCGAAAGGCCTTTGCCGTTGGGATCGTTCGGCCGCATTTCGCCGTGCACTTTGGTGGCGATGACGATCTCGTCGCGCTTGGCGTATTGCTTGATGGCGCGCCCGAGGAATTCTTCACTGGTGCCGGAGGAATAGACGTTCGCCGTGTCGAAGAAATTGATCCCGGCTTCGATCGCGCGCTTGAAGAACGGCTGCGCCGCTTCCTCGTTCAACGCCCACGGGTGGTTGCCTTTGGTTCCGTCGGCATAGGCCATGGTGCCGAGGCAGATGCGCGAAACTTTGAGCCCGCTCTTGCCGAGATTGACGTACTTCATCTTTGGCTCCGTCAGGCAGTCAGTTGCACGAACACGTCTTCCAGATCCGGCTCTTCGATCGAAAGATCCTTGATCGAGATGCCGGCATTACGCACGCGATCGAGCATTTCTTCGACCGAGTGCTCGCCGGTGCGATAGGTGATGGCGAACGCGCCGGTCGGGCGCATGGCGAAAGTGAAGTCTTCAAAGCCCTTGAGCGGGGGTGCGACCGGCGTTTGCGGCGTGACGACCAAGGTTTTCTGATCGAGGCGCGAGATCAGTTTATGTGTCGGCTCGCACGCGATGACGTTGCCGTGGTTGATAATCGCGATTGTGTCGCAGAGTTCTTGCGCTTCTTCGAGATAGTGCGTCGTCAGCACAATGGTGACGCCGCTCGCGTGGAGGGAGCGCACATAGTCCCAAAGCTGACGGCGCAGCTCGACGTCAACACCGGCGGTCGGCTCATCCAGCACCAAGACCGGCGGCGCATGCACCATGGCTTTCGCCACCAACAGCCGGCGCTTCATGCCGCCAGAGAGCGTGCGTGCATAAGCGTCTCGCTTATCCCAAAGCCCGACAGCTTTCAGAATCTCTTCTGTGCGCCGCTCAGCTTTCGGCACGCCATAATAGCCGGCTTGGATCTCCAACGCTTCGCCTGGCGTGAAGAACGGGTCCATGTTGAGTTCTTGCGGCACGATGCCGATGGCGCCGCGCGCGTTCATCGGATCGGTCGTGATGTCGTGACCCCAAATCTTCGCCGTGCCGCCGCTCTTCACGACCAAGCCGCCAAGAATGTTGATGAACGTCGACTTGCCGGCGCCGTTGGGGCCAAGCAGGCCAAAAAAAGATCCGCGCGGCACGACCAGATCGACGCTCTTCAGCGCGTGCGTGGCCTTGCCCTTGCCTTGGGCGCTATAGGTTTTGTCGAGGCCCCGCGCCTCGATGGCGAACTGGGGCTCTGTCTGGGGTGCGAGCATGGAGAACCTGGAGGCCGCATTGCGCGGCTGAGCGATGCGCTTTAGGTACGGGCGCTCGTTCTACGCTTCAACCCGGACCGCACCAGAAATGGCGAAACTTCCCGACAATCCGAAGACCGATCAGTCGACGCCGGGGCACCCCGACGCGTTGCCGGCGCCGGAAGTGATCATCGTGACGTCGACACGGGTGAAGTGCGATGGCGGCGGCGGCGCGCTCGGGCACCCGGTTGTCTATTACGACATGGGCGAAGAAAGCTTCGTCGAGTGCGGCTATTGCGACCGCCGGTTCGTTTTGGCCGAAGGCGCCGGCGGCCACTAAAGCGCGGCGCCGCCATTCTGCCAAAACACATAACCGGCGAACAACGCCCAAGGCAGCAGCCGCCAGAACCAATCGCCGCGATCGGCCCAGTCGCTGGTTTCGCCGTTGCTTTCGGCGCCAATGAACATGCCGCGTTTGCCGACCTGTCCGGTGATGACGAGATCGGACTGATCCATTTCAGCAAGGATGGCGCGATACTGATCCGCTTCCGACGCCGGCAGCATCAGCGCGCGAAACTCGACGCGCTGTTCCAAAACAAAGGTGCGCGGGCCTTCCTTACGCAATTCGTTACGATAAACGAGCGCTGAGCTTTCCACCGTGCGCTTCCAGCCGCTGAACTTGATCGGGTAGGCGGTGTCGATCGTCACCTTGCGAGAGACCGTGCCCATCTGGCCGAGATAAATCGGATGAATACGGGGCCCGGCGTCGAGCGGCGTCAACTGCGAGCGGATTGTGAGATCGTACGTGCTGAAGATACGCGTCTTGTTTTGCCCGGGCGACCAGGCGCCGGCGATCTCATAAACTTCGATAGCTGAAATTTCGTTGAGTTCGGCATTGTCGCTCAGGATGTCCTGGCGCACCGGCTGCGCGCCCGCGTAACGGCGAGCGATGTCTTCGGCGTAAAGTTTGAACAAGCCGACCAAACCTTCGCGCGCAATATGCTCGCGCACCCATTCGGCGCGGCCGCGGCGTGACGTGAGTTTCCACTCATAGCGCACCGGATGCTCCGGCGATTTGCCGAGCGTGATGTTTTCCTCTGCCTCCAACGTGTGCGCGGGCGCCGGATCGGACATGCGCTCAAGCGCCACCGCGCCGGGCTTAAGCGGCAGCGCCCAGCCGAAATGGCATTTGTTGAGGGCGCCAAGCGGGCTTGGCTGCATCAGCCGCGTCGGATCGAGCCAATAGACAGTGCCATCGGCCACGACGCGCACGATGCAATGGTCGAACACCACGCCGCTGGGCAGCCACGTGTTCAGCCCGTAGCCGTCACGCGTGTTGACCAACGCAGGGCAAGCATCGAGCCCCAGCTTGCGCGCCATGTGTACGTAGAGCTTCGACTTGTCCTTGCAGTCGCCATAGCGCGTCGCGCAGATTTGCTCGAGCGTGCGCGGCGTGAAGCCGCCTTCACCGATCGAGATTGCAAGATAGCGCACGGCGTTTTGCGCAAAGCGCAGCACTGCTGCGGCGCGGCCCGCTGCTGTTTTTTCTTCCGCGGCGATGCGCTGGATTTCCGCTTCCACATCATCAGGAAGCGGCCCCGCATCTTCATAGAGCGGCGTGAACGTGTCAGCGACTTCGGCCCAATTGCGCCATTCGGAAAACTGAATGCCTGCGCTTTGGATCGTCCAGGGTGGCGTGAGCGCTTCGAAGCGCACGCCGGGGCGCTCCTTCGTGTGCCAACGCCGATCAATGATGCCGTTGGCCTCGGTTTGCGTCGGCTCCGGCGTATTGGAGAAGGCGCGTTCCGCCACGGTGCGCGTTGTTGGCGTGCGCTGGCGCAGCCGCGTTTCGCAAATCCCAACGCCCCACTCAAACGGCACCCACGAAGCGTGGCGCCCGCCCAGTGATTTGCGCATGCCAAAGAGCGTGTACGACGTCTCAACCACATCGCCTTGACGCACATCCGGGAGCGTGACGTGAATGGTGAGCCGGCCATCGAATTGCAGCCGCTCCATGTTGCGTTCGCGGCGCAGCACCTCGAAGAACGCCGTCGTCGTGTGTTCGATGCGCTGGCCCGCGCGGATCACTGCGATCGAGTGTACGTCGAGCCGTTCAAACGCCGGATCGAAGCTGACGCTGAACTGCGCGACGCGCTCGGCGCCGACCGAGGCGGTTACAAGCTCGGCGCGGCGATAGTACCAGGCGCGTTCCTCACTGAGGTCGATCTGAGAATCGTCCAGCAGAACGCAGACGCCATTGGCGATGAAATGCGGGTTGGCTTCGGCGGGAATGTCATAAGGCGATAGATCGGCCCACGCCGGCGGCGCCGCCACCCGTGCGCCGGGCGTGATCTCGCGATACGCAATATGTTCCTGATCCATGTGTCCCGCCGCTCAAGTTCCTTAGCGGCAAAGGCGGGCGCCGACAACGCGGGAAGACGGTGGGGTCCGATTTCGGCGTGCGGCGTTGCAAGCTGGCGCCTACATTGCCGTACAAGAAGGAGCCCTCTATGCCCGCACGCCCACAATCCGCCGCCGAATTCCATGCCCTGCACATGGATTTTCTGATCCTGCCGAACGCCTGGGACGCCGCCAGTGCGCGGATCACACAGGATGCGGGGGCAAAAGCGATTGCGACGTCGAGCGCCGCTGTTGCCTGGGCGCATGGGTACGCGGATGGGCACCATTTTCCGATCGATAAACTGATCGCGGTCGTGGAGGCGATTGCGCGTGCAGTGAACGTGCCGGTCACCACCGATGCGGAAGGCGGCTATGATGATGACCCGGCGCGGGTGCGCGAGAACGTGCGCGCGCTTATTGATGCAGGCGCGGTCGGCATAAATCTGGAAGACGGAAAGTGGCCGCACGAACTGCATTTGCGCAAGATCGAAGCGGCGCGTGAAGCAGGTGTGCAGGCTGGCGTCGATCTCTTCATCAATGCGCGCACCGATGTGATCTTGAAGCAATTGGTTGCCCCGGAAGAGGCCGTGGCGGAGACGCTGCGCCGCGCGCGCGCGATCAAAGGCGCCGGCGCAAGCGGTCTGTTCGTGCCGGGAATTGCCGATAGCGCGATGATCGAAACAATTGCGCGCGAAGCGGGGTTGCCGCTCAACGTGATGGCGCGGCCAGGCATCGCCCCGGCTGCCGAGCTTAAAGCGATGGGCGTCAAACGCCTGAGTGCGGCGACCGGGCTCTTCAATGCCGCCATGGCGGCCACGCATGACGCCGCGGCGGAATTCCTCAACGGCGGCGATTCGGAAAAGCTGTGGGCGCGGCGCGGCACACCGCCCGATTATAACAAGCTGTTCGCCGGTTGAGTGCTGACGGGACGCGGCGAAGCGCCTAGATAGGCGCGATGGCAAAATCCTCTGCGCCCCGCCTCTACCTCATCGACGGCTCGGGCTACATTTTCCGCGCCTATCACGCATTACCGCCGCTGACGCGCGCGTCGGACGGGCTCTCTGTCGGCGCCGTGGCTGGCTTTTGCAACATGCTGTGGAAGTTCTTGGAGGAGATGAAGGGCAGCGAGGCGCCGACGCACCTCGCCGTGATCTTCGACAAGAGCGAAATCACGTTCCGCAACGAACTCTATCCCGAATACAAAGCCCATCGCCCGCCGACGCCGGAAGATCTCGCGCCGCAATTTCCGCTGATCCGTGACGCCACGCGCGCCTTCAATCTGCCGTGCATCGAGATGGGCGGCTTCGAGGCGGACGATCTGATCGCGACGTACGCGCGCCAAGCGGCCGCGACCGGCGCGAGCGTGCGCATCGTGTCGTCCGACAAAGATCTGATGCAACTGATCGTGGATGGCGTGATCCAACTCTACGATCCGATGAAGAACCGTCTGCTCGGTCCAGAAGCCGTGATGGAAAAATTCGGCGTGACGCCGGACAAAGTCATCGACGCGCAAGCGCTGATTGGCGACAGCACCGATAACGTTCCAGGCGCCCCTGGCATCGGCCCAAAAACCGCCGCCGAACTCATCACCCAATTCGGTTCGCTCGACGCCATCCTCGAACGCGCAAACGAGATCAAACAACCAAAACGGCGCGAGACGCTGATCAACAACGCCGACCAAATCCGTCTCTCCAGAGTATTGGTGACGCTGAAGGACGATGTCGCCGTGGAGGAGAAGTGGGAGGATTTCGCCGTGCGCGAGCCCGACCCTGCCATGCTGCTGCAATTCCTCGACACGATGGAATTCCGCACCCTGAGCCGCCGCGTGCGCGAACACTACGCTAAGGAAAAGGGCGTGCAGATCGTTGCATCCTACGCCGCTGGCGGCGGCGCGGCGACGGTTGAGCCGGTCGCTGGCGCGCCTTCAAACGCTGTGATCGAAGAAGTCGAGCGCGAGTTTAAGCGCGATGCTTACAAAGTCGTGCGCGATGTCGCGGCGCTGAAAGACTACGTCACACGCGCGCGCCGTGAAGGCGTCGTCGGCATCGACACGGAAGCGGATTCAACCGATGCGACGCGGGCGCAGCTGGTCGGAATTTCTTTATCGGTCGCCGCCAACGATGCGATCTATGTACCGCTGGCGCACCGCGGCGCCGATCCGCGCGCCGGCGAATTGTTTGCGAGTGAGGTCCCGGAAGCGAGCGCCGCGCCAGATACCGGCACGCAGATTCCGCTCAGCGAAGCGCTCGCGGCGCTACACGAGCTATTGCAGGACCCTTCGGTGTTGAAGATCGGCCTCAACATAAAGTGGGACATCGCGCTCTTCGCCAAACACAAAATCGCACTCGCGCCATACGACGATCCGATGCTGATCTCGTACGCCCTCTATGGCGGGCTCGATCCGCACGACAAAACGTTTCTGGTCGAAAAGCATCTCGGCCATGGCCTCACGCCGCTGGCGGACGTCACCGGCAAAGGCAAAACGCAGGTCAGTTTCGATCTCGCGCCCGTGGACCGCGCGGCGATCTATTCGTGCGAGCAGGCGGACGCTTCGTTGCGGCTCTGGCGCAAGCTGAAGCCGGAGCTCGGCCGGGAACGCTTGGCGACCGTGTACGAAACACTGGAGCGTCCGCTGCCAACGGTGCTGGCGGCAATGGAGCGAGAGGGGATCAAGATCGATCCGCACATGCTGTCGCGGCTCTCGGGTGATTTCGCGCAGCGCATGTTGCAGTATGAGCAGGAAGCGTACGGCCTCGCCGGCCGCGAGTTCAACATGGGCTCGCCCAAGCAGCTTGGCGAAATTCTCTTCGACGAGATGAAGCTGCAGGGCGGCTCAAAAACCAAAACCGGCGCCTGGTCCACGGATGCGACCATCCTCGAAGAATTGGCCGAGCAGCACGATCTGCCGCGCAAACTATTGGACTGGCGCCAGCTCTCCAAACTGCGCTCGACCTATACCGAAGCTTTGGGCCAAGCGATCAACGCGCAGACTGGCCGCGTGCACACGAGCTACGCGCTCGCATCAACGACGACAGGGCGTCTCTCCTCAAACGATCCAAACCTGCAGAACATCCCGATCCGCACTGAGGAAGGCAGGCGCATCCGCGAGGCGTTCATCGCTGAGCCGGGAAACCTCCTCGTCTCGGCGGATTATTCGCAAATCGAGCTTCGCCTGCTGGCGCACGTCGCTGACATTCCGCAGCTAAAGCAGGCCTTCGCGGACGGCGTCGATATTCACGCGCGCACGGCGTCGGAAATGTTCGGCGTGCCGGTGGAAGGCATGCCGAAAGAAATCCGCAACAACGCCAAGGCGATCAATTTTGGTATCATCTACGGCATTTCGGCGTTCGGTCTCGCGCGCAATCTCGGTATCGAGCGCGAAGAGGCGGGCGCGTACATCAAGATGTATTTCGAACGCTTCCCCGGCATCCGCGACTACATGGAAGAGACCAAAACCTTCGCGCGCGCCCACGGCTACGTGCAAACAATTTTCGGCCGCCGCATCTGGGTCCGAGGCGTGCAATCGAAGAACGGTCAAGAGCGGCAAGCCGGCGAACGCCAAGCCATCAACGCGCCGCTCCAAGGCGCCGCCGCCGATATCATCCGCCGCGCTATGGTGCGCTTGCCGGACGCGCTGGCGCTATCGGGTCTAAAAGCGCGCATGCTGCTGCAAGTCCACGACGAACTCGTTTTCGAAGCGCCGAAGGATGAAGCCGAGGCGCTCTGCAAACTCGCCAAAGACGTGATGGAAGCCGCGCCCATGCCAGCCGCGTCCCTGAGCGTGCCGCTCACCGTTGAAGCAAAAGCCGGCGCAACCTGGGGCGCTGCGCACTGATTGAACGTCGGCTGCTAACTCGCCGTCACCACCACGGACTCCGCGCTCCGCGTGTTCGGTCCGTGGAACACGGCTTCGATATTGTGTCCGTCCGGGTCCAGTAGGAACGCGGCGAAGTATCCGGGATGATAGCTGCGTTCGCCCGGTGCACCGTTGTCGCGCCCGCCGGCGGCGAGGCCGGCTTCGTAGAAGCGCGCAACTGCGTCTTGATCTTCGGCCTGGAATGCGAGGTGCACGCGGCTTGCGCTGGCGTCATCAGCCGCGTCGATCCAGAGCTCGTCGAAACTGATCGCCTCATCGCTCTCATGGGTCGGTTCCCGTCCCAGCTCGCTGAGCACGGCGCGATAGAATGTCTTGGCGGCGGCAAGATCGGTGACGCGCAAATGCACGTGATCAATCAGGCGGCCACGATGATACGTCTGAGCCATTGTGATGATTTGGCGCGGGCGGCGCCGAAGTCCAGACTTACTCCGACCGCAGCTGAAAGTTCACGACAATGCCTTGCCGGCGCTGGTCCGGGCGGGCTTGGCCGATCGGCGGGTAGCGCAGTGTCTCGATATACTCATTCGAGATGTTCAAGCATGAGGGCGGCCCCAGCCGATAGATCACGCGCAGATTATCCAACACGCCCATGTCGTTGATGTCGCCCACGGTGATGACGCGGCAGCGCTCTTCAGTATAGGCGACGCCGCGCATGCGCCCGGCGAGTTTCGGCGGGTAGGGCAAGTCGGCAAGTTCGGGGTTATCGATCTCATCTTGCGCCAGATGGGCGGCGAGCACGCCGAGATAATCGAGCTCCATACAAAGATCGGAGCTTCGCCAGAGACGGCTCACACATAAATCCCGTCCCTCACCATAGACGCGCGCGGCATCCGCGCGTTGGCGCGCCTGCTGCAGCAACGTCGCGTGTGCGTAAGCAAGCAGCGGCGCGAGCGCCGTGTCGTTTCCGATGAGATCAGCGGCCTCGGCGCGCAAGGGTTCAATCAGCGGCGCGAGTTCAGCGCTTTCGCCGCGCAGCCGCTCCAGAGTTTGACCGGCGGGAAATTCGTACTCCGATGTCAGCGCGATTGCTGCTGCAGCCCAAAGCCGCTCCGGCGTGCGCGGCTCGGCCAGCACGGCGTCGAGCAGTCGGCGGCGGACGCTTCGCATCGAATCGTCCCGCCGCATCGGGACTTCGAGGTGACGCATCATTGCTTGGAACGAGCGCCAGATCTGGTCGGTGCGGTGGCTACGAAGATCGGCGAGGATGCGATACGCGCCGAGGCGCAGCGTGTCCGCTTCATTGCCGAGCGGCACGGTTTCGATCGGGTGGCGGAGCTGGCCGATGTTGAGTTCGGGCAGGCCGTCGAGGGCATGAACCCAGGCGGCCTGGATCAGCAGCTCTTGTTCGGCCGTAGTGAAAGCGTCGCGTTGTTCGCGCTCGCGCGCCTGGATCGCGTGCTGGGTGGCGAGGTTGCACCACGGCTTCATCCAGTCGGCGTCGCGCGCCTCGATGGCCGCGCGGCAGCGTGTATCGGCGAGGGGGAAGCGGGCCTCGACTTCGACGCGGTTGAGTTCCCGGCGTGCTTCCGGGAGCCGCGCCTCGTAGTCCCGTTGCGCCCAAGCCGGCGTGACAACTAACGCGCCGATCAAACCAGCCGCGAAAAAGCGCCAAATGTTTCGCATGCGGTTCCCCCCGGACGCGTTGTCAATTTCCAGAGAGCAATCGCCCGCGGCAAGCGGAAGCTGTTTTCATGCGCCCCATTGACGGCTAAGACTGCCACTACCAGTTCATTACATCAATGTCAGGAAGTCCGGCTCCACCCATGCCCACTATCGCCCTGGTCGACGACGACGAGAACATCCTCGCTTCCCTGAAGATCCTGTTCGAGGGCGAGGGATACACCGTGCGCACCTATACTGACGGCGCTGCCGCGCTCGCGGCGTTGTCCGAAACGCCGCCGGACATCGCCATCCTCGACATCAAGATGCCGCGCATGGACGGCGTCGAGGTGCTGCGCCGCTTGCGCCAAGGCTCGAACCTTCCCGTCATCTTCCTCACGTCGAAGGACGATGAGATGGATGAAGTGGTCGGCTTCAATGTCGGCGCCGACGATTACATCAAAAAGCCGTTCTCGCAGCGCCTGCTGTCCGAGCGGGTGAAGGCGTTGCTGCGCCGCACCCGTGCCGGTGCGCCGGGTGCGGAGGCGGTGAATGACAAAAAACCGATCGTGCGCGGCGAGCTTACGCTCGATCCCAACCGCCACGCGTGCACCTGGAAAGGCGACCCCGTTCGCCTCACCGTCACCGAATTTCTCATTCTCCAGGCGCTCGCGCAGCGCCCCGGCTACGTGAAGAGCCGCGATCAGCTTATGGACGCGGCCTATGACGACCAAGTCTATGTCGACGACAGAACCATCGACAGCCACATCAAGCGGCTCCGCAAAAAATTCCGCGACATCGACAACGAGTTCGACGCGATCGAGACACTCTATGGCGTCGGGTACCGGTACAACGAAGCCTGAGCGTCCTCTCGGCCTCGGCGCGTTTTTTAGATCGCGCATAACGCGCACGATCTTCATCTGGAATCTGCTCGGCCTCGCCGTTCTGATTCTGGGCGTGCTGTTGCTGACTGAGATGCGCGCCGGCTTGACCGAGGCGCAGTTTCGCAATCTGCGCACGCAGGGCGAGCTGATCACCAACCTCCTGATCGAAACCGGCACGGTCGAAGGTGATCCTAATCCGTATGTGAACGAGACGGCGGTGCGCACCGTGCTGCGGCGCATTTTGCCGCCGATCGCCGAAGGCGCGCGCGCCGGCGTCGGGCGGCCGCGTGTGCGCATGTTCGCTGCCGATGGCCGTCTGATCGCCGACAGCGACGTCATGTACGATGTGCTTGAAGAGCGGCCGCTGCCTCACATCGGTGATGAACCAAGCATCGGCGCATCGATCGAACGGGCGACGCAGCGGCTGGAATATTTGCGGCTCACGCCGTGGCGGCCAACGGTGACGCTCGCCGAAGAGCATAGCCGCGCTATGCGCGGCGAGATCATCCGGGGTGAGCGGCTAAATGAGAAGGGCGAGCGCGTTGTCTCGGTGACGCTGCCGCTGCGGCGCGTGCAGCAGATCATGGGCACGGTGACGATCGAGAGCGCTGATGTAGAGCGCATTCTTGTCGCCGAACGCGCCAGCATGATCCCGTTCATGCTCGGCGCGACGATCGCGATTTTGCTTTCATCAATGCTGCTCGCGCTTTCGATCGCACGTCCGCTGCGGCGGCTCTCAGGCGCTGCCGATAGCTTGCGCGTCACTGGCGCAACGCGCTTGACGATGCCGGACCTGTCCAAGCGTAAGGACGAGATCGGCGCGCTCAGCCATTCGCTCGAGGAAATGACGAACGCACTCGCCGATCGCATTGACGCCAACGAACGCTTCGCCGCCGATGTAAGTCACGAGATCAAGAATCCCCTCGCTTCCATTCAATCGGCGGTGACCTCGGCGCAAACCGCCACCAACCCCGATCAGCAAAAGCAGATGCTGGCGATTGTCGCGCAGGACGTACATCGCCTCGATCGTCTGATCACCGACATCGCCCGCGCTAGCCGCATCGAAGCTGAAACCGCGCGCGGCGATCTGGGCGACGTCGACGTTGGCGCGCTGCTTTTTGAGTTAGCGCGCGCCTACTCACCTGATGACCGCACGCAAGTGCACGTGCTCTTTAAAGGCCCGAAGCCGGAGGGCCTGCACGTCGTCGGCCAGGATGGCGCGCTCGGCCAAGTCTTCCGGAACCTGATCGACAACGCCCGTTCCTTCAGCCCCGCCGGCGGGCGCGTGTTTGTCTCGATCGAGCAAGCGCGCGGGGCAGAGGGGCCGATCGTTCGCGCCGTAGTTGAGGACGAGGGGCCGGGCATCCCGCCTGAAAATCTCGAGACCGTCTTCCAGCGTTTCTACACTCAGCGCCCGCGGGGTACCGCGTTCGGCGGAAATTCCGGCTTGGGCCTCTCCATCGCTAGACAGATTGTCACAGCACACCACGGCCGAATCTACGCGCAAAACATTGAAAGCCCAGCAAATCAGCCCGCAGGCGCGCGGTTTGTGGTCGAACTGCCGTTAGCCGGCGCGGCCAAGCACTGACCATCCGTCGAAAACTGCGACGTGGGTGCGGCTTTCGCTTTTCTCGCAACCGCGAAAGGATATTGTAGCCCCCCTTACCTACCCACTGGCGGGGTGGCGGGAGTACGGAATGATTGGCGTCGTCGTGGTGAGCCACGGTCGTCTTGCGGACGAGTTCGTCGCAGCGGCTGAGCATGTACTCGGTCCTCAAGACCAGATGCGCGCAGTCGCGATCGGTCCTTATGACAATATGGAAGAGCGCCGCGCCGACATTATCGACGCTGTGCGCGCCGTTGATCGCGGCGACGGTGTCGTCATCCTCACCGACATGTTCGGCGGCACGCCATCGAACCTCGCCATCTCGGTGATCAACCAAGTGAAGATCGAAGTGATCGCCGGCGTGAACCTGCCGATGCTGATCAAGCTGGCCGAAGTGCGTGATCGGATGAAGCTTCCCGAAGCAGCATTGGCGGCGCAAGATGCCGGCCGGCGCTACATCCGGGTGGCGTCCGTCGAGCTGGCTGGCGGCCCGACGACCTGACGCGGCCAGGCTTTGGGGGCGGGCTTGGGTTTGAAGCGCACTGTACCGATCACGAACATACGCGGGCTGCACGCGCGCGCCTCGCGCAAAGTCGCTGAACTGGCGCTGGCCTACGACGAAACCACGATCATGGTCCGCCGCGAGGACGAAGAGGCCGACGCCCGCTCGCTCATGGACCTGATGATGTTGGGCGCCGGCATCGGTTCGGAGGTCGAAATCGAGGCCGAGGGCCCCGAGGCCGAAAAAGCCCTGGATGAGATCGAAGCCCTCATCCGCGCCAAATTCCACGAAGACGAATAGCTGCATCCGACTGGCGCGTGGTCCGCATCTGTTGGGTGGACACGTTCGAGGGGAGATACATGAGAGCTTTTGTGCGCGCGGTCGCGATTGGCGTGGCGGCTTTGTTCTGCATGGGCCAGTCCGCGCCGGAGCGGATCGACTACACGCTGACGCCAGTTCTGAACGGCGGCGCGCTCGAGGCTCTCCAATATGATCTGCGTTTCCGCGGCGATGCCGATGGCGAAACCGCGTTGCGTCTGCCGGGCTCGTGGGGCGGCCAGAACGAGTTGTGGCGCAGCATCGATGCGATCGAGGTCGTGTCCGGCGGCGAGTTGCGCGCAACCGAGTCACCCACTGAACGGAGCATCACGCACCGGTCAGGCGCGCCTCTCCACGTGCGCTATCGCGTGATCCAAGATTTTGAAGGCCCGCCCGCTGCGCAGCAAGGCAACGCTTACCGCCCGGTCGTGCAGCCGGGATATTTCCATCTCATCGGCGAAGCTTCGATGGTGACACCCGAAGGACGCGACGCCGCGACGCCCGTGCGCTGGCGCGTGCGCGACTTGCCGCGCGGCTGGACGCTCGCGTCCGATCTCGAAGCGCCCGGTCGCGTGCTGAGCGATGTCTGGTCGAGCATCAGTGTGGGCGGTGACTTCCGCATTCTCCACGATCGCGCCAGCCAGGTGCGCGTCGCCATTCGCGGCGCCTGGAGTTTCAGGGACGAAGCCTTCAGCGCCAGCGTTGCCGAGATCATCTCCGGTCAACGTCGCATCTTCGGTGATCGACCGTCGCCGTATCTGGTGACGGTGATACAGCTCGACGCGCCGCAAAATTGGCTCTCCGTCGGCGGCACGGGCTTGGGCGACGCCTTTGCATTCTTCGCGTCGCCGAATGGCCAAGCACAGCAAATCACCCGCACGCTCGCGCACGAAGGCTTGCACACTTGGATTCCGGCTCGCATCGGCGGTGTTTCGCGCGAAAACGAGGTGGAAGATTACTGGCTCTCCGAAGGCTTCACGGATTTCTACACCGGGCGCATGCTCGTGCGCGAAGGCCTGTGGACCCCGGCCGAGTTCGCCGAAGACTTTAACCGCACGCTCAGCGAATACGCACAATCGCCCGTACGCACGGCGCCGAACACGCGCATCGTCGCGGACTTCTGGACCTCGCAACCGGTGCAGCAATTGCCTTACCAACGCGGCCGCATCCTGGCGACGGTGTGGGACGCTCGCCTCCGCGCAAACGGCCGCGACTTCGACGACGTCCTCTTCGCGCTCCGCGACCGCGCGCAAACAGACGAAGGGACGCCGGCTTCAGCGATGCTCCCGGAGGTGGCGCGCCAGTTCGGCCTCGACGTCAGCGGCGATCTTGAGAGCCACGTGCAGAACGGCGCCGCCTTGCTGCTCCCCGCAGATACGTTCGGGCCCTGTGGCCAAGTGCTGACGGAAGAGGTCGTGCCCTTCCATCGTGGCTTCGATATCGAAGCGACCAGCGCCAACAACAACATCATAGCCGGCGTCGATCCGGCCTTGCCCGCTTATGCGGCAGGGGTGCGCAACGGCATGGTGTTGATCCGCCGCGATGCCGGTGAAATCGGCGATAGCACGCAGGAAATCGTCTATGTCCTGCGCGATGGCGAGACGGAGCGCACGTTTCGCTATATGCCGCGCGGCCAGGGAACGTTCCCTCGTCAGCGCTTGGTCATTGATCCGGCGCTGTCTGGCGAACGCCTACAACAGTGCGTCGCCGTGATTGGAGGCGCTTAAGGGGAGGCTTGCATGCAGATGGACGGCGCCGAGATGTTGGGGCTTGTCGCCGGCTTCATCGGGGCATTCGCGTTTGCACCGCAGGCGATCAAAATACTGCGCACCCGTGACGCCGCCGACGTGTCGGCACTCACCTATGTTATGGTGCTGAGCGGCGCGGTGTTGTGGGCGGGCTACGGCGTGCTGCGCGAAGCGCCTTCCATCATTCTATGGAATGTCGTGGCGGCGAGTTTGGCGGCGCTGGTGCTAACTCTAAAGCTACGCAAGCCACGGGCCGCCTGATCAGCCATCGCAGGAAACCAAACGGCGCGATCCCCGTTTCCGGTCATGGAAAACGCGCCCAACTGGCTCATCAACGTATTCGGCGTCACAGCCGGCCTCTGCTCAATGATGAGTTTCCTCCCCCAAATCTGGAAGATCTCCCGCAGCAAGGACGCCAGCGGCGTCTCCCTTCGCATGTATGCCGTCACCATCGTCGGCTTCATCTGCTGGACGGTGTACGGCGCGCTCAGCCAATCTTGGCCGGTGACGCTCGCGAACGCCGTTTGCCTCGTCCTTGTCTCGATCATTTTCGTGTTGCGCCTGCGCTTTGGCGACGGCAACGCTTGAGCCCGTTTCCCCGTACCGTTGAACCCACCGACCCAAGCGCGCGTCGCCGGTGAAAATTTCGCGGACGCGGTAGGCGCGCTCCACGCCTGCTGCGTGCAAACAGTGGGAATTGACGCAGCGTCGCGCGCACACTTTGTGATCTTGATTATCCCGGTCCGGGAGGGATCGCTCATGACCTACGAAAATCAACAAGGCTTTCTGAATTTTATCACCGAGTGGGGTCCCAAGATTCTGCTCGCCGCGCTCATTCTTATCGTCGCGCATTTTGCAGCGAAGGCGGTGAAGTGGGCGATCGCCAAGGGCTTCGACAGAATGCCGTTTCTATCGCGCCGCGACGGCGCGGGCGCCGGCGGCACAAAGCCCGCCGATGATGTTGGCGAGCGGGTAGGCGAGGTCGGCTATTGGTTGGTCTGGCTTTTGGGCCTCATGGCGGCCTTGGCGCAGCTCGGCGAGTGGGCGGAGCCGGTGGTGACGCCGCTCACCACTATGGTCACCGGCTTCTTCAGCTACGTCGACAACATCGTCGGCGCCATTCTCATCTTCGTCATTGGCTTTGCGTTGGCGACGATCGTGCGCCGTATGGTCGAAGCCATGGTTGAAGCGGTGGACCTGGATCGGCGCCTCGTCGATGCGGGACTCACGCACACGCCGCGCGGCGCCGGCCTTGCCCGGCTCCTGGGCTTGCTGGCGTTCACGCTGATCATCATCCCGGTATCGATCGCCGCGCTCGAAGCGCTCCAAATCCTCGCCATCTCCGTTCCCGCCACGTTGATGCTGCAGGAGATCCTCGGCACCATTCCGCGCGTCATCGGCGCAGCGCTGATTATCTTCATCGCCTACCTGATCGGCCGCTGGATCATGATGCTGACCGAAGAAGGTCTGCGTTCGATTGGCTTTGACGACATCGTCGGGTCGATCGCCAACGCCGAACCATTACGTGTCGGCCGTGAGAAGATGGACCTCACGCCGGGCGTCGATACCGTTGACCTTAAGTCGTTTCCGCCTTCGCGGATGATCGGCTTGGCGGTGCTGATTGGCATTGTGCTCTTTGCGGCCGTCGAAGCCGCCAATATGCTTGGCTTCACCGCGATGGCCGAAACGCTGCGCCGTGTCGTCGGCGGTGCGGGCAATCTGCTGCTCGGTGCGGTGATCATCGCGCTCGGGGTGCTTTTGGCCAACATCCTCGCCGCCGCTGCGGCCCGGCCTGGAAAACCCTCGTCGGAGATCATCTCGGCTTTCGTGCGCTGGGGTGTCATCGCGCTGGCGACGGCCATGGGCCTGATCCAAATGAACGTCGCGCCGCAGATCATCATGCTCACATTCGGCCTGGTCTTGGGCTCGGTGGCCGTGGCCGCGGCGATCGCGTTTGGCGTCGGCGGGCGAGATACCGCCAAGCGCTTATTGGAGCGTTGGACGAGCAGGCCGCCAGGGCCGGGCGCCTACTAAGCGCTCTCGTCCTCGTATCGCACTGAAATGATTGAGCCGTCGGGCGCCCGCCCGGCGGCTCTTTTCCTGCCTGTCATGCATCGGCGCCGGTTGGCAGGGCGCGTGAGCTTTGCTAAACCGCGCGCGCCTGCCGAGGAGCGTTGCGACGGCCCTACGGGTCGCCAGGCTCGGGAGGTTTCCACTTTGGAAAACGACGCTCGCCGCTTTCGAAGGAGGGCGCGCGATGAGCGCTACTGATTACATTGTAAGAGACATGAGCCTCGCTGACTGGGGCCGCAAAGAAATCGAAATCGCCGAAACTGAAATGCCGGGCCTGATGGCCGTGCGCAAAGAGTATGGCCCCAAGCAGCCGCTGAAAGGCGCGCGCATCGCCGGCTCGCTGCACATGACGATTCAAACCGCCGTGCTGATCGAGACGCTGCAAGCGCTCGGCGCCGAAGTGCGCTGGGCCTCGTGCAACATTTTCTCGACGCAAGATCACGCCGCCGCCGCCATCGCCGCCAAGGGCACGCCGGTGTTTGCCGTGAAGGGTGAAACGCTCGACGAATATTGGGACTACGCCCACCGCATCTTCGAATGGCCGAACGGCCAATACGCCAACATGATCCTCGACGATGGCGGCGACGCGACGTTGCTGTGCGTGCTTGGTCCGAAGGCCGAGAAGGACGCTGACTTCCTCGAGCATCACTCGAACGAAGAAGAGCAGGCGCTGTTCAAGACGATCAAACAATATCTGAAGGCAAAGCCTGGCTTCTACGAGGCCATTCGCGCTTCGGTGAAGGGCGTGTCGGAAGAGACCACCACCGGCGTGCACCGCCTCTACGAAATGGCCAAGAAGGGCGAACTGCCGTTCCCGGCTATCAACGTCAACGACAGCGTCACCAAGTCGAAGTTCGACAACCTCTACGGCTGCCGCGAGTCACTGGTTGACGCCATCCGCCGCGGCACTGACGTGATGCTCTCCGGCAAAGTCGCGGTCGTCGCTGGCTACGGCGATGTCGGCAAGGGCTCGGCCGCATCGCTCCGCCAAGGCGGCGCGCGCGTGAAGGTGACGGAAGTCGATCCGATCTGCGCACTGCAGGCGGCGATGGAAGGCTACGAAGTCGTGACCATGGACGATGCGGCGTCCCACGCCGACATTTTCGTCACCGCGACTGGCAACAAGGACGTCATCACCGTCGATCACATGCGGGCGATGAAGAACAACGCCATCGTCTGCAATATCGGCCACTTCGACAGTGAAATTCAGGTCGCTGGCCTGAAGAACTTCAAGTGGGACGAGATCAAGCCGCAAGTGCACCACATCGAGTTTCCGGACGGCAAGAAGATCATTCTTCTCTCGGAAGGCCGCCTCGTGAACCTCGGCAACGCCACCGGCCACCCGAGTTTCGTGATGTCAGCGTCGTTCACCAACCAGACGCTGGCGCAGATCGAACTCTGGACCAACGGCAAGGCCTACAAGAACGAAGTCTACACGCTGCCGAAGCACCTCGACGAAAAGGTCGCTACGCTTCACCTCGACAAGCTCGGCGTGAAGCTGACGAAGATGAGCAAAGAGCAGGCCGATTATATCGGCGTGCCGACATCGGGTCCGTTCAAGCCGGATCACTACCGCTACTAAGCCCGAACGGCCCCTCGAAAGAGGGGCCGTTTTGCTTTTCGGCCAAGCGCTCTCCACCGCCCGACCGCTTCGCCGCATTGCAGGCGCCATCATGCGCGTGCATGTAAGGCGCGGCGCAGGTGGGGGCCGAAATGCTCGTTAGAGCAACACGCACAGCATCAGCTTTGACGATCCGCGCGGTGTTTTACATCGCGCTGTTCGTGCTGGTTGTGGTCGTGCACATGGCGCTGACCGGCGCGCTGCGCGAGATGGGCTGGAACGGCGGTCTCGCGCTTACAGCCTCCGGCGCCGCCGTGCTGGCGCTGGTGCTGGTCATGATCAACCTCGCTGATTGGGTGCGCGCCTGGTTGGCGGAGCGTCAGGAGCTGCAGCGCGTGCGCCTGCGCTTACCGTCGGGGCCGTGCTGCGTCGTGTGGCAAACGCCAGAGCCCGTCGCCGACGAGAGCGACGATGCGATGCCGTGGGAGCCGGTCGGCCACATGCGCGCGCGCTATCCGCGCCTTCCGCGCCGACTTGGCGTGGAAGGCATTGCGATCTGCGAGTTCGAAGTGGGCGCGGACGGACGCGCCAAGAACATCAGCTGCGTCGATGCTTGGCCGTCTGACGTCTTCTACCGCGCCGCGCGCGAGGCGCTCCAGCACGCGCAGTTTCAACCGAAGTACGACGTGCATGTGCGCTTTGGCGCCAGCTACCGAATGCCGTTCGTGTTCCGCATCGCCGGCGCCTCGAAGATTCGCGATGGCGGCCAGCGTGCGCGCCGTTTGCGGCCGCGTTTGGCGGCGGCGCAACGCGCCGTGAAGAAAATCCAAGGCGGCGGCGCGCAATAGTCGCGAACACGCAACGAGCCTTGCGCGCGCTGCCTGTTAACCCATTGAACTTTCTTAACTTAACCCCGCATTCATCATTTTCACCGCTTGTTAACGGTTCTCGTCACCGCGCGGCGTGCAATCGCGCGCGCAACGCGGGACACTGACCGTCGGGGTCTGGCGATTCGTTTCGCCATCATGATGGAACTAGGGGTCGGCTTTTGGACGGCGGATTCGCAAGCCTGCTTGTGGCGGGTGGCTCGGCGTCGATCGCAGTCGCGGCGCTTTTATGGGCGCTGCGCGTCACGGATGGCGCGCGCGGCAGCGTAGAGACGTGGAAAAAACGCGCGCGCGATCTTGAGGACAAGATCGCGTGGGCTGACGCCATCTTTGGCGCGCACCCCGGCATCGTGCTGATCTGGGAAGACACGCTCACGAATCCCGGCGAAGGCGATTGGGGCAAGCCGCGCATCTACGGCTCACCGCTCGCGCTCGCGAGCTTGCTGCGTTTCAGCGATGCGGCCGTTGCGGCCGAGCCGCCGGTGCGCATCCTGCAGGGCCTTTCCGTTTTCGACGCGACCGACGCAACCGGCGCGCTCACGCGCCTTGCGCCCGCGATCACGCGCCTGCGCCGCGACGGCGCCGCGTTCTCGATCAAGATTTCGACGCCGGACGGCGTTTACGTGGAAGTCGACGGCCGCACCGCCGGCGCCCGCGCCGTTGCATGGATTCTCGACGCCAGCGTGCGCGGCGTGGAAGAGGGCGCAGCAGGCGGCCGTATCGGCAGCAGTGGCCACGAAGTCATCGCCCGCGATCCGGCCGCGTTCCTCGAGATGTGGAACGGCGCGCCGTTCATGGCCTGGCGCGTCAATGGCGCGCTCAAGCTCGAATGGGCGAACCCCGATTATCTCGCCGCGCTCGAAGCCAAGACGCTCGATCAAGCGCTCGCGCGTAATCTGCAGCTCGATCAAGGCGCCGTTGATCTCGCGCGCAAGGCCATCGAACTCGGCGAAGCGGTTGAAGAAACCCGCTCCGCTGTCGTCGGCGGCCAGCTGCGCACACTGCGCCTGCGCATGAGCCCCGTCGCCGGCGGCGCGGCCGGCATCGCCATCGACGTCACCGAAAGCGAAGCCGCGCGCGAACTGCTCTCCAAGCAACAACGCGCCCACGATGAAACTCTGAACCACCTCGCCGAAGGCATCGCCGTCTTCGATCAAGGCAAGCGCATCACCTTCTACAATCGCGCTTTCGAAGCGATGTGGGGCCTCGATCCGGCCTTCCTCGCCGATCGCCCCGTGCACGCTGCTTGGCTCGATCACTTGAAAGAAAAGCGCAAGCTCCCGGCGCACGCCAATTACGCCGAATGGCGCGCCCGTGAACTCGCGCTCTACCAAGAGCACGACAATCTGCCGGAAGATCTCTGGGTGCTGCCAGATGCGCGCATGTTGCGCGTCGCGCGCCAGCCGCACCCGAACGGCGGCATGCTGATGATCTTCTCCGACATCACCAACGAAGTGTCGCTGAAGAGCCAGTACGACGCGCTGGTGCAAACGCAGAAGGCCGCGCTCGACAAACTTCACGAAGCCATCGTCGTGTTCGGCCTCGATGGCCGCTTAAAGCTCTCCAACGCCGCCTTCGCCGCGATGTGGAAGGTCGAGCCCGACGCGCTCGAAAACGAAGCGCCGTTCGATCGCGTCGTCGAGCTCTGCCAACATCTCTTCCACGACCGCGCCGAGTGGGCGCGCGTGCGTGGCCGCATCACCGATCCGTCGCCGGAAGCGCGTACCGAATATCGCGGCGAGATGCGCCGCAGCGACGAGAGCGTGCTGAAATTCCTCACACGTCCGCTGCCGGACGGCGCAACCCTCGTCGCTTTCCAGGACATCACCGCCGATCGCCGCGTCGAAGAAGCGCTGCGCGAGCGCGCTGAAGCGTTCGAGCAAGCCGATCAGCTCAAGGGCCAGTTCGTCGAAAACGTCTCCTACCAGCTGCGCAATCCGCTGCAGGCGATCTACGGCAACGCCGAATTGCTGCAGGCGAAAGTGTTCGGCCCGCTCAACGATCGCCAAGTCGAGCAAGTCGGCTCGATCATCGAAGCCTCGAGCAATCTTTCGAAGCTGATCGACAACATTCTCGATGTCGCCATGGTCGAAGCCGGCAACGTCGTGCTCGATCTCGCGCCGGTCGATATCTATGCCACCATCACTGAGAGCGTGCAGATGGCCGCCTCGAAAGCGCGCGACACGGAAGTGCCGATCCGCGTGAAGTGCGACGCCAAGATCGGCGAGATCAACGCTGATCCCAAGCGCCTCACGCAAGTCATCGTCAACTTGCTCTCGAACGCGCTCCGCCACACCGAGCGCGGCGACACCATCACCGTCTCCGCCGAGCGCATGGACGGCGTGCTGCGTCTCACCGTGCAGGACACCGGCAAAGGCATGGCCTTCGATGCGCAAGCGCGCGCGTTCGATAGCTTCCAATCCGGCGATCGCCGCGGCGCCGGTCTCGGCCTCGCGCTCGTGCGTTCGTTCGTCGAAATGCACGGCGGCTGGGTCGCGCTACAAAGCGAACCAGGCCGCGGCGTCACCGTGACGTGCCACTTGCCTGCAACGACGCCTATCGCCGGCCCCCCGCCATCGCCGCCGTCACGCGAAGCCGCCTAACTCCAAACCCTTCTCGCCCGCGAGGGGGAGAAGGTGGTCGCGCAGCGACCGGATGAGGGGGCGCGGGTCAGAGCGGCTGTTCGCCTAAGCCATCGCAAGACCGTAGCTTGGCAGATGAGGCGGTGTCGGGGCACACTTCCTGCGGTTCGGGAGGATCTCATGCCAAACGCCATTGTTGCAGGGGACAATTGGGGCGCCGTTCTGGCGGCGGCCGTCGCGATCTACGCAGTGGGATTTGTCATTTATGGCGCCCTCTTCTCCAAGCTGTGGATGCGGCTCAGCGGATACACGGGCGAGCAATTGCAGCCGCACCGGTGGAAGATGGCCCTTTCGCCGATAATGCCGATCCTGACTGCGGTCGGGCTGGCTCTGGTGCTGAAATGGGCGCGCGTCGACAACCTCGCCATGGGCGTGGTTGTTGCTGCGCAAGTCTGGCTGTTTCTCGTGCTGCCGACGCGGCTCTATTCGTTCGTCTACAGCCCAGAGAAGAGTGGCTTGCTCATAATGGACGCGATCCACCTGCTACTCGGCTTGCTCATCGGCGGCGCCATCATCGGCGGCTGGCGCTGAGCGTGGGCGAGCGACAGACGAGACTCGCCTAGGTCATCGCGCCAATTTTAACGACCGATCTTTCCGAACGCTGCAGCGCTGATTAGTTGAAGCTGAAGTCCCGAATGAGGGAGACCCAACATGTCTGTCACGCCGACCGCGGCCAAGGTAGTCGCGCCCCCACCGGTCCTCTTCGTGGGCACTCTTTTCTTTGGCCTGCTCATTGATCGCTTCGTCTGGCGAATGTCATTCGGCATTCCCGATGCGCCGCGCTTAGTGCTGGGCGGTGTATTCGTGGCGGCGGGTGTGTTGCTGCTGTTCTGGGCCGTCGCCGGCTTCGCGCGGGCAGGGACAGGCGTTCGGCATGCGGCGGGGTCTTCGGCGCTTGTCACAAGTGGGCCACACGCCTTCACGCGCAACCCGATGTATCTCGCTATGGCGCTCGCCTACGCCGGTCTCGCGCTGCTGGCGGACAGCTTGATCTCGCTCGCATTACTCGCGCCATTGCTAGTCGTCATCCAATTCGGCGTGATCGCGCGAGAAGAGCGCTTCATGGAGGCAAAGTTTGGTGACGCCTATCGCGCCTATCGAAAGCGCGTAAGACCGTGGATTTGAACCTGCTTGCCCTAGAACCCGGCTGAAGAAGCCCCAAGAACGCCAGCGATTTCAGCGCCGGCTTAGGGCCGGCATGCGTCGAGAGCGAAAACCTACGACCGGGCCTACTCGGCCAACTGCTGCCGCCAGCGCCCTACCCGCGTGGATGGCTTAAGTTCGCCGAACTCGGACGTCAGGCGCGTGGTGCAAACAACGAACGGTGCCAAGCGCGGCGCTCCTCGGTGTCAGGAAACGAGCGCTCATAGGCAAGGACCCAGTCGATGAACCGATCGGGGTTCGGATCAGCCTTTAGGGTCAGATAATAATGAGCACGCATCGCCATGTAGAGCGCGCCCTCGTGATGGAAAAACTCTTCGTCTTGAACTGGAATGCCAAGGGATTCGCAAAATCCCTCGTCGAGAAACAAGCGATAGCACTCACCCATCAACACGTCAGAAGCGGCGCGAGAGTATCCGTACATTCGCTCCAAGACTGCCGCCGCCTGCTCAAATAAGAAGTTGGTAGCGTCATCCGGAGAGAGAGGCGTATTCATGGCACAATTTTATCCAGGCGCTCTGTCGTAGCAATGGCCGCATTGGGCCAATCTCTGTCGTCGAGACAACACCTTACGAACGGCGCGAACAGAGAGCCGCTCGGTCGCGCGTCAGATCTCAAATATTGCGATAGCGTCCCTTCGCGTTTCGACGACCCCACGGCAGTCTTGCGTTCCGAACCCTTGTCGGTAGCATTTTGCCCTAGACTTTCGGTGATGAAGATCCGGGGCGGCAGACGACATGCAGGATAAGAAAAGATTTCTAAGCAGCGCCGCGTGGATGGCGCTCGGGATAGGCGTCGGGATGCTGCTCTATCGAATTGTTTTTGGGTAGGCTGAAGCACAGCGCGAATATGACGGTGATCAGGCGCAAAACGCACACGCGATTGCCTTCGGCGCGCTCCCGTCCATCGACTGATCGTCGCTAGTGTCGGTTTGCTCTACGCGTTGACGCGCGTTGACCGACACCGATCGGGGAGGCCGGCGCCATTGCAAGAGTTGGGAAAACAGGTGGGGCTCCATTGCCTCTCGCCGCGTCGCTGCTAGGCTCTCACGCGAGGGACTTCGAACCGAGGAAATAGATATGCGCAAACTGCTCGCCGCAACGGTCGTGCTCTGCATCGCCGCCACAAACGCAAGCGCGCAATCGCCAATTCCCAGGCCACCTGGTCCGCCGGTCGCGCTCTGCACCGATCTCGCCATTGCTGGTTGGAACGGCTCGCGTTCGCCGCCAGGCGCGCGCCTCGCTGACAATGAGGTCGCGATCTATTTCCAAGTTCGCAACAACGGCCCGCGCACCTACACCGCGCCCGACGAGAACAAGCAGTGGATTTCGTTGGTGGTGACGATGCCCAGCGGAGACCAGCAGATCGGCGTAAACGTGTTGCCGCCGTCCGGTTCCGGCGCAGTATCTCTCGCACGCGGCGCAAGTTGGCGCGGTCACGTGCGCGCGACCCTGCCAGCGGGCGTTACGCGGACGGCTCATCCGCCGGTTCGCCTTCAACTCAACTATGCGGCCGCTTCCGCTGGCTGGTCACCGCCAGTCGATTGCAACATCACCAACAATCAGCGCTCGGTTGTGCTGCGCTGAGCGGCGGCGCGAGTGCGCCAAAGACGCAGCTGGGCCAACAGCAAACATTCATGAAGCACCGTCGTGATCCCGGACGCGCGGAGCGCGATCCGGGATGACGGGCCGTGCTTCATGGATGTGATCGCGCTTCGAGTTGGAACGCGCAGAATAGGGGGATAGCGCCGCACAAATCCGACCGAGTGCAAGCCGTGCTTATCATCCACGCATCGCTCCGCTGGAGGGCAGTTGGCCAGTGTTCGACCCAATGCGACGAGCGATATGATTGAGCGTGGGGCGCTGTGAAAGCAGCGCCGAAGCCCGAGGGAAAGCCCTGATAAGGCGGAAACGACGGGAAGAGAAACCAGGGACTGTCAACGAACAAGACAGCCTGCACGCTGCCGGCGCTGAGCCACGGGAGTGAAAAACCTCCTCGCGCCAAGCCGGTATAAATCGATCATGGGACGCGATGGATCG
>JAWXAM010000068.1:0-13468 GCA_034439495.1 Terricaulis sp. | reverse complement strand
TCGCGGCGATACCAACGCTGACGCTGACCTCGCGCGCATCACCGGCGCAGCGAACAGCATGATGTCGCTGCTGGCCGAGCTGTTGGATCTATCGCGCATCGAAGCCGAGCGGCTCGAAATCGTGGCCGAGCCATTCGACGCCGAAGAGGCCTTCCTCAGCGCCGCCGCCGCCGCCAAGCCGAGCGCCAAGGCGCATAACGCGTTACTCAAAGTCTATGCGGTGACAAACCTTGGCCAAGCCAACACCGATCAAAACCGTCTGCGCCAATGCCTCGTCAATGTGCTGACGCACGCGAGCCGCCGCTCGCAAAATGGCGGCCTCTCGATGCGGGCGGACCGCATCGTTCGCAAGGCGGGCGATCTACTGCGCTTCGAAATCGCGGATTCTGGCCCGACGCTGACGGACGCTCAACTCGCAGGCCTGTTCGAGCCCTTCCTACGCGAAGACGACGAGCGGCTCTCCGGCGCGCGTCTTGGCCTTGCCGTGACGCGCCGGCTCGCGGAACTTCTCGGCGGCAGCTTCGAAGTGCACAAGCGTACGACCGGCTGCGCCTACGTGCTGACAGTTCCAGCGCGCTACGGCGATCAATGGACGCCACAAGAAACTGAAACTCGGCTCACGCAGAGACCCGCGTTCGCGGCGTAAACACGCCAAGCTTGCGAATACGAAAGGTCAAGGCGCACGCTTTGTGCTAGACTAAGCATGCAATGGCGGCTGCCCCTCGCAAACTCGCGGCGATCGTGTCCGTAGACATAGCCGGCTTCTCCGCACTCGCTGAGCGCGATGCGGCGGAAGCTTTGGCGCATGTCGCGCGTGTGCGCGGGCGCGCGGACGCTGCAGCCGTCCAACATGGCGGTCGTATCTTCAACACGGCCGGCGACGGCGTGATGATGGAATTCACCAGCGCTAGCCAAGCGCTCGAAGCCTCGATCGCGCTCTGCGAACTTGAGACCGAAGCAAAATTGCGCTTCGGCGTTCACCTCGGCGAGGTCACTCAGGCGGCCAACCGCGATCTGCTCGGGCATGGCGTCAACGTCGCGGCGCGGCTGCAAGCTGAAGCGGCCGCGGGCACGATCCTGGTCTCGCAAATTGTCTACGACAATGCCGCGCCGGAACTGGCGGCCAAGCTGCAGCCGCGCGGCAAGATCAAACTTGCAAAGATGCGGACGCTCACTGCCGTCTATGCGCTCGATCCTTCAGGCGCGATGGTCAAGGCGCACTCGGGCGCGCCGGTGCTAGCGGTCCTCGCCTTTGAGGCCCCTGCACGCGACCGCGCAACGCGCACCTTGGCTGACGGCGTCTCAGAGGAAATTCTTTACAGCGTCTCCCGCGTGGCAGGTTTGAAAGTGATCGGCGCAACATCGAGCTTCGCCTTCCGCGGCCGAGATAAAGCGCGTGCCGCCAAGACGCTGCACGCAACGCATCTCCTCGATGGCTCGGTGCGGCGCATGGATGACCGCGTCCGTATCGCCGCCCATCTCACCGAAGCGGAGACGGGTGTCGTGCTATGGTCGGAACGCTACGACCGCGATCTCGGCGACGCTTTTGCGCTGCAGGAGGAAATCGCCGCGGAGGTCGCCAAGGCCTTAGCGGTGACGCTTGGCGAAGCGCAGCGTGCACGCGCGCCAAAGCTGACCCCGGCTCTCTCAGATTCGTACTTCGAGGCGCGCGAATGGATGCGTACGGGGGCCATCGCCTGCATCCAATCGGCGGCGGCGGCGCTCGAGCGGATCGTGCGCGAAGCGCCGGACTTCGCCCGTGCGTGGGCGGCGTTGGCAGCGGCGAAGCTGGAGGTGCTACGCCTTTCGCGCGCCGACCGGGCGCGCTTGGTGGAAGATGCAAGGGAAGCGGCAGAGCGCGCGCTGGGCGCCGATCCCTCAATGGGCGAAGGCTATGCGGTGCTTGCGGCGCTGGAAGGCGAGTTCTTCGGCCGCTGGCGCGAGCGCGAGGCGCTCATCGAAAAAGCATTAGCGGTGGAGCCCAACAATCCGCATCTGCTTTTCCGGCATGGCCAATTTCTCGTTTCAACCGGCCGGGTCGAAGCAGGCTACGCCCAGCAGGCGCGGGCCTTCGAACTCGATCCGCTCGATCCGATGCTGGCGGCGTTCCACGGCTACAATGTCTGGTCCAAGACATCGAAGGATGAGGGCCGCCGCATTCTGGAAGAAGCGGCCAAGCGCTACGCTGACAATGTCTTTGTTTGGTTCATGCGCCTGAACACGGCCGCGCTCGATGGCGACTTCGTAACCGCGCAGAATCTGCGGGCAGATGGCGTGCGGCTAATCCCCGGCCTCGTCGACAGCGTCTCCTACAAAGCCGGCGAACGCATGCAGCAATTAATGATGGCGCCCTCGCCCGAGGCGTTCATGCAACTCGGTCAGGATTTCGCCGCGATGGCGGAGGCCGAGCCCGCTGCGGCGCTCGATCTGGCGGTGGCGCTTTCGGTTCTCGGATTTACGGCGCCCGCTTTGGAGATCTTCGGCGAGGCGCTCGACAACGTCGACGCGTGGCGCGCCGGGGCGCTCGAAACCACGCGTCCACACATTGGTTACGAGACGGCGCTTCTGTTCATCGATCAGACGCGCATGCTGCGCAACGACCCTGAATTTGCGAAGCTGTGCGTCCGCCTCGGACTCGCACGCTATTGGCGCGAGACCGAGGTTTGGCCGGATTGCCTGAGTGAAACCAGCTATGACTTCATAGCGGCCTGCGAAGGTTAGTCGCGCGCTTCCGTGTCGTCGGACTCATCTTCGTCGTCAGAATCGTCGCCTTCATCCTCATCGGCGCGCGCGCCGGTGAGGTAGGCGTCGCAGCCCGTCTCTTCCAGCAGCGCCGCGAGTGCTTCATCTTCGACGGCGGCGCGTTTGCGCTGCAGTTCTGAAAACGCCTTGGCGGCGTAGCGCTGGGGCTTTTGCGTGAATTGCGTGCCGGCGATCTCGACCGCGACGCCATTTGCATCATCAGCGACAGCGGCGGCGTTGGCGGACATCCAGCTGAGATAAGCGCCAGCGACTACCGCGCGCAGCAATTCGGCGAGCCCTTCTTTCACATCCTCAAACGACGCGAACGGCCCCTCCGCCTTCGGGTTTTCCATGCGCTCAAGCCAGCGCACCACGTTCGGCGCTTGCGCGCGGATGACGGCGCCCGGCGTCGGGTCCGAGAGCAACTGGGCCAATTGTCCGGCGATGCCGAAATCGGCGATGCTTGGGCGGCCGCCGAACAAATACTTCCGGTCTTTCAGCATCGCTTCGATGTGGCCGAGCGAGCGCGTGAACGAGCCTTCAATCAACGCCGCCGTCTCGGGCGATGAGCCGACGTGATAGAGCCGGCCGATCATGCGGGTGCGGATGTTATCTTCCATCCCCTCGGGCTTCTCGCCGCCCTCGAACACCATCTCGGCGATGCGGCGCGCGGCGCTTTCCTGATCTTCCGGATACGTCCAGCGATAATGGAACATGGCCTTGTTGAGCCACTCGTCGGCAAAGTCCTCAAGCAGTGCGGCGGCGAAGGCGAGCGCCGGCTCGTCCGGCGTGATCGAGGGCTCGGGGTGTTCGCGCTCAAGCTTTTCGATGATCGGCGTTGAATCTTGCAGAGCGTTTTCATCGGCATCGACCAGCACCGGGATCAGCGGCAGCTTGGCATAGCGGGCGAATTCCTCCTGGCGTGCGGCCGAGCGCGACAGCCATTCGAAGTCCAAGCCCTTAAAGCGGAGGTAGGAGCGCACCTTGATCGAATACGGAGAGAGCTCCGCGCCATAGAGGCGGAAAGGGGCGGCCATGGAATTCTCCCAAAAAACAGAATCGCCGCACGGTCAAACCGCACGGCGATCAAAACTGCAACTGAATTGGCGCGTCAGACCGGTTTGATATTCACCGCCGACGGCTTGTTCTTACGCGGATCGTTCTCCACGTCGAAGCTGACCGCTTGGCCTTCACGCAAGCCGGTAAGACCCGAACGCTCAACTGCGCTCACGTGTACGAACACGTCTTGGCCGCCGCCGTCCGGAGCGATGAAGCCGAAGCCCTTCGCCATGTTGAACCACTTCACAGTACCCGTAGCCATCGTCGCCACTCCTCGAAACGCACCGTGCGCCAAGAGCGGCGCGCGGGTGGACCGGGAAGAACGAAGCCGGCGCAAATGAGCGCGCGGTCGGGTCGTCTCGACCGTTAGTCCGGGCCGCATAGGGCCTTCACGCGACGGGAGAGTCAAGGAAAACGCAACTAGGGCGCGTTGCTCAGTCCCGAAAATGCCTGCGCAACACGCGGCGCCATGCGCACAGCGTCAGCCAAATCGCGCTCGGCCTCTTCGGCGCGGCCCAAATGCTGTGCAGCAAGACCGCGGCCGTACAAGTGGCGCGGCTCCGACGGCTCAAGATTGAGCGCGGCGTCATAATCAGCCCAAGCCGCCTCATACGCACCAGCGCGAAGGCCGAGATAACCGCGCTCACCGTGCACCAGCGCAACATGCTCGGTTTGCGCGGCCCGCTCGAGAGCGGCGTCACAATCGATGCGCGCGCGGTCGAGATCACGTCCCGCCGCGGTAAGCGCCCGGCACCGACCGAGATGGCCAGCGATGCGATCTGGCTCAAGGCGGACGTATTGGCCGTAATCGCGCAGCGCACCGTCGTACTCGCCGCGTTCCAGGAGCAATTCAGCACGGCGGAAGTAGGCTATGCTCAAATCCGCGTTGAGATCGATGGCGGCGGTGTAATCCTGCAGCGCCCGATCGTAATTTTCGGCGGTGACATAATGATCGCCGCGACGCCGATAGGCCGCCGCGCGCCGTTCACCGGTAACATTGTTGCTCCGAATGATCATCGAGCAACCCCGGATCGAGACTTCCGGCTCGTTCCCGTAACTGTCGCATTCCTGCTGGCGCAAAGCGTAGATGTACCAAAGCCCATCCGCATGAGCGGGCGCCGCAAGCGCCAACACGCCGGCTACAGCGAGCACAAATCGCAGCATTTCACGCCTCCACACGCGAAATCTACATTACTCCGACACACGGTCCAGCGCTACCGCAACCATGGCGCGCAAGGCGGTTTCCATGGCGGGCTCGTGCACGAAAAAGCGCGGATTGTGGTTCGGCGCTGCCTCTTCCGGCGTCACGCCTGGCGGGTTGACCCCATAGAAGAAGAACACGCCGGGCACAGCCTGCTGGAAATACGCGAAATCCTCCGCCGGCATGACCGGCAGGCCGGTCAGCACCCGCTCCTCCCCGAGCGCGCGCACGGCCGCGGCGCGCGTCCGCGCCATTAGCGCCGGCGGGTTCACGGTCGGGATCGCATTTTCTGTGATGGTGACTTCAGCGGTGGCGCCGGTTGCAGCCGCCGTTTCCGTGATCGTGCGGCGAATGCGCTCGTAAAGCTCGTCGCGCGTTTCCGGATTGAGGTAGCGGATCGTGCCCTGCATTTCGACGGTTTGTGGGATGATGTTGTAGCGCACGCCGCCATGGATCGAACCAATGGTGACGATGACTGGCGAACGCACCGCATCCATCTGGCGCGACGGCACCGTCTGCAGCGCGTTGATGATCTGCGATGACGCCACGATCGGATCGATGCCGGCATGCGGCTGCGCGCCGTGGGTTTGGCTACCGGTCACCGTGATGTCGATGCGATCGGAGCCGGCCATGAATGGGCCGGACACCATAGTCACCGTGCCACTCGCCGCCGGCCAAGCGTGCAGGCCGTAGATCGCTTCGGGCTGCAGATCGCCGAACACGTTTTCCGCCAACATACGGCGGGCGCCGCCCATCTGGCCGGGAGGCGCCCCTTCTTCGGAGGGCTGGAACACGAAGATGATTGTGCCCGCAATCTCCTCGCGCCGCGCCGCCAACACGCTCGCCGCCGCCATGAGGATCGCAACGTGCGTGTCGTGTCCGCACGCGTGCATGATGCCGACGTCCTGGCCGTTATAGGTCCCGCGCGCACGCGACCGGAACGGGAGCTCTACCTCCTCCGTCACCGGCAGCGCGTCCATGTCGGCGCGCAGCGCAATCACTGGTCCGGGGCGACCACCGCGCAGCACACCGACAACGCCGGTCTGCGCGACGCCGGTGCGCACTTCCATACGGAGGCTGCGCAGATGCGCCGCGACGATGCGCGCGGTGCGCACTTCTTCGTAGCTGAGTTCAGGGTTCTGGTGAAAATCACGACGCCACGCGATCATGCGCGGCAGCACGGATTGAATGGACGATTCCACGGGCGAGGCGAAACCGGTTGATGTTTGCGCTGCTGCTGGCGTTGCGACGAGCAAAGCTAGGGCAATCGCTACGAATAATCTCATGGTTCAAAGCCCCGCTTACCGCGTTTCCCGCGCCGCTCGATCCACCATCCGTAGAGGGGAATAAAAAACAAGGCCAACCAAAGAACGTGAGGATTGTAAATCCGCGACAAAACGAAGAGCACTAGAAGAATGAGAGCTGGAACCAGCAGGCTCTTGAATTGCCGCCAAAGAGGGCGCCGCGAAGCCAGCGTTGGAGCCTCTTCTGGCGACGGTCGGATGCTATTGCTCGGTGTCACCGCACCCCCGCCGCCAGCAGATCGTGCATGTGCACGACGCCAACCGGTCGGCCATCCTCGACAGCAAACAACAACGTAATCCGCTTCTCGTTCATGATGGCAATCGCGTCCACCAGGGGCGCGTCAGGCGCTATCGTTTTCGGCGACGCCGTCATGATGTCCCGCGCCGTCTTGGCAAACATTTCAGGCGAAAGTTTCCGGCGCAGATCGCCGTCAGTGATGATCCCGATCAGCTTGCCGCCATCAACGACGCCGACAGCGCCGATGCCGCCAACACTGATCGCCTGCATCGCCTCGACCACCGACGTGCTCGGCGCAATCAGCGGATCGCTTTTGCCTTCACGCATCACGTCGCGCACGCGTTTCAGCGCTGCGCCGAGCTTTCCGCCAGGATGGATCGCGCCGAAATGATCTGCCGTGAAGCCGCGCGCCTTCAAGAGCGCCACAGCCAGCGCGTCACCCATGGCGAGACACATCGTGGTTGAAATCGTCGGCGCCGGCGCCTCGTCGCTGGCTTCGCCGCAATCTGGCATCACCAACGCCGCCGTCGACGCCTTAGCTAAGGACGAGGTCGGTTTGAATGTCATGCCGATGATCGGCACGTGGATGCGCCGACAATGGTAGAGCATGTCCGAGAGCTCAGCGGTTTCGCCCGAGCGCGAGATCGCCAGCACGCAATCGGCTTCCACGATCATGCCGAGGTCGCCGTGGCTGGCCTCGGCGGGGTGGACGAATTGCGCGGGCGTACCGGTGGAGGCCAAGGTCGCTGCGATCTTGCGCGCGATGTGGCCGGACTTGCCCATGCCCGAGACAATCACTCGCCCTTTGGTTTCGGCCAGCAGCGTCGCAGCGTGGACGAAGGGCTCCTTCAGCGCGCCGGCCAGCGCTTCGGCCAACTGATCAAGCGCGCGCGCCTCGGCGCGGATGGTGTCCTGGCCAGCGGCGATCGCCGCGGCGGAAGTAATAATGCTCATGGCGGCGTGTTGGCATGGGGCGGCGGAAAAGTCATCTGCGAGCAAGCGGTTGAGGCGGAGCGCGCACCCGCCTATGTCTCAGCCGCCGCCATGAACCGCCCCCACCTCCCCGCATGAGCCTCGCGCACACTTTGGGCTCGGCCGTCAATGGCGGGGCGGAGGCGTATTTCGTCAGCCTGACCGGCGCGTTCTGGCGCGCGGGCATCACGCAGGTCGCCGCGATCCGCGCGCACACAGACCGCGAAAACGAACTGAAGGGCTATGGCATGCCAACGCGCGTGCTGCCGTTCGGCAAACATTTCGACTTCACGACGCCCGCCGCCATCGCCGCGCTAGCGCGGGAGCACGACGCGCGCATCATCCTCGCCTGGATGAACCGCGCCGCGAAGGCGACACCCACTGGACCTTGGAAGCGCATCGGTCGACTTGGCGGCTATTACAAACTGAAGAATTATCGCGGCTTCGACGCGCTCGTCGGAAACACGCAAGACATCGTCGACTGGATGGTGCGCGAAGGCTGGCCGAAAGAGCGTGCGCATTACATCCCGAATTTCGCCGGCCGCGGTCACGGTCAAAAACTCGACCGCGCCACGCTCGACACGCCGAAGGATGCACCGTTGCTGCTGGGCATGGGGCGGTTGCACCAAAGCAAAGCGCACGATGTTTCATTGAAAGCGCTTCAGCGTCTGCCGGACGCGTATCTCTGGATCGCGGGCGATGGGCCCGACGAAGCCAGCCTCAAATCCGCGGCCATCGATCTTGGCGTCGCTGATCGCGTGCGCTTCCTCGGCTGGCGCAACGACGCGCCGGCGCTTTATCGCACCGCTGACGTCTGCGTTTTTCCTTCACGCTTCGAGCCGCTCGGCAATGTCGTGATCCAATCGTGGGCGCATGGTCTGCCCGTGATCGCCGCCCGCGCCGCTGGCCCTGGCGCGCTCATCCGCGACGGCGAAGACGGTTTCCTAATCGAGATCGACGATTCCGAAGCGCTCGCCGCGAAAACGCAGCTCCTGCTTGCCGACAAAGCGCTCACCGCCAAATTCGTCGCCAACGGCGCACGGCGGGTGGAGACGGAATTCTCCGAAGCCGCAGTCGTCGCGCAATGGCGCACATTGTTTGATGCGATGGGAGGCGTCTGATGTGCGGCATAGCCGGCATCGTCGGTGAGGCCGAGGGCGCGCAAGCGCTGATCGACGCCATCGCGCATCGCGGCCCGAACGGCATCCGCGTTGAAGAGAGCGAGCGCTATTCATTGGCGCACGCGCGGCTTTCGATCATCGATCTTGAAGGCGGCTGGCAGCCTTTGCACGCCGCTGGCTCCACCATTATCGGCAATGGCGAGATTTATAATTACCTCGAACTCGCCGAAGAGTTTCAGCTCAAAGGCAAACTCGCCACCGGCTCGGATTTTGAGCCGCTGCTGCACATCTACGCGCAAGAAGGCGAAGCCGCGTTCGATCGCCTGCGCGGCATGTACGCATTCTGCCTGATCGGCGCCGACGGGCGGACGTGGCTGGTGCGCGATCCGTTCGGGATCAAGCCCCTCTACATCCGCGCGCAGAACGGCGCAGTGGCGTTCTCGTCGGAGCCGCGCTCATTTGGACAAGCGCAAGTGCGCCCGGAGATTTCAAAACAAGTCGCGGCGCTGAATTACACGCTGGAGAATGAGACGGCGTGGCCGGGCGTAATCCGCCTGGAGCCCGGCGAGATCATCGAAATTGTGAACGGCGTGCCAAAGAGCCATCGCGTGCGTGCGGCGATCCCGCCGTCCGCGCCCGCACGCGGCGCTGACGATCCCATCGCGCAACTCGACCGCGTGCTCGAAGACTCGATCCGCGTCCACCAACGCTCCGACGTCCCCTATGGCCTCTTCCTCTCCGGCGGCATCGACAGCGCCGCTGTCGCCACCATGATGGCGCGGCTCAACACGCGTCCGGTCGTCGCTTACACGTGCGGCTTCGATGTGCCGGAAGCGCGCGATGAGCGCGGCCAAGCCGAGCGCGTGGCCAATGCGCTGAAGCTCGATTGGAACGATGTCAGTTTCGGCGAGGAGGATTTCTGGCGCATCGCGCCGCTGGTGGCGTGGGCGATGGACGATCCCGTCGCCGACTACGCCTGCTTGCCGACGTACAAATTAGCCGAAGCCGCGAAGGCGCGGCTCACCGTGGTGCTCACCGGCGAAGGCGGCGACGAATTGTTCGCCGGCTATTCGCGCTATCGCCGCGCCCTGCGCCCTTCATGGCTGGGCGGGCGGCCAGCCGAACCGCAGACGGATGCAGTGCTCGGCCCAGAAGCGATCAACGCGTGGCGTACAGCAGCGGGCCAGCGGCCGGCGCTCCAACTTACACCGCTCCAGCAATCTCAGGCCGCCGACATCGCCACTTGGCTGCCGAACGATTTGCTCCTGAAACTCGATCGCTGCTTGATGGCCAACGGTCTGGAAGGCCGCACGCCGTTCCTCGATCCGGAAGTCGCAGCCTTCGCGTTCAACCTGCCTGACAATCTCAAAGTCCGCGGCCGCTTCGGCAAATATCTGCTGCGCGCCTGGTTGGAGCGCCACTGCCCGGCCGCCGAACCGTGGGCCAAGAAAAAGGGCTTCACCGTCCCGGTCGCGGCATGGATCGCACCGCGCGCGGCTGAACTGGGTTCGAGCCTAGCCGGCGTCGAAGCCGTCCGCGCCGCCGCCAGCGCCGAGACCATCCGCATGATCTTCGCCGACGACGCACACAAAGCCCTGCGCTGGCCGCTGCTTTTCCTAGGCCTCTGGGGCCGCATCCATACGGAAGGCGCCACCCCAGAGGCCGCGCTGAAGAGCCTGATCTCGCGCTAGGCCATAACCCCGCCCAATAGCCGGGATAGAAACAAACGAATTGCGCTCACCTGACCGCTAATTCATGCCTGTCAGGCGCTTCAGCGCAGTTGAGCCGGTTCCTGTCCGGGCCTATGTCTGGGGAACGCCTCCGAGGATTTTGATGCAGCCCGCTTCCGTCATTCGCGTACCGCGCGTGGAATCCACCCCGCTCGAGATCGGCAACAATTTGCCGCTTACCTTCATCTGCGGACCCTGCCAGCTCGAGAGCCGCGAACACGCGCTCGAAACGGCGGAGTTCCTGCGCGACGTGTTCAAGCGCGCCGGCGCCGGCTTCATCTACAAAACCAGTTTCGACAAAGCCAACCGCTCCAGCCTCAGCACCAAGCGCGGCGCCGGCTTCGATAAAGCGGCGCCCATCTTCGAGGAAATCCGCAAGAAGATCGGCGTGCCGGTGCTGACCGACGTCCACCTGCCCGAGCAATGCGCCGAAGTCGCCGAAGTCGTGGACGTGCTGCAGATCCCCGCCTTCCTCTGCCGTCAGACTGACTTGCTCGTCGCCGCCGCCGAAACCGGCAAGCCGATCAACGTCAAGAAGGGCCAGTTCCTAGCCCCTTGGGACATGAAGCACGTGATCGCCAAGATCACCGACAGCGGCAATCCCAATGTCATGGCGTGTGAGCGCGGCGCGAGCTTCGGCTACAACACGCTCGTCTCCGATATGCGCTCGATCCCGATCATGAAAAGCTTCGGCGCGCCGGTCGTGTTCGACGCCACGCACTCGGTGCAACAGCCGGGCGGACGCGGAGAAACCAGCGGCGGCGAACGTCAGTTCGTGCCGATCCTGGCGCGCGCAGCGGTGGCCATCGGTGTTGCGATGGTGTTCCTCGAAGCCCACCCCGATCCGGACAACGCACCTAGCGACGGCCCCAACATGGTGCCGTTCGATCAGCTGGAAGATTTGGTTCGCGACCTCGTCGACTTCGACAAGCTCGCCAAGCGCACCGCGTTCGCGGCGGAATAGAGATGGCCGGCGAGAAGTTCGAGCGTCATCGCCAACCTTGGCGGCAGGACGAAATCCAAAAGCTCCACCAATTCGCCGGCAAAGGCATGTCGCTGAAAGCGATCGCCAAAGCCCTCACACGCAGCGAAGAATCAATCAAAGACCGCGCCAAAGCGGATGGGCTAACGATTTCGAAGTTACGCTAGCCAACGAAGCGCCCGGCGTGAGCCGAGCGCTTCATCAATCTCATTAGGCGGCGGCGCGCTCTGCGTGCGGCATGATCACGGTGTCGATCACATGGATGACGCCGTTGCTGCAATCGACATCGGCCGTCACAACTTTCGATCCATTCACGGTGACGCCATTAGCGCCATCGATCCGCAAATCCTCGCCCTGCAGCGAGCGCGGCGCGATCGACTTGCCCTTGATCTCTGCTGACATCACCTTGCCGGAGATCACGTGCAGCTTCAGCAGCGCAATTAGCTTCTCCTTGCTCGGCGCGTTGATGAGCGCGTCGAGCGTGCCGGCAGGCAGCTTCGCGAACGCCGCATCGTTGGGCGCAAATACCGTAAACGGACCAGCGCCTTTCAGCGTATCTACGAGACCCGCCGCAGTAAGCGCCTTCGCCAGCGTCGTGAAAGAGCCGGCCGCCATCGCCGTATCGACGATATTCTTTTTTTGTTCGGTCATGGGACTGTGTCCTGAAAAGTGGGGTGCACGGCGCAGTACGCCGATGCAATCGCGTCAATGGCGGGATGAAAATCATCGCGAGCCTCGCGGTACACACTCAAGCGCTCAACGCCCGCAAAGGTCCCACCGCCAATGCGCTAGCGCATGCGTCCTGTGCGCACGTGCGGGGCCGCGCGCGTCAAGTGACCCTAGTCACGATGGTTCGCGCCAGCCCTTCCCAGATCAGGTAAGGCGGCGGGATCGGGATGACGGGGCTGCGGCGTTCATCCACGCAAAGCGACCAAAGCTTCGCCCGATCCCGCCCTTGCCCTAACCCGCCCGAGCCACGCGCTGCTTCAAAGCGCCTGACGCCAGCACCGGGATCAAAAACGCGATCGTCAGAACCGTGTTGGACACAGCGTTCAGCGCAAAGCCGGTCGCCACCGAAATCGCGCTATCGATCACGTACCAAATCAACACTGCGGCCGTGAGTTCACCCCAGATCGGCGCGCCGGTGCGGATCGCGGCTAGCATGGTGAGCGCCCACCCCATCGTCAGCGCGCCCTGAAGGCCGAGCCCAAACCGCATGGGATTGGTGTCGAACGCCGCCGCGTTTTCGCCGCCGCCGCTGAACAGCGTGTAAAGCGTACGCACCAAGCCATCGATCGGCGGCACGGCCGCCGTCGCCAACACCACGCCAAAAGCGAACACGCCCCAGCACCACACCTTCATCCAGTTCGCCCACAGACCTTGCATGATCGTCTCCTTTTCAATGGGGCGATCCGATCACCGGCGCGTAAGCCTCGCAATTACCTCGGAGGTAATGGACAAGCCGCGCGGCGGCGGCGACGATGCCGCATGCTCACCGACACCCAGAAGCGAGAGCCCTCTGCGTTCGCCACGGCGCTGCGCCGTTTCCGTTCGTCCCGCCGCATGAGCCAGCTCGATCTCGCGCTCGCCAGCGACGTTTCCTCGCGGCACGTTTCGTTTCTGGAATCCGGCCGCGCGCAGCCGAGCCGCGACATGGTTCTGCAACTTGGCGCTGCGCTGCTGCTGCCGCTGCAAGCGCGCAATGGCCTGCTTCAGGCTGCGGGCTTTACGCCCGCGTTTCCGGCGTCACCGCTCGATTCGGAATCACTCAGCCCGTTCCGCGCCATCCTCAACGACATGATCGCTCGCCATGCGCCCTATCCGGCCATGTTGGTCG
This sequence comes from Terricaulis sp., assembly GCA_034439495.1. GTDB lineage: Bacteria > Pseudomonadota > Alphaproteobacteria > Caulobacterales > Aquidulcibacteraceae > Vitreimonas. The sequence continues at coordinate 282 of JAWXAM010000068.1, read as the reverse complement.
ACCGTCACTGGACCGTGCTCGAAGCCAATGCCAGCGCGCGTGCGCTGCTCGACGCGCTTGGTGGCGCCGGCGAGAACAACATCGTCCGCATGATGACACAGAGCCCGCAGGCCGAGGCGCTGATCGCCAATTACGCCGAAGTGCTCGGCGAACTGCAATCGCGGATGCAAATGGAAGCGCTGGAAGCGGGTGACGATCCGGTGTTCGCCGAGTTGCTGGGCATGCTAGAACGCGCCTGCGCGCGCTTTGCACCGGCAAGCGCAACCGCGCCACGCCGCCCGC
>JAWXAM010000067.1:0-24729 GCA_034439495.1 Terricaulis sp. | reverse complement strand
GCGGCCCGCCGGGCTCGCCGGACGAGGACGGCGAGCGCGTTGTCGAATCCTGGAACCTCGTGTTCATGCAAAACGAGCAGTTCGGCGCCGATCGTCCGCGCGAGAAGCTGCCGAAGCCGTCGATCGACACCGGCATGGGGCTCGAGCGCATTGCCTGCGTGATGCAAGGCGTCGACTCGGTGTTCGACACCGATCTCTTCCGCACTTTGATCGGGGCGTCTGAAGAACTGACGAAGACCAAGGCTCAAGGCGAGCAAGCGCCAAGCCATAATGTCATCGCCGACCACTTGCGTTCGTCGTGCTTCTTGATCGCGGACGGCGTTTCGCCCTCCAACGAGGGCCGCGGCTATGTGCTGCGCCGGATCATGCGCCGCGCCATGCGCCATGCGCATATTCTGGGCGCAAAAGAGCCGCTGATGCACCGCTTGGCGCCGACATTGATCGCGGAAATGGGCGCGGCCTATCCGGAGCTGAAACGCGCTCAACCGGTCATCGAGGCGCAATTGCGCGAAGAAGAGGAGCGCTTTCGCCGCACGCTCGCCAACGGTTTGCGCTTGCTCGAGGATGAGCTCAGCACGCTGCAGCAGGGACAAAAGCTCTCCGGCCGCACGGCGTTCAAGCTCTACGACACGTTCGGTTTCCCGCTCGATCTCACGCAAGACATCTTGCGCGGCCGTTCACTTGAAGTGGACGTCGCTGAATATGATGTGGCGATGCAAGGGCAGCGCGATCAGGGCGCGGCCAGCTGGAAAGGCGCGGATGGCGCTGACAATCCGGCGGTCTGGCATTCGATCCTGGAGCGCACGACCGGCAACGAGTTCCTCGGCTATGGCGCGGAGAGCGGCGAGGGCGCGCTCGCTGGGATCGTCGCCGCTGGCGAAGAGCAGCACGAACTGCGCGAAGCCGCCGCCGGTGCGCTCGTGTTTGATCGCACGCCATTTTATGCCGAGAGCGGCGGCCAGTCAGGCGATCACGGCGTGATCAAGTTCGACAACGGCGCCGAGTTCATCGTCGAGGACACGCACAAGCAGGCGGGCGCACTGCATGCGCATATCGGCCGGCTTGTGAAAGGCGTGATCAAGGTTGGCGACAAGGCCAAGCTCGAGATCGATCGCGCGCGCCGTTCGGCGGTCCGCGCCAACCACTCCGCCACGCACTTGCTGCACGCGGCCTTGCGCAATGTGCTGGGGCCGCACGTGACCCAGAAGGGCTCGCTCGTGGAAGCGGATTATTTCCGTTTCGACTTCAGCCATGGCCAAGCCATGACGCCGGACGAGATGGCGCGCGTCGAAGATGAAGTGAACGCGGTCATTCGGCAGAACGCCGAAGGCGTGATCAAAGAGATGGCGCCTGCGAAGGCGATCGAGGAAGGCGCGCTCGCGCTTTTCGGCGAAAAGTACGGCGACACCGTGCGCGTGTTGCGCCTCGGCGATGCGCTCGACGGCAATGGCAAAGCCTATTCGGTGGAGCTTTGCGGCGGCACGCACGTGAAGCGCACCGGCGACATTGCGGTGTTCTCGATTTTGAGCGAAGGCGGCGTTGCGGCCGGCATTCGCCGCATCGAGGGCGCGACCGGCGCTGCAGCGCTGGCGCATCTGAAAGCGCAAGCGGCGCTGGCGAAAGCGATCGCGGCGAACATCAAAGCGCCGCTCTCTGAAGTGACGGAGCGCGTAACGCAGCTTGCCGACGAGCGCCGTAAACTCGAGCGCGAATTGGCGGACACGAAAAAGAAGCTTGCGCTTGCGGGCAATAGCGGCGGCGCGGCGCCGGCGGGCCCAGAGAGCGTGGCCGGCGTATCGATGTTGGCGCGCGTGCTTGAAGGCGTGCCGGCGAAGGAGCTGCGCGGGCTTGTCGATGAAGGCAAGAAGTCCATCGGCTCTGGCGTCATCGCTTATATCGGCGTCGAGGACGGCAAGGCCGCGCTCGCGGTGGGCGTGACCGATGACCTCAAAGGCAAAGTCAGCGCGGTTGATTTGCTGAAAGCCGGCGTTGCGGCGGTTGGCGGTCAAGGCGGCGGCGGCCGGCCCGACATGGCGCAAGGCGGCGGCCCGAATGGCCGCGAAGCAGCCAAAGCGATCGACGCCATTCGCGCCGCGCTGCAAGGCGCGCTGGCGGCGTGAGCGCGTTCACGTATCGCGATGCGGTTGCGGCTGATGCGGAAGCGTTGGCTGCGTTCGGTCGCGCGTCGTGGGTGGCGACGTTTGGGCATCTGCCGTACCCGCCCGCCGATCTTGCGTCCTATCTGGCGAAGAGCTTCAGCGCCGATGTACAGCGCGAAGAAACTGGCGATGGCGAGACGCGTTATCGCTTAGCGCTGCGCGATGGAGAGATCGTCGGCTATTGCATGATGGGCGCGCTTTCGATGCCGGTCGATGATGCGAACGCGGTCGAGCTTCACCGGCTCTACGTTGATGAAGGCGTTAAAGGCACCGGCGTTGCGGCGGCGCTGATGGATGACGTGATCGCGTGGGCGAAACAGCAGGGCGCCTCGGCGCTTTATCTCAGCGTTTGGGAAAACAACGAGCGGGCGCAGCGTTTCTATCGCCGCTACGGATTTCAAGATTTCAGCGAGTGGGAATTCATGGTCGGCGCGACGGCGGACCGTGACCTGATCTGGAAGCTGCCGCTCTGATCAATTCGGCCAGGTAATATCTCGGAAACCAAATCAGTCGCTTTTGGACGACTCGATTCGGTTGTGGGGACGCCGGTATGACACAGAACGACGCACTGGCTGCCTATCTCGGGCCAGAGCTATTTGAGCGCCTAGAATGGCACAGGCTCACTCCGCAGCAGCGTGACGCGATTCTCTCTGTGTTCCGAGTCGGATTAGGCGCCGGCGCGCAATCGGGCGCAGTTTCGACCATCGACGCCGTATTGGCGGACGGCAAAGTGCTGATTTGCGAGGACGGTTCGCACTGGCAGGCGTGCGAGCGCGACGACGCGGAGCTGATTGAGGATTGGGGCGCGGGCGCGTTAGTCGCGATACACCGGCAGCTGGTGTACCGGCTCGACCCTTACCAAGCGGCAGAGGTTGAGTTGCTACGCCTCTGAGCGCTAGCGTATCGGCTCATTGCGGAGCCGCATCGATGCCTAACTACGAAACCGTCAAATTCGAAATCGCCAACGGCGTCGCAACGCTGACGCTGAACCGGCCAGACCGCATGAATGCGTTCACCGGCGAGATGATGCGCGACATGATCGCCGCATTCGATGCGACGGATGCGAACGACGATGTCCGCGCCGTGATCGTAACCGGCGAAGGGCGCGCCTTCTGCGCTGGCGCGGATCTGGGGTCAGGCGGCGCGACTTTCGATTATGAGAAGCGGCTCGCGGGGCGCGGCGAAGAGTTCGATGAAGAGCGTGTGCGCGATAGCGGCGGGCGTGTGGGCCTCCGCATCTATGAGAGCTTGAAGCCGGTCATCGCGGCGATCAATGGGGCGGCGGTCGGCGTCGGCGCGACGATGACTCTGCCGATGGATATCCGGCTCGCCGTCGAAGGCGCGAAGATGGGATTCGTGTTCGCGCGGCGCGGGATCGTGCCGGAGACATTGTCGTCGTACTTCTTGCCACGGCTTGTCGGCGTTTCCGCCGCACTGGAGTGGACGATGACCGGGCGCGTGTTCACCAGCGAAGAAGCGAAGGAACGTGGCTTGGTGCGTTCGCTGCACAAAGCGGACGAACTTTTGCCGGCTGCGCATGCGTTGGCGCGGGAGATTGCGGACAACACGTCGCCCGTTTCAGTCGCTCTGGCGCGTCGGATGATGCTCGACATGCTCGATGCGTCGCATCCAATGGAAGCGCATCGGCTGGAGAGCCGGCTCATGGTCACGCGCGGGCGTGCTGGCGATGCGAAAGAGGGCGTGACCTCGTTCTTGGAAAAGCGCGCGCCGGTTTATCCCGACAAAGTCTCAAGCGACATGCCGCCGCCATACCCGTGGCGCAAAACGCCGCCGTTCAAGGAATAGTCAGCGCCGGTACTGAATGAAGCCGGTGTGCTTTGCGACTTGATCGTAGAGCGCGCGGGCGGTGGCGTTGTCGTACTGCGTCAGCCAATAGACGCGTTCGCATTTGCGCGCGTCGGCGTGACTATAGACAGCTTCAATCAGCGCACGGCCGATGCCTTGCTTGCGGGCGCTGGAGGCGACGAAAAGGTCTTCGAGATAACAAAATTCGCCGATCGCCCAGGTGCCGCGATGGAAGACGCAGTGCACGAGGCCGATGAGGTCGTGCGTACCGCTATCGACTGCCACCAATGCTAGCATCGGTTCGGCGGGATCGAAGAAGCGCGACCACGTCACCTCAATGGTGACGGCTTCCATTTTGGCTTCGTAGAAATCGAGGTAGCCGCCCCAGAGGTTTTCCCAACCCGGGCGGTCTTCCTTCAGCAATTCTCGGATCGTGAACGCCATTGTACGCAAGCCCCGCAGACGAATAGCGCGAACGCGCTGCGCCGTCCGCGTGTATCTCTTTTGCGGCTATGTTTTTGCGCCGTCAGTCCAATTCATCGCGGTGTGATCGAAGTTGAGTGTTCGATACCGTACACGCACCTTCACCGACTTTGCCGTCGAGCTGGCATGGGGCCGCTCCCAATCCCGGTCGGACAGGAGCGGCGCGCGGTTCCCTGTCAGGCTTTTCCTATGGCGCGGTCCAGATTGTCGCCAACAGCATCGAGGAAGCCTTCAGTGGTGAGCCAAGCTTGCGTGTCGCCGACGAGGAGGGCGAGGTCCTTGGTCATCTGGCCGGCTTCGACGGTGTCGACCGTGATTTTCTCAAGCAGCAGCGCGTAGTCGATCAGCTTCTGGTTGTTGTCGAGCTTACCGCGATGGGCGAGGCCGCGCGTCCAGGCGAAGATCGAGGCGACGGAATTGGTCGAGGTCGGCTCGCCTTTTTGATGTTGGCGGTAATGGCGCGTCACGGTGCCATGTGCGGCTTCCGCTTCCATCGTCTTGCCGTCCGGTGTGATCAGTACTGACGTCATCAGGCCGAGCGAACCGAAGCCTTGCGCGACCGTGTCGGATTGGACGTCGCCGTCGTAGTTTTTGCAGGCCCAGATATAGCCGCCGCTCCATTTCAGCGCGGAGGCGACCATGTCGTCGATGAGGCGGTGTTCGTAGGTGAGCTTGCGCTTGCCGAACTCGGCTTTGAATTCTGCGTCGAAGATTTCTTGGAAGATATCCTTGAAGCGGCCGTCATAGGCTTTGAGGATCGTGTTCTTGGTCGAGAGATAGACCGGGTAGTTTTTCATCAGGCCGTAATTGAACGACGAGCGGGCGAATTCCTTGATGCTCTCATCGAGGTTGTACATCGCCATCGCGACGCCGGAACCGGGCGCTTTGAACACCTCTTTCTCGATCACCGTGCCGTCTTCGCCGACGAATTTGACGGTGAGGGTGCCTTTGCCCGGAAAGCGGAAATCGGTAGCGCGGTACTGATCGCCGAAAGCATGACGGCCGACGACGATCGGCTGCGTCCAGCCCGGCACGAGACGCGGCACGTTCTTGCAGATGATTGGTTCGCGGAAGATGACGCCGCCGAGGATGTTGCGGATGGTGCCGTTGGGGCTCTTCCACATTTCCTTGAGGCCGAACTCTTTCACGCGGGCTTCGTCCGGCGTGATGGTCGCGCACTTTACGGCGACGCCGTATTGTTTGGTGGCGTTCGCCGCGTCGATGGTGATCTGGTCGTTGGTGGCGTCGCGGCTTTCGACGCCGAGGTCGTAATATTTGAGGTCGATGTCGAGATAGGGGTGGATCAGGCGTTCTTTGATCGCCGCCCAGATGATCCGGGTCATCTCATCGCCGTCCATGTCGACGACTGGGTTGTCCACCTTGATTTTGGCCATCGCCACTTACCTCGCGTTCGGGGAAATTCGCGGGCGTGGTAGCAGCTTGGGCGCAGAGCGCAAATGCGGCGGCTTAGTTCCTGGCCTGGGAGATGGCGTCCAGTTCGGCGGCCGAGAGGATTTCGTAGCCGTCCTCGCGCACGTCGGCCGCGGCGTTGAGTGGGATGCCTTGCGGCCGGCGCGGCCGGCGCTGCCGGGCGGGCGGCGCCCCAGCGAGATCGAGCGCTACGTCGATCTCCTGCAACTCGGGCTCTGGCGCGGGCGGCGCCGCTTCGGTCAGAACAGGCGCTGCAGGCGTGCGGCTCGGCGCTCGGATCAGCGGCGCCAGGAAGCTTGCGAAACCGAGCGCGATTAAGGTGACCACGAGCGCGCCAAAGCGGCGGGCGAAGTACGCCCACCAGCTCCCGCGCTTGCGGCGCGGCTTACGATGCGAAATGACGTCCGTCGCCATGCTTTGGATCGATCCTGAACAATGACCCGCGCACGAAACATGCCGCCGCCAATCGAGGACGAATGGCCGGCTGTCTGCCTGGTGCGCCCCCAGATGGGGGAAAACATCGGCGCGGTTGCGCGTGTCATGCTGAATTTTGGCCTGACCTCGCTCCGGCTTGTCGCGCCGCGGGACAGGTGGCCGAACCCCAAGGCTGAGGTGGTGGCAGTCGGCGCTGACCACGTGCTGAAGCAGGCGAAGGTGGAGTGGAAGCTCGAAGACGCGCTAGCGGACGCAACGTTGGTGCTGGCCGCGACGGCGAGGCCCCGTGGGATGGAAAAGCCGGTCTGGGGCCCGCGCGAGGCGGCGGAGAAGATCAGGAGCGCGATAAACGCGGGCGAGCGCCCGGTGGTGATGTTCGGGCCGGAAGCGCATGGGATGGAGTCAGATGAAATCGCCAAGGCCGATGCGATCCTGACGCTGCCGGTCAATCCTGGCTTTGCCTCTCTCAACCTCGCCAACGCCGTGGCGGTGTTCGCCTACGCCAACGCGGAAGCGCGTGACGGCCCGGCAGCGCCGGCCTGGTTTCGCGACACGGTGAACCCGCCGGCCACTCAGGCCGAGCTCGAGGCGATGTTCACTCACCTGGAGGAAGAGCTTGAACGCGGGCGGTTTTTTCATCCGTTCGACAAAGCGCCGCTGATGAAGCGCAACCTGCGCGCCTTATTTTTGCGCGCCCGGCTGACTGATCAAGAGACGCGGACGATGCGAGGGATCATCAAGGCCCTTACCATCGGTCGTGGCGGGCGCAAGATTGATGACGTTTAGGAAATGACTTTCCCGCTGGCGGGGAAATTGGTTATCCACATCCTCCGCCGCCAGCGGAACCCGGGGAGCGAATGCTCAAGAAGAAGCGCCGAGCGCCACAGCCAAACGCGCCAGCGCGGCCGCAGACTGGCGCGCTGGTGCCGTGGGGCGGCGAGGAGGTCGATGTCGACCGCTTCTGGGCTGAGAGCTGGATCGATCTTCTCAACCGCCAGCGTTGGCTGACCAAAAGGCTGAAGCTCGAGACTTCGCCCTGGCAAGTCGATCAGAATGCCGGGATCATTCAGTTCGACCGCAAGGATGGCGCATTGGTTACGGCGCCGGTGCAGATCATCGGCGCATGGAATCCGCGGACCAGTGTGTTCCGCTGGGGCTGGGATCACCCAATGGTCGCGCAGCGCCTGCGCAATGACGCCGAACGCACGCGCTGGTTCGGCGACAAACACGGTCTCGAAGAACTCACGACGCGGTCGTTGAAGATGGACGAGCAACAGGCCTGGCAGATGACCGCGCTGGCGATGAAGGTGAACGGCGCGCACGGCGTGTATCGCGCGCCGACGGATGGGCCAGTGATCTTCATGACGCTCGGCGCCCCGAAAGTGCGCAAGTAGTCTTCCGATGAACGCCGAGGCCCGCTACCAGAGCATAGTCAAATTGCTGCGCGCCGATGGGCGGATCAATGAGGAATATGTCGCCGAGCAGGCCGAGACGCTTGCGCGTGAAGGGCTTGCCGAGGCGGCGGTGCTGGCGGCGACGATCGCCGGCATCGGGTACGGGCGCGCGCAGAGCTGGAGCGACGCGTTTGGGTGGCTGAAGCGCGCGGCAGATGCGGGCGATGCGCATGCGCAGGTGCAGATGAACCTGCTGGAGGGCATGAATATCGATGCTTGGACCGGCGCTCGCGAGGGGAAGGCGGTCTCCGACTCGCCCCGCATCGGCCTCGTTGAAGATTTTCTTGATCAGCGTTTGTGCGCTTGGCTGATTTCGCGTGCGGCGCCGATGCAGACGCCGTCATTGGTGTACGATCCAATTTCTGGCCGCCCAGCACAGGATGACGTTCGTAGCAACACCACCGCGACCTTCGGTGTGCTCGATCTCGATCTGCCGCTCCTCCTGGTCCGCGAGCGCATCGCCAATACGATGAGCGTGCCGGTCTCGCATTTGGAGCGGACTTCGGTATTTCGTTATCTGCCTGGGCAGACGTTCGGGCCGCATTTCGATTTTCTGATGCCGTCGCCCCAGCTCAACGCAGAGATCGCCGAGCTTGGTCAGCGGCCGCTGACGTTTTTGGTCTATCTCAACGATGCGTTCGAGGCTGGGGAGACGCACTTCCTGCGGCTAGACCGCAAGCTGAAGCCGCCGCGCGGCGGGGCGTTGTTCTTCCGTAATGTCGACGATGCCGGCGCACCCGATGAACGCACCGAGCATGAAGGCGCGCCGCCGACGAGCGGTGAAAAATGGCTGCTTTCTCAATTCATCCGCGATAAGGCGCAGCTTCCCGGCTAAACGACGCTCGTTTAGTCGGCCGGATGCCACTGGCGTTTTTTGCTCGGCGGCGGCGGGGCGTCAGCACGTTTGCGGTCTTTCTTGTGCGGCGGCTTCGTGCGTGCCGGGCGAGCGCCTTCTTCCGCGCGTGGCCGATGTTCGCGCTGCTCCCGTTGCTCCCGCTGTTGCGGCGGTGCTGCGCCCGAGCGGGTGACGCGGATGTTCTTTTCGATGCGGCCTTCGCCAATACGCTGAAGGAAACTGTCGATGCTCGCGGCGTCGATCTCGACATGGGTTTCGTGCTGCAGAATGCGGATCGAGCCGAGTTGGCGCTTGTTGATGCCGCCGGCTTTGCACAGCATCGGTATGAGCCAGCGTGGCTCGGCCGATTGCGCGCGGCCTACAGAAAGCGTCACCCACGCGCCACCTTCGAAATTGGCGGACTGTGCGCCACGCGGTGCGCGTTCGGCGCGTTCCGGTTTGTCGGTCCAGGCCGGCGTCGGCGCCAAATCTTCCGGCGCGGCTTGACCCTTCCGGTAGAGGCGCACGAACGCTGCCGCGATTTGGACGGGATCATGCTCGGCGAGCAGAGCTTGGACGATGCTCTCATCGGAAGCCTGAAGCGCTTCGGTGAACAGCGGATCGGCGAGCAGGCGCGCGTCGTCGCGGCGCTTGATAGCTTCGACTGAAGGCGGCTCGCCCCATTTGGCGTTGATGTTGGCGTCCTTCAGCAGGCGCTCGGTGCGGCGGCGGGCCGAGTGCGGCACGATCAGAACGCTTGCGCCTTTGCGACCGGCGCGACCGGTGCGGCCGCTGCGATGGAGCAACGCCTCGGTGTTCTTCGGCAGGTCGGCGTGGATGACGAGTTCGAGGTCCGGCAGGTCGATGCCGCGCGCGGCGACGTCGGTGGCGACGCACACTTGCGCGCGGTGATCACGCAAGGCTTGCAGTGCGTGGGTGCGCGCCGATTGGCTGAGTTCGCCCGAGAGTGCGACGACCGAGAGGCCGCGGTTTTCGAACCGGCTCGCCAGGCGCGTCACGGCGGCGCGGGTGCCGCAGAAGACGATCGCGTTGGTGGCGTCGTAATAGCGCAGCACGTTGAAGATGGCGTTCTCGGATTCGTGGCCAGCGGCGACGAGGGCGCGATACTCGATGTCCGCATGCTGCTTTTGCCCGCCGGCCGTGTTCACGCGCACGGCGTCGCGCTGATACTTCTTCGCCAGCGTCTCGATGGCGCGCGGCATGGTGGCGGAGAACATCAAAGTCCGGCGCTCGGCTGGAGAAGCGTCGAGGATGTGTTCAAGTTCTTCGCGGAAGCCGAGATTGAGCATCTCGTCAGCCTCATCGAGCACGACCGCTTTCAAATTCACAAGCTGAAGCGAGCCGCGGCGGATGTGATCGACTAGGCGGCCGGGTGTGCCAACGACGATATGTGCGCCCTGGTTCAACGCGCGGCGTTCATCGCGCGCATCCATGCCACCGACGCAGGAGGCGATGCGGCCGCCAGCGGGCGCGTAAAGCCATTCGAGTTCTGCTCGCACTTGCATGGCGAGTTCGCGTGTCGGCGCGATAATTAACGCTTCGGGGGCGCCGGGTTGTGCAAGCTGGTTGTTGGCGTCGAGCAGGGTTGCGCCCAAAGCTAGGCCAAATGCGACTGTCTTGCCGGAGCCCGTTTGCGCCGAGACCACGAGATCACGGCCCTGGACGTCGGCCGCGAGCATAGCGTCCTGCACTGGCGTTAACGCATCGAAGCCTCGGGCGCTTAGCGCGCGCGCGAGGACTGGAACTACATTCTCAAAGGCGGGCATTTGCGGTTCATGTCTTTCAAGCCGGATACGCTTGGCGCGAGCCCGGTTTTCTCAATCAGGGGGCGGTGTAGGCCATAGTTGAGCAAAAGACGATGGCGGTTCTTCTTTCTGGCGCGCGGTTAACGCAGGTGTGCGGGACCTAATTGTGCGCGTGTAGCGAATGCGTGGGCGGCGGCCGAAGCCGCCGCCCTGTCGCTCAATATTTTGGCTTCACTTCGTAATAGGGATCAGCGTCCGGATCCCACGAGCCTTCGATCACCACTTCAGGCATGTAGCCGTAATAGCGATAGAGCACGTTCGGGTGGCCAATTTCTTGGACAGCGTACTCGGTGGTCTCGGTCTCACAATTGTTCACCGAGGTATTCTCGCTGAGCGGACGCGGGCCAGCACGATCGCCGCACACGACTTCAGATGCGAGTTGGATGCGGCGAATGAGCGTGTCCGCGCCGGAGCGGGATTCTAGATTCAGGTCGCCGAATTGGACGACGCGTTCTTCATAGCGATTGTCGTAGGTTTGCGCGTTCGCGTTGGCCGCGAACAGCAGCGCTGGCGCACAAACGAAAGCCAGCAATTTGCGTGTCATGATCAGTTCTCCTCATGGCCCGCCCGTTATGCCGCGATCAACGGCGCAGGGCTTGAGGTGTTCCGCTAACTGGCGACGTCCGTGAACTGAAGTTTGCTCAGCCGCGCGTATAGCCCGCCTTTGGCCACAAGTTCCTCGTGCCGGCCAACTTCGACAATGCGGCCGTTCTCCAGTGCGAGGATACGATCGGCGTCGCGCACGGTGGCGAGTCGATGTGCAATGACAAGCACGGTGCGGCCGCTAGCGAGACGCTTCAACGCGTCCTGCACGCGCGCCTCGCTCGCAGCGTCGAGCGCGCTGGTAGCTTCATCCAGCAACAGGATCGGCGCATCGCGGAGAAAGGCGCGAGCGAGCGCCACGCGTTGGCGTTCGCCGCCAGAGAGTTTGCCGCCGCGCTCGCCGACAATGGTGTCATAGCCGTTGGGCAACGCGGTGATGAACTCGTGCGCAGCGGCGTTGCGTGCCGCTTCCTCGATCTCCGCGCGTGTTGCGCCGGCGCGGCCGAGCGCGATGTTGGCGGCGACCGTATCGTTGAACAGCGCCGCTTCTTGCGCCACCAGCGCAATTGATCCGCGCAGGCTGGCGAGTGTCACGTCGCGGACATCCTGACCGTCGATCCTGACGCTGCCGCCTGTGGCGTCATAGAGGCGCGGGAGTAAATTGAAGATCGTGGTTTTGCCTGCGCCGGAAGGGCCAACGAGCGCGACTGTCTCACCGGGCTCGACCGTGAATGAAACGCCTTGCAGCGCGGGCGCATCGCCGTAGGTGAAGCTGACGTTCTCGAAGGCGATGTGACCGCGCTCGGTGCGCAGGGCCTTGGCGCCCGGCCTGTCGGAGATGCCGGACGGCTCATCCAGCAGGCCGAAGATGCGAGTGAGCGCGGCTAAGCCCTCATTGAGTACGGTGTTGAAGTTGCCGAGCGCGCGTGCGGCGGGTGAGGCGACGCCGATCGCGCCGATGATGGCGACCAAATCGCCGAGCGTCATCGCGCCGGCTGTGATGCGCATGCCGGCGAGGTAAAGCACGCTGGCGAGAGCTGCTCCGCCCAACACTTCCAGCAAAGGCTCGCTGCGGGCGCGGTTGCGCGCCAGCTTCATCGCGAGTTTGCGCCGTTGTTCGAAGGACGCGCCGGCGCGCTCGATCTCGCGCTCTTCTAGTCCGTAAGTTTTGACAACCCGCGCAGAGCCGATGCTTTCGCTGAGCAAAGCCGTTAGCGCGCCGATTTGCAGCTGCGCGCTCTCGGTCGCGCCGCGGGCGCGCTTGGCGATCGCTTGCAGCGGCTTGGCCGCAATGGCGAAGACAGCGAGCACGAGCAGCGTCAGCGCCCAATCGTACCAGAGCATCGAGGCGACTGCGCCGATCAGCGTGAGTGTGTCACGAATGGCGGCTTGGCCGCCGCGCACGAGGCCTTCACCGACGACGGTGATGTCATTGGTGAAACGCGAGACGAGGCGGCCGCCATCTTCGCGGGTGATGCGTGCGAAATCGGCGTTCGTGATTTTGGCGAACATCGCGCCTTGCAGATCGCGCAGCACTTTCAGGGCAAGGCCTTGCGACAGCACCGCTTGGAAATAGATGGCGATGGCCCGCACCACGGTCGCGCCGATGACGGCGACTGGCACGAGGCCGATGGCGCCGAGATCGCCAGCTTGGATCGAGTCGATCGTGAATTTTAGGATCGCCGCATAGGAGACCGCCGCAAGCGCAACGACGGCCAGCACCGGCACGAGCACCGCGACATCGCCCGCGTAACGGGAGACGTAATCACGCCAAAGTCGCGCGAGCAGCGCGCCAGGTTTCATGCGGCCATCACAACTCGTGCTCGGGATCCGTGCCGGGATCGAGCAAGCGGTGCGCGTGAATAATGAAGTAACGCATGCGGGCGTTGTCGACGGTGCGCTGGGCGGCGCCCTTCCAGGCGTCGTAGGCCTGGCGATAGTTTGGATAGGCGCCGACGAAATCGACGTTCTGAAGATCAGCAAATTCCGGCCGGTCGAGCGCTTTCAGTTCGCCGCCGATAACGAGATGCAGGAGTTGACGGTCTTCGCTCATGTTGGTTTTGCGCTTACGTGGCGTCCCGCGGATCGGGCAGGACCGATGTGCGTTCGATTAGCAAAGGGTGCAGGTTCGCGCCAGCGGCGACGACGCCGGGCGCATGCGGTGCAAGCTGGTTGAGCTCTAGAGCATAGCCCCAAGGATCGCTCACCACGCCGCCCGCCGCGGCGATGATGGCGGCGCCCGCGGCGATGTCCCAATCGTGCTTCCAGCCAAAGAGGATGGTGGCGTCGCCCTGGCCGGCGGCGACCAAAGCCATGCGGTATGCAATCGACTGGCGCTCGATGACATCCATTTTCGGCCAGGGCTTATCCCAACGCCGATCAGAGAAGCGGCTGCGCTGGCCAACCATGCGCGCGCCTTCGATCTTATCGACGGCGCTGGCCTGCATGACGCGGCCGTTGAGCCAAGCGCCATGGCCGATGGCGCCGGTGAACATCTCATCCGTCATTGGATTGTAGATTGCACCCGCGAACGCTTGGTCGCCTTCGACGAGGCCGACGCTGATTGTCCATTGTGGCACCTTGCCGACGAGCGCCGCAGTGCCGTCGATCGGATCGAGCATGAAGGTGCGTGGCTTGCCCATGCGCCGCGTTGGATCGTCGGGCGCTTCTTCTGAGAGCCAGCCGTAGTCAGGGCGTGCGCCTAGCAATTTCTCAGTCAGCAGAGCATCGACGGCCAGGTCGATATTGGTGACCGGGCCGGCCTCGCCTTTGGAATGCACTTCGAGCGGCTTGGTCATCAGCGCGCGCGCCAGCGCCCCCGCGTCGCGGGCCGCCGCTTCGAGAAGTTCGAGATCAGACGCCGCCGATTGCAAGGTCATCTACGATCAGGCTGGCGATTTCGAGCGAACCGCGATTGTCGATATCGCTGCCGCACCGGAGGCGCGCGAAGATGTCGAGCAGATTGCCGGCGACGGTGATTTCGCTGACCGGGTGGGCGATCTCGCCGCCTTCGAACCAATAACCAGCGACGCCGACCGACCAATCCGCCGTATTCATGTTGAGCGAAGGCGAGAACATGTCGGTGATGAAGAGGCCTTTGCCGGCGTTCTTCATCATTTGCTCGAGGCTTTCCTCGCCCGGCTTCACGAACAGATTTGCAGTGCCAATACCGGGCGGGCCGCCATGGCCAGCGGAAGCGTGTCCGTTTGGCTCAAGCCCCAGCTGGCGCGCGGCCGATGAGTTGAGCAGCCAGGTTGTCAGGATGCCGTCCTCGATCAGCGTCATTGGCTTCACCGCGCCGCCTTCGCCATCGAACCAGCGGCTGCCGGAGCCGCGCTTGACGAATGGGTCTTCGTGAATGCGGAAGCCTTCTGCGAACACGCGCTGGCCGAGCTTGTCCTTCAGGAATGAAACGCCGCGTGCGATCGACGTGCCAGAGATCGCGGAAAACACCGGGCTGATAATGCGGCCGGCGAGGCGGTTCTCGAAGATCACCGGCGCCTTTTGGCTGACGACCTTGCGTGCGCCCAGGCGGCGCGCGGTGCGTTCACCCGCGATACGGCCAATCTCTTCCGGTGAGGGCAGGTCGGCGAAGAAGCGTTTGGTGCGCCACTCGTAGTCGCGCTCCATCTCGTCGTCCTTCTCGGCGACGGGCTGGGTGCCGAGGCTGTAGGACGTCGCGCTCTCCGCGCCGTGAAAGCCGCTCGAGGTGACGTGCACGAAGTGCGCGTTGTCGAACGAGGCGCCGCCGCCGCTGGAATTGGCGACGCCGGGAATGGCCAGTGAGGCCGCTTCGCAGCGTTTTGCGAGTTCGAGCAATTGCTCTGGGCTCGGCCGGGCGGTGTCGGATTGTTCGAGGTCTGGCTCGCCGCCCGAGGCCAGATAGCGCTCGTCGAGGAGGCCGCAGAATTTGTCTTCCGGAGCAGCCTTGGCCATGGCGACCACGCGCTCGGCCAGGGATTTGAGACCCTTTGTGGATAAGTCGGTCGATGAGGCGGAGGCCTGGCGCTTACCTATAAAGGCCCTGAGCGCGACCGAGCGGCCTTCTTCGCGTTCCATTCCTTCCAGTTCGCCCATGCGAACCTCGGCGGAGATACTTTCACGGGAGGCCAGGGAGGCCTCAGAGGCGTCGGCGCCGGCCTGCCGGGCATAGTCGACGAGGGCCGTAAGGGCGGTGGAATCGGTGTCGAAGGGCATGGCCCCAACATGGGCGCTTACCCCCGCGGGGGCAATTGGACCGTCCTAAGGTTCCGCATGGGTAACGCGCTCAAAGCTGCTGGCTGAGCCCGACCCAGAGCAGGCCGCCGCCGATGAGGAGGTAGCTCAACCAGGTGAGGATCATTCCGAACATCCGGCCGGCGTTGAGCGTCCCGGTGTGGAGGCCAAAGCCGTGCAAAATTCTTCCGAGGGTCAAAGAAATTCCTGCGGCGTGCAGGAGCCATGTTGGCGTCGCCGGATCGAAAAGGGCGAGCAGGGTGATGCCGACAAGGCCCGCAGGGATGTATTCGGCGGCATTGGCGTGAGCCCGGACGGCGCGGGAGAAATCCGCGTTCCCACCGTCGCCCAACGTGATCTTGTGTTTGCGCCGGCCGGCAACAACTAGCACTGCCAATACGAGCAAGATCAGAATATTTACGCCCGCATAAAGTGCGGCGATCTCCAGGTGCAGCATCAGCGCCCTCCCTCAATCAATCTTGGTAGCGGAGCCCCGCTTCGCGCCCAAGGCATTTCAATCTTTTGTTTTGCTTTCAGAAACCGCGTGTTCATTGCGATCGGTCATAGTCACCACATAAAGAATGCCTCGAAGGCATGGGATGGGTGGTTTGAACGACGCTAGCATCTTCGGCGTCATGTGGGCGTTGTTCGCGGTGACTGCAGGCTTGGGCCTTGCGGTTGCCGCGATAGCCTTTGTCCGCGGCATACGCGAAAGCGATTACGACTTCGCCGCCGGCTATAATGCATTAGCGCCATTCGAGCGCTGAAAACTTACAAAGTCTGAATTGCATCGCTAAGGTCGCCTCCGAACCTGGAGGAGATCGACATGAAGCTGCGCGCATTTGTGCTGGCGCTTGCGCTGGCGGCCTGTGGACAACCTGCGGAACAAGCGAAGACGCAGCAATCCGAGGCGCCCGATCCTTTCACCATGAGCATCGAAGTCGGACGCTATGGCGTGATGCTCAGTCAAATTCAAAGCCTCACTCGCGAAACGCCGGACGCGGTGGAGCAGGATGTCACCGCGCCGGCCGATCTTGCGCGGCGCCTCCGCGAAACGGTGTGGGAGTATAATCTCGCGCGTTCCGGCCTCTGTGCGCGCGGGCTCTATACGCAAGTCTCCTGTGGGCCGACGTTTCAGCCGGTCTGGATCGGCGAGCCGGTAGATTCTGCGCCGTCGCTGGAAGAGCTGCAGACTCGCAGCGCTGCCGTGGGCGAAGAAGTGATGGGCTTCTGGAACACGGTCTGCGAAGCGGCGCGCGCGGCCGAAACAGATGAAGAAGCGCGCGCTTACGTCTGCGCGATCGAGTGAGTGGAGTGCGCGCGGTGTTTCCGCGCGCGCGTCATCCTTGTTGGCTTTCGCCGGAAAAAGCGGAGAGCGGGACGCGATGGGTCTCGTCTCTTAGTGCGCTGCGTGAACAGCGCGAATAGACGCGATCCATCGCGCCCCATGATCTTTTTCTACCGGCTTGGCGCGAGGAGGTCTTTCACTCCCGTGGCTCAGCGCCGGCAGCGTGCAGACTGTCTTGTTCGCTGACAGTCCCTGGTGCGTACTCCCGTCGTTTCCGCCTTATCAGGGCTTTCCCGCCGGGCTTCAGCGCTGCATTCACAGCGCTTCACGCTCAATCATATCGCTCATCGCATTGGGTCGAACATTGGCCAACTGCCCTCCAGCGGAGCGATGCGCGCATTGTACGGCAGCTTTGGAGGTGTGGGATAAGCTTTTTGCGCGGCGCTTTTTTCAGGCTGTTTGCTCTAGCGCAGCCGCCAGACGGCGGCGCGTTTTATCTCGGCATCTTCGAGCGCGCGGGTGACGGGGATGTCGTAGGCGGCGATCTGTTCGAGCTTGTCGCGCGGCAGGTAGGTGCGGCCGGGATCGCCGATCAGTACGGCTTTGCCTGCGTTTTGCTGCGCGATCAGCCAGTCGAGCACGCGCGGGGCAAGGTCGCGGTCGTAGAAGAGATCGCCGACGAGGATGATATCGGCGTCGGTGGGGCTGCCGACGGGATCGATGTCGCTGGTTGCGACGACCACCGCGTTGAGCTCGGCGTTGAGCGTGGCGGCATGCGCGGCGAAAGCGTCGATATCGACCGCAAGCGCAGACGCTGCGCCGGCTTTCATCGCAGCGATGGCGACGAGGCCCGAGCCGGACGCGACATCAAGCACATGTTTGCCTTCGACGATTTCGCGGTGATCCAACACATAGCGCGCCAAAGCTTGCCCGCCGGCCCAGGCGAAGGCCCAGAAGGGCGGCGGTAGGCCGAGTTCGCCGAGCTGCTCTTCGGTCAGCTGCCAAAGCGCGACGGCGTCATCGGCGAGATAAAGCGAAAGCTCAGGGATGTGGCTAGGCGCGAGGACGCGGGTGTTCTCGCGGATGAAAGCGGGAATGTCGGAGATCACGCGGGCGCGGCTTCGCGCAGGACGGCTGCGTAGCTCGGTGCGAATTTCACTTTCGACCAATAGCCTTTGTCCATCAGCGCCTGGTGCAGGCGCGTGAGGCGATAACAAGGCACGTGCATGAAGGCGTGATGCTCGGCGTGATAATGAACCCAGTATGGCGCGATGAAGAGGCGTTCGAGCGGATTGGCGAGCGTGGTGCGCGCGTGGGTAAGGGGATGTTCTTGTGCGCCGACGCAAGCGTGTTCGGCGATGTTGCGCAGGCGCGTGACGAGCGGCAGCCACGTCGCCATCGGCACGATCCAAAGCGCTGGATACGCCCACCAGTATCCGGCGAGCGCGAGGGCGCCGAACAGGATGGCGTTAGTCAGCAGGAAGTGCCCGGTGCTGGCGTTGACGACTTCACCGGCCTTGCGGCCGCCAAAGAGTTGCGCGCCGCGCTGTTTGATGAAGGTTTGGCCGGTGAGGTCGCGCACGACTTTGCGCCAGAGCGACTTGCGCGTGATCGGGAACGGCGCAGAGAGCGCGAGGTCTGGATCTTCCGGTTGTTCGGTGAAGCGGTGATGCTTCAAATGATAATCGCGATACGAGCCAAGGCGTGCGCCGACTGGCGCGGCGCAGAGCCATTCGCCGACCCAATTGTTCACGGCGGTGTTAGAGTGCAGCGCCCCGTGAGCGGCGTCATGCATGAGGATGGCGAGGCCAAGCTGGCGCGCGCCGATCAGCATGACTGCGATCACATAGGTGAGCGGGTTCAGCCAGATGACGAACATGGCGCCGGCCGCAAAGATGAGGCCCCAAGCGCCGGCGACGAGCATCAGCCCGCGCCAAGACGAGCGCTTGGCGATCGGCGCCCATTCCTCGGGCGTGAAGATGTCTTTCGGGTCAAGGCGTGTGACGGCCGGCATCAGGCCAGCCTAGCGCAAACACTTTCCGATTTCACCCAAAGGCCCAGTCACCCAAATGAAAAGACACGTTTCAGCTGCGCTTCGCCCACCGGCGTGAACTCCAGCACGCGGCTGTTGCGCCGCTGTGTGGCCCAGCCGCGTTCCAGCACACGATCGAGCACTGCGGCGCCCAGGGCGCCCGCCAAATGGTGGCGCCGGACGCTCCAGTCGAGGCAAGCACGGCAGAGCGGCCGTGCGCCCTTCTCGATATCCTCGATGCCGACGCCAAAGCTTGAAACCTTTGCACGGCCCAGGCGGGTCAGGGCGTAGGTGCGCTCCGGCCCGGGCGTGACCCAGCGATGCTTGAGGAAGCTATCGAACATGGCGACGCCCAGGTCGCCGGCGAGGTGATCGTAGCAAACACGCGCATGCCGCAGCGCCGGCTCCTTGGGGCCTGGCCGCGTGCGCAGCGCCTTGGCGCGCGTGGCGACGCCCATCAAGGTTTCGAGCAGGCCGGCGACGTCAGCATCCGCGAGTTGGTAATAGCGGTGGCGCCCCTGCGCTTCGACCGCGACGAGGCCAGCGGCGGCAAGCTTGTTTAGGTGCGAACTCGCTGTCTGCTTGGTCACGCCCGCTTCGTCGGCGAGTTCACTGGCGGTGAGCGCAGCGCCGTTGAGCAGCGCGGTCAGCATGTTGGCGCGCGCGGGATCGCCGACCATGGCGGCGATCGCGGCGATGTCCGGGCCCTCTTTCATGGTTCGATGATAATCGTACCATTGCCCCGCTTCAATCCGCTAAAGCACGGGCGGAGGCGGAATGATGATCACGTGTTTTATTCGGTATCAAATCGATCCCTACAAACGCTCGGCGTTTGAGCGTTATGCGCAAAACTGGAATGAAGCCATTCCACGTTGCGGCGCCGATTTGATCGGCTACTTCGCGCCGCACGAGGGGTCAGCGACGTTGGCGTACGGCGTCTACAACATTGAGAATCTGGCCGCGTACGAAGCGTATCGGGCGCGTTTGGCGGCGGACGCGCAAGGGCGTGAGAATTATGAGTTCGCGCAGCGCGAGCGCTTCATTTTGCGCGAAGATCGTACGTTTTTGAAACTGTGCGCAAAATGATTGCGGTGATATTCGAGGTGTTGCCTGCTCAGGGTCAGCGCGATGCGTACTTTGAATGGGCGGCGAAGCTGCGCGCCTCGCTTGATGACATAGACGGCTTTATCTCGATCGAGCGCTATCAGAGCCTAGCTGACAATCAGCGCATACTCTCGCTTTCGTTTTGGCGTGACGAAGCCGCGGTCGCGCAATGGCGCGCGCGAGAGATGCATCGTGCGGCGCAGTCTGCGGGGCGTGCGTATGTGTTTGCGGATTATCGGCTGCGGGTCGCTGCCGTCGTGCGTGACTATGGCCTGCGCGAGCGCGCTGAGGCGCCGGCGGATTCTGTCGCGCTGCACGGATAGATCACTTGGATGGCGGCTCGCCATCCTGGCGGATGATGCCGAGCGAGATGACGCGCTTCAGGGCTTCGTCGGGGCTGATCGAGAGCGGCTTGAAGGCGGTGCGCGGCAGGTAAAGCAGGAAGCCCGATGTTGGGATCGGCGCTTGCGGCACATACACGGCGATCAGTTCAGCGCCGATATCGGTCGCGACTTCGGCGGTGTTTTCGTTGGTGATGAAACCAATCGCGTATGACCCCGGCAACGGAAACTCGACCAGCACGGCTTGCTTGAAGGACGTCCGCTCGGGCGCCGCCACCTGCTTGAACACTTGTTTGGCGCCGCCGTAGATCGAGCGGACCAAAGGCAGGTTGGCGATCGCGCGATCGGCGCCGTCGACCAGCCAGCGGCCGACCAAGTTACCGGCGAGGGCGCCGACGAGGGTGAGCGTCACCAGCGCCAGCAGCAGGCCGCCGCCGGGAAAGCTCTTCAGGAAAGAGAGGGTATTGGGGACCAGCGGCTCGACGTTGTTGTCGATGAAGGTGACGAACAGCCAGATGATCGAGACGGTGACGACGAACGGCAGCACGAGCGCGACGCCGGTGAGGAAGGAATTCCTGAGCCAGGTGAAGAAGTTGAATTGTTTGCCGGGGAGCGAATCCATCGCTGGGATGTAGGTCAGCCATTGGCTTGGCGAAAGCGCTCTAGCGCCAGGAACCGTGAGTTCCTATTTTCGTCGCCATGTTCGGTCGCAAACGCACGTCCGTCTCTGCGCCGCGCCAGCGCGGCCCTCGGGACGGCTTTTCTGAAACGGTCATTCGGGTCGTCGACACGATCGGCCCGGCGGTTATCGGCGTCCGGCGCACCAGCCGGCAGCGCGATTTGTATGATGGCGCAGGCTCCGGGGTGATCATCTCGCCTGACGGCTATGCGCTGACGAACAACCACGTCGTGCGCGGCGCTGGGCGGATCGAGGGCGTGCTGAATGACGGCAGCGTCGTCGGCGCCGAGATCGTCGGCTGCGATCCCGATACCGACCTTGCACTGCTGCGGCTCGCGGGCGGGCGCCATCACGCGGCGCAGCTTGGCGATTCTGACGATCTGAAGGTGGGGGAGCTTTCGATCGCGATCGGCAATCCGCTAGGGCTGCAGGCGACGGTGACGGTCGGCGTCATTTCGGCGTTGCGGCGCACTTTGCGCGGTGAGAATGGCCGGCTGATCGAGGACGTGATCCAGACTGACGCCGCGCTCAATCCGGGCAATTCAGGCGGCGCGCTGGTCGATGCGCATGGCGCGGTGGTTGGCATCAACACGGCGATGATCGGCGGTGCGCAAGGGATTTGCTTTGCAGTGCCGAGCAATACGGCCAAGTCCATCGTGCCGGAATTGATGCGCAACGGGCGTGTGGCGCGGGGCTGGTTCGGGATTGCCGGCCAGTCGCAGGAATTGTCGCGCGCGCTGGTGCGGCGCATTGGCCTCGACGTTGAAAGCGGCGTTCTGGTCGTAGCGGTGACAAGCGGCGGACCGGCGGAGCTTGCCGGCCTTCACATCGGAGATGTGGTGCTGAAGCTGGACGGCGCGGCAACGCCGACGGTGGACGCTGTGCATCGTCTGCTGACGCGCGAGCGCGTAGGCCGCAAAATCACGCTCGATGTGCTGCGCAACGGATTGCTGGTGAAGATGAAGCTGACGGTGATGGAGCGCCCAGACGAGCGCCGTAGCGCTTAGGCGTTCGCGGCGAGCTTTTCGTCGAACAGCGTCTTCAGCTCGCCCGTTTGAAACATCTCGCGGACGATGTCGCAGCCGCCGATGAATTCGCCTTTGACGTAGAGCTGCGGGATCGTCGGCCAGTTGGCGAAATCCTTCACGCCTTGGCGCAGGTCCTCGTCGGCGAGGACGTTTACGTCCAAATATTCAACGCCCAGATGGTCCAGGATGCGGACCACTTGGTTGGAGAAACCGCACTGAGGCTGCTCGGCCGTGCCCTTCATGAACAGCACGACGGTATTTTCAGAGACGGTGCGGCGGATGGAGTCGATGGCGTCGGTCATGTCGCGGAGGTAAGGGCGCCAAGCGACCCAGGCAATAGGGCCCAAGGGGCCGGGCGGCTCATTTTGGCCCTGTCTCGAGCGCCAAGGCATGGAGTTCCCCGCCCATACGTCCTTGGAGCGCGGCATAAACCATTTGATGCTGGGCCACCCGAGATTTGCCTGCAAAAACAGCAGACCGGATCACGGCCCGGTAGTGGTCGCCGTCACCGGCCAGGTCCTGAATCTGGATGTCGGCATCGGTGAAGGCCTGTCTCAGCAGGGCTTCCAGGTCTTCGGCGCGCATGGCCATAGGCGAAAAGGCTCCTTAATTGGCTCGTCGGCACGTATCCCATACTGGGCGCCGGTGCGGAACGGATGACGTTCACGAAAGTTTTGGTTGCCGCCTACGTCCTTATCGGTGCATCCACCGAGATTGGGGGCAGGCGATCCAATTGGATCGCTTACTGCGTGGGAGACGTTGACAAGCACTTCGTTTCCTAAAATTTAGGCTAGGCGTTTCAGCCATCGGGACACAGACCGCGAAGCGGCACTCCGATTGGCGAGTGGGAGGATGCGAAAAGGACCCGATTTCGGGCCAAGACCGCCTCCTCACATCGTAAAAAGAGTTTTCAACCCGCGGTTTCGCGGCGCGTGCATCAGGGCTCGCGTGGCGAAGTCGATCCAGGGCAGGCAGAAGGGCAGACCATGACGTTGATGAATTCGCTGCTGACGTTCGCGCAGCAAGGCGCCGCTCCTGCGGCCCAACCGGGCGCCACGCCCGCTCCTGCCGCGGCGCCAGCGCCGACTCCGGCGCTTAGCGAAGCCGAGCGCGCTGCAGCGCAAGCGCGCGGCGCCGATGCGCAGGTCGAAGCCGCCGGCGGCTCCGAGGTTTCGATGGTGGAATTGTTCGTCCACCTCAACCCGGTTGAAATGGGCGTCATGATCATTCTCGCGCTCTGCACGGTTTACGCCGTCGCACTGCTGTTCGAGAAAATTTACGTCATGCGTAAAGCTGCGAAGCAGACGAAAGACTTCCTCACCGCGTTCCGCAAAGCCAACTCGGTTGAAGAAGCCGAAGCGATCGTCCGCAAGCTGCCGAATTCGGGCATCAAGTCGATGTTCGACGCCGGCATGGCGGAAGTCCGCCGCACGCAAGACCTCGGCCTCTACACGATGCGCGACGCACGCGATCACACAATGCAGCGCGTTGCCTCGGCGATGGCCACCCGCCAGAACGAGCACCTTGAAGACCTCGGCTCCTCGATGACCTTCCTTGCGTCCATCGGCGCGAACGCTCCGTTTATCGGTCTGTTCGGCACGGTCTGGGGCATCATGGTCGCCTTCGTCGGCATCGCCAAAACCCAAACCACTTCGCTCGCCGTCGTTGCGCCTGGTATCGCCGGCGCTCTGCTCGCGACCGCAGCCGGTCTCGCCGCCGCTATTCCGGCGGTTCTGATCTACAACTTCGCGGCCAAGCAAATTTCCAAGCAAGGCACGAAGCTCGACGACTTCGCCTCCGAATTCATCGCGCTGGTTTCGCGCGACATGGATCGCCGCGCGGGTTGAGCTTCTTAGCCGAGCATTGGAGGTAGCCCTATGGGCGCTAAAGTATCTTCCGGAGGCGGCGGAAAAGGCCGCGCGGAGGTGACTGCGGATCCGAACGTGATCCCATTCATCGACGTTATGCTCGTGCTGCTGATCATCTTCATGATCGCAGCGCCGATCTCCAGCGTCGACATTCAAGTCGATATGCCGAGCGCCAAGATCGTGCCGTCGAAGCGGCCGCCGCGTCCAACTTGGGTCTCTGTCAATCAGGACCCGGCAGGCGGCATCCAGGTGTTCGTGATGAACGACGCCGTCGCGATGGCGGATTTGGGCGAACGCACCTACGACGCGGTGAAGCTCAATTCACCGACGATCGCCGACGACGATTTCGAGATCCGGGATCAGCGCATCTATATCCGCGCTGACGCCGATCTGCCGTATCGCAACGTCGTGCGGGTGATGAACCGGCTGCAGGACAAGGGCTTCACTAAAATCGGCCTCGTCGCCGAAGACCGGCGGAGCTAGGTCATGGGAGCCAAACTCGCCAGTGGCGGCGGCGGTGGAAAGCGGCGCGAAATGCAGCCGAATTCCGAGCCGAACGTCATCCCGTTCATCGACATTCTGCTCGTGCTCTTGATCATCTTCATGGTCACGGCGCCGATCCCGACTGTCGATATCCGCGTCGACCTGCCGCCACCCAACCCGGTGCCAATCCGGCTTGAAGGCTTGAACCCGACTGTCGTTGGCATGCGTGAAACCGCTACCGGTCTTGCGATCTATGTCGACGAAGAGGTGGTCACGCTTTCAACATTGGGTGAACGGACGCTCAGCCATGCGATCCGCAATAATCCGGCCCTAAATCCGGAGGATGTTTATGCGGAGGCGCGCATCTTCGTGCGCGCCGACCAGAGCACGGCCTACGGCAACGTGGTCAATGTTATGAGTCAGCTACAGGAGGAAGGTTTCGCAAAAGTCGGGATCTTCGCCGAGCTTGCGAGCGAAGGGTAAGAGCTAATGGTACGCCTTCGTCTCATCTCGTTCGCCATTGCTGGCATCATATGCGCCACCATCGTCTACATGGCGATGACGCAGCGGTTCAGCGCGATTACCGATCTGTTCGAAGATGAAGAGGCCGTGAAGGTCAAAATCGAGCAGAAAGAGAAGCCGCCGCCACCACCGCCGCCGCCGGATCGTCCGCCGCCGCCGCCGCCGCCTGAGCAGCGTGTGCCGCCGCCGGATCTTTC
>JAWXAM010000066.1:0-56993 GCA_034439495.1 Terricaulis sp. | reverse complement strand
TTCCGTAGCGGCGCTGGCTCTGGCGCGACTCTCGGAAGCGCCGAAATGGCGCCGCGTTGCAATCCGCGAGCTTGGCCCCGATCTCTGGGAAAGCTACGAGCGAGCCTCGTAAGAGAGAGCCATGTTCACTGGAATTGTTTCCGCGCTGGGGAAGGTCACGGCGGTTGAGCGCGCGAGCGGCCTAATGCGCCTGCGCGTCGACAGCTCCTATGATCCGGCCGGCGTCGACCTTGGCGCGTCGATCGCGCACGACGGCGTATGCCTCACGGTGGTGGAAACGCATCCCACCGGTGATGGCATGTCGCACGTCGTTGAGGTGGCGGCCGAGAGCTTGGCGCTCACCACTTTGGGCGGCCTCCAGGATGGCGACCACGTGAATCTTGAGCGCTCACTTCGCGTGGGCGACGAATTGGGCGGCCATATTGTGCAAGGTCACGTCGATGGACTGGGCGAAGTGCTGGCGGTGCGCCAGGACGGCGAAGGCTGGCGGCTCAAGATTCGTCCACCACAAACAATTGCCCACCTGATCGCGCCGAAAGGCTCTATAGCGGTGTCTGGCGTGTCGCTGACAGTAAATGAGGTCGATGCCGAGGGTTTCGGCGTTCTCATTATTCCGCACACTTGGGCCGTGACGACTTTGTCGAAGCTCAAAGCGGGCGATAAGGTCAACTTGGAAGCCGACATGATGGCGCGCTATGCGGCGCGCCTCATCGAAGCGCGGAGAGATGCATAATGGCGGCCAAGCCGTCCCCCCTGACCGAACTCAAACGCGCCATCTCGCCGATTTCCGAAATCATCGAGGAAGCGCGCGAAGGGCGTATGTTCATCCTCGTCGATGAGGAAGATCGCGAGAACGAGGGCGACCTCGTTATCCCGGCGCAGTTTGCAACGCCGGCGCAGGTCAACTTCATGGCCAAGCACGGGCGCGGCCTGATTTGTTTGTCGCTCACACCGGAGCGCGCCGAAGTGCTCGGCCTCGATCCGATGACGCCGCGCAATCAGACACGCATGGGTACAGCGTTCACGGTGTCGATCGAAGCGCGCGAGGGTGTCTCCACGGGTATCTCCGCGCACGACCGCGCGCTGACCATCGCCACCGCAATTGATCCGACCAAGGATCGCCGCGACATCGTCTCGCCCGGTCACGTGTTTCCGCTGACGGCGCGCGAAGGCGGCGTGCTGGTGCGCGCGGGGCATACCGAAGCGAGCGTTGATATTTCGCGCCAAGCTGGGCTCAACCCATCTGCCGTGATTTGCGAGATCATGAACGATGACGGCACTATGGCGCGTCTGCCGGAGCTGGTCGCGTTCGCGCAGTTTCATAATCTGAAAATTGGCGCAATCGATGAGTTGATCGCGTATCGCCGTGTGAACGAACGCCTGGTGGAAAAAGTCGCGGAGGCGCCATTCGAGGTACGCGGTGGCACGGGCTTCAAGCTGGTCGTCTTCCGCAACAAACTCGACGGCGTAGAGCACGCGGCTTTGGTCAAGGGCGAAATCAGCGCCGATAAGCCGACGCTGGTGCGTGTGCATCGCATCGACTTCGCCGCAGACGTGATGGGCGGTTATGGCGCACGCGCAGGTTTGATAGACCGCGCTGTCGCCGAGATTGACGCAGAGGGCGCGGGTATTGTCGTGCTGCTGCGCGATCTGGTGGCCGACGCTCTTTCACGGCGCTTGAGCGGCGAGCCGCTTGAGACCGAAACGGATGATATCCTCCGCGTTATCGGTGTCGGCTCACAGATTCTGCGCGAACTCGGCGTCGGCCGCATGACGGTGCTTTCCGACACGCCGCAAAAACTCGTTGGTCTCGATGGCTATGGTCTTTCGATCGATGGCTGGCGTGGGTTCAAATCGTGAAGCAAGAAGCTGATCAATCGCCGTTGGTGAAGGTGCCAGGCGCGCGCATGTTGCTTGTGGTTGCGCCGTACTATCGCGCTATTAGTGACCACCTCGTAGCCGGCGCCCGGGCAGCCGCAGCCGCGGCGGAAGCGACGACGGAGCACATTAACGTGCCGGGTGCATTTGAGATCCCGGGCGCGATCGCGCACGCGGCGCGCAGCAAGCAGTATGATGGTTTCGTCGGCCTCGGCTGCGTCGTGCGTGGCGAGACCAGCCATTACGATTATGTTTGTGGTGAAAGCGCGCGCGGTTTGATGGATCTATCCATCCGCAAGCGCCTGTGCATTGGCTACGGCATTCTCACTGTTGAGAGCCTTACCCAAGCGGAAGAGCGTGCGGACACGCGCCGCGGCGATAAGGGCGGCGAAGCGATGCGTGCTTGCCTGGCCATGATTGCGCTGAAGCGTCACTTCGCCGGCGAGCCGCAATGAGCGCCAATCCGAACGCGGCCCGCAGCGCCGCCCGACTGGGCGCTGTGCAGGCGCTCTATCAGATGGAAGTCTCCGGCGCGTCGACAGCGGATGTGATCGCAGATTTCATCGCGGGCAAACTCCCGCGCGAGACCGAGGCGAGTTACACCGAATCTGAAGGCGACCTTGAGTTGTTCAAGGTGCTGGTGGAGGCGGCGGTTGATCGCCAGCGCACGCTCGATCGCGTGATCGCCGGCCATCTCGGCAAAGGCTGGCGGCTGGAGCGGCTCGATGCTGTAGCGCGCGCTATACTTCGCGCAGGCGCGGCGGAGTTGGAGCAACGGCACGACATTCCGGTTGCTGTTGTGATCAACGAGTATGTTGATATCGCCAACTCGTTCTTTGATGGGCCGGAGCCGGGCTTTGTGAACGCGACTCTGGATGCTTGCGCTCGTGACTTGCGTTCGGCGGATGAAGGCGCGTAAGCGCTTTCAGTATGGCCTCTGAGTCTGCCGACGAATTTGAGATTATTCGCACGCTGTTTGCGCCGTACGCTGACAATGCGGGCGCGCGCGGTCTGACCGATGACGCCGCCCTGATCGAAGGGCGCTTCGTCGTCACCACCGATGCGATCGTGGAGGGCGTGCACTTCCTACCGGGTGATCCGATCGCGACCGTTGCGATGAAAGCGGTGCGGGTGAACGTTTCCGATCTTGTAGCCAAAGGTGCGCGGCCGACGGCGGCGCTGATGACGTTGATATGGCCGAGGTCGCGACCTGCCGAGGAGATCGCCGTTTTTGCGGAAGCCTTCGGCGGCGACCTTCAGCACTTTGGCATGACCCTGCTGGGCGGCGACAGCACATCAACCGATGGGCCGCTCACGATATCGGTGACTGCGTTTGGCGAGCCGCTTAGCCAGCGCACGCCATCGCGTGCGGATGCGCAGGCGGGCGACGATGTTTGGCTCGTCGGCGGTGAGATAGGCTCCGCTTGGCTGGGTCTTCAATTGCGCTCTGGCGCGATGAAGCTCGACGAAATCCGCCGCGATCGCGACGAAGCGCAGGCGCGTGCTGATTCAGAGGCTATGGCAGGGCACGTACCCGACTATCTTTCGCTCCCAGGCGAGCCCTTCGACGCCGAGGCGGCGTGGCTCATGTCGACATATCTTGCGCCATTCGTGCGCCCGGAGTGCGCGAGCGTGGTCGCTGCGTATGCGCGTGCGTCGATGGATGTCTCAGATGGCCTCGTGGCCGATGCCGCCAAGTTGGCCGCTGCATCCCACGTGGCGCTCCGCATTGATGCGAACGCGGTGCCGTTCTCGATCCCGAGCGAGCGATGGGCGTTCAGCGGCGGCGACTTCCGCAATCTGATCACCGGTGGTGACGATTACGTCGTGCTCTTCACAGCTGATCCCGGCCAGCGTGACGAATTGGAGACCTCAGAGTGGGCCGGCGCGTTGCGACTGTCGCGGATTGGGGCGGTCGAGGCGGGTGAGGGGGTGCGCGTCGTCAACGGGCAGGGCGACGAGATCCCAATCTCCAATGCGGGTTTCAGTCACAAACTCGGCCGGTAACGCGTCCCTAACCGACGCAGCACACTTTCCGCGACATGAAAAACGCGATCGCCGTCATACTCATCGCCTCGACCATGGCGATCGGGTTTGCCAACGCATCCGGTCCGCCTTCGAAACAAAAGGGCGGCGAAGCGGAAGCGGAGGACCCAGCGCTTTCGTCTCGATCGATGGACGCACCCTATCTTGCCGTACCGGTGGTGCGGGATGGCGTGCTTGCGAACTATCTTTTCGTTTCGATCCGCATCGAGATCGCCCAGGGCGTGGACCTTTGGGCGACGCGCGAACGCGCTCATTTCTTGAGAGACGCCCTGGTCCGCGCCAGCCACGACCACGATCTGGCCGATCCTACGGACAACAACGCTCTCAACGAAGCCCGCGCCATTGAGGTTTATCGGGCGGCCGCCGTACAAGCGCTGGGCGAAAGGGCCGTCAGCGGCGTCTCAATTGTGGCGACTTATTCGAGCCAGGGCTCGGGTATCTGACAATCTTGGACCTGCCATGCTCATGTGCGCTACGCCGCCCGTTGCGGAATGTGGCGACTTTTGGCAGTAAGCCGCCACCTTTGGGGGAAGCGCACCCGCTGACGGACTGTCGCGGCGCGGCCAACCCATTTCCCCAACCGGCGCGGTCCCGCGCCCAGGACAGGTAAAATGAGCCAAGAACTTATCCTTTGGCTGGTCGTAGCCAGCGGCGTTATCGCCGCGCTCTACGGCTGGCTCGAAACTCAAGCCATCACCAAAGCGCCGGCCGGCACTGACCGGATGAAGGAAATCGCGGCGGCGATTCAAGAAGGCGCGCGCGCCTATCTCGACCGCCAGTATCGCACCATCGCCATCGTCGGCGTGGGCGTTGTGATCATCCTCGGCATTCTGTTTTGGCCGGTCTGGCAAATCCCGGTCGGCTTCATCATCGGCGCTGTGCTCTCGGGCGCGGCCGGCTTCATCGGCATGAACGTGTCGGTGCAAGCGAACGTGCGCACGGCGGAAGCTTCGCGCACCTCGCTCGCGGGCGGCCTCAAGATGGCGTTCAAAGCTGGCGCAGTGACGGGCATGCTCGTCGCTGGCGGCGCGCTCTTCGGCGTTGCGGCGTACTATCTGATCCTCACCCAGTTCATGGGCCTTGAGTCTACCAGCCGCACGGTTGTCGACTCGCTCGTCGCGCTCGGCTTCGGCGCTTCGCTGATCTCTATCTTCGCCCGTCTCGGCGGCGGCATCTTCACCAAGGGCGCCGACGTCGGCGGCGACATGGTCGGCAAAGTTGAAGCCGGCATTCCAGAAGACGATCCGCGTAACCCGGCCACGATCGCCGATAACGTCGGCGACAACGTCGGCGATTGCGCGGGCATGGCTGCTGACTTGTTCGAAACCTACGCCGTCACGGCGGTGGCAACGATGGTGCTGGGCTCAATCCTGTTCCGCGATGCGAGCGAAGTTTCAGCCATCATGCTGCTGCCGCTGGCGATTGGCGGTCTCGCCATCTTCGCCTCGATTATCGGCACGTATTTCGTGAAGCTCGGCCCGTCCAACAACATTATGGGCGCGCTTTATAAGGGCCTCGTGGTTGCGGGCATTCTTTCCGCCTTCGGCCTCGCTGCCGCGATTTACGTCGTCGGCCCAGCAGGCAATCCGTTCGGACCGATTGCACCGAGCCTTGGGCCGACGTCTGAGCTCGGCCAGATCACCGGCCAGTCGCTCTTCATCTGCGGCCTCATCGGCCTCTTGGTGACGGGCGCCATCGTCTGGATCACGGAATACTACACCGGCACGGGCTTTCGTCCGGTGAAGAGCGTTGCTGAAGCCTCGAAGTCGGGCCACGGCACGAACGTCATCCAAGGTCTCGCGGTCTCGATGGAATCGACGGCTCTGCCGGCGCTCACCATCGTTGCGGGCATTATCGCCACCTACACTCTGGCTGGCCTGTTCGGCATTGCGATCGCTGTCACGACCATGCTCTCGGTCGCCGGCATCATCGTCGCGCTCGACGCCTTCGGCCCGGTCACCGACAACGCCGGCGGCATTGCCGAAATGGCGGACCTGCCGAAGGAAGTGCGCGTCACCACCGACGCGCTCGACGCCGTTGGCAACACCACCAAAGCCGTCACCAAGGGCTACGCGATCGGCTCTGCCGGTCTCGGCGCCCTGGTGCTGTTCGCGGCCTACTTCGAGGATCTGCGTTACTACGCAGCTCACCCTGAAGAATTCCGCTTCTTCGAAGGCGTGGTGCCGGATTTCGCGCTCAGCAATCCGTATGTGATCGTCGGCCTCTTCATCGGTGGTCTGCTGCCGTACTTGTTCGGCGGCTGGTCGATGACGGCTGTTGGTCGTGCGGCGCAAGCGGTGGTCGAGGAAGTCCGCCGTCAGTTCCGCGAAATCCCGGGCATCATGGAACGCACTGCAAAGCCGGATTACGGCCGCGCCGTCGACATCCTGACGCAAGCGGCGATCAAGGAAATGATTGTGCCTTCGCTGCTTCCGGTGTTGGCGCCAATCGCTCTCTTCTTGGTGATCTGGGCCATCGCTGGTCCGGCTCAGGGCCTCGCGGCTCTCGGTGCGCTGCTCGTCGGCGTGATCGTGACGGGTCTTTTCGTCGCCATCTCGATGACTTCGGGCGGCGGCGCTTGGGACAATGCCAAGAAGCTGATCGAAGAAGGTCACTACGGCGGCAAGGGCTCTGAAGCCCACAAGGCCGCGGTTACGGGTGACACCGTCGGCGATCCCTACAAGGATACGGCCGGTCCGGCTGTGAACCCGATGATCAAGATCACCAACATCGTGGCGCTTCTGTTGCTCGCGGTGCTGGCGCACTGGAACGGCTGATCAGCGCTAAGCTGAAAAGCAAACGCCCCGGCAGCGATGCCGGGGCGTTTTTCTTTGTCTCAATCTTCGAAGTAACTAGTTCCGGCCCGGACGTCCGCCACGCTCCTGATCAGGGATCGGCGGGGCACGTCCGACATTGCCGAGCAATTGCTCGATGACGCCAAGCTCACGGCCACGCGTCGGTGTGGTTTCGTCGTTGTAGGCAATGAGGCGCCCGCGCTCCATGCCGAACTTTTCGACTGCGGAGACAGTGTCGCCGTCGAAGCGGACAACCATCACGCGCCGGTCGATCGTGCGCGGCTCATAGAAGGCGATCCGCTCTTCAACCGAGCTCACATAGTACCAGGCGGTCTGATCGAAGACCGCCGTGGTGGAAGGCGAACCGAAGCGCTGCATCACGGTGTCGCGCGTATCTACGCCCACCTGCGGATCCGGGATTTCCTCGTTATTGCGATCAGAACGGAAGCCGTTGTAGGTCTGCACGGGCGCACACGCTGTGGTCGCCGCCGCTAGACCCAAAGCCATGGCCGCCGAAAGACGCAAGAATCCGCGATTCATAGAAGTTCACCTCGCGGGCGTGACCGCCCCAAACAGGGCTTCACGGGTAAGGCGGAGCGCCCAAAGGGGCAAGAGGGGAGCACAGGTTCAGGCATGCCGATCTGGCCATTTCGCCGTTCACGCGCGAGCCAAGACGCTGAACGCCTGTTGGCAGCGGTCACCGAAGCGAGCCGGCGGCCATCCCTGTTTGGGGCTGGCCGGGTTCCCGACACGCTTGAGGGCCGCTTTGAGCTGATGACGCTCAATGCCTCCCTGGCCCTGGTTCGGCTCCAGGCCGACCCAGCCCTGGCGCCCCTGGCGCAGGACTTCACGGACCAGCTGTTTCGGCAGTTCGACGCCGGCCTCCGCGAGGCGGGGGTAGGCGACACCTCGGTCCCGAAACGGATGCAAAAGATGGCCAGCGCCTTTTATGGGCGCCTCCAGGCCTATGGGGCAGCGATCACGGGGGCTGACCAGATGGCGCTCAGCGCCGCGCTGGGCAGGAATTTCTGGGGAGACGAGGCCCATCCCTTCGCCAGCCGGCTCGCGGCATACGCACAAACTGTGACCCAGGCCCAACTCGCAGGCCCGGCAGAAGCCATGTTCGAAGCGCATGGCTGGCCCGCACCGGCTGAAACCTAGTTTGGCAATCCCGGGCGCCGGGACTATGGTCCGCGCCCTGCGGCGCCCCCTCGCGGCGCCTTTGCAGTCAGGGCAAGCAAGACATCCGAATGGCTGACGATCTCGTTCTTTCAATCGACGGGATGGGGGGTGATCACGCGCCCGACATCGTCGTCGAAGGTGTCGCGCTTGCTGCTCGAGCCAATGGCGGCGGTGTCCGCTATCTCATCCACGGCGATGCCGCCCGCCTGCAGCAATTGCTCGACCGACATCCGGAGGCGAAGGCCGTCTCTGAGATCGTTCCCGCTGAAAAAGCGATCGGGATGGAAATCAAGGCGAGCCAAGCGCTTCGCCAAGGCAAGGGCTCCAGCCTTTGGAATGCCGTCGCAGCGGTCGAGAACGGTCAAGCCCATGCGGTGGTCTCCGCCGGGAACACAGGCGCCTATATGGCGATCTCGATGTTCCGCCTGCGTACAATGGAGGGCGTTCATCGCCCCGCGCTCGCGGCGCGCTGGCCAGCGGCGAACGGTGGCTACGTTGTGATCCTCGACGTTGGCGCAAACGTTGAAGCCAACGGCGAACAATTGGTCGAGTTCGCCATCATGGGCGAGGCGTTCCAACGCGCAGTCTCTGGCGTCGGCCGACCGACGGTTGCGTTGCTGAATGTCGGCGCCGAAGACCAGAAGGGGCACGAGGAAATTCGCGCTGCCGCGCGGCTGATCCGCGAAGCGGGCGTAGAGCTCAATTTTCGCGGCTTTGTCGAAGGCGACGACATTTCCAAAGGCACGGTCGATGTCGTTGTTACCGATGGTTTCACCGGCAATATCGCGTTGAAGACAGGCGAGGGAACGGCGCGCTTGGTTGGCCAGCTGTTGCGCGAAGCGCTGACCAGCGGACCTTTGGCGAAGCTTGGCGCGTTGATCGCTTATCCTGCTTTGAAGAAACTGCGAGCGCGAATGGATCCCGGCACGTTCAACGGCGCGCTCTTCCTGGGGCTCAACGGCCTTGTGGTGAAGAGTCACGGCGGCGCCAACGCCAGCGGCTATGCTGCCGCAATCGGGGTGGCGGAGAAGATGGCGCGTAGCCACTATCGCGAAGAAATCGCCGGGAACCTCGCCCGCCTGAAACGCGCGGCTGCGGAGACGGCGTCGGCCAAGGAAGCCGGTTGATGCGGTCGGTCCTACTCGGCGCCGGCAGCTATCTGCCCAAGCGGGTGCTTACCAACGCCGAGCTGGCCCAGCGCGTTGACACCAGCGATGAATGGATCGTCGAGCGCACCGGCATCCGCGAACGCCGCATCGCAGCGTCTGATGAAAAAACCTCCGACCTAGCTTGCGCTGCGGCGCTGAACGCCATGAAGGCGGCTGAGCGCGAGGCGAAGGATATCGATCTCATCATCGTCGCCACCACCACGCCCGATCTTACATTCCCGGCGACGGCGGCCCGCGTTCAAGCCGCGCTTGGCATCAACCAGGGCGCGGCGTTCGATCTCCAGGCCGTTTGTTCAGGTTTCATTTTCGCGCTGGCAACGGCGGACAATTTCCTTGTCCGGGGACAAGCCAAAACCGCGCTGGTCATCGGCGCGGAGACATTCTCGCGCCTTCTCGACTGGGAAGACCGCGGCACCTGCATCCTCTTCGGCGACGGGGCCGGCGCGGTGGTGCTGGAAGCCCAGGAGGATGCCCGCGAGCGCGGTGTGGTTTCCACGTTCCTGCGCACCGATGGGCGCATGCACGATCTGCTCTACGTGGATGGCGGCGTCTCGGAGACTGGGACGATCGGCAAAGTGCGTATGGTTGGGAACGCCGTGTTCCGCCAAGCCGTGGAGCACATTTCCGCGGCGATGTTGGAAGCGTGTGCGCGCGCCAATGTCTCGATCGACACAGTCGACTGGTTCGTGCCGCATCAGGCCAATCAGCGCATTCTTGATGGCGTCGCCCGCCGGCTCGGGATCGATGTCGATAAGGTGGTGTCGACCGTAGGCGTCCACGGCAACACTTCGGCCGCTTCCGTGCCGCTGGCCCTCGACACGGCCATCCGCGACGGACGCATCAAGGCGGGGGATCTCGTCCTGATGGAGGCGCTTGGCGGCGGCCTTACCTGGGGCGCCGCCCTTGTACGCATGTGAACGCGTAGGCAAGATTTGACCTAAGCTACCGAGACGACTAGCTTTTCCCTGCGCGCGTGAGACGCGCAGCGGAGGGGGCTCCGGTGACGGAAAAGACAGTCACACGTGCCGATTTGGTCGAAGCTTTGGCCCGTCGAGCGAACATGCAACGCGCCGATGCAAACCGGCTGCTGACGCGCATGCTCGAAATGATGCAGGACGCGCTGGTCGAGGGTGACACCGTGAAGCTCTCGCGGTTCGGCAATTTCAATGTGCGCGCCAAGCGTCAACGTATCGGCCGCAATCCCAAGACGGGCGAAGAAG
This sequence comes from Terricaulis sp., assembly GCA_034439495.1. Taxonomy (GTDB): domain Bacteria; phylum Pseudomonadota; class Alphaproteobacteria; order Caulobacterales; family Aquidulcibacteraceae; genus Vitreimonas. The sequence continues at coordinate 46,703 of JAWXAM010000066.1, read as the reverse complement.
TGCCAATCACGCCGCGGCGCGTGGTGACCTTCCGCCCGTCACAAATGTTGCGCGAATTTGTTGAGAAAGCTGGGCGCGGTCGCGCCAAGAGCTAAGTGAGAATCCAGAGGGACATGAATATGCGGTTTGTTGTGATCGGCCTTGCGGCGTTGGCGCTTTCTGCATGCTCGACTGCCACGGAAGAAGCCGCGTTCGATCCGGCCGCATGCTACGACCGCGACTTCAACGTCTATTTCGATGGGCTGAGCACCGACATCAGCCCCGAAGCGCGCGAAGTTATCGACGCGATGGGTGAGAATTTGCGCGGTTGCTACATTGAGAGCGTGCGCGTGATCGGCGCTGCCGATGCGGCGCCTGGCGCTGTGACCAGCGAAGAAATCTCGGAGCGACGCGCCATCGTGCTCGGCGATTATCTGGCCCAGCGCGTGGGCTGGCCGCGCTCGCGCATGACGGTCGCGGCTTTGGGTGAACGCGGCGCCGTTACCGAAGAGGGGCTCAACGTCCCGATGCGCCGCCGCGTCCGCATTATCGTCGACGCCCGCGCGCCGTAAGGTTCTCAAGAAAAGATTGGTCGGAGCGGCGGGATTCGAACCCACGACCCCCTGTCCCCCAGACAGGTGCGCTAACCGGGCTGCGCCACGCTCCGACAATGACTTAGCAGGCTCGTCGCCTGTCCTCATTCCCGCCGGGGCAAACCTGGGGCAAACCCGGGCGGGGGGCACCTGTCGCAAGCGGCGGCCCGTTGTGTCAACCGCGATTTTCATCAGTGTGCGCGATCCGCGGCGCCCGACCAAATCTGTGTGTCGACGATTGAAAAAGCGGGGTTCTTGCGTGTGCGCTTGCCACCGACGTTGACGTGCACAAGCGTCGTTGCCGCCGCGCGCGCAGGGCGATCATCGCGTGAAACCCGCGCGCCGCGCTGCGGCCGTACTCTGCCTGTGTTCGCGCTGTCGGTGATTTGACGGCGGGGCGCGAACCTCGAACGGATACCGTGGGGACTGGCTATATCCGAAGGGAAGACCGAAAGGTGGAGCCCCGGCCAGCGAAGCTGACGCAAGCTTTGAAAAGCAGCCACCGATCCCGGCGCCGCGATCAGGACGCCAGGAGCTCTAAGCGGCGTCCGGCTCCGTCGGGTCAGATCGTTTGGGCATAGGCGGGACCCGGCTGCGGCGGGGATTCTCGACCTATGCCCGTCACAACGCCCTCACCATCGGATCAGGTTTCAGAACTAGACGACTAGGTGAGGTCACCCTCACGCGGAGCCAAATCAGCGGCTCGGCGAGAGCGCCCCGCGCTGGCGCTGCAACATGCGTCGCATGGCGTTACGTCGTAGACCGCACTCGGCGCCATCAATCATTCGCCTCAGTCGTCTTTCAGGCGCGCCCATGCGCTGTGATGCATAGGCGAGCCCCAGCGCGGCGCGGCCCGCTCATTGTCGTTTCTCGGGCGCCAGCAGCAGAACGCGGGCGCGCTGGCCGCTCACGGGGCAGACGAACCACAGCCGCACGCCGCCGAAGTGCGGCCGCGTTGTGGTGATGCATATGGTTTGGGTTGTTGCGACGCCGCCGATCGTGGCGGTGAGGATTAGACGTCGCCCGACGTGGCGCCAGTCATATCCGGTGGCCGCGATGTCGGTGTCAGCATGACCCCAGCGGATCACGCCGGCGGCGCTGCAGCGTGGATCCAATACCTTGCGCACCGACGGATCGGCGAGGTCGAGTGTGAGATAGTCATCGCAGACAGAAGCAGCTGACATGATCGGGCCCGAATATCTGCGAAATCAATAGACCGATCTTATCCGGCGCAGTGGGCATGCGGCGCCGGGCGCAATCGCTTCTGCTTTTATGGCGAGAACCGCCGCCTTGCGCTTTGAAATGTCCGTTTGATGATCGAACTCGGAGACACCGCCTCGATCGCTTCCGCTTTGGGGCAGAAGCAGACGTCCTTGGAAGGATTGGACGCTCGCAAAAACGGACTCCCGACTGCGGAGCCACGCGCCCGCGGGCCGCGACGGAGGATGGATCACACCAAATTTCGCGAGAACTAATTGCCGCTGACAGAGACTTCCGCACATACGGTTTTCAGGTCTTGGAATTCGGCGAGACCGTAGCGAGATCCTTCGCGGCCGATACCGGATTCTTTGCAGCCGCCGAACGGAGCGACTTCGGTTGAGATCAGGCCGGTGTTGAGGCCGACCATGCCGAATTCTAGGGCGTCGATGACGCGGGCAGCGCGATCAAAATTCGAGGTAAAGACGTATGAGGCCAGTCCCGCGCGCGATCCGTTCGCGAGAGCGATGGCCTCCGCCTCCGTGTTGAATCGCACCAGGCCCGCGACTGGGCCGAACGTTTCTTCTCGGCACAGCAAAGCGTCCGGCTTTACATTGGCCAGAACGGTCGGTTGATAGAATTGATCGCCGGCGGCATGTGCGCGGCCGCCGGTCAGGAGGAGGGCGCCGCCTCCAAGCGCGTCGACAACATGCGCGTCGATCTTGTCGACGGCGCGCTGATCGATCAGCGGCCCCTGATCGGTGTCTCCCATTAGGCCATCGCCGACGCGTAGCGCGCTTGCACGTTTGGCCAGCGCTTCAGCGAAGACCTCGAACACGTCTGCCTGGACGAGGAAGCGGTTGGCGCAAACGCAAGTCTGGCCGGTGTTGCGGAACTTAGACGCGAGTGCGCCTGTCACGGCGCGATCGATGTCGGCGTCGTCGAAAACAATAAATGGAGCATTGCCGCCCAGTTCTAGTGATACGCGCTTGACCGTACTCATGCACCGTGCGGCGAGCGCCTTGCCGACTGACGTCGAGCCGGTGAAGGTGAATTTGGCGACGCGCGGATCGCTGACAAACACGTCGCCGATTGGCGCTGGCGCGCCGGTGACGATGTTGAACGCGCCAGCTGGCACGCCAGCCTCATCTGCTAATAGACCAAGCGCGAATGCTGTGAACGGCGTCAGCTCCGATGGCTTCAGTACGACGGTGCAACCGGCGGCTAAAGCGGGCGCCACTTTTCGCGTGATCATGGCTGCGGGAAAGTTCCACGGCGTGACAGCGGCGACAACGCCGACGGGACGCTTTTCTACGGAGATGCGGATGTTGCGTGCGTGGCCCGGGATGATGTCGCCGTAAGCGCGCTTGGCCTCTTCGGCGAACCATTCGACGAATGCGGCCGCGTAGCCGATCTCAGCGCGGGCTTCCGCGAGCGGCTTGCCTTGTTCGGCGGTCATCAGCCGGGCCAGATCCTCCTTGTGGGCGTTGATCAGCTCGAACCAGCCTCGAAGGATTGCGCCGCGTTCCTTGGCGCTCTGCGCGCGCCAGCCGGGCGCCGCCGCAGCAGCGGCTGACACGGCGCTTTCTGCGGCGCTTGCGCCGAGATTGGGAATGCGCCCTAGAACCCCGCGCGTCGCCGGATTGGTTACCCCAATGTGCTCGGCCCCATCGACCCATTCGCCGCCGATGAAGGCTCGTTCGCGCATTAAATCTGCGCGCGCAAGATTCAGCCGAGAGCGCTCGGCGTGCGCCGTGTGGTCAAGAGACATGATCTCAGGCTTGGAGTTTCAAGGCGGTTTCGAGTCGCAACAGGCCTTGGTCGAACAGGTCATCCTCTATGGTCAGCGGATAGAGCAGGCGAATGGTCTCACCAGAGACACCACATGAGAGCAGAATGAGCCCTTCCTCGAGCGCACGCACAGTTGTGCGTTTTGCCGCTGCGCCATCCGGCGCTGCGCCTCCGCGCTCGGTGATGAGATCGAATGCGATCATCGAGCCGAGGCCGCGGATGTCGTCGATTGGCGCCATATCGTTGCGCGTTTGAATTTCCTTTAGCCGGGCCTTGGCGCGCGCGCCCAGTGCTTCGGCGCGCGCGCACAGGTCCTCGGTTTCGATCACATCAAGAACGGCGAGCGCTGCGGCGCAGCCGATTGGTGATCCGCCATAGGTGCCGCCTAGCCCGCCCGGATCGACGCGGTCCATAATGTCTGCACGACCAACCACGCCGGAGAGCGGAAAGCCGCCGGCCAGAGATTTAGCCATGGTGATGAGGTCGGCGTGGACGTCATAGTGCTCCATGGCGAAGAGCTTGCCAGTTCGAGCAAAGCCGCTCTGAACTTCATCGGCGATAAGCACGATGCCGTAGGTGTCGCAGAGCTTGCGCAGTGCGCGCATGAGTTCAAGCGGCGCCTGATGGAAGCCGCCTTCGCCTTGCACGGGCTCCAACACAATGGCGGCCACACGGTCCGGCCCGATATCGGCGCGCAGGACATGGTCAAGCACAAGTAGCGAAGTCTCGACATCGACGCTGTATCGAGACGCGGGGAAGGGGACGTGGAAGACATCCGCCGAAGAGGGGCCGAACTGGTTCTTATAGGGCGCGACTTTGCCGGTCATCGCCATGGTCAGCGCCGTCCGGCCATGGAAGGCGCCGCTAAAGCAGATAACACCGGATCGCCCAGTGGCCGCTCGTGCGATCTTTACAGCATTTTCGACGGCCTCAGCCCCGGTGGTGAACAAAATGGTGCGCGCTTCGCCCGCGATCGGCGCGCGCGCATTCAATTTCTCGGCCAGTTCGATGTAGGGCTCGTAGGCGCAAACCTGGAACGCGGTGTGGGTGAAGCAATCGAGTTGCGCGCGCACAGCTGCGATGACCTTCGGGTGGCGGTGACCTGTGTTGAGGACGGCGATGCCGCCGGCAAAGTCTATGTATTCGCGGCCCTCAGCGTCCCAGAGGCGAGCATTTTCCGCGCGCGCGGCGAAGATCGGCGTCGCCGTTGAGACCCCGCGGGGAATGGCTTTCGTGCGACGGGCGAGAAGTTTGGCGTTGGTGGTCATGGGATTGAGGCCATGCGGTGTGCTGAGCCCTTTACTGACGCGCTTTGGCGGTATCGAATAGTACCAGCAGGGTAGATGCAATGGGGCCAGTTAGGTGCGGGACGGACTGACATTTGTCCTCGATGAGGAAAACGGGCTCTCGCTGCAGCAGCAAATTCGCGAGCACCTGATCCGCGCGATCGCGAGCGGCACACTCGAGCCGGGTAGCCGTGCGCCATCCTCGCGCGCTTTGGCCAAGCGGGTCGGCGTGGCGCGCAACACCGTTATCTTGGCTTATCAGCAATTGGTGGCCGACGGCTATCTCGTGGGCAAGGAGCGCAGCGGGCTTTTCGTGTGCGAAGATCTCGCGGAAGTCGCCTCCAGGCATCTGCGTAAAACCGAGGCCTGCGAACCGCGCTCGGCTGCAACCTGGCGGGCGCAAATGAAGCGGCGCAGTCGCGTGGACTGGTCGCGCCGCATTCCGCCCGACTGGGCGCTTTACCCTTATCCGTTTCTGGAAGGATGCCTCGACGCGGAACTCTCCTCTGTAGGCGAGTGGCGTGACGCGAGCCGGGCTGCTTTGGGCGCGCGCGAGTTTGAGAAATGGTCGATGAATTTCTCGGAGAGCGACGACGAGAAATTGATCGAAGAAATCCGCACCAAAATCCTCCCTCGGCGCGGCGTTCAGGCGGCGGCGGATGAGATATTGATTACCGAGGGCTGGAAACAGGCGCTCGACCTCGTCACGCAATTGTTTGTCGATGCAAGTTCGCGCGTGGTGATCGAAGATCCAGGCTTGCCTGAATTGCGCGAGCTCTTGCGGCTACAGGGCGCGGACGTGTTGGCTCAACCGATCGACGGCGAAGGCTTGCGCGTTGACGCCGCCCTCAACGGGCGCTCGGTGATGTTTGTCACCCCGACCCGGCAAGCCCCAACCGGCACACACATGTCGCGCGTGCGGCGCAAAACCGTTCTGCGCAAAGCCGAAAGCGAAGATGCGCTTGTTGTTGAAATCGACTTTGTCACCAGCGGGTTCGGCGAGAAGCGATTGCCGGCGCTGAAGGCCGCGGATGTCGATGAGCGGGTGATCTACATTTCGGATCTATGCGAAGTGTTCGGGCCGGGGCTAAGGCTCGGCTTTCTGGTCGCGCCGGCCGCGGTCGTGCGTGAATTGCGCAAAGTGCGAAGTCTCTTGGCGGGCCCGGCACCGCGCGCGGCGCAGCGCATTGGGGCGCTGTTGATGGCGCTCGGGCATTACGACGCCGCCTCCAATCGTGTTCGTAGGGCCATCGGTGAACGGCTGACGGCGCTACGTGATGCGCTGAACTATCACTTGCCGCATCTGGTGTTGATTGATCCCCAGCTTTCAGGCGCATCGATTTGGGTGACCGGCCCGCCCGGTCTCGACGCGCGCTCACTGGCGCGCGAAGCGGCCAAACGTGGCTTGTTGATCGAGCCGGCGACGCGTTTTTACGCCCGGGAGGGAGAGGGCGTATCGGCCTTCCGCATGGGCGTCTCCGGCGTGCCGGTTGAGCGCATTCGACCCGGCGTTGCAGTTCTCGCGCAAGTGATGCGCGACCTGGGCGATCCGGCGCTTGACCGTCTCGATGCGGCGCGCTCGTCTTGGTTGAGCGGGGCGCATATCGAGCGCGTTTTGAGCGGCGCAACTTTGCTCTGTCGCACGGTTTATGGCGATCCCTATTCGGTGGAGGTGCGCCCTGACGGCACGCTGATCGGCAAGGCCGGTTATGCGCATGAAGATTGCGACGAAGGTGAGTGGTGGGTCGAGGACGACCGTTGGTGCAGACGCTGGAAGGTCTGGTCCTATGGCGAAACGGCCCGTTACTTCACCGTCGTCGAGGGCGATCAGATCAAATGGTACAAAGATGATTTGGCGCTCTTTAATCGTGGCGTTTTGGTCCCAGCGCCGAGCAGGGCACCTGAGGTGGCGCTCACCTGAGCTGGCGCCAGCAAACGGTCAAAGCTGGACCTATGCCGCCCTTTGACTGACCCATAGCGTGCGAGCCTTAAGAGGCTTGCATGACGACCTTCGCCATCGCAGCGCTCCAGTTGGCGCTTGAGCAGAAAGACAATTGCGCCGAGATCGCCGATGAGGTGCGTCGGCTGAAGCGGCGCTTTCCGTGGCTCCGTATGGCGCTCATCGGCGAGCTCGCGGCTTACGGCGCAAACCTCGACCAAGCGCAGGCCTTACCCGGTCCCGCTGAAGCATTCTTCTGCGCCTTGGCGCGCGAGACGGATCTGTGGCTGTTGCCAGGATCGCTTTATGAGCGACGCGGCGGCGCCATTTTCAACACCTGTCCGGTCATCAATCCGGCCGGTGAAGTCATTGCCCGCTACAGCAAGATGTACCCGTTCACGCCTTATGAACGCGGCGTTTCTGCTGGGGCGGAAAGCGTGGTGTTCGACGTGCCTGGCGTAGGCCGCTTTGGCGTGTCGATTTGCTACGACATGTGGTTTGCAGAAACGACGCGCACGCTTGCTTGGAAGGGTGCGGAGGTCGTGTTGCACCCAAGTATGACCAACACGATCGATCGGGACGTCGAGATTTGCATGGCGCGCGCCAGCGCCGCTGCCAACCAGTGCTATTTTTTCGACGTGAATGTCGCGGGCGCGCTGGGAAATGGCCGCTCGGTGATCGCTGGCCCTGGCGGCGAGATAATTCATCAAGCCGGTGAAGCGCGCGAGATCATGCCTGTCGAGGTGGACTTCGACTATGTCCGCCGCGTGCGCGCGAGCGGTTGGCACGGCCTGGGGCAACCCTTGAAAAGCTTTCGAGACGGTGCGCGTTCGTTTGCGCCGTATCAGGCGAAAGACCGTTCAGAACACCTCGACGGCCTCGGCCCTTTGCTGAAGCCGGGCGAGCCCATCAGCGCCGATGGCAAGGTCGAACACTTACGAAAAAAGACCTGACGGTTGTGCGAGACGACGAGCGGAAGTGAGAAGCGGGGAAAGTGTCATGAGCAATAACGGCCAGAACAAAGCGATCTCTCGGTTTGCGCGGGTGCTTCTTGGGGGCGCCTCATTGGCCGTCGCTTTCTCTGCGCCAGCCGCGGCGCAGGAGGCGCAAGCCGGCGCGGAGGTTGAGGAAACGGACACGATCACCGTGACCGCGACACGTCGCAATGAGGACATCCTCGACGTTCCCTACAACATCACCGCCGTCTCCGGCGACGACATCGAGCGGAATGTGACGCTCGACAGCGCCGAACTCATCCGCGGCGTGCCAGGCATCAGCATGATCGACCAAGGGCCGCGCAATGCGGCGACCTTCAACTCGATCCGCATTCGTGGCCTCAATGTCGACGCCTCCAACAATGGCGACTTTGCCGTCGCCTCGGTGGCGTCTGTTTCGACCTACGTCAATGACACCCCGGTGTTTGGGAATTTCGCGCTGGTCGATCTTGAGCGCGTGGAGATTTTGCGCGGCCCGCAGGGCACCATCTACGGGTCAGGCTCGCTTGGCGGCACTGTGCGCTATCTTTTACGCGAACCGCAGATCGGCGAGTTTGAGGGACGGATTTCAGGCTCGACCTCAAGTGTGGAGGGCTCGGAGGATCTGGGCTTTTATGGCGATGGCACAATCAACATTCCGGTTGCGAACAATTTCGCAATCCGCGCCAACATTGCGATCGCCGATTATCCTGGCATCACTGATTACGTGAACCTCTATGAACTCGGCGCCGACGGCGCGCCGGTTCAGCCGAACGGTGTGTTCGATACGGGCTATGACGCGACAACCTATCGAAGCGTCGAGGATGCCGACACCTATGCGTATGTCTATGGCCGCGTCAGCGCGCTCTGGGAGATCGCGCCCAACGCCGACATCACCTTCAACTATGTGGCGCAGTCCGATGAGGTCGGCGGTAGACGCCAACTCACCGAGGGCGTGGATGGGCTCGGCAATCCTTACGGGGATTATGAAAGCGGCGCGGTCATCTTGGAGCCCAGTAGCCGCGACGCCAGTGTCGCCTCCATGGAAGTGGACGTTGACCTCGGCTTTGCGACACTGACGTCCTCGTCCTCGTATTACGAAATCGAGGGTGAGAGCGTCTCAGATTCAAGCGGCTTTTGGGCCAATGGCGGCATCGCCAACTTCTATGCCTTGTTCAATCCGTTTGCGCTTGGCTTCACCAACGTCGCCCCGCTGCTGTATCGCACCGATCGCACATATTCGGACGAGGCGTTCGTGCAAGAGTTGCGCCTCGTGTCTGCGGCCGGCGGGCGCTTCGATTGGCTGGTCGGCGCATTCTATCAGGATCAGCAGCGCAGTCTTACGCAGGGCTCCGACTATGTTGGCTTCGAGGCGTTCGCTGACGCCTATGCCGCTTGGTACGCATTGCCTGACTTTGTTTCGACCGACAATGTCTTCACTTATGTTCGCGCCGAACAATTCCGGGATCTTGCGCTGTTTGGCGAACTCACCTGGCGCTTCACTGATCGGGCGCGGCTGACGGGCGGCTTTCGCTGGTTCGACAACGAATCTGAGGTTGGCACCAATGTCGGTGTCGGCGCCTTCGATGCGGTGCGCGCAGCTGGCGTGGCCAATTCGACGTTTGAGCGCGGCGAGAGTGACACGCTGTTCAAGCTCAACCTCGCCGTCGACATCGCCGATGACGATCTTGTCTATGCCACCATTTCCGAAGGCTATCGCCGGGGCGGCAACAATGCCGTCGTGGTGCAGACCCTGCCGTACTTCAATAACGCACCTGGCTGGCAGGAATACGAATCCGATTCCGTGATCAATTACGAAGTCGGGGTCAAAGGCACGGTCAATGGCGTGCGCTATGATGCAAGCGCCTTCTTCGTTGACTGGCAAAATCCGCAGCTCAACACGTTCGCCCCCTTCGGTGATTTCTTTGCGGTGGCGAATGGCGACGGGGCCCAGACCCAGGGCATTGAACTGCAGATATCCGGCCACCTGACCAATGAGTTCGCCTATGCGCTGGGGTATGCCTACGTGCAGGCCGAGACGTCTGGCGACTTCATCAACCCGGAGGGCGCGCTGGTCGCCGCGGACGGACGCGCTTTGCCTGGCGTGCCTGAGCACATGCTCAATCTGGCGCTCAATTATACGCGCCCGGTCTCATCCGGCATCGACTTCATCGGCGTCATCGACGGGTATTATCAGAGCGGCACCAACAACCTGGTCGAGGAGGCTGACCCAGATTCCCGCTCGTTCGGCGGCTTTACCATCTGGGACGCCACCGCATCCTTGCAGACAGAGCGTTGGACCGCCTCGCTCTTCGTCAAGAACATCTTCAACGAAGAGGGCACGAGCGGCTCGTTCTCGGTGAGCGAGTTTGGGCCGAACCCGGGCCTTGGCTTCTATGGCAGCAACAGCAGGCTCTTTATCGCATTGCCACGCACCGTCGGCGCTCAGATCGCTTATACGTTCTAGGGGCGCGGGGAGAACGCAAGACGATGCCGGCTTCAGCACCGCCCAACGAGACGGGGATGGCGTCGTCTTCAAGGGCGGCGCTGCGTGAGATTGAGGCGCTGTTGCGCGCCCGCAAGTTCGAGGAGGCACAAACCGCGTCGTCGGCGCTTGCGGCCTGCCGGCCTGACGATCCGGATGTGCTTTGCATGCAAAGTCGCATCGCGCAGGCCGCAGGTAAGAGCCTCCAAGCTGACGCGTTTGTGGAACGTGCGTTCGCGCTTGCGCCTGCGCGCCAGGATATACGCCTCATGCGGATCGCCGCTCACCTTTATTGTGGGCGCATCGCCGAGGCCCGCGACATGGCTCTGGCGACGGGAGACATCGATGCGCCCGAGCTCACCTTGCGCCTCATTCGGCTTTTGACCGAACTCAACGCGCATGTGGAGGCTTACACTGTTGCGCACGCGGCGAGCCTGAAGCGGCCTGCGGATATGGCGCTTCAGGCGGCGCTAGCTGGCGGCGCCGCCGCGCTCGGACGCATGGACGAAGCCGAGGCCATTGCCGATCGGTTGCTTGCGGCGCGGCCCGAACTTGGAGAACTCGCCTACAATCGATCAACGCTACGCAAGCAGACCAGCCAATCAAACCATATCGCGCAATTGGAGGCCGCCGCATTGCGCGCCGGCGGCGATGTCGACCCGGGGCTCTGCTACGCCATCGGCAAGGAAAGGGAGGACCTTGGCGAGGATGCGGCGGCATTCGACTGGTTTGCGCGCGGCGCAGCGGCGCGGCGCAAGCGGCTCTCTTATTCAGTCGAAACGGATCGCAAGGCGATGGCGACCATCGCCCAAACCTTCGACGCTGCTTGGTTCGCGCGGGCGCAGAGTGGGCGCTCGGACGGGGCGCCGATATTTGTGCTTGGCTTGCCGCGGACAGGCACAACTTTGGTTGAACGCATTTTGAGTTCTCACAGCCAGATCGCCAGCGCCGGCGAGGTCAATGACCTTGCTTATGCCGCCACACGCCACGGCAGCACGCGGGACAAAGAAAGTCTGATCGCCGCCACCGCAAACGCAGATCTCGGCGCGCTGGGGGATGAATACTGGCGCGCGCTATCTGGATATGGGTTGAAGCGGCGGCGCATTATCGACAAGACACCGCTCAACTTTCTTTATGTCGGCCTCATCGCAAAGGCGCTGCCGCACGCGCGTATCGTGCATCTTACCCGCGCGCCGATGGCTGCCGGGTATGCGATGTTCAAGACTTATTTTCGCATGGGCTACCCGTTTTCGTACGACCTCGAAGACATCGGTCGTTATATCGGCGCCTATGCGCGGCTGATGCAGCACTGGCGCGCAGTCGCCGGGGGCCGCATTCTGGATGTGGCCTATGAAGATGTCGTCGCCGATCTTGAGGGCCAGACCCGGCGCATCCTGGATTTTTGCGGCGCCGGCTGGGAGGACCAGTGCACGGCGTTTCACCAAAACCCGCAGCCTTCAACGACCGCGAGCGCCGCGCAAGTGCGCCGGCCGCTCTATGCGGAGTCGCTTGAGCAGTGGCGCAAGCACGAGGCCAGACTGCAGCCATTGGCGGCGGTGTTAAAGTCCGAAGGTGTGCTATGAGAGTTCGGGCTTTCCTCTTCGCTGCCTGCTGTGTGCTTTGGCCCGCCAGCGCGGCAGCGGAGTCAGTTCTTTCCGAGAGCTTTCAAGACGGCGACGCCGAGGGCTGGGCTCCGTCCGGCGGCGATGTGCGCCTTACGACCTATGAGGGCAATGTCGCCCTGCGCTTAACGCGCAGCGCAGCTGCGGTGCACAGCGTCTCAACGCGTGAGTTCAGCGGCGTGCGCGTCGCCGCGGCAATGGCGGCATACGACCTCGAAGGCGACGACTATTGTCTGGTGGAGGCGTCAGGGGACGGCGGCCGCACCTGGATTGAAATCCTGCGCGTCAGCGACGGGCAGGATGATGGCGTCACCATGCACCGCAACGCGGTGCGTGATGTGCGTTTCGACGGCGCCGAGCGGCTGCTGATCGGTGCGCGGGTGTCTGGAAACGCCGACAACGACCAATGCTGGCTTGATGACGTGCGCGTTTCAGGCGAGCGGGCGGGCGCCGGCGAGGGCGCGCGCGAAGACCTCGGCGCAGCATGGCTGCAAAGCGCCGAGCCCATGGCGGCGCTGGCGCCGATGCGCGCCTTTGCTCCGCCATCGCACGCGGTCGCTCCACAGCATGCCTTCAATGGCACGCTGCGCGTGCGCGAGGCTCGCGGTCAGATGCGGGTGCTGACCGACGCGCTCTCCATCGCCGCCGAGCGCGCCCTGCAGGTGGACACTTTTCCTGGCTTTGAGATCGAGCTCGTCCAGGATGGCGACTGGCTCATTCCGGCGCGGCGCGGACCGATGCTAGGGGCGCACCCCAATTGGGAAGTCGCGATTGAGCCTGGACGTGTTTGGAGTGAGGCGCGCGATCAGGGTTGGACGCGGGCTGCTTTGCCATTTGCGCTGATAGAAACCAACGCCAATTGCACGCACAATGGCGTGCTGACATTCGTGTTCCGCGGCGCTGAGATTTCGCGTGTCTCTTGGCAGATCGCATCCGAGACGTGCGCCTACTTCAAGTTTGATTTCTGGGGCGCGGCGTCCGCCAGCTATACGCCCGGATCACAGTCGACGTCGGCGCTGATTAGCGAATTTCGAACAGAGCGCGAGCGCCGGATGCGGGTTGAACCAATTTCATCGCTGGCCGCCTTCGGTGTCGACGTTGACGCATTGGCGTCGCCGGCGGATGTCGATCCGGCGGCGCTGACGACCTATGGGGTCATCTATAACGGCGTGCACTATCGCGGCGGGTGCGAGACGCGGGCGGGTCCATACCCGTTTTGCGAGTCGCTGCTCTTGCCGTCTTATTCGCTGGCAAAATCGATGGGTGGCGGCTTTGGCCTGATGCGGCTGGAACTGCTTTATCCGGGCGCGGGCGCCAGCCGCATTAGCGACTATGTCGATGCCTGCCAGGACTGGCGTGGTGTCAGTCTAGACAACGCCCTTGATATGGCGACCGGGCGTTACACGTCGCCAGTCAGTGAAGCGGACGAGAACGCGCTGACGACGAGCCGGTTTTTTCTCTCGACTACGCTCGCTGAAAAACTGCCCTTGGCGTGCAATCTCTACCCACGGCGCGAGCCGCCGGGGCGCCGGTGGGTCTATCATACGCCCGATACGTTTGTGCTGGGCGCCGCAATGTCGGAGTTTTGGCGCGCGCGGCGCGGCGCCGGCCATGACTTCTTCGATGAAGTTTTGGCGGCGGGCGTCTATGAGCCGCTTGGGCTTAGCGCAACGATGCGCGCCACGCGCCGCACGTACGATGAAGCGCGCCAGCCGTTTGTGGGGTGGGGGCTCACGCTCTTGGCCGACGATGTGGCGAAGATCTCTGCCTATCTGCAAAATCCTGACAGCTATGGGCAGCCGTTGATGGCGCCTCGCGAACTGGCGGCGGCCATGCAACGCGATGAGAGCGCTGTGGGGCTTGCGGGACCCGACGCTCATTTCCGTTACAATAACGGCTTTTGGGCCTGGAATGCGCAGGCAGCGCTTGAGTGCGCGCACCCGGTCTGGACGCCGTTTATGTCCGGTTTCGGAGGCATCGCCGTCGCCTTCATGCCGAACGGGGCGAGCTATTACTACTTCAGCGATGGCGGTGAGTATAGGTGGGGCCGCGCCGTTCGAGCACTGAGCAGCCTTGCCCCGATGTGCGAGGCGCACCAATGACAGATGCAGCACGCGCGCCGGGCCGTACGTGGCGGGCGCCGCCGGATAGCTTGATCGCGAGCGTCATGCTGGCGTTCTTGGCCACCGCCGGTCTCTTCTACGTCAACATCATGGCGGCGATCGTGACCGGCCTGATTGATGCGCTTGGCGTGAGCGAACAGGAGGCCGGCTTTGTCGCTTCGGCCAACATGTACGGCGCCGCGGTTGGCGCATTGTGCGCGGTGGCGCTGGTGCGCTTTGTGCCGTGGCGACCGTTTGCGCTAGGCGCGCTTGTGCTCATCATCGGCATCGATGTCGCGTCGACCTTTCTACGTGACTTGCAGACGCTCATCGCCGTGCGCGCCGTGCATGGCTTTATTGGCGGTGCGTTGGTCGGCGTCTCCTACGGGATCTTCTCGCGTACAAAGTCGCCCGATCGCGTTTTTGGCATGCTGCTGGTGGTGCAGTTTGGTCTGGGCGGGCTTGGCACCATGCTCTTGCCGCGTCTTGTGCCGGTGTTTGGGACGGCCGCGCTTTTTTACGCGCTGGCGGCGTTCAGCTTGGCGGCGCTTTTGATGTTGCCCTTCCTCAGCGATTACCCGCTGGAGGACCGCCAGCAGAAGGATCGCAACCGACCGCGCATCCAGTTTGGGCCGCTCGGTGCGACGCTGGCCGCTGTCTTTTTGTTTCAGCTCGCTAACATGGCGCTTGCCGCCTATGTGATCGAGCTTGGTCGTCGCAACGGCCTGACGACGGACTTTGCTAGCGCTGCGGTGGGCGCATCTTCCTGGGTTTCAATCATTGGCGCCGTGCTGGTCGTGGCGCTGGGCGTGCGGATGGGGCGATGGCGTCCCTTGTTGATTGGCATGGCGTTGGCGGTGGTCGGCACGTTTGCCTTTCACTGGAGCGCCGACCCGATTGCTTACATAGCGGCGAACTGCATCACCGGATCGGCATGGGCGTTCATTATAGCCTATCTGCTCGGCATGGCCGCCGAGTTCGACCGCAGCGGCCGCACCGCCGCCGCAGCGGGCTTTATTTCCAAAATGGGGTTGGCGAGCGGGCCGTTCATCGCCGGTGTTCTGCTGGAAACGACCAACTACGATGTTCTCATCAACGCCGCGACGTTGGCGTTGGCGCTGAGCGCTTTGGCGATGCTGTGGCCGGCGCTTTTGTCTGATCGGCGGCTGAAGGAGAGTGCGCAGTGAGCGGGATCAACGACGATCAGGCGCGCCGCATCTGTGAAGCGGTCGACCGGCGATTTGACGAGCAATTGGCCTTCACCATGGATCTTGTTCGTTTCCCCTCGCTGCGGGAGCACGAGCGCGCCGCGCAAGATTTCATGGCGGAGGCGTTTCGTGCACGCGGACTGGAAGTTGATCGTTGGAAGATCGATATCGACGAATTGAAGCGTCACCCAGGGGCCTCGCCGGTCGCGTCTCCCTATAGCGAAGCCTATAATGTGGTGGGCACGCATCATAGCGAGCTCTCGGGCGGACGAAGCCTTATACTCAATGGCCATATCGATGTCGTTCCCACCGGCCCCGAACATCGATGGCGCTCGGCGCCATTTCAGCCGCAAGTGCGTGACGGCAAGCTCTATGGTCGCGGCGCCGGCGATATGAAAGCCGGTATTGGCGCGATGGTTTTCGCCTTTGACGCTCTTGGCGCCGCCAATCTGGCCCCGCGCGGACGCATTCACTTACAGTCGGTCGTGGAGGAAGAGTGCACAGGCAACGGCGCGTTTGCGTGCCTGCTGCGCGGGTACACCGCGGATGCAGCGATCATACCAGAACCCGTGGGCGAAGAACTCACCCGCGCGAATATGGGTTTGCTCTGGTTCAAGATTACGGTGCCTGGGGATCCCGCCCACGCCTCAGGCGCCTACAGTGTCGGCGTTAACGCCATCGAACGTGCTTGGCTCGTCTGGCGCCAGCTGAAGGCGTTGGAAGCGGAGTGGAATGCACGGCGCGATGCGCATCCGCACTATTGCGATCATGCCCATCCCGTGCGTTTCAATCTCGGCAAAATCGAAGGTGGCGAGTGGGTGTCGAGCGTGGCGGCGCAATGCGTGCTTGAAGTGCGCGCTGGCCTTTATCCCGAATGGAGCATCGAAGAGGGTAAGGCCGAGATCGAAGCCGCGATCGCCGCGGCCGCCGCGCTGGACCCCAGTCTACCCGCACCCACGGTGGAATATCATGGCTTTCATAATGCAGGTTACATCCTGCCTCCGGGCGGCGCGGCTGAGGCGGCGTTGCGTCATGCGCACCAGTTTGTTTTCGGCGAGCCGCTGCAAGCATACGCCTCCACCGCTTCGACCGATTCACGCATTCTGGGCGTCTTCGGGTCCATTCCAAGCCTAGTGTACGGTCCGTCGTGCATTGGCGCGCATGGCATTGACGAGTGCGTTGATCTGGAATCGGTGCGCCGCGTGACCAAGACGATAGCGGTCTTCATCGCTGAGTGGTGCGGTGTTGTGGAAACTTGATTGGTCCTTGTGCTTAGAGGGATTCTGGTCCCGCCATCGCTTTGGCTGACCGGCTCCCAGTCGTTTTGCGCATCTCGGTCCCATGCGCGGCGTTAGCTTTTTGAGGCAATGACTGCCTTCGGCGAAACCGCGCCGGTTAGATCGACGCTAAGCCACTGACCGGATTGTATCGAGCATGCCATTTGAGAATTATTGCTCGGCGGCGGGCCGTGGCTCACACATTCTCAAGTCCGCGCCGACATGTGCAACGCCAACATGCGCCAAGCACCGTCGCGGTTCTGGTAAGTGCTCGTGTACCGCAAGCGGGACACCCTTGGTTCGGATGTAGCCGAAGCGAACGTCAATTCAGTGGTCGCGCATACGATCGCGACATCGCCTTGTACCAAGACCGTTCGTTCAGTGATTGTCTGACCAATCATGTTCAGACTCAGAACGCTGGTGATCAAGGCTTCCTTATCGTTGGTTGTGCCGTCGCTTCGGTTGAGCACAAAGGCATCGTCCAAGATACGGCGAAGCGCCATTTCGTCCCGCGCAAGCTCCGCGGCGATGTAGGCATCTTCGACCGCCAAGACCGCCTGAGCCTCCGCAGAAAAATCTTCGGTCTGCGCCCGGGTCCCGATTGCCCAGACCGCAAACGCCGCCGCAAGAATCCAGATCAATCTCATATCAAACAGCCTCCGTCCTTCGGACGACATTGGAGGCTATTTCGAAGTGGCGATAGCCAAAAGCCGAACGTCGCCTCTCGGCGAAATCGCGCCGTTCGAACGGACAGGGCACCGCCGGCACCTTTGGAGCAACTAGGTCAGTCGCGAAATCCTGTACAACGTGCCTACCTGGCCCTTCGCGGACACTGGTGCAGCCCCGACAGGCGGGTGTATCTTCTCTCTCATGAAGGCATTGCTTCTCCATCACCCCTACACATACCCCCGCTTCGAGCAGGACTTCATGGATCGGATCGGCGAACTGCCTGAGTTCGATGTGGTTCCTGCCGACTTAGACGCTCTTGATGCGGGCCGGCTGACCGATGCTAGCCGCTCTGTTCGCCTCTCAGATTATGATGCGGTTGTTGTGTTCGTCGCCTTCAAGCGACTGCGCACCGCGCCGACCTTATCCTGGGATGGCTTCGACGGTCTTCGCATACTTATGGATCATGACATCATCCAAAATTACAGCGACATCTTTGGTCCTGCATTGAACGGTGCGTGGCCTGCCGTCGTCCGCCGCCATCGCTTTAGTTCGGTTATCACCTCAGGCGCCGTGGTGCGCGACCGGCTGCAGAACGAGGGGATCGACGCCGATTGGGCGCCAAAGGGTTTTGAACCGGCGCGCTTCCGCAATGTGAGTGCGGCGCGCGAGGGCGCGGTCACGTTTGGTAGCGCTTATATGTGCCGGCAGATCGCTGAGCGCGCCGTGGCGGACGCCCATCTGCCGCTGACCCGCCTGCCGATGACGCCGTATCTTCAGCTCGGCGAACACCTCAACCCGTTTCTCGCCTGTATGGCCATATCAGCCGATATCGAGGCTCCGATAGCGCGCAGGGAAGAGCTGCATCAGGTGGCGGCGCGTGATGTGCCAATGCGGCCCGGGCTTGAACCGATGGCGAAATTCTTTGAGGCCGCGGGCGCGGGCTGCTGTCCCGTCGCTGACGCCATGGAGGATTTGCACGCCCTTGGTTTTCGCGATGGCGAGACGTTTCTTTCATTTCGCAGCTACGGCGAATTGGTCGAGAAACTGGAGGCAGGGCTTGGCTCGCCCGATACGTTGCGCGCCATGGGTAATGCCGCCGCTAAGCTGGCGCACGCCGAGCACACTTGGGCTCATAGAGCGGCGGGCTTGCGGGGTGCGTTGTTGCGACGCGTCTAGGTCGGCCAGAGACGCCGGCTAGAGATCAAGGTAACGCCTCAAAGAACGCATCACCTCGGCTTTGCACCTGGATGTTTCCAGATGTGCGCGAAACGCGGTTTGCCTCAACGATAAGGCGAGCCTGGCGCGACGCAGCAGCCGGCGTGACCCCGACTCGCGATCACAAAGAGCGCGCTGGCGCAGGGCGTGAAGATGGTGCTCGAGATGGAATCGCGACAGGTCGAACTGATCTGCGCGGTTGGCGCTTTGAGCTGCTGCTCGGCCAAAGCCGCCCAGCACTTCCGCCGAGAGCGCCTCGGCATGGAGGCGGCGCTTCTGTGGGCGGCCGGAAAAGTTGAAATAGCGATTATGTTCGAAATTGCCGCCCGTCAGCCAACCGTCGCCGCCAAAGTGATCGTAGATGAATGCGGGTTTCCCCGTGGCGATGGCGTAGCTGATGGTTTTCCCAGTGGAGACGATGGCGTCAGCCGAGCTCAAATCGTCCGGCTCGATCAAGCGCACTGTGTGGCCCGTACCCAAGCGGCGAACAGCAACGCCGTGCGATTCCAGAAGCGCCGCGCATGCATCGACTTCTGTCGGCGGATGATTGGACACAAATAGAACAGAGCCGAGTTGAGCCGAAGGCGCGCAGTCTGCGCGGCGCCAGAACCGCGCCGGCGCAGCATTATGGAAAACGTGGATGTCGTCGCGCTTGAGCATGCCGTGGTTCGCCGCGGCGACAGCATCGGCGGTTTCGGCCGAATTGGCGTAGAGGTCCGCCGATAAGGCGCGCGCCAATGCGCCATTCAAGTGTTCGTAGGGTTCAAATGGCGAGAGCGAGACGAGGACGATGTGGGGCAGGCCGTCGCGCGCCGCGCACGCCCACGTCGTGAGCGGGAGCAGGCTCAGAAGATCATGCTGACACCACACCAGGTCAAAGCTCGGCAGGTCGATCGCGGCGATATCATCCGTCAGCGTCAGCCCCGCGGCATGATCGGCCAAGGGCGCGCCTATTACGTTGGATGCGAGGGTGACGTCATCGCCCAAGTTCGAGAGCCCGCGTGCAATTTCAAGCGCCACAATTTCGGAGCCGCCGAACCATTTGAAATGGTTGGTGAGCACGAGGACGCGCAGACGTTGGCTATCGTCGAGCGGCTCTATCATCGAGCGTCCACATTCGGCATCCAGAGGCCGCCGTCCTCAGCATGCGGCGGATGGTATCCGCGTCCCTCGGGGATGGCTTCAAAGGCGGCGTCAGCCTCGTCGGCCAGATAATCATAGCCCAGCGTTTGCATGCGCTTGTCGGGGTCGAGGAAATTGTAGAGCGCAGCCCGCGCCTGGCGGCGCGCGCGCGTGATCATTTTGAGGTGGTAGAGGTTGAAGTTGGTATCGATGAGCCGATGACCGGGAATGAAATAGCTCCATGGCAGATGGAGTTGATCTTTAGGCTGACAGAGCCCGTGTTGCAGTGACAGCAGGCGCGCTTGCCTCTTCTGACCCCAGACGCCGTCGATGCGGTAGACGCTCTCGCCATACATCTCGCGCAGGGCGAACGTGTAGCAGCATGGTCCATCTTCATCCGTAAGCGCACGGATCGCTGGGGCGAGCGCGGTCTCGTATCGTTCGTCGGGGTCAATCGCTAGCGCCCAACGCGCGCCGGTCCCCCGCGCTGCCTCAAGCAGAAGGCCCCGACGGCGGATTTCGTTGCTGAAGACGCTGTCCGCGTTGCGGTCGTCATAGCACACCCAGCCATCAACCATCGGCTCGATGCTGGCCAGCATGGCCGGGACCAAGTGCGCGTCGTAGCGAAAAGAAAAGACGCCGACGATAGTCGGCGGCGCGCCTGACGACTTCAGATGCGTCGTGATCATTTCCGCGCTCCTGACATGAGCGCGCCGTAAGCGTACGAGATGTTGCCAAGTACTATCAGGGGAACGCAGAGCGCCGCGGTCACGCGTTGGCGCGGCTCGATCACGTCCCACATTTCGCGCAAGATCATACCGGTGCGGGCAAGGGCGTTGCGCCCCACTTCTGACGCGCCAAATGCGCCCAACGCCCGCCACGCCCGAGCCATGCGCTTGCCGCGGCTCCACTGTGAGCGAAAGAACGCGCTGATACTCTCTGCACCTTGATGCACCGTTACGATTTCCGGCGCCCAGTGCGGCGCATCGGCGGGCGACAGCCGCTGATTGAACTCAGTGTCCTCGCCGCTCTCTAAATCTTCGCGGAATAAGCCGTAGGTCGCGAACAGGCCGCGATCATAGGACACGCCGTAGCGCAGAGCGAAGCTGGGGTTTGCGCGCGGCATGCGTCGGCAATAGAGGCTCAAATGTGCGGCGAGCGCCACCGGCGCGTAGGGCTTGTGGCAGACCAGCGCGCTGGCGACGGCGCGCGCGCCGGCGCGGTGCCGCACAATGCGATGATCAATCCAACCGGTGCCCGCCATGCAATCGTCGGCCAAAAACGCAACATAGGGGGCCCTTGTTGAGGTGACGCCGACATTTCGGGCGGCGCCGGGATAGAGGCGGGTGTTGACCACGATCAGGCGCACCGCGGGGTTCGCGGCCATGAGCGCATCTGGTGGTTGGCCCCCGCCGGAGTGGACGATGACGATCTCCGCGCGGCTCCCTTGTGCAAGCAGAGAGTGCACAGCGTCGGTGATCGTCTGACGGGGGCCGTAAGACAAAACGACCACAGCCAGATCCAGATCGTCTGCCGACACGATGCGTAAGCCTCACCCGCAACAACATTGAGTGTCGCCAAATCTGTAATGCGACGCAAGCCGACTGCCCGCTCAGCCCACTCCGGCGCAACCCTGGAGCGGACGCTCTGGTTTATGCACGTGCAAACTTTGCCGGGCATGCATCCATCAACGCCGCCGTAATTCGGTTCTCACGTAGGAGAGCGACCAGCCGATCGAACCTGAAGTCTGCCGGAGGTTTCAGCATGTACGGGACCACCAGGTCATGGCGGAGTTGGTCATGGTCCTCCAACGTCACATCGGGGCAGAAAGCGCGGTACTGCCAGACGTGGAGGTCACGCGGCTCGGCCGGGTCGTTGCGCTTCAAGCCAAGCAGACGTGTTGCGTTTCCGCGAATGTGCATGGCGTAGAAAAGCTGCATGACCCAGGACACCTGCGACATGTTCAGCGGGTCGGCGTAGCGAAAGGGATGCAGGTCGCGGATCAGCAGACGTCCGTCCGCTGCGCCTTGATACCAGCAATGGCCGATCAGATCGTGGCGGACGGCAAGCGTGAACATGAGATCGCCAATGGTGGTATTCAGCCGCTTCCACTCGTCGATGCCAATACCGGGATACATCATATCGGAATCGGTTCGCAGCCCCGGCTCATGGTCGAAGACCGCGAACCACGACGACAGCCCTTCGCGCGCGACGCGGCCATAGCCGATGCACGGAACGATGTCGTAACCGAGCCCGATCAGCCTATTGGACATATTGAATTCGGCAACGGCCTGCTGAAACGAGGCGCCGCCTTCGAATGCGCCGTCCCAACCCGACGCCACATCGTCCATCATCCGACCGTCGAAATCGAACTGCGCGGCTTTGGGTCCGGTGTTGTGAAAGACGCCAAACTGAATTGGCCCGCCGGCCGCGCCGGCACCCTTGATCTTGAGCGCGCGCCCGCCGCCGTCTGGATGGGGAATGTGGACAGACCGCGAGCCATCGAGCTTAAGCGCCGCCAGCCGCCCTTCAAACCAAGCGCGCACGGGTTCTTGGCACGCATTCGGTAGGTAGCGAAACTCGATGGCTTCGATACGGCCTTGTGACATCGGAACTGCCCTGTGGTGCGCGGGCCCCCGCGCGATCGGCGGCCAGCATAGGCGTTGAGCGGTTGTCGCTGAAAGGGCTGGTCACAGAGCCTAATCCCTAGCTGCGAATGGCAGCTATCGGCGAACTTGAGCCGTCCACGCGGGTAGGGCGCAAGCGGCAGCAATTGAAGCGAGTAGGCCGGTCGCAGAATTTTGCTCTACGACGCACTCTGGCCCGAAGCGGATATTCTTCGCTCGCCGAGAGAGGTGTTCAGAAAGGGGATAGCGTTGGCCCGCATACGGAGCGTGCGTGGCGCCAGCGAGGGTGCACGGTTTGAGCTCAGTTTGGCCGCGCGCGCGAATTGCAGTTGGCGTCGGTGTTGTCGAGTATCCAAAAGCCAAATCGATCCATGCGCCTGCTGCGCCGCAGAGGGGCGACGACATAGGATGGCGTACCTTGAGGCTCGACACCTGCGGCGTCGAGATACGCCACGATGGCGGCAGGGAGCGGATCGCCAGCGTTGCGCGCGTTCCAGACCAGTGCGCAGCGTCCTTCGCCACGAACTGGCGGTGTCGCGACCTCATAGTTCGCTGCAACGATACGTGCGTCAGGAAACGCCAAGCGCATGTTGCCCGCAAGGTTGTAGTGGTCGGCGATGATCGTTCCCTCGGCGAAGCCCGCGACGCGCATTGCGTGCACGAGTTCTGGCGTCGCCATCTCCTCCCAGCAACGATGGCAGGTGCGCTGCGCCAAGAGTGCGCGCGCCGGCAATGCAATGAGCACCAAAGCGCCGATCGCGACAGTGGCGACAACGAACGCGGAAAGCGCGCGTGCGGATATTTCACGCCGGGCCAACCAGGCAAAAGCAGCAAGCGGGGCGAGCAGCAGGGCGCACATCATATAACGCTGCTCGAACTGAACAGCGCGCAGCACGATCACGTCGATCACCAATAGGCCGAGGCTGAAAACGATCGTGCGGATGATCGCTGTCTCCCAGGGTGATGGCGCCCTGGAGGCGCTAGCGCCAAAAGTTTTGCGGAAGGTGGCTGCGAAAACTAGCAAGAGCGGTGTGAGAAAAGCGAGTGCTTGAAAAGCAACGCCGCCCAAGCCGAGGCCTACGTCTGCGAGGTAGGGGCGTGGCTCGACGTTATGTTGCTTGGAAGCCAAGAAATGGATGAAGTCGAATTGGACCTCCAGCATCCAAATGCCGTGGGGAGCAAACACCAGCAACGCGACGGCAAACGTAACTGCGATGCGGCGATCGATCAGCGTTTGGCGGAGTTCAGCTTGGGTGAGCATGGCCGCGATGAGCGGCAGCAGAAAGAGGGCGTAGGAGTACTTTGCAAGAAAACCCAGCCCGATCACGAGCCCAAAAATAGCGTAGTCGATCCCGCGCCTCGACGCCGTCAGCCGCAAAGCGGCCCACAGGGTCGCGAGATTGATGGCCGCGAGCAATAATGTGTGAGTTAGAGCCGTGTGCACCGTCCAGGCGAACGGCGCTAAGAGGGTCATAGATAATCCCGCGATGACGGCGAGTTGGGGCTTGGAGATCAAGCGCCGCGCGTTGAGATAGCCAAAGCCCAGAGTCGCGCCGAGCAGAAGATATTTCAGCACGATGTGCGCCATGAGGCGCGTGCCGAAAATCGCATAGCTCGACATGAGCATCCAGGTGTGAAGCGGCGGATTACGCGGGTGATAGCCCCAAGCCCAACCTTGGGCCGCAACGGCTTCCTGCACATCGTTCTTGGCAATGTTTGGCGTTTCCCACAGCCGCAACACAATGTGTGCGAGCAGGTAAAGTCCAAGCGCGAACCAGAAAAACTGCGGAGAGCCTACAATCTCTGCAATTGTCCAGCGGCGCTGTGCGGGGCGCCATGTCTGTGTGTTGATGCTCATGGCGCGCGCAGGGCGCTGCGGATCGCAGCGATATTGGCGGCAGTGCTGGCGCCCTCGGTACGTGCGACAATTTCCCCGGCGGGGTTCAGCACCAGGACCACGACCTCTTCAGCGTGCGGTCCGGCCAGGGCAATGAGCGCGTCGGCATTCTCGAACACTGGCGCGATATGCGCGCGCCGTGCATCGCTGTAGCGCGAGCGCATGCTGGAACGGATCATTGGACGCGCTAGAGCGGGTGCTGCCGCGCCGATAACGGGCGCTTCAATCCAGTTTTGCGCATTATCGCGAAGATCGAGGTCGCTGACCCACTGATCCATCGCAGCGCGGGCGTCATGGCTGAAGCCGAGGATGAGCACGCCGCCTTCTCGCCATTCAGCGGGCAGGCGGTGGCGGTTTCCGTCGAGGTCAATGACCTCCAAGGGTGTGATCGGTGCGGCGCTGGCGGCGAAACTGGAAAACGCAAGCGCGATGCCAGCGAGGACGGCAAATCTCATAAGAGCTCCGCTAAGGGGTGTGTTCACCCCTCAGACGCCGCCGTCGGTGCGCCGCCTCAGGTGCAGCGATGAGGTTTGATCGAGCGCCGGATGCCGCTGCGTTAGAAGCGGTAGCGGATTTGCCCGCCGATCGTGCGCGGACGCTGACGGGTCGTTACCGGTACGGGTGCAAACGGGTTTGCGAGGGAGAATGTCTCGCCCGCTTCGTCGAGGCCATTGCGCACGTAGAGCATGATCTCTGCGTCCCCGAGGGTGAGGCCCAAATTTGCGTCGACCTCGGTGCGCGCATCCTGGTGGGCGGTGGAGGTGAAATCTGCGGCGGAATGGCTGGTGTGCGCCACATTGAGTTCGGCGAAGGCGTTGGCGCTTGTAGCGAAGATGCGCATTGGCCTCTCGTATCGCGCGCTCGCTGACAGCGCGTAGTCAGGTACGCCTGGCAAATCCTTATCAAGCGCACCGGGGAAGGTCGGATCGGGGCGAACGAGCTCTGATTCATTGAGCGCCAGATGCGCGCGTAAGCTTAGTCCTTCCAACGGGGTATAGAGGGCATCTGTCTCAAAGCCGATCGCGCGGCCATGCCCAACATTGCCGGTGTACGGCAGACTATCGACGATAAGGGAGTCGGTCTGAATGCGGCGCCAATCGTTGTAGTAAAACGCAGTGCTGATTTGCAGCGTGTCATCAAGTAGCGATACGCGAGCGCCGATTTCATAGGTCCAGAGCTCGTCGCCCGAATAGCTGCGCAGGGGTTGTGCTGGCCCCAATACCACTCCGATAGGTTCTCCCGCATTCAAGCCGCCGCCACGATACCCCTCCGACACAGCGATGTGGAATTGAAGGCTTGGTGTCGGGCGGTAGGAGAGCCGAAAATCTGGCGTGAAGTCGGTGAAGGAAGAGCGGCCAGTGGTGGTCGATGAGAGGCCGAGCAGCTCTTCGGTCGTGTTCGCCTCCATGTCGACCGCATAGCGAAAGACGCGTGCGCCG
Organism: Terricaulis sp.; assembly: GCA_034439495.1. Taxonomy (GTDB): domain Bacteria; phylum Pseudomonadota; class Alphaproteobacteria; order Caulobacterales; family Aquidulcibacteraceae; genus Vitreimonas. The sequence continues at coordinate 21,281 of JAWXAM010000066.1, read as the reverse complement.
GTGGAGAGTGAGATCTGCGAGGTGATGGGCCAGGTGGCCTCACCGAAGAGCGCCAGTTCGCTGATCTCGTCGGTTCGGTTCAAGCCATATGCGATCGCCGCGCCATCTTGCAGCATCCTGCGGTTTTCCGCTCTGCCGTCGGCGTAAAAAAGCCCCACGAACCACGGGATAGACGCGCCGCGCGGCGCGGAGAGCCGCGTTTCGTGTACGAGAATGTCAAGCAAGTCGCGCTTTTCGATACCGCGAACCTGGAGCGGATCCACGCCGAACACGGCGAAGCTGCCGGTTGCCTCGTAAAGGCTGTCGATCTCGTGCCGCACATAGGCGGTTGTGGTTTCAACCTGGCCGAGGCGTGTGTCGCCGCGCAGCGTGACGCCGGCGAGCGAAAAGTCATCCTCGTACACTTCGGCGATGTTCGCTGCACGCCGCGGGCCACTCGGAGTTGAGATAAGGTATTGCGCATCATCAGCGTGAATGGCTTGCGACAGTGCGAAACCACGCACGACCCAATCAGGTGTAATGTCCCAAAGCGCGTTGATGCGACCGCCGCGCCTCCGTGTCGTGTTGGTGTCGGTTTGGCCCGTTGTGACGTTATCCAACCAGCCCGCCGTTTCTTCGTCGTAGGCGGCAACGCGCACAGCCAAGCGGTCGGTCACGACAGGCAGGTTGAGCACCAATTCACTTTGATGACCGATACCGCCAGAATTGGTGCTTTCAGCGCCCAACATCAGCGCGCCGCTGAATGATTCTAGGTCCGGTGCATTGGATTCGATGCTGAGCACGCCGCCAATGGACCCTGCGCCATAGAGCGCGCCTTGCGGCCCGCGCATCACATCGACGCGGCGAACGTCAACCAGCCGCAATTGCGGGTCTGGCGCGGCGTAGGTGAGGCGCACGCCGTCGAGATAGATGCCGACTGTCGATTGAGCGCCGCCGGACAGTGAGCCGTCCGACACGCCGCGGAGAAAGACTTTGCTGCGGCCGGGGCCGTCATCTGTGAATTGAAGTCCGCTCACTTGGGAGACGAGATCGCGCGCGTCCCTCACCGGCAATTGTTGCAGCCGCTCCTCATCGACGTGCGTGAGGGCGCGTGGAATGGCGCCAAGCGCGATTTGGCCACGCGCAGCGGTGATGATAATTTCATCGCTCGTGACTGGCGCGGGCGCCTGTGCGGCGCGCGGCGCTGGGATGATCCGATAGCCGCTAGCGCCGACGGGCTCGAAACGCAGCCCCGTGTCACGGAGCAGCAGAGCCAACGCCTGCGTGGCCGTGAATTGGCCGTGCACTGGCGTGGATCGCACATTCGGCAACCGATCCGGGAGCGACAGCGAGACGTTTGCTTGTGTGGAGAAGTCCAGCAACGCCGCCTCAATGGGCTGCGATGGAATAACGAAGGCTGCTTGCGCTTGTGCGTGCGCCGCTGGCGCAGCCAACGTCGTGGTTAGGCCAGCAACAATAGCTGCTGCGCCGCTCGGCCAGAATTGGCGTGTTATGGACGGCTCCTCACGACGATTCGATCGTCCTCCTGGACGGTGCGAATAGGCAGGAAGCCTTCCAATTGCGCAAGCATCTCGTGCTGGTCGTCTATGATGAGCACGCCAGTAAAGCGAAGGGGAGGCGCACCTTCGGCTACTGCAATTTGAGCGTCGCCATAGCGGCTTAGATCTTCGAGGACCTCGATGAGGGGCGCATCATGGTAGATGAGCCGTCCTTGCTGCCATGCGAAGGCGTCGCCCGTGTACACGCTCACTGTAGGCGCAGCGCCGGGACGAATCTGCGCCTGATAGCCGGCGGTCACGCGGATGGCGTGGGCGGCTGGGGCCGCAATCTCCACAACGCCTTCGCGCACCGTCACAACCGTGCTGGCCGCGTTGCGGGTCACGTTAAAAACAGTTCCGATATCGCGGATAACGACGTCGCCAGCGGCGACTTCGAATGGATGAGCCTCATCATGCACGACGCTGAACGACGCCTCGCCGCGTTCTAGCACAACGCTACGGGTTTGCCCGAACGTGGCGCGAATGGCGGCATTGCGATTGAGATGAACAATAGAGCCGTCAGGTAATGTCACGCGCTCGTCGGAAGCGGCCGGTGCTGTGAAGGCGAATTGTGAGACGGGTTCGGGCATTTGCGCGATGAAAAAGAGCGCACTCGCGGCGATAGCCGCAAAACCGGTCGCCCAGATCGCAGGTCGTGACGCCAGCCGCCGCGTGAAACTGACGACATTGTTTCCCTCAGGTGCTTTTTCGGATTGAGTGAGCGCGGTTTCTGCGTCGACGAGCGCGTAATCGATCGCGGCGTAGGCGGCTTGGTGCTCTGGCGCGGCCGACAGCCATTGCTCGAACGCGAGCCAATCGGCCTCGGTCGCTGTCTCGTCCGCGAGCGCGACATGCCAGCGCGCGGCAGCTTCGGCCACGGTTGGGGCGCCTTGGGGGTCGTTCACGTTCATCTCAGCCTGGGGCCTTTCGTGTGAAAGACGCCGCCGACAGCACGGCGCCTCAGCTGATTGCGGCAGATTCTTGTTCGGGCCGGGCTAACCATCGTCAGCAAGCTCTGCAAGTTGTCGGAGCGCGGCGATCATGTGCTTCTCAACTGCGCTCTTGGAGACACCAAGTCTGGCGGAGACGTCGGCGTAGCTCAGCCCGTCCAGCTTATGCAGGGTGAATACGCGCCGCCGTTGCGGTGGAAACGCCTCGACCACGGCCATGACGCGCGCAAGCCGCTTGTTCGCCGCCCAAGCTGCCTCCGGAGAAGGATCGTCAGAGGCCGGGCCATCGGGCGTGCTAGTTGAGTGGACGTCCACGAAAGCGCCCTCGCGCGCCTCTGACCTGCGCCGCGTGCGGATTCTGTCTAGCAGAATGTTGGAGCCGAGCTTGTAAAGGTAAGCGCCCGCGTTTTCGACAGTCCCCGATTCAACGCGCCCCAGGCGCAGAAAAATTTCTTGAACGATGTCCTCTGCATCCGCGGAGGAGCCGGTGCGCACGGTAAAGAAGCGCAGCAATTGTGCGCGCTTGGCCATATAGGCGCCCGTCAAAGATCCGGGGTCGTCGCGATCAGCCAAATGCTACCTTCCGCGCCTTACTGAAAAAAGCTTCCGACCGATGTGAGGCGCAGCGCCCGCGGCGGCGTCACTCCAACACTAGGCCCCCTGCGGCGCCTGCGGGAGTGTATTTCGTGGCATTTTGCGCGTCTACGGAAGAGCCGGGGCTGAGGCCGCGCCGGCTAGCTGCAGTTCGAACCATCACCATGGACGTTGCGCATCCCCAAAGACGCGCGGCTGAGCGGCTGATCGAGGGCGTTTACCTTGCGACGTTCGATGCGCGGCTGCATGAGCATTTTCCGACTCTGATCGGCGTTACAGATTCTGCAGGTGAGGTCATTGCCGCCGCAGGCTGCCGTTTTGCTGCAAGCGACCGCCTCTTTCTGGAAAGTTATCTTGATGAGCCGGTGGAGACTGCGTTATCGCGCCGGCTCGGTGCTCCGATTGAGCGTAATCAAATTGGTGAAATCGGCAGCTTAGCCAGCGCTGGCGGTGGCGCGGCGGTGACGCTGTTCGCCGCGCTCGCGCGCCATCTAGATGCTGCAGGTGTGCGCTTTGCTGTCGCAACGGCGACCGGCCGGCTGCGCCGCGCATTCAGCGCCTTCGGCCTCTGTGACGGCGAACTCGCCAAGGCTGATCCCGCGCGCGCACCACGCGGCGCCGATTGGGGGCGATACTATGAAAATGAACCCGCTGTTCTTTATGGACGCGTAGCGCAGGGCTGCGCGCGTTTGGCCCCAACGCTCATGGCGACGCGCGCATGAGTGCGGTGCTTGCGGCGATTGCGCGGCACGCGCTGGAGAGGCCTGATTTCGCCGCGCTCGTCGGCGGCGGCTTTGCTATGAATTATGCGCAGTTAGATGCAGCTGTTAGCGAACTCGCGCACACACTCGCTAGCGAACTCGGAGATGGCAGGGGATGCGTCGCGCTCGCGCTCGACAACAGCCCGGCTTGGGTTCTAATCGATCTTGCCGTGATGAAGCTCAGCCGGCCGTGCCTACCGCTTCCCACATTTTTTACTCCCGCGCAGGTCGACGCAACGCTGCACGACGCCGGTGCTCAATGGCTGCTTACGAGTGACGAGCAGGGCAAGCCGCTTCAGGTCGCTCATCAAACTGTTTGGCTGCAGCGGCTCGACGGCTCTGAAGGCCGCTTACACCCCGGCACGGCGAAGGTCACCTACACTTCCGGCTCGACCGGAGCGCCGAAGGGCGTTTGCCTTTCGCTGCCGCAGATGGAGCAGGTCGCGCAGTCGATCGTCACTCGCTTTGGCGTGAGTTTCGCCGGGGTTCATGCGCCCATCCTGCCGCTCGGCGTGTTGCTTGAAAACGTCGCGGGGCTTTATTCGGTGCTTCTGGCTGGCGGGTGTTATCACGTCCAGAGCGCGCACGAACTTGGATGCGACAACCCCTTCAAGCCGGACTTTGCGCGCATGGGCGCAGCCCTGCGCGCGGCACGCGCAACGAGCTTAATCCTCGTGCCCGAACTCATGCGCGGCATCATGGCGGCGCGCGCCTTCGGCGTTATGGAGTTGCCCGCGTTGGATCTCATAGCGGTTGGCGGCGCCAAGGTTGCGCCGGAGCTGATCGCCATGGCGCGCGGTCTCAGTATGCCGGTTTACGAAGGCTACGGCCTGACGGAATGCGCGTCCGTCGTTGCCGTCAACGCGCCTAATGGCGAGCGCGGCGGCTCCGTTGGGCGTCCTCTCGATCATATCCGTGCGTACATCGCTGCTGATGGCGAGATCATTATCGGTGACGCCGGATTTCTTGGCTACGCCGGCCACGCGGCCAAGAGCGGCCCGACGCATACGGGTGACATCGGCGAACTCGACGAGGACGGGTTTCTTTATGTCAAAGGTCGCAAAGATAATCTCATCATCACTTCGTTTGGTCGTAACGTGTCGCCGGAATGGGTCGAGTGCGAACTCCTCGCCGAGCCTGTCATTCGTCACGCGCTGGTGTTCGGTGAGGGGCGGCCAGAATTGCGCGCGTTGATCGCGCCGATCTACCCCGGCCTTGAGCGCGACGTAATTGCAGCAAGTGTTGAGCGCGCCAATGCGCGGTTGCCCGCATACGCAAGAATTGGCGGCTTTGAGGTCCTCGGGCCACTTAGCGCAGATGCCGGCGATCTAACCGGAAATGGCCGCGTGCGCCGTAACGCGGTGCTCGCCAAGTATTCCAGCTTTGTGAACGGGTGATCCAATGTCTTTCTTTCAACAGTTAAAACTTGAGTCCGCGCCTGAGGCGCAGACATTGTTGACGATCCCGCAGCTCGTTGACGGTTTGGCCGGACGCATCAGTCGGGAAACCTACGTCGGCTATCTTTCGCAGGCATATCACCACGTCAAACACACAACGTCATTGATGAAGGCCGCCAAGTCGCGGCTTGACGACTCTCACGAGACCTTTCGCAAGGCGCTCGATGAGTATGCCGCGGAGGAAGAGGGGCACGAGGAGTGGATCCTCAATGATATCCGCGCGTGCGGCGGCGACGCTGAAGCGGTGCGCACCAGCACGCCACTTCTTGCGACCGAGATGATGGTCGCATTCGCATACGACTACATCAACCGCATCAATCCCATGGGCTTTTTTGGCATGGTGTTCGTGCTCGAAGGCACCAGCGTGATGCTGGCTTCACGGGGCGCGTCTGCGGTGCAGCAATCGCTTGGCCTGCCGCCCTCTGCGTTCAGCTATCTCACCTCACATGGCGCGCTTGATCAGGATCACATGGTGTTCTTCGCCAAGCTCATGGATCAGGTGACATCTCCGGACGATCAGGCGGCAATCGTGCACGTCGCCAAGCGCATGTTCATTCTGTTCGGCAACGTGTTTCGCGCAATCCCACATACGCAGGAGGCTGCGCATGCGGCTTAAGAATGAGCGCATCCTGCTGACCGGCGGCTCTGGCGGCCTCGGCAGATGTATCGCCGAACGCCTCATGAAGGCTGGTGCGGAAGTCACCGTACTCGGGCGCGAGACTGCGCTGGCGTATCAGGCGCGTGTGATCGCGTGCGATCTCTCTTCAGCAGATGGCATCGAGTCCGCGGCGGAGACAGTTGCGGCGGAGCCCTGGGACGGACTTATCAATCTCGCTGGCGTTCAGCACTTCGGCCCGTTCGAGCAGCAGAGCGCCGCGCACTTGCTTTCAACCTACATGGTCAATCTCGTTGCGCCGGCGCGGCTCGCCCAAGCGGTGATCCCCGGGATGAAGGCGCGCGGACGTGGACGCATCGTCAATGTCGGTTCAATCTTCGGCTCGATCAACTTTCCGCACTTCGCCACGTATTCGAGTTCGAAGGCTGGCCTCCACGGCTTGAGCCAGGGGCTACGCCGCGAACTGGCCGGCAGCGGCGTGCGCGTCACGTATGTCGCGCCGCGCGCGGTCAATACGCCTTTCAATTCGGATCTTGTGCTCAGATTCGCGAAGGCGACAAAAATGCACATGGACGATCCAAAGCGCGTCGCGCGCCGGATCGTGCGCGCCATGGAGCGCTGCGAGGGCGAGGTGTTTCTCGGCTTTCCTGAGTCCTTTTTCGTTCGAGTGAACGCACTTGCGCCGTTGATTGTCGACGGTGCGTTAGCGGCAAAGAACCGTCGCGCAGCAGAATTTTTTTCAGCTTAGGAGAATCCCATGATCAAATGGCTCGCAGCAGCAGTCACGCTTGTCGCCGTCAGCACGGCGCCGGCTTTCGCTGATCCAGTACTGGACGGGCGCATCAGTGCTCTCGCCCGCGCGTGGGATCACGCTCAGTTTGAAGTAACTCCAGTTGACGCGCGGCTCACAGAGCTGCGTCGCCTCGAGGCGCAGGCAAATGCGTTGGCCGCTCAGTATCCGCAGGCGGCGGAGCCCATGGTCTGGCAAGCGATTATTCTGAGTTCAGAAGCGGGAGCAGAAGGCGGTCTCGGCGCACTCGGTAAAGCGACGCAAGCGCGCGACATCTTGCTGCGCGCTGAGCGAATTAATCCAAACGTTCTGAACGGCTCCATTTTCACCAGCCTTGGCTCGCTTTATGCGCAAGTGCCAGGATTTCCCATTGGCTTCGGCAATCGCGATCGGGCGCGCCAATACTTGTCCCGCGCCGTCGCGATCAATCCTGAGGGCATTGATTCCAATTACTTCATGGCCGACTTCCTCGAGCGCCAGCATGATTATGTCCAGGCTGCCGAGTATCTGCGTCGTGCTCAAAACGCACCGGCGCGCCCCGGCCGCGAAGTCGCGGACGCTGGCCGCCGCCGCGAGATCGCGGCAATGCTCGCGCGCATCCAGAGCAGATAGTTGGTGAAGGAATGCTCCGCGGCCCTATGGTCTTTGCCAAGGGCCGCGAGCATCACGGCCGAAACGCGTGGCTGGGCCCGTTCGATGATTTCTCACAAGCGAGTCGCCGTCGGGGTTAGATTGAAGTCCCCACGTCGCCTTCGACTATCTCTTGCCGCATCTCCGGGCGCTGGTGCGGCGCCCAACGGGGCACGCGGTGGACGACGCGGTAGCGGAGCGGTCCGCCGTCTTCCGTTTCGCTCCGTTCCATCGGCGGCGGGATGCAGACGAACTCGGTTTCCAATTCGTCCGGTGAGGCGCGCACCGTGGAATAGCCGTAGCCGCCCTGGTCCATAAACGTGAGGTGTGGAGCGTTCTCCGGATTGCGTGCCGCGCGCGCTTGGGCGACGTCGTCGGTATCGCGCAGCACGAGCGCCGCGCGCACGCCGTGGAGCAACATGGTGTTGTAGGCGCATTGCGTGGAGCCATCGGCCCGGTCGTGCACGTAGAATGGACGCAGCCTGTAATCGCGCGGCAACGTCAGCGCCGGCACTTCGCCCGCGTTCTGCGCTGTGATTGATCCTGTCACGAATTCGACGCCGACCGGCTCGTAGGCGCGTAGCGGCAGAGTCTCGCTTGTATAGCCGGCCCAAAAGGAGTGCTTGTCACCGACGCAAATGGCGAGGCCGGTAATGCCCTCATCGCGCACCATGGAAAAGATTTCGCGGTGCTCAAGCGTCCAAGAGCGCTGTAAATAGCCGTACTCCGTGCTCGGCCACGTGTCGGCGAATTCCGGCGGGAGATTGTGCGGATCGACGCGCAGCGAGAGCGTGCCGAAAGAGTGGCCCCAGATTTTCCAAGGCGCCTCCGCTGCACGCAGGCGCTCTTTGAACCAAGCCATTTGCTCGATGCCGAGATAGGCTTGCGGGGGCTCGTTGATTTGCGGGTTGGGGACTTCGGTATCGCCGAAGCGAATGCTGGACGGGGGGCGCCAGCGGCAGCAATCAAGCGAGTAGGCCGGTCGCGGAATTTTGCTCTACGACGTCCGCTGACCCAAAGGGGATTCTCGCTCGCTTATTTGGGGGAGGGCGCGCTCGCGCCGCCTTCATCTTGTGTGCCTTCTTCATCTTCTGCCGGCAGTGCATCTCTCCAGATATTCGCCCTTTCGGTTGCGTCCGGTAGCGGGAACGTCTCCACTAATCGGAGTCGGCGCAGAAAGGCAGCATCGATCGATGGCGGATCGAACGAGCACGATACGAACGGGTCTCCAGCAGCACCCTGTGTGCAGGAAATATCCGCAAACGCGCTTTCGGCGCGCGTGTTAAGTTCTCTCGTAGGCGAAGCGCGAAGCTGAAGCGCATCGACAAGCGCGCCGAGGTCGGATTCGGTAATTGCGGGTGAGAGCACACGCACAAGCGTTGCAAACTGGCCGAGATAATGCGTGCGCCGCGCGGCGCTCGCGCCGTTGCCATAGAGGCCGACAAAGCCAACGAAACCATCGCCCAACGGCGCAATATCGAGCTGTTCATCGGGCATACGATCAAAGTCCGCGGCGAAGTCCGTCGCCTGGGGTTCAGCGCGCCGAAAGGCGGCGGTCTCGAAACCACAACCCGTCCCGGAGGGAATTTCGACGCACGAGGTGGTGCGATCGGAGCCATCAATCGCCGCCTGCCGGTCGAAGGCCTCTTGCAAGGTTCGGGTCGATGGAAACTGCTCAAACCGTGCCGGAGACAATGTTTCTGTCGCTTCTTCCACCACCCGCTCCGGGTGCGTCGCAGGAACAGTGGCGCACGCGCCAAGCAGACACGCAGTCAAGAGCATGGTCTTCAACTTCCGCATGCCTCTCCCTCACCGCGGGTGTGTGGGTAGTGACCTTACCGCCAACCCCATTGAGACCGAAAGCCCCGGGTCTTGGCGAGATGCATAGTTCGAACTCAACCAGGTCGTGTGACTTGCTAATGTCACAAGTGTGCGGTTGGGTGTTGCGATGCGCCACCTGCTGGCCCTGGCTCTTTGTGCTTTGGCTTCCGCCTGTGGCGTCACGCGGTTCTGCGAAGGTTGCCGAAGGAACCGACGACGGGACCGCCAGACAGGTGCGCTAACCGGGCTGCGCCACGCTCCGTACCGGTCCCGGCGCCAAAACGCGAGGAGCGGTGTCTTTAGCCTTCCCCGCGCGTAGCCGCAATGCGGGGCGCCCGCTTCTTTCGGCCGCCATCGCGCGCCGATTCCAGGGCCTGCACGAAACTATCGCGCCATGCGACGACATCGTCGCGCTCGACACCGTCCATCAGCGCGCGCCAGCGTCTCTTGCGCTCGTCTTTCGGCATGGCGAGCGCCCGACGAATGCCGTCGGCCACGTCCTCTTGGCTAAACGGATTGACGATCAGCGCCTCGCGCATCTGGGAGGCAGCGCCAGCGAAGCGCGACAGAACCAGGACGCCCGGATCGTCTTCGTCCTGGCCAGCGACAAATTCCTTGGCGACGAGGTTCATGCCGTCGCGGAGCGGCGTGACGAGGCCCACATCGGCCGCACGATAAATGCCAGCGAGTTCTTCGCGCGAGTGCATGCGGTGCACGTTGCGAATGGGAATCCAATCCATCTCCGCCATCGAGCCATTGATACGGCCTGAGATCGAGTCGAGGCGGGCGAAGATATCTTGGTAGGCGTCTAGCGCAGTGCGGGTTGCGGTCGAGATTTGCAGCATGAAGATTTGCCGCTTGAGTTCCGGGCTATCGTTCAGCAAACGCTCGTAAGCGAGCAGGCGCTCGTCGATGCCCTTTGAGTAATCGAGGCGATCCACGCCCAGCAACATTTTGCGCCCGGCCTTGCTCTCGGTCATCCGCGTGTAGCTCTCGATTCCAGCATCAGACTGCTTCAGCGCCGCAAAACCTTTGGCGTCGATGCCGATCGGAAATGCGCGCGGCAGGGTGGTGCGGCCGAAAGCGCGTACGCTGCCGTCGGTAAGTTGCATGCCGCCAACTTCATGCAGCACGTAATTGTTGAAGGCGTTCTTCCAGTCGTCGGTGTGAAAGCCGACGACGTCGTAGTGAAACATTGCTTCGACCAGTTGGCGGTGCTGCGGTAACGTCGCCATTAGTTCGCGAGCCGGCCAGGGGATGTGCAGGAAAAATCCGATGGCGTTCTTTGCCCCGCGTTCGCGCAGCGCGCGCCCGAGCGGGATCAGGTGATAGTCCTGCACCCAGATCAAATCGTCGGGTTCGATGAGCGGCATCAGCATATCGGCAAAGCGCGCATTCACGCGCTCATAACCGGCCCCGAACGAACGCTCGTACTGCGTAAGATCGATGCGATAGTGGAAGAGCGGCCAAAGCGTGCCGTTGGCGTAGCCGTTGTAATATTCCTGGATGTCCTGCTCTTCGAGATCCATCGTCGCAACAGTGACGCCGCCGGCGCTCTGCATCGAGATCTCGCCGGTAAATTCCGGCGTCGATTGTCCGCTCCAGCCGAACCAGATGCCGGAATATTCTCGCAGCGCCGCACTCATCGCCATGGCAAGGCCGCCTTGGCTGGACGCGCCTTCTGGTCCGGGCGGCGTAACACGATTTGAAACAACTATGAGCCGGCTCATCGCACTGTACTCCAGCCGTCGCTCAGCAAAACTGCGCAGTTGATCATGCCCGCTAACGAATAGGTCTGCGGATAGTTTCCCCATGCCTCGCCGGTTGCGAGATCACAATCTTCCGACAGAAGGCCGGCTGATGTACGTCTTGAGAGCATGTGTTCGAAGAGGGTGCGCGCTTCTTCGCGGCGGCCCACGAGGTGCAGGGCTTCGATCAGCCAGAACGTGCAGAAGTTAAACGCCGTCTCGGGTTTGCCAAAATCATCCTCGTCCGCGTAGCGCAACACGTAGTCGCCACGGCGCAGGTCTTTCTCCAGGTGTTCCAGGGTCGCGAGGAAGCGGGGATCGTCTGCCGCCAAGAAACGCGTATCGAGCGCCTGCAGCAAACTTGCATCCATTTCCGTGCCGCCGAGAGTCGCTGCAAAGCGACCGAGCTTTGCGTTCCAGGCCTCGTTCTCGATCTTCATACGCATTTCGTCGGCGCGGGTGCGCCAGACGATAGCGCGATCCTCGGCGCCGAGTTTACGCGCGGCGCTCGCGAGCCGATCGCACGCGGCCCAGCACATAATGCCGGAATAAGTGTGTGGCGCCGCGCGATTGCGGAACTCCCAAAGGCCAGCATCGGGTTTGTCATAAACGTCGTAAGCGCGTTCGCCGACGCTTTCGAGCGCGAGAAAATCGTCCATGTTGGCGGGGCGGAAGAGGCGGGTGTCGTAAAACGCCTGCACCGTCGAAAGCACGATCTGGCCATAGACGTCGTGCTGATGGTGCTCGTGCGCTTGGTTGCCTGCGCGGACGGGGCCCATGCCGCGGTAACCGGCAAGCGAGGCAAGCTCCGCCTCCTGTAGGATCGGCTCCATGCCGACGCCGTACACGGGCTGAATGCGCCCGCTCGGGGTCGCGTCGATGATGTTGCGGAGGTAGGAGAGATAGCCTTCGAGGATATCGGCGGCGCCAAGCCGATTTAGCGCCTGCACCGTGTAGTAGGCGTCGCGGATCCAACAATAACGATAGTCCCAGTTGCGGCCGCTGTTGGGCGCCTCCGGCACGGATGTCGTTAGCGCGGCGACGATGGCGCCGGTTTCCTCGTATACACACAGCTTCAGCGTGATTGCGGCGCGAATGACGGCGGCTTGCCATTCGAGCGGCGTCGCCAGCATGCGCACCCAACCCCGCCAATAGAAGCTGGTGTTTTCGCGCATCATACGTGAGGTCGCGCGCAAATCTTCGCCGAAGTCCTCGTCCGGACCAAGGAAGAATACGGTCTCCGTTTCCAGCCGGAAGACGCGTTGTTCAAGCACGTTGGAGATCGGCGCATTGGTTGTGAGGCGCAAACTGCCGGGCACGTTGTAGCGAATATGGTTCGAGCCGGATGTGTGCTCCGCTGGGCGCGCGCCATAGTCGACGGCGGGATTAAGTCTCACGCGAATGCGCGGCGTGCCTTTGACGGGACGGATAATTCGAACGAACGCCATTGGCCTGTAAGTGCGATTTCGGCGGCGATAGCGCGGGGAGAAGTCGACGATCTCAAGCACGTTGTCGCGCGCATCGGTCAGTGTCGTGATCAGGATCGGTGTGTTGCGCTCGTAGCTCTGCTCGGACTTGACTTGATCGATGAGGTCAATCGCCCACACGCCGTGTTGCGCTTCCTCCGGCGTCTTCCCGGAAAGCAGGGCGCAAAAGGTCGGATCGCCATCGACCCGCGGCACACATGCCCACACATACCGGGCGTTGCGGTCGATGAGGGCGCTGGCCGCGCAATTGCCGATCGGCGCGAGATCAAGGTCGCCATACTTCATGAGCTTTGTCCCTGCGCGAGCCAAAGGGCGACGGCGCTCGTGCTTGGCAGCACGTAATCGGCGCCGGTAGGGCGCGGCTCGCCCACGAGAATGCCAAAGCCGCCCATGCGCTTCGCAGCTGTGAAGGCATCCTCATCGGTGCGGTCGTCGCCGATAGCGATTGGCTTTCGACCGAGGAACGGCGGCGCAGCCATCAGCACGGTAACCGCATGGCCCTTGGTGCGGGCGGTTGCGATGATCTCGACCACCATCTTTCCCTGCAGCACCCTTAGACCATGCGTCGCGGCAACGTCGCGGGCGATGCGTTGGATGGCTTCTTCGGCATCTGGGATTTGGCGATAGTGCAGCGCCAAGCTCGCGTGCTTATCCTCTACGAGCGGCGCAAGCCCGTTCTCGTCCAGAAGTCGGAGCGCGTCAGCCCTTGCGGCCTCAAGCAGGGATATTTCAATTTGATCGCGGCTGATGCGATTGCCGCGCTGAATCTCAAAGCCGTGTACGCCCGCGGCATAGTCGACTGCGCCGCCAATAATTTCGCCGAGATCGCCAAGTGATCGCCCGGTAATGACTGCGATTGCGCCTGACATGCTGTCGCTCACACGCCGTAAAAGCGCGCGCAGATCGGCGCTGGCGTGAACTTCGTTGGGGCGATCTTGAATCTCAACCAACGTGCCGTCGAGATCGAGGAAAAGGGCGTGTGCGCTGGCATTAAGTGGAGGAGGCGCGTCGATCGGCGTTGACGTGGTTATTTGGTGCTGTGTGCCGCGCATGTTCTATCCTGCAAAATATCGAGCGTGTGCGGGATAGAATAGTATTTCGCCCGCGCCCCGCAGCCTGCGTTGAACGCATGGCGGTTCGGATAGTTCCCTGAATGGAGCATCCGAAAATTGTTGTTACGAGATGTGTCTAGCGCCGCTGATCGACAAGATGTGGCGCCTCTTTCGAGACGTTGCGGCACACCTCCTCAGAACCGATTCAGCGCCGAAGCGTAGTCTGCTTAGCACGAGATACGAGGTCTCGCGAATACGAGGAGCAAGACATGAAACGCTTACAGACCATTGCACTCGCGGCGCTCGTGATGGCGGGCCCGCTCAGCGTCGGCGCCGCAAGCGCGCAATCTTATCGCGACCGAGAAGTGCGCCAGGAACGACGCGACGTGCGCGAAGCCCGCGGCAATCTGATTCAACAACGCAATGAATTGCGCCAAGCGCAGCGTTGGAATCAGCGCCAACATAATGGCTACTATCTCGGCACGCGCTTCTATTACGGACAGCCGAGCTACGCGCAGATGCAACGCCGCGATTATCGGCCTGCATATCAGCAATGGCGCCGCGGCGATCGCCTTCCGAGTTACGCGCGTGAACATTATCGCGAAGTAGATTGGCGCCGCGAGCGTCTGCGCCAGCCGCCGAGCGGTTATCGCTACGTGCGCGACGATCGCGGCGAAGTGCTGCTTGTCGGTATCGCCACTGGCGTGATCCTGGGCCTCATTCTCGGCAACAACTAAGGCCTGGGTGACGCGCTGGACGGAAGCCGCCTCGGAGCCTCGCTCCGGGGCGGTTTTCTATGCGCGGCGGTTCATCCAGCCGAACAATGGCTTTAGGGGAAATATCCAGATGATCCCGGCGAACGCGTAGAAAACTAGTTCCCCCCAGAAGGGCAAGATTGGGAGCAAGTAGGCGCCAAGAGTCGCAGCCAAAACGGCGTAGACTGCCATGTAGGCCAGAAGGCCCGCGCACCCCACAGCTTTGCGCGTGCGATTGTTCATCAAGGTGTCCCTGCGCGGCGGCGCGCCGCGTTTCCGTCAAGCTTCATGGGTTCTATGGGTGTCGCAAGAGGGACCCGCAAGAGCATGACGAGCGAGGATGTTTGGCCGCCGCGAGAGGTGTGGGTGGGCCGATGGCTGCTCGTCATCTGCGCGCTTGTGCTGGCGATGATCCTTGTTGGTGGCGCAACGCGCCTTACCGATAGCGGGCTCTCGATCACGGAGTGGAATCTGGAAAAGGGGCTGACGCCGCCGCTCACGGATGCGCGCTGGAACGAAGAGTTCGCGCTCTATCAGAACACCGTCGAATTTCAGGAGCAGAACAGCGAGATGTCGCTGGCTGAGTTCCAGTACATTTATTGGTGGGAATGGGGGCATCGCTTTCTCGGCAAGGTGCTCGGAGTCGTTTTCCTGCTCCCGGCGTTGTTCTTCCTTTTCACCGGGCGCTTGCGCGGCCGTTTCCGCATGACGCTGGCGCTGTTTGCGCTTGGCGGCGCGCAAGGCGCGATCGGTTGGTGGATGGTGACCAGCGGCTTGTTCGAGCGGCTCGATGTTAGTCCGCTGCGTTTGGCGATTCATTTGGGCATGGCGCTGATCATTTTGGCGTTGGCGCTTTGGGTTGCGCTCGGCGCCTTTGCTTGGCCGCGGGCGGGTGAACGGAGAGTCGTTCCGAGCTGGGCCGCTTTTGGATTGATGGCGCTGATCTTTGTTCAAGCCATGCTCGGCGCTTTTCTCGCCGGCAGTGATGGCGGTCGCGCATACGCGGATTGGCCGTGGATCGGCGGTGAGTGGATTCCATCAAGTGTGTTTGCGCTCGAGCCCATCTGGCTCAACTTCACTGAAGATCACGCGACGCAGCATCTGCTTCACCGTACGGCAGGCTATCTCGTCGCCCTGGTCGCGATTGGAATCGGCGCTTGGGGTTTTCTGAGTGGGCAGGGGGCGCAGCGCTGGGCCGCGGCGGCCATTGCTGGGATTGCGTTGCTGCAAGCGACGCTCGGTGTTTTGACGGTGGTTTCCTACTCGCCGCTCTCTTTGAGCCTGCTCCACCAGGCTGGCGCGGCGCTCCTCTGGATGGCGGCGCTGGTTTTTGCCCGGGCTGGATGGCGGTAACGGCGTGGTGGTATAATATTACCATTGCGCTATCTATCTGAAAATTATATAGAAAATGACGCCCCTTGACGCAATTTCTGCGCTGCAATAAACGCGCACCTTCGTTTCGTCAGGACACTTACCAATGCGCACTCAATCGACGCGCTCGGCCAAGGCCTCGGAAATCACCAACGGCTGGATCGTTGTGGATGCCGAAGGCGTCGTGGTCGGCCGTCTCGCCTCGTTCATCGCTTTGCGCCTTCGCGGCAAGCATCGCGCCGATTTCACGCCCCACGCGGACACTGGCGACCATGTCGTCGTGATCAACGCTGAGAAGGTGGCGCTGACCGGCAAGAAGATGACGGACAAAATCTACTATCGTCACACCGGCCACCCGGGCGGCATCAAGGAACGCGTTGCGGGCAAAGTGCTTGCCGGCAAGCATCCTGAGCGCGTGCTGGAAAAGGCCGTCGAGCGCATGATGCCGAAGGAAAGCCCGCTGGCGCGCAAGCAGCTCGCGAAGCTTCGCGTCTATGGCGGCAGCGAACACCCGCACGCCGCGCAGAACCCCGTTACGATCGACTTCAAGTCGAAGAACCGCAAGAACTCGAGGATCGGCTAAACCATGACCGACACGACTCAAGGCCTCGAATCTCTTGGCCAAATTACTGGCCAGGCGCCGCGCGTTGAACAAAATGTCGCCGAGCTGCGCGAACGCAAGGTCGATAATCTCGGCCGCTCCTACGCCACCGGCAAACGCAAGAACGCCATCGCGCGCGTCTGGGTGAAGCCGGGCAAGGGCAAGATCACGATCAATGGCAAAGCTTCGGACGATTATTTCGCCCGCCCGGTTCTGCGCATGATGATCAACCAGCCGTTCAAGGTCACGGAGCGCGAAGGCGAGTTCGACGTGTTCGTGACTGTCGTCGGCTCGGGCCTCTCGGGCCAAGCTGGCGCCGTGCGTCACGGCATCTCGAAGGCGCTGGCCGATTACGAGCCGCCGCTCCGCCCGGCTCTGAAGCACGCGGGCTTCCTCACGCGCGACAGCCGCGTCGTTGAACGTAAAAAGTACGGCCGTGCGAAAGCGCGCCGGAGCTTCCAGTTCTCGAAGCGCTAAGCTGCTTCTTCTTCTGGTCTCGACGGGCGCTTCTCTCACGGGAAGCGCCCGTTTTGTTTTTGGGGCGAGGCGCCTGTGCCAATCGATATTGTTGCAGTTTGCATTGGCGTCGGGACTCTTGTTCTCACATCTTGGGTGTTGTGGAAGGCGTTTAGAACAGGCGCCTTCCCGTGGAGACCGCTGGGTCAGAGCAGCAAGCCAGGGCGCGAAACGCAGCCACTCCAATTTTGGACGTACATCCTTGCGGCATTCATGATGCTGGCGATTTGCGCGACGACAGTTTTCGGTGTGGCTAGGGTTTATTTTCAGTGAGAAGCAATGAGCGCTAAAGTTTTCATCGATGGCGAAGCCGGCACCACGGGTTTGCAAATCCGTGAGCGGCTTGAGGGCAGGCGCGACATCGAACTTGTGTCGATTGATCCGGCGAAGCGCAAAGATGCGGACGAGCGCAAGCGGCTGCTGAATGGCGCCGATGCGGTGATCCTGTGTTTGCCGGATGATGCGGCGCGCGAGGCGGTGGCGCTGATCGAAAACGATGCGGTGAAGGTGATCGATGCGTCGACGGCGTATCGCGTCGCCGAGGGGTGGACCTATGGGTTTGCTGAATTGGCGAAAGGTCAGCGCGAGAAGATCGCGGCGTCGAAGCGGATTTCCAATCCTGGCTGTTATCCGACGGGTTTCATCGGTTTGGTGCGGCCGCTCGTGGATGCGGGCATCCTGCCGCGTGGCTGGCAGTTTTTCTGCAACGCCGTGAGCGGTTATTCAGGCGGCGGCAAAGCCATGATCGCCGAGTTCGAGAACACAGGCGCGCCGGAATACACCTCCGTGCCGTATCGGATTTATGGGCTGACGCAGCAGCATAAGCATGTGCCCGAGATGCAAGTGCAGGCAGGGCTGTCGCGCCCGCCGGTCTTCGCTCCGAGCGTGGGGCGTTACTACAAAGGCATGATCGTTGAAGTGCCGCTGGCGCTGATGGCCTTGCCGCAACCGCCAAAGCTCATTGAAGTGCATGGCGCCATCGCGTCGCATTATGCCGACGAGCGCTTCGTTGAAGTTGCATCTCTAGCGGAAGCTGCCAGTCTGAAGACGCTTTCGCCCGAAGGTCTTAACGGCACGAACCGAATGAAACTCTTCGTCTTTGGCCACGATGGCGAAGCGCGGCTCGTGGCGCTGCTCGACAATCTCGGCAAAGGCGCGAGCGGCGCCGCGGTGCAGAACTTGAACTTGGCGCTCGGGTTGGGAGAGGGCGCGGGGCTGAGTTGAGATCGCCGGCGTGGACGCCGGCGGTCCAACAAGAAGGCGCGCAGCCTTTGCGGCTGCGCTCGACGTTGTCGAGGCAGTCGGCACGCGCGGATTGGATTAAAGCTTAGGAGCTGTCGGCGGCTAGGATCGCTGGTGCGGCGAGCGCGCGCACAGGTTCGGCGCGTGGCGCGGCGATGATGAGGCGCGATCGGCCAACGCCGCGGCGCATGGTGCGCATGAAGCGCGCGATGTAGGCGTCGGGCGCGGCCATGATGTCGGTGATGCGCGCGAGCCGTTGCGTGAGGCTGCCGCCGTGTAGGCGCAGGCGGCCATGGCGAAAGAAGCGTTGCAGGTTCGACCTTGAACGGGTGAAGCCGCGCGGCGCCGAGGCCGGACGCCGCGTGCGCCGTGGCGGCGGTGAGCCCATGCGTTCAACAGCCATGAGGAAGACCAGGCGCTCAGCAGTGCGCTCGCAGCGGCGCACAAAACGCTTGAGCCGCTTGCTGCGCCTTGGCGCGTCGAGCAGAAGCGCGATGCGCGTCAGCCATGCGAGCCACGGCAAGAAGGCCGCGACGAACGCGGCGATCTTGTCTGAGCTGATGAGTGGCTGATTGGCTTTCATGCGCGCCAGTTTAGATGGACGCGAATTCGGTCGGATTGGTGCGGGCGGAGATTTTTACAGGGGCCTGAACGCGCTTAGAAATTTCGGATCGCGTACAGGGCGGCGCGGCGGATAAATGAGTGCGAATCCTCCTCTCAGTCGGCTGTGCCGGCTTCGTTGCGGAAGAGCCAGATCAGCCCCCGACGATAGACTTCGCCGATGGTTGCGGCGTGCGTTCCGTTCTCGAGGCTTACCGCGTTGAAGTCCCACGGGCGTTCGGCGCGGGCGCTCCATGTTTGCGTCCAGGCTTGTACTTCTCTGCGCAGATCTTCGTGATCGCGTTCGCCGCTGGCGACGAAGAGCCCGAGATCGCGGCGGGTCGCAGGTGCGGCGTCGCCTTGGAACGCTTCGAGCGGGCGCATTGCCGGGTTGCTGGCGATACGCCCCCAAAAGAGGTCGGGCGCTGTTAGCGCGGAGTAGAGAACAAAACCGCCGCCGCGCGACTGGCCAATGAGTACGCGCCGTTGCGGATCGCTGCGGAAGCGCCGCTCGATTTCGGGGATCACTTCGTCGGCGAGGAATCGCTGATACGCGGCAGCGCCGCGATCTGGCGCTTCGGGCGAAGGCCACCTGAAATCGACATGACGCATGTTGCCTTCGCCGAACGTGCCGTAGGCGATGCCGACGAGGATCGCGGGCGGTGTTGGTTCGTCGTAGGTGAGGAAGAGGTGCGTCGGCGCCAGCAGAGGAAAGAGCGAGTCGCCGTCAGTGATGTAGATCGTCGGATAAGTGCGGGTTTCGCGCGCGTAGTTCTCAGGCAGGCTCACATAGATGTGCATCGGCCTGCCCAAAGCGGCGGACTCGAGACGGAAGTAGTCGCCTTGCAATGCGGCCAGTGTTGGCGGCGCGGATGCTGGGGCGGTTTGGCAAGCAGCCGCAAAGATGGCCAGCACGCAGACGACGATCGCTTGCAGGCGCATGTGACTTCCTATCCGCCCTTAGGACTCGCTTGAACGCACTTTCACATACGTGCCTGGCGCGTCGCAGAGCACTTCGAGTTCGCCATCGCCGGGCGTGCGTGCGGGCACGTCTGGGCCGCTCTTTTCGCGGAGCCACGCATCCCAGTGCGGCCACCACGAGCCGGGGTGCTCGACGGAGAAGGCTTGCCAATCTTCCAGCGCGCCTTTGAGATTGGGGTTGGTCCAGTACTGGTACTTATTGGCGCTGGGATGGTTGATGACGCCGGCAATGTGGCCGGAGCCGGCGATGATGTATTCGACCGGGCCGCCGAACGAGCGGGCGCTGCGATAGACGCTGGCCGCGGGGGCGATGTGATCTTCTTTCGAGCTCTGCATGAAGATCGGGATTTTGACGTCCTTCAACGAGAGCTTCTCGCCGAGCAGTTCGAGCTTGCCTTCAGTCAGCGCGTTGTCGCGATAGAATTTGCGCAGATAGAAAAGGTGCAGCGCTTTCGGCATGCGCGTTTGATCGGCGTTCCAGTAAAGGAGATCGAACGGCGGCGGCTGTTTGCCGATATAGTAATTGTCGACGACGTAATTCCAAACGAGGTCGTTGGAGCGCAGCGAGTTGAAGGTGTCGGCCATGGTTTGCGCGTCGAGCACGCCGCCGGCCTGGTCCATCTTGTCTTCGAGGAATTTGATGCCGGCTTCGTCGGAGAAGATCAGCAGATCGCCGGCGCATTTGAAATCGGCTTGGCTGGCGAAGAAGGTGGCGCTTTGGATGCGCTTGTCGCCCGTCCTGGCCATGTGCGCGAGCACCGTCGCGAGCAACGTGCCGCCGACGCAATAGCCGACAGTGTTGATGCGATCGACTTTGGCGGCTTTGGTCACCGCCTCGACCGCGTCGTAAATGCCTTCGCGCATATAATCTTCGAAGGTGACCTCAGCCATGTCCTCGCCCGGATTGACCCAGGAGACGAGGAAGACGGTGTGGCCCTGATCGGTCAGCCATTTGATCATCGAGTTCTTGGGCTGCAGATCGAGGATATAAAATTTGTTGATCCACGGTGGGAAGATCAGCAGCGGGACTTCGTGCACGTTTTCGGTTGTCGGGTTGTACTGCAGCAGCTCGAACACGCGGTTGCGGAAGACGACCTTGCCCGGCGTGGTGGCGACATTCTCGCCGACCTTGAAGGCTGCGAGATCGGTTTGTGAAATCGCCAGCACGCCATCGCCGCGCTTTAGATCGTTGGCGAGATTCTCAACGCCCTTGAGCAAGCTCTCGCCGTGCGTATCGAACAAGGCGCGCAGAGCGGCGGGGTTGGTCATCAAGAAGTTGGACGGAGAGGCGGCGTCCACGGCTTGCTTGATGTAGAAGACGGCCTTGCGCTTGGTCGCCTCGTCCACGCCTTCGGTGCGCTCGACGAGATCGGTGATGAAGGCGGATGTGGCGAGATAAGATTCGCGCAGCATCGAGAAGGCGGGGTTAGAACGCCACTCGGGATCCTTGAAACGCTTATCGCGCACCGGGCCTTCTTCCGGCTGCTGGCCGGTCAACATGTAGGAGGCGTGCTTCTGCCAAATCTCGCCGTAACGCTGCCAAAGGTTGGCGTGCGCTTCGCGTAGCGTTTCGGGCTGCTGGGCGAGCTGCGACCAAACATCGTTCAGCGCCGATTGCATGCCGAGCGGATCGGGCTGCCAGGCGTTATGATCCTTCGCCTGATCGATGAAGGCTGTGGAGAACACCTGGTTGGCGCGCGTCATCGCCGAGGTCAGGTTGTTCGAGAGCGCGGCCAAGCTATCGGCCGTCTGTGACATGATGAGCTCGTTG
>JAWXAM010000065.1:0-23962 GCA_034439495.1 Terricaulis sp. | reverse complement strand
GGACTACGCTCCTCCACGGCGGGGTCTCGGGCGGGCGCCTATCAGACTGTGACCAGAGTCACATCGCCCCGTGCATCCAAATACTAGGTTAGCTGCATCAAGAGATCACACCGGCTGAAACGCCAACAAGGGAGCAAGCAAATGACCAAATTCTTCTCAATCGCACTGGCGCTGGCTCTCTTCGCCCCGGCCGCGCTCAGCACTTTGAACCAAGCCGCTTTGATCGTCGCCTGATCCCCCAACCCGCCTGCGACGATTAACATGGAAGGCGCGGACCACCCCTAGGGTCCGCGCCTTTTCATTTGCGCAAACCTTCGCGCACTCTTGCATGATTGATCTGCGCCCAAGTTTTTCTGCATCCGCGCATCCAAACGCACGAAGCGCGGCATCTCATTGTCAAACACCGCAACAACCTACGGGGAAATGAGATGACCAAAGTTTTCGCTTACGCCGCCGCCGCAAAAGCCGCTGCCTTCGTCGCCGCGCTGGTTCTGTTCGCGCCGGTCGCGTTCGTCACGCTCTCGCAAGCTTCGCAGATCGTCGCCTGATCCCCCCATTAGCTGATCTGCAGAAAGCGCGGGCTCGAAAGGGCCCGCGCTTTTGCTTTGGGCGAAAAGAATTTCGCGGCTGGCGTGAAAGAAATCTCTGCGGCGTGCGTCTAACCAAAACATCGGACGCATCTCAAAAGCATAGGGCTGAAACACAAACACCAGGGAGTTCACGAGATGACTAAAATGATCAGCTTCGCCGCCGCTTTCACTCTGATCTCGCTGGGCGCAGCAGCCCTTCTGATGCAGGCCGCGCAGATCGTCGCCTAACACCCTCGCTAGCGACGACGTGGATGAAGGCGCGGGCCAGGTCAGGTCCGCGCCTTTGTTATGTGGAGACGCTGTTCGAAAAACTTCACCATCGCGCATCCAAATCCGTCGCGTGCGGCATCTAAAAATCAAAAGCCAACGAAACACTTTGAAGGACGCCTACGATGACCATATCGCCTTTGCGAAATTCTTCACCAAACACGCATCCGAAATCGCGCAGCGCCGCATCTCATAAACAACAGATCAAACACGAAGGACCAACGACAATGAAAAAGATTATCGCCCTGTTCGCCGCCGCCGCTCTGTTCGCGCCGTTCGCGTATGCCGGCCTGCACCAAGCTGCCCTGATCGTCGCGTAATCCCTCCCGTGCCAGCGACGGCAGCGCCAAGGCGCGGATCCTCCCCCGGGTCCGCGCCTTTCTCTTTTGTGGGCTAGCCGGAGTTGCGAATGCGGACGCGGGTGCGGGCTTGCTGGCCGTCTGCGTCGACGACGACGACATCGTAAAATCCCGGCGCGCTTGGCCGCCAGATTGCGCGGCCACTGGTCGGCTCGCTCTCGACGGGCTCGCCTTCGGCATACCAAGTCAGCGGCGCACGGCCGCCGCGGGCCGAGAGTGAAAGCCCGCGCGCGTCACGGCCGTAATCCAACACCAGAACTTCAGCGCCGGACGGCGGAAACAGGATCGACAAGCCTTCGCGCTCTTCGCGCTCGAACCGCACCAGAGCCGGCGCGACATCTTCCTGCTCGTCATCATCGCGGCGCGGCGGCGTCGGTGTGCCGAGGAGATCAAACGCGTCGAATAGGATTGGCAGTGCTTCGCTGCGACCCGTGGCGCCAGGTCGCGGCGAACCATCAGGACGGCCAACCCAGACGCCGATTGCGTAGCCGTTCGACACACCGAGGGCCCACGCGTCGCGGAAGCCGTAGGAGGTGCCGGTCTTGAAGGCGACCTGCGGCGCCCCTTGCGCCACTTGCGAGGGAATGCGCCCGGCCGGATGCGGCGAAGTCGCCAGGATTTGCAGCACGCGCGCCGCGGTTTCATCGCGCACGAAGCGCCGTGTGAACGCCAGCTGCACGGAATCATCGTTCACCAGCGGTCGCGCCTGCCCGCCATCACCGAGCGCTGCATAAAGCTGGACTAAATCTTCGAGCCGCATGCCGACGCCGCCGAGCGCCAGTGCAAGCCCCGGCTCCGAGATCGCCCTGCGCGGCAGTCGCACCTCGGCGCCGGCGCGGCGCAAGGCGGCGTGGAAGCGGCTCGCGCCAATGCGCTCCAACGTCGCCACCGCCGGGAGATTGAGCGAATGGCGCAGCGCGTCTTCGAGCGAGACATCGCCATGAAAGCGGCGATCGAAATTCTCCGGCAGATAGCCGCCGAAGCGGCGCGGCGCGTCGCGCACCAGCGTCTCCGGCGCGGCGAGACCCTCATCGAAAGCGATCGCATAGAGAAACGGCTTCAGCGCCGAGCCCGGCGAGCGGGTGGCGCGCGTCATGTCGATATAGCCGCCGGCGCGTTCGCGGCCGGCGCCGCCGATGCGCGCGCGGACTTCGCGGCCATTGAGCTCGACGGCCATGATGGCGATCTGCGTGTCGCGATCGAAGCCAACGACGCGGCGGCGCACCAATTCTTCCAGATCGCGCTGCAAAGTTGCATCGAGCGAAGACCGGATGACACCTTCGCCTGGATGCGCGCGCACCAGAGCTTGCGCGGCATGCGGGGCCGAGTACGGGAACGGCGCGCGCGGGCGGATCGCCACTTGCTGGCCTTCCTCGGCGCGCCGGGCATTGATCAGCCGCGCCGCGACGAAAAGATCGAGCACACGGTCGCGCGCGGCGCGGGCAGCTTCTGGGTGACGATCCGGCCGCCGCGCTTCCGGTGCTTGCGGCAGCGCGATCAGAAGCGCCATCTCGGCATCGTCCAGCCATTGCGGATCGCGCTGGAAGTAAGCGCGGCTGGCTGCACGGACGCCTTCGAGATTGCCGCCATAGGGCGCCATCGTCAGGTACGCCGCTAACACTTCGCGTTTGGAAAGCCGTCGCTCGATCTGAATGGCGCGGACAATCTCGATCAGCTTCGATGCGATCGTGCGTGGCCGTGGCTCCAGCAGGCGCGCCAGCTGCATGGTGATCGTAGAGCCGCCCTGCGTGATCACCCCGGAGCGCGCGTAGGACACACTCGCGCGCGTCAGCGCAATCGGATCGACGCCGGGATGCAACCAGAAGCGCTCGTCTTCGATCGCGATCAGCCGGCGCTGAAACTCCGGATCGATCTCATCGAGCCGCGCTTCGAGGCGCCACGTGCCTTGGCGCGTCGTGAACGCCATCAGCCACTCGCCGCGGTGATCGAGAACCACTGGCGATACATCACGCACGCGCTGTAGCGGCGGCGGAAAAATCTGATCGAGCGAGAACAATGTCAGCAAAAGCGCAATGACGGCCCAGCCCCAACGCTTGCCGTTGGCGCTGAGTGGCAGCGCAACGCTTCGCCCCCTCCTCTTGAGAGGAGGGGGTTGGGGGGTGGGGTGAGACTCGACGTTCGACGTCATTGCACTCGGTTCGAGTTAGCCTCCGCGCGGGGCGATCACGATGGTGCCGGTGCTGGTGCGGGCCATGACGCCGGGGCGATACATGTCCTCCACCTGCGCCGCCGGCATTGTGTAACGGCCCGGCGATACAGCGCGCGCGATGTAGGCGTAGCGATATGAGCCGCGCAGGTTTGCCGAGGCGACGAAACGATCGTCCCGCGATTCCTGCACTTGCGCGCCGCTGATCGAACCAACCCACGCGAACGGCCCGTCACTGCGCGTGCCATCCCAACGTGTCGCCCCGGCGCCGTCTTGCGGCGTCAGCAGCGTTTCGATCTCGAGGCCCGCAGGCAAGAGATCGACAAGCACGGTTGGATAGTTGCGCGCGCCTTCGGGCTGACCGGAGACGACGATCACAACCCGGTCGCCCTGCCGCACTGATCCAAGATCGGCGACCGTGCCATCCATGCGGAACACGGTTTTGTCGATCGTGTAACCGGACTGCATTGCCGGCGGCGCTTCGCGCGGCGCGCCCGAGAGCGACATCGTGCGCCACACCGTGCCGCGGCCGTTGTTGCGGAAGACGAGCCCCGCCGCCAAACGCTGTGCGTTCACGATGATGCGGCGGTTCGTCATCTGCTCGCCATTGAGCGAAACGTTGACCTCGCCCGCACGCCGCAACAGCGCTTCCGCCGCCATCAGCATTTGCGCTTGCTCCTGCGTCGTCAGCGCACCGGCTTCGGGTGCATCGCGCTCAAGACGCCGGCGCAGGCGATCGACCAGTTCGATCTCGCCCGCTTCCGCCGCCATGGCCAACACACCGGCCGTGTCGCGCAGCGGCGTTTGGTACCAATCACCGACATTGCGATAACCCAGTGCTTGCTCCGCCAAGCGGAAGGCGTTGCGCGAGCGCGCGCGGTCGCCCATGTGCGCCAGCGCTGCGCCGATCTGCGCCCGCGCCAAAGGCGAAGGCTCATTGCGCAAGCGGTTGTCGTGGAAATAGCGCAGCTGGCCGATGTCGGCCTCGCCGGCTTTCGCCAGCACGTAAAGCGCATACGCCGCCGAACGCGAACGCAGGAGCTCAGTCGTGTCGTTGGAGCCGGGCCAGCGATAGACTTCGAACTCGTAATTCACCGAGCCGAAATCGTTGAGCCGCGCCACACGGCGGAGCGCCGCATAGGCTTGGCTCATCGGCTGACGCGGCACCGCGTAGCCTTCCCGCTGCGCCCGCAGCAGGAAGTCGGTGATGTAGGCGCCGAGCCACGGGCTCGCATTGCCATCGCCCGCGCTCCAGAGGCCGAACGAGCCGTCCGGCGCCTGGCGATCGAGCAATTGCGTCACCGCTTCTTGCACGCGGCGCGTGATGCGCGGATCGCGCGCGCGCGCGGCCTCGGAGGCGAGCGTGTTGTAGTAGAGCAGCGGCATCGCAACGGATGTCAGCTGTTCAGAGCATCCGTACGGATAGCGATAGAGCTCATCCAAAAGCGGCGCCGGGTCGAGACCAGCTAGGCTTGAGAACGAGATCAGCGCTTGGCCCGACGGTTGGAAGCGCGCGAGCGCATCCGCTGGCGCTCGCCAAGAGACGCCTGTGTTCTGCGGCTCCATCGTCGTGATCGTGATCGGCATGAACGGCGCACGCGATTGGATATCATACGTGCGCTCCACCGGCGTGAAGCCTTGCGGGCCTTCGAGACGCAACGAGATCTGGCCGACGCCAAGCGGGCCGCCGGTGATCGGGATCAACGCCGTTTGGCGCTGACCGCGGCCAAGCTGGAAGCGCCGCGGCTGCTGCGCGATTTGCGCTGCGTTGGCGCCGCCGACCGTCACCGTGTAATTGCCGGGCGGACCTTCAACGTTATCGATGTTGAGCGTGCCCTGCGCTTCATCGCCTGGCGCCAGGAAGCGCGGCAGGATCAATTCCGCCACCACCGGATCGCGCACGACGACTTGATCGACGTCCTGCCCGACTGCGGTTTCACTCCACGCCACCGTCATGAGCCGAAGCGTGCCGTTAAAGTCCGGCACCTCGATCGGGATGGTCGCCCGGCCGCCGCGGACTTCGACGATGTCGGAGACGAGCGACACCGTGCGTGTTGGCACAACCGTGAGGCCTTCGCCGCCCAAGCTGTCGCCGCCTTGGCGCGCGTTTGCGGGCGCACCGAGGTTCGGGTTGAGCAAACGGCCGTAATCGTCGTGGATTTGCACGCCGAGCGCGCGCCGCCCGAAGAAGTAGGAGACCGGATTCGGGCTGTCGTACTTGGTGATGTTGAGGATGCCCTCGTCCACCATCGCGATCGCGACACGCACGCGCTCACCGGCAGGCGCATTACGCACCTGGATCGGCACGTTGATCGTGGTGCGCGGGCGCACGTTCTGGAGGCCGACGCCAGCATCGACCTCAAGCGTGCGATTGCCCATGTCGACCGGCACGTAGGCCACGCCAATGGCGCGGCGCGGCACCGGCATGTTCACCGGATCGCGCGGCGTCATCACCGTCACCAGCACATAAGCGCCGGAGCCCCATTCGGCGTTCACCGGCAGATCGATGGTGGTGCCCTCGGCCGAAACACGCACGGTGCGGGTTTCGATGACACGATCGGTCGCCACCACGATTTGTGCTTCGCCGGCATAAGGCGGGCGGATTTGCACGCGCGCACGCGCGCCCGGCCGCGTCGGATTTTCCGGCGGCACGACACTCACCATATCCGGCGTTGAATCATCGTCCGCCGGGCCACCCCAGCCGACGCCGAAGCGTTGCGAGCTTTCAGCGCCGGCGCCGCGCACGATCAGGCGATACGAGCCGGAGCGCAGACCATCCTTGGCGATGCGCAGCGGCTGGTTGGCGGCGACATCGACGGTCGCGCCATCGACGGGAATGTCGCGCCCCGTACGCCGCCAGCGCCACTGGCCGTTATCGAGATACCAATCGTAACTCCAATCTTCGCGCACCAGCTGCCATTGCACGCCGCGCGCGGCGACGCGTTGGCCGTCAGCGTTCACCGCGATCACGTCGTAAGCGACGCGCTCGCCGGCGCCGGCGCGGCGGTTTTCGAATTGCGGCGAGAGGCCGAGATAGACGTTGTTCAGCCGCACCGGCACGGTGAAGCCTTCGCGCACGACGCGCCCGCCCGGATCGGCGACAGAGGCGATCATGCGCGCACGCAGCGGCAGCGATGTCGTCGGCTCTTCTTGCAGACGGAACGCGATTTGCGCGGCGCCTTGGCCGTCCGTCACCGTGCCCGGCAGTTGGAACATGCGTTCGTCAAAGCTTTCATCGCTCTTGCCAAACATGAAGCCTTCGTGCTGCGGGAACGGATTGGGGTCGACCATCAGCCGCCCTTCCGCCTCGACAGCGAGGCCCGCGCCCGGCGCGCCATAGAGGAAGTCGGCCTGCACGTTGATCGGCCGCGATTGGCCGGCGCGCAGCACCGCTTCGCTAG
Organism: Terricaulis sp.; assembly: GCA_034439495.1. Classification (GTDB taxonomy): domain Bacteria; phylum Pseudomonadota; class Alphaproteobacteria; order Caulobacterales; family Aquidulcibacteraceae; genus Vitreimonas. The sequence continues at coordinate 17,178 of JAWXAM010000065.1, read as the reverse complement.
CTTCGATACGCACGCGCAAGCGCTCCGGCACAAAGTCTTCGACTGACCAGCTGACTTCGCCCGCCGCTTGCTCTTGCCCGTCGACCTCAAGCACAGCGCGCCAGACACCGCGCGGCGAGGAGCGATCGAGATCGATGTTCTTGGCGATGGCGCCGCCGTCGACGGCTTCCGTCATGCGGATGCGGCGCGCTTCGGTGCCGTTCGGGCGATGGACGATGAGCGTCGATTGCCGATTGGAGATGGCGCGGCCGATCTGATCGCGGATAAGGCCGATGAGGCGCACGCGCTCGCCCGGCCGATAGATGCCGCGCTCAGTATAAAGATAGGCATCGACGTCGCTCGGCGCTTGGCGCCCATCGACGCCGCGATCCGAGAGATCGAGCCCCGCGCGCTGCAGATCGAGCGCCGCGAAGTCGCCTTCAGCGCCGTAGGCCATGACGTACCGCGCCCGCGCCGGGCCGTCGCCATTCACCAGCGCTTCGGAAAACTCCACGCGACCTTCGGAATTGGTGCGGGTGCGCGCCAGTTCTTCGTTGTTTTGCGCGACGAGCGTGACGGTGATGTTGCCCATCGGCCGCGCCGTGCGGAGCGAGCGCACCACGACATCGAGCCCGGTCGCGCCGGTGAAGGTCTGCAGCGCCATATCGGTGTAGAGAATCCAGCGATAGGACGAGGCGACGGATTCGTTCTCACTGTTGCCGCTCTGGCCGGCGCTCGGCGAAATATCGCGCACTTCACGACATAAGCGCCAGGCCGCAATTCACGCAGAGCCGCGCCAAGCGCGAACACCGTTGTCACCGCACTGTTGCGACGCGCGGTGTCAACATCGATCTCACCTTCGTAAACTTGGACGCCGACTTCTTCGCCGGCGCTGTTGAAGCTCCAATTGCCCCAGCCGCCCTCTTCGTTGGTCTCGCCGGCTTCGACCGAATATTGCGACAAGATGCGATCCGGCACGCGCAGCACTTCAATGCCGATGCGTGAGACGTTGACGGTTTCAATGGCGATGCCGTCAGCTTCGGAGCGCGGCAGGATCACGCCGCCGCCGGCAAAACCGACATAAGCCGGGCGATCGCCGAAGGTGAGGCGGAAGGTTTCATCGGCTTCGGTGCGCTCTCCCGAGGCTGATGGCAGGCCTTCACGGATGGTGACTTGGCGCTCCGGCTCAAATGGAATGCCGCCGAGGCAGAGCAGATTGCCCGATACGTCGGTTTGAAACGGGATCGTTGGATCGATGGCGATGTAGTCGGCGTAATTGATGTTGGCTTCGGTCGAGAGCGCTTGCGAGAACTCGAGGCAGGCGCGCGGCTCGGCTTGATCCATCTCGGTGCGCAGCCGCACGAACGCCATGCCTTCAACACCAGCCACGCCGGCACGTGGCGCGTTTGCATCGCGGGCGCGCTCAGAGGCGCCGACGCTGCCCAGCTGCATGAAATCGAAAGCCGGCGCACCAGTGGAGACACGGCCCAGCACTGCGCCGCCCCACAGGCCAACCAGCAACGCCATCGATGTCGACAGCACGGTCGTTCGGTTGGCGACGGCCCAGTCAGTGGCGGGCTTCGCCCAGGACCAATTCAGCCTACGCGGATCGAGGCGCTCCGCGAGCGTTTTCCAATTGAAGGCCATCGCACGCGTCTCCCATCCCGCCACGGACAATCACATGCTTGCCCGAGGCGCGCGCAGCCCACAAGCACCATTAAATTTCGGCAAAGTTCTGGCTGCGGCAGGTGTTGATGCAGCAGCGGCAACGTGTTTCAACAGCTCAACCAAAAATGACGCGGGCGGCGCCTTTGCCGTCACGCGCGGGAGGATTTTGATGACCGAAGCGGCCGCTACGCCCGCCTTCCCAGCCATGTCGATCGAGCAGGCGCATGCGCTGCTGACGCAGCCGGGTACCATGCTGGAGGTCGGCGAGGCCGAAGTGCGCGGTATCCGCATGAAGGTCTGGAAGAACGCGCCGCCGACGCTGCGTGAGGTGTTCGCGCTCGGTGGCATGTTCGCCGGCCGTGACCATCTGGTTTTCGAGAACGAGCGCGCGTCCGTTGGCGCCTTCCGCGCCGCCGCCGCGAAGTTCGCGCATCAGCTGATCGCCGATGGCGTCAAACCGGGCGACCGGGTCGCTGTCATCATGCGTAACCTCCCCGAATGGCCGGTGGCGTTCTGGGGCGGCGTGCTGGCGGGCGCCATCGTCACCCCGCTGAACGCATGGTGGACCGGGCCGGAGCTTGAATACGGGCTCAAAAATTCCGGCACCTCGATCGCGATCATGGACATCGAGCGCTACGAGCGCGTGCGCGAGCACCTCGATGCCTGCCCCGATATCCGCAAAGTTTACGTCTCGCGCTCGAAGGAAGAGATCGCCGACCCGCGCGTGGCGCGCATGGAAAGCGTGATCGGCCTAACCAATGAGTGGAGCACCTTGGGCGACATTGCGCCGCCAGACGTCGCTGCCGATCCCGAAATGGATGTCGCGATTTTCTACACGTCGGGCACGACCGGACACCCGAAAGGCGCGGTGATTTCTCACCGCAACATTATCTCGAACATGTTCAATTCGGCCTCGGCGCAAGCGCGCGCCTTCCTGCGCCGCGGTGAAGCGCCGCCTGCGCCGGACCCAACGGCGCCGCAAAAAGCGTTCCTGATTTCGGTGCCGTTCTTCCACGCTACGGGGTGCTTTGCGATCATGATCCCGTCGCTGATGGCGGGCAATAAGATCGTCATGCAGCGGCGCTGGGATTGCGATCAGGCGCTGAAGCTGATGCAGGATGAGCGCGTTACGCATTTCGGCGGCGTGCCGACGATCGCGTGGCAAGTGCTTGAGCATCCGGACGTCGACAAATACGACCTGTCATCCGTCGAAGGCGTCGCATACGGCGGGGCGCCCGCTGCGCCCGAACTCGTCAACCGCTTGAAGGCGCGTTTCCCAACAGCGCAGCCGAGCCAAGGCTGGGGCATGACGGAAACCTCCGCCACCGCCGTCTCCAACGGCGCTGAAGATTATATGCGCAAGCCCGCATCGACGGGCGTGCCGTCTGCAACAGGCGAAGCCAAGATCGTCAGCATGGAAGGCGTTGAGCTGCCGCGCGGCGAAGTCGGCGAGCTTTGGTACAAAGGCCCGATCGTCGTGCGCGGCTATTGGCAAAACGAGAAAGCCACGGCGGAGACGTTCATCGACGGCTGGATCCGCACCGGCGATCTCGCCAAGATCGACGACGAAGGCTTCGTCTACATCGTCGATCGCGCCAAGGACATGCTGATCCGCGGCGGCGAGAACATCTATTGCGTCGAAGTCGAGAACGCTCTCTACGACCACCCCGCCGTCATGGACGCCGCAATCATCGGCAAACCGCACCAGACTTTGGGCGAAGAGCCGCTCGCTGTCGTTCATCTGAAGCCAGGCGCAAAGGCGACCAACGATGAGCTACGTCACCACGTGGCGCAAAAGCTCGCGGCGTTCAAAGTGCCGGTCGAAGTGATCTTCTGGCCCGAAACGCTGCCGCGCAACGCCAACGGCAAGATCGTCAAGACCGAACTGAAGAAGCAGTTGGAATCACCGGAGTTCTAGGCGGTCACGCCAAAGAGCGCGCCGACGCCCGCCGTCGCGGCCATCGCCAACGCGCCCCAGAACACTACACGCAGCACCGGCTTCAGCGGCGCCGCGCCACCCGCGCGCGCGCCGGCGGCGCCGAGCGCTGCCAGAAAAAAGAGCGATGCGATCGCCACCGTTACGATCAAGCTCGAGAGCGGCGTCAACACAACCACGATGAGCGGCAGCACCGCGCCAACTGAAAACGTCAGCGCCGAAGCAAGCGCCGCCTGCACGGGACGCGCGGTCGTCATATCGGAAATACCAAGCTCATCGCGCGCGTGCGCGCCGAGCGCATCCTTCGCCATCAGCTGTGCTGCGACTTCGCGCGCGAGCTCCGGCGTCAGCCCACGGCCAACATAAATGTTGGCGAGTTCTTCCGCCTCGAACTCGGGTTGCTCGGAGAGCTCTTTCGTCTCGCGCGCAATGTCCGCGCTTTCGGTGTCCGATTGCGAGCTGACCGAAACGTACTCCCCCGCCGCCATCGACATCGCGCCGGCCACGAGACCCGCGACGCCGGCAACCAGCAGCGCTTGTTTGCTCCCGCCTGCAGCAGCAACGCCGATCACCAAGCTCGCCGTAGAGACGATGCCATCATTTGCGCCCAAAACAGCGGCGCGCAGCCAGCCAATGCGCGAAACAAGGTGACGCTCTGTGTGCAAACGACTCATGATGCGGCACAATACGCTCGCCAGTGGCACTTGCCAGCGCGCTCACGCGTTCCATGTTTTCAGGAAGGAGACGCATTCGCATGACCAAGGTCGTTTACGAGATTATCGAGCATGATGGCGGCTGGGCGTTCAAGCTCGGCGACACCATCTCGCAATCGTTCCTGACACACGACGCCGCCTACAACGCCGCCAAGCGCGTCGCGATGGAACAGCGCCGGCCGGGTGAGACGGTTGGCATTTCGTGGGAAGATGCGAAGGGCCGCTGGCACGACGAACTCGCGCCGGGCGATGATCGGCCGGAAGTGGACGTGGTCGACAATACCTAGACGCGCCGACATGCCGCGCTTAGTCGTGCGGCATGGATGATTTTCGCAAATGGGCAGTGCGCGCCGCCGAATGGGGCGTCGATTATCGCGAACGCGTGCGCGACTTGCCGGTCCGCCCGCCGGTGAAACCGGGCGAGATCGCCGCACAGATCGCCGCCTCTCCGCCGGAGCAAGCTGAACCGTTCGAGCGCGTGTTCGCCGATTTCGAACGCATCATCGCGCCCGGCATGACGCATTGGCAGCATCCAAGCTTCTTCGCGTACTTTCCGTCCAATTCCGCGCCGGCCTCCGTTGTCGCCGAACATCTCGTCACCGCGTTCGGCGCGGTCTGCATGCTGTGGCAAACCTCGCCGGCCGCGACTGAACTTGAAACAGTCGCGATCGATTGGCTGCGCCAGGCGTTCGGTTTACCGGAGGGGTTTCAGGGCTGCATCCAGGACACCGCCTCGACGGCGACGCTCGCTGCCGTGCTCGTCATGCGCGAGCGCGCGCTGAACTATGCCGGCAATAGCGGTGGACTTTCCGGCGCACCGACTTTGCGCATCTATTGTTCGGCGGAGGCGCATACATCGATTGATCGCGCTGTCTGGTTTTCCGGCATTGGCGCCGACAATCTCGTGCGCATTCCGATCAAGGGTGCGCACCGCGGCGCGGACCCGGCAGCGTTGCGCGCGCTGATCGAAGCTGACATCGCGGCCGGCTACAAACCAGCCGGCATCATCGCCAATGTCGGCGCGACTGGGGTCGGGGCGATTGATCCAGTGGCGGATCTTGCGGCGATCGCGAATGAGTTTGATCTCTATCTGCATGTCGACGCGGCCTGGGCAGGCTCTGCCATGATCTGCCCGGAGCTGCGTCATCTCTGGGCCGGGGTTGAGTGGGCCGACAGCATCGTCATCAACCCGCACAAATGGCTGGGCGCGCAGACGCATTGCACTGCGCATTCGTGCGTGATCCGAACTCACTCGTGCGCACGCTGGCGGCGAAGCCGGACTATCTGCATACGCTGGGCCACGATGAAGTCGTCAACTACAGCGAATGGGGCGTGCCACTTGGACGCCAGTTTCGAGCGCTGAAGCTGTGGTTCGTGCTGCGCGCTTATGGGCTTGAGGGATTACGTGGCATGATCCGCAATCACATTCGTTGGTCTGGCGCGCTGTGCGAGAAGCTGCGCGCGGCGGCTGGCTTCGAGATCGTGACCGAGCCTTCGTTCTCACTGTTCAGTTTCCGCTACGCGCCGCCCGGAGCCGCTGATCTCGACGCGCTGAACCTCGCGCTTGTGGAGGCCATCAATGCGGACGGGCGGATTTATCTCACGCAAACGCGGGTCGATGGGCGCGTCGTCATTCGTTTTCAAGCTGGTCAGTTCGAATGCACTGAGGCCGACGTGCTCGGAGCGTATGACGTGATCACGGAGATTGCGGGGCGCGTTGGGTATTAGTGCGGTCTTCGACAAGCTCAGACTCACGAAGAGTGTTTCTTGAGCGCTCCAAAATCACCCGCGCGCGCCGCTGCTAAAGGCGCGTCACCCTGAGCCTGTCGAAGGGCGACGCGTCGCGCCGCTATTGAAGATGCGCTTCGACGAACCAGAGGTCCTTGTCGATCTGGCGCGAAACGCCGGTGAAGAGATCGGCGGTGTCCTTGTCGCCGGCTTCGTCCGCGGTATCGTTGGCTTCGCGCGCGAGCTTGCCGAACGCTGCGAGCCGATCCGCTACGGCTTGCAGCACGGCTTTCTGTTCGGTGAGATCAGTCGGGTATGGCGGCAGCTTGGAGCCCTTCACCGCCGCTTGCGCCGTGCCTTCGGCGATGCCCGCCAAAGTCACAGCGCGCTCGGCAATGTCGTCGACGAAGACATCGACGCGGCCCTGAATCTGATCGAACAGCTCGTGCAACGCGATGAAGTTTGCGCCCTTCACGTTCCAATGCGCCTGCTTGATCGCGAGTCTGAGATCAATCGCGTCAGCCAGGCGCGCATTGAGCAGCGCGATCGTGGCCTTGCGGGTGTTGTCCGGCAAATCGTTGCGCGTGGTCGGCATGGGTCAATCTCCTCACTGCCGATATGGGTTTCATCGCCCGAACGGCAATACAATCATCCATAGATATAGGCCGATCACCGCATCGGCTTTGCCTATGATTTAAGCGTCGCTAGCCAATCGATAATCAGCCCCGTGGTCTCATCTGGGGCCTCCTGCTGAGTCCAGTGGCCGATGCGTGGAATCAGGTGCGCGCCACGAAGGTCCGACGTGTTGGCAGCCATCCGCTCGAACGCCGCCTCGGCGCTGCCGCCGAACATTTTCAGCACGAGATCGTTTTCGCCGACAATGAACAGTGACGGCTGATGGATCACGCGATCCTCGATCGTGCTCATATATTCAAAGTCACGCGTGTGATTGCGATAGCGATTGATCGGCCCGCGGAAGCCAGACGCTGTGAACTCACTGACGAAATAGTCAATGTCCTCGGGCGTCATCCACCACGGAAACGGGTTCGGATCTTCCAGTCCATCGAGCAGATGATCGCCGTGCTTCTTGTCGGGCGCGCCCCAATAGCCTTGAGAGTCGCCACTGCCCGCATAGTAGAGTTTGCGCAAGCCACCGCGCACATCCGCTTCGAACGCAGCTTCGGCGACGCCTTCGTCTTTGAAGTAGGCCTGATAGAAAAACTTGCCTTGATCGACGTACATCGCCTTGATCAACACATCGAGCGAGGCTGGCGGCAGGCCGAACCACGGCACGCTCAAGCCAGCGACGGCGCGGACTTTGTCGGGATGCAGCACCGCCGTGTGCCAAACAATCGGCGCGCCCCAATCGTGGCCGATGAGCACAGCTGGCTTGCCTGGTGACAATGCCTCGATCACGCCGGCGACATCGGCGGCGATTTCCTTCATCGCGTAAGCTTCGACCGCGTGCGGTTTGTCAGAGCCGCCATAGCCGCGCACGTCGATCGCGCAGGCCGTAAATCCGGCAGCGGCAAGCGGCGCCATTTGATGACGCCACGAATACCAGCTCTCCGGAAAGCCGTGGACCATGACGACAAGCGGGCCTTCGCCCTGCACCGCCGCGCGGATCTTTATGCCGTTGGTTTCGATGAAGCGGAAATCAGGTGTCATGGAAGGCTCCACCTTCACTTATACGACAGATATTACGCTGCTGCGCCACCTCACCTTGCGGCGCCTATTCGGTTTCTTCCTTGATCGCTTCGGCCGCTTCCTCGTTGAGCGCTTTGGCCTCGCGGCGCGGCACGGTGAACGGCGTCGGTTGCGGCGTCGTCATGTTGCCGCGCATCAATGCGCGCCCTGCTTCGATGCCGCCGGCGAGCTGCATTTCAAACCGCGCCGCATCACGGTCGCGGACGTCCTCGATGGTTTCCTCGATCTCGATATCGTTGAAGCCCAAATCCCGAAGCACCGCCGCGCCGAAGGTGAGCGAGGATTCGAACAGTTCCCGTATTTGATAGTCAACGCCGGCCTGAACCAGGCGCATTGAATGACCGCGATCGAACGCGCGCACGAAGAGCTTCGCATTCGGAAACTGGGCTTTGCACAAGGCGACAATGCGATCCGCCGCCTCCGGCTTATCGACGCATACGAGGATTGCCTCTGCTTCGCCGGCGCCAGAGGCCTGTAGCACGTCAAGCCGCGTGCCGTCGCCGTAATAGACCTTAAAGCCGAACGTACCGGCGACTTGGATCATCTCCACGTCGGTCTCGATCAGCGACATATCCACGCCGCGCGCCAGCAGCGCTTGGCTGACCACTTGCGCGAAACGACCAAAGCCAATGAACAATACGCGGCCATGAAGATCAGAAGCGTCCTCCACGCCGTCGCGAGAAATCTCGCGTGGCGGCATGAAGCGCTTGAGCACCAGCAAGACAAGTGGCGTTAGCACCATCGAGATAATTACGATCGCCGTCATCATCGCGCTGATGCGCGCGTCCATGATACCTGCCGAGAGCGCCGCACTGTAGAGGACGAAAGCGAACTCACCGCCTTGCGCGAAAAGCGCCGCCCGCTGCACCGATTCACGTTGATCAGCGCCGAACAAGCGAGCCACCGCAAAGATACCGAACGCCTTCACAGCCATGAAGGCAAGAACGCCGCCGGCGACCCACGGCCATTGTGCAAGCACGACCGTCAGATTGAGCGACATGCCGACGCTGATGAAGAAGAGCGCAAGCAAGATGCCGCGGAACGGCTCGACGTCGGCTTCCAGCTGATGCCGAAACACGGAATCGGAGAGCAACACGCCGGCAAGGAAGGCGCCCATCGCCATCGACAGGCCGCCCCACTGCATGAACAGCGCCGCGCCGAGCACGACGAGAAGCGCAGCCGCCGTCATCACTTCACGCGCGCCCGACCGCGCCAGCCATCCAAAAAGCGGATTGAGCAACCACTTGCTGCTAATGAACACGACGCCGATCGCGGCAGCAGCGACGGCAATGCTGAGCCAAAGCGGCTGCGCGTTCTCTTCCACGATCCCCATAGCCGAAGCCATGATCGCGACCGCGGCGAGCAGCGGCACGATCATCAAGTCTTCGAACAGCAGGATCGAAATGTTGCGTTGGCCGGCTTCGGTCGCCGTCTCGCCGCTATCGTCCATCATTTTCATGATGACGGCGGTCGATGAAAGCACGAAGCCGCTGGCGCCGACGACGGCCGCCGCCCACGGCAGCCCAGCTGCGATGCCGATCGCAGAGAGCAAGATGATGCAGGTGATCACCTGCGCCGCGCCAATGCCGAAGATTTCCTTGCGCAAAGCCCAAAGCTTAGCGGGCCGCATTTCGAGGCCGATCAAAAACAGAAACATCACCACGCCGAATTCGGCGACATGCAGGATATTTTCCGGATCGGCGAACAGCCCAAAGCCGAACGGTCCGATCAACAACCCCGCCGCGAGGTAGCCAAGCACCGAGCCGAGGCCGAGGCGACGGAACAAAGGCGCGGCCACGACCGCGGTCGCCAGCAGCGCCACGGCGTGCTCCAGCCCCAATCCACCACTGCTTTCCACAGCCATGCGCGTTCCTTTACCGGCGAGTTACCCCATGTGGCGCACCTGCGCGCGGGATTGAACCCTCCCCCCGCCACGAATCGTCTATGATCGCCGCTTCCCCGTCACGGAGCGCGCGATGATTGAGAACACGAAACTCACTGCGCTTGTCGCCTCGCGCATCTGCCATGACATGGTGGAGCCGATGTCGGCGATCATCCAGGGGCTTGAGATGATCAAATCCGGCGACGGAAAGCCGGATCCGGACGCGGTTTCGCTCCTCGACCATGGTGTTGGGAAAGCGTGGGCCAAGCTTGAGTTCTTTCGCTTTGCGATGGCGGGCGCGACGGCTGAGGGCGACAGCGAGCTGGAGGAAGGCCGCGCCGTCGCGATCAAGCTCTACAGCGTTTTGAAGCCGGAACTTGTTTGGGCGCCGCCGCCGGTGCAGATGCCGCGCCCGGCCGTGCGCGTGATCGTCAATTTGTTGCTGATCGCCAACGAGTGCCTGCCGCGCGGCGGCACGGTGACCGTGACAGCCGAAAAACACGGCGAAGGCGGCGAAGTCATCGTCACCGCCGCCGGCCCGCGCGCCAAATTGCGTGAACCCACGGCTGCAGCTCTGCGCGGCGGTGAGGACGACCTCTCCGGCCACACCATCCAGCCGACGCTGACCAGCCTGCTGGCACGCCAAGGCGGGGTTGAGCTCAGCACCCGCGAGAGCGAAGAAAAAGTCGAGTTCATCGCCCGCTCGGCCGCCTTCAAGCTCTAAGACTTTAAGCTCCGTTAACCGGCGCGCGGGAACACTGCGCCCGAATCCGACGGAGTGAAATTTCATGAGACGCTGCCTTGTCGTCGACGACAGCCGCGTAATCCGCAAGGTCGCGCGCCGCATTCTTGAAGACATGCGCTTCGAGATCGAGGAAGCCGCGGACGGATTAGAGGCGCTGCAAGCGTGCCGGCGCCAGATGCCGGAAGCGATCCTGCTCGATTGGACCATGCCCGTCATGAGCGGCATCGATTTTCTGAAGCAGCTCCGGCAAGAGCCCGGCGGCGATAAGCCGACAGTCGTGTTCTGCACCACGGAAAACGACGTCGAGCGCATTGCCGAGGCGCTGAAAGCCGGCGCCGACGAATACATGATGAAGCCGTTTGACGGCGATATTCTGCACTCCAAGTTCGCCGAAGCGGGCCTCATCTAATGCTGAACGACGCCGAACACGTTCTGATCGCCCGCGAAGTCAAAGCGCGCACCGGCGCGCTGATCACGCGCGAGATGTGCGGTTCGGCTTCGGTGCGGCTGCAGCCTTTGGCGCGGCGCGAAGGCTTCGGCAGCGTGCCGGAACTGATCGCGGCGGCGCGGATACGCCCGGACGGCGCGCTGTGGAACGCGATCGCGGACAATCTTGCGCAGAGCGAGACGCGCTTCTTCCGCGACCGCCAGAACTTCGAGCAAATCCGCTCCACGATTTTGCCGGAAGCGATGAACCGGCGCGGCCATGAGCGCGTGCGGATTTGGAGCGCGGGCTGTGCGACCGGGCAAGAGGCCTACTCCATCGCGATGATCGTCGAAGAGATGCGCGCTGAGGGGCGCAACGCGGCGGTTGAGATTCTGGCGACTGACCTTTCTGAGCGGCTGCTCGATAAAGCGCGCTCGGGGCTCTACACGCAGTTTGAAGTGCAGCGCGGTTTGCCGATCCGCAAACTGATCGCGCACTTTGAGAAGGCCGGCGATTTGTGGCGCATCTCGGACCGCTTGCGCGCTTCGGTGCGCTTCGAGCGGCACAATCTGATGCAGCATCCCGGCCAGTTCGGCCAGTTCGACATCATCATCCTCGCCCACGTGCTGACCAGCTTCGACCAGCCGACGCGCGCGGAGGTGCTTGAGCGCGTCACCGATGTGCTGGCGCCAGACGGCGCGATCGTTCTCGGCCTCGGCGAGACGCTGCCGGAAGGCTTCGAAGCGCTCACGCTGGAGCGCGGCATTGCGCGCAAGATCAAAACGGCGCGCGTCGCGGCGGCTTAAGCTTTTGCGTTTCTATCCACGGGATAGAAACGCGCGTATCCGCCAAAATTTCCGATAAAGCCTCTACCGCTAATGTCTCGACTTCGCGCGGAGTGCGTGGAGAGACGGCGGCGAGAAAATCATGGAGATGCGGGAGTGTCTCCGGGAGAGTCTCCACACCTATCCCCCGCGAGGGAGAGGTCGCGCGGCACGCGCGGGTGAGGGGGTGAGCCTGACGATTAGCCTCCCACCCTCATCCGGTCGCTGCGCGACCACCTTCTCCCGCCCATGCGGGAGAAGGGAAGCTAGCCTTTGAGGGCGCGATCTAGGGTGTCGTGAAGGCCGTCACCGGCGTCGTAGATGTCTGCATTGCTGAGGCGGACGACGCGCCAACCCCAGCGTTCGAGATCGGCGGTGCGTTTGGCGTCAAATTCGACTTGCTCGGCATCTGCATGCGATGGGCCATCGGCTTCGACCACGAGCCGCGCGGCGACGCAGGCGAAATCGACAACGTACGGGCCGATCGCATGCTGGCGACGAAATTTGGCGTCGCGATAGCGCCGGCTGCGCAGCATCGACCAGAGCTTTTCTTCCGCGCTGGTCGGCTCTTTGCGCATCACGCGCGCGCGCTTGATCGATCGCTCATTGCGCATGGGGCGGGAGCATATCCCTTCTCCCCCGCAAGGGGGAGAAGGTGGTTGCGAAGCAACCGGATGAGGGGGGCGAGCCGCACTAGGCCGCGACCCTCAACATCTGAAAGATGTACAACCTTAGCGTTACAAACACTCCATTTGAGATAGGATCAACCGTAGAGGTGATTCCAGTGTGGATTGGCGTTACGCGAAGATTCTCGGCATTTGATAGCGCGCTTCTGATCACAGCAGACGTCCGCGCCGATGGCGAAGGCAAAGCGAACGGGATCGTACAGTCCCTCAACCGGCACTATTTTGGCGTCTCTGATAGACCCGACAGCGGCCTAGTGGTGGGGTCATGGGGAAAAGGCACAGCAAAAACGCCAACCACTGACGTGGACATTTTTTACAAGATTACGCGGCCAATATTCGATCGATTCAACTCCCATCAGGGCAATGGCCAGTCTGCGTTATTGCAAGATGTTCGCGAAGGGTTGCTTCAGACCTATCCGCAATCAAAAATTCGAGGTGACGGCCAAGTCGTTGTCGTGGACTTCAACACCTTGACAGTCGAAGTCGTGCCAGCGCTGCCCCTCCCCAACGGTCAATTCCTGATCCCCGACACAAATGGCGGAGGAAGCTGGAGGTCAAGCGATCCGGTCGCCGAGAACTTCGCGCTGCAATTCTCAGATGACCAGTTCAACGCCAACTGCCGTCGTCTTGTTCGGATGATAAAGTCATGGTGCTGGTACTGCAGCGTTCCGATTAAGTCGTTCTGCATTGAAATTCTTATGACGCAGTTTTTGTTGAACTCAGCGTGGCGCCAGCAGAGTTTTTATTTCTACGACTGGCTCACGCGAGATTTCTTTGAGTATTTGATCCAATGCAAAGGGCAAATTCTCTCCGCCCCCGGGACCTACGAGCCGGTCATCCTAGGCTCTGAGTGGCTGTCAAAAGCTGAATCTGCGTATAGCCGCGCGGTGAAGGCGTGCGTCTTTGAATACCAAGATCAGATATCAGAAGCTGGCGAAGAATGGCAAAAAATCTTCGGAGCTAGAATCCCGGTGACAGTATGACGGTGAGAAACGAAGTCGTCGCCGAGTGCCAGCGACAAGAAGACAACGCGCTGTATACGGCGGTGACGTTGTTACTTTGGCTCCGTGAAATCCGACTTTTGAAACGCGCCTACCTTTTGGCCCAACTAATCTTCGCAGCTGCGGCGGCGTACTTCGCAGTCGATGGAAATGCGCTTGCGGCGGGCATCAGTGGCTCGATCGCGGGCGTTGCACCGAGCGTATGGGATGCGTTGAAGTTCGACGGACACGAGGATCAAGTCCGCCACTACGCGAGCGAATTCACCCGGCTACGCGATCGGTTCCGGCAGGTCCGCCTCATCGATGACGCAAAGGGCATCGAGCGATTGGAAGCGTCGTTTCAGAGCGCTATGAGGCAAATGGATCGCGCCCGCAGTGGAGCTGTCACGCCCCCAGAACGTCTATTCCGGGCGGCTCAAAAGAAAATCAAGACTGGCGACTATTCGCACGACATAGCCGCTCCTGGATAGCCTCCTAACCCCCCTCCATCCGCTCTTCCACTTCGCGCTCAACCCGCAGCGCCGTCAGCTGATTGCGCTGGCGGCGCAGCACTTGAAACCGATAGCCGTGGAAGGCGAAGCGTTGGCCCGGCTCAGGGATCGCTTGCGCTTCGTGGATCACGAGGCCCGCGATCGTCACCGCTTCTTCGTCGGGCAAATCCCAGTTCATCACGCGGTTCAGATCGCGGATCGGCACTGAGCCGTCGACGTTGACGCTGCCGTCGGGCTGCGGGCGGACGCCTTGGACGGCGATGTCGTGCTCGTCTTTGATGTCGCCGACGATCTCTTCCAAGATATCTTCAAGCGTGACGAGGCCCATGAGCGCGCCGTATTCATCGACGACGAGCGCAAAATGCTCGCGGCGGCGCAGGAATTCCGCGAGCTGATCTTCGGCGCTGGTCGACATCGGCGTGAACCAGGGCGTGCGCATCACGGTGGTGACGTCGAAACCGTCGCGGCCGTATTCGGAAATCGCGCGCAGGAGATCGCGCGCGTGCAGCACGCCGACGATGTTGTCGGGATCGTCCTTGTAGAGCGGCAGGCGCGTGTGCGGCGAACTCATGGCTTGGGCGAGCAATTCGCGCGGCGGCAGATCGATGTCCAGCGAGCGGATCGATTTGCGATGGATCATCACGTCGGCGAGTTCGAGTTCGGAGAGATCGAGCGCGCCGAGGAGGCGGTGACGGGTTTCGGCTTCGACGCCGCCCTCCTCCGCGTGCATCTCGACGGCGCCGGCGATTTCGGCGCGGGCGGCTGTCAGCACGTCGATCGATTCATCGACGCGGACGCCGAAGAGTTTGAGGCCGTTGTTCACGATCCATTGCACGGCGGCGACGATCGGCGCGAGGAAACGCACCATCCATTGCACCGGCAGCGCCACCCAGCGCGCGATCTTGTCGGCGCTGGTGATGGCGTAAGTTTTGGGGCCGACTTCGCCGAAGATGAGCAGAAGCGGCGTCAGCACGATGGTGGTGACCAGCGGGGCAAGATCGCCGTAGAGGCCGGTGAAGATGCTGGAGCTGATGGCCGAGGCGGCGACTTGGACGAGATTTGCGCCCAGGAGCACGGCGCCGATCATGCGCTCGCGGTTCTCGTTCAATTTGTTGACGCGGGCGGCGAGCTTGTCGCCTTCGCGCTCAAGCGTCGCCATGCGCGCGCGGGAGGCGCCGGTGAGCGCGGTCTCGGCGGCGGAGAAAAACGCGTTGAGGAGAATGAGCACCGCGATGACGGCGGCGGCGGCGATGAGGGCTGTGGTCATGATCTCGTTTCGATGTGCAGGAGTTCACGCACAACGTCTGCGGGCGTATCCGGCTCGATGAAGGCGCGGCCGATCGCGCGCGCCAGGATGAAGGTGAGCTTGCCGGCTTGCGCCTTTTTGTCGGCGGCGGCGAGTTGCATGAGGCGGTCTGGGTCGTAGGGCGCGCCGGGGAGCTGGCGAAGATCGGTGATGAAGCCGGCTTGGGTTAAGTGCGTGCGGACGCGTTTGGCGTCGGCTTCGGTGGCGAGGCCGAGCGCGGCGGAGAGCTGGAAGGCGAGGCTCATGCCGGCGGCGACGGCTTCGCCGTGCAACAGCGCGCCGTCGTAGCCCGCGTGGCCTTCGAGCGCGTGCGCGAAGGTGTGGCCGAGATTGAGGAGCGCCCGCTCGCCCTGCTCAGTCTCGTCGCGCTCGACGACGCCGGCCTTGAAGGCGATGGCTTTGGCGATGGCGTGGGTGAGCGGGCCGGGCTCGCCGGCGATGATGGCGGCGGCGTTTTGCTCGCACCATTCGAAGAACGGCGCGTCGCTGATCAGGCCGAGCTTGACGATTTCGGCATAGCCGGCCCGGCGCTCGCGTTCGGGCAGCGTTTGGAGCAGCGCTGGGTCCGCGATGACGAGGCGGGGCTGGTTGATCAGGCCGACGAGGTTTTTGCCTTCGGGCGTGTCAATCGCGGTTTTGCCGCCGACGCTGGAGTCCACTTGCGCCAGCAGCGTCGTCGGGATCTGCACGAAGTCGACGCCGCGTTTGATGAGGCCCGCGGTGAGCCCCGCAAGATCGCCGATGACGCCGCCGCCGAAGGCGATGATCAGGTCTTTGCGGTTGATGCCGGCTTGCAAGAGATGGCGGCTGAGGAGTTCGAGGCCTTCAAAGCTCTTGCTGCCCTCGCCCGGCGCCAGCGTGATGGTCCAGTTCTTCAAACCCGCCGCATCGAGCGAAGCAACGAGCGCCGCGCGATGGTGACGGGCGACGTTCTGATCGGTGACGATGAAGACGCGGCCAGTCGGCGCAAACGGCGCGATCAACTCGCCAGCGCGTGCGAGTAAACCGGCGCCGACATGCACGTCATACGAACGCGCATCTAGATTGACGCGAATGGTTTGGGTCACGCCTTCACCGCTTGATATTTGCGCAGGGCTTCGAGGATGAGGTTCACGGCGCTGTTGTGGGGGCCGACGCCGGTTTCGATGGTGAGATCGGCTTCGGCGTAGATCGGGTAGCGCTCATCTATCAGACGCTGCATCACGGCGCGCGGGTCATCTTCTTTCAACAGCGGGCGGTCATCACGCTTGGAGACGCGCTTCATCAGCACGTCGAGCGGAGCTTTCAGCCAGATCGAAATGGCGCGTTCCTTCATGAGCGCGCGGGTGCGCGGATCGATGAAGGCGCCGCCGCCGGTGGCCAGCACGTGGACGGGGCCGGCGAGCAAGCGGGCGATCACCTTGCGCTCGCCGCGGCGGAACTCGCACTCGCCATGCTCGGCGAAGATCGCCTCGACGCTGCGGCCGGCGGCGGTGACGATTTCGGCGTCGGCGTCGGCGAAGGGCAGTTGGAGGGCATGGGCGAGCCGGCGGCCCACCGTGGTCTTGCCCGCGCCCATAAGACCGACGAGCGCGATCGTGCGCGCGGGAACCAGCCCCGCAGCATCGCGCCGCAGCGCCGCGGCGGCGTCTGGGCGCTCGCCGATGTCGCTGCTATCCGGGCGCGTCACGAATCACCTCAAAAGGACCGGAACGTAGTTAAGCACCGGGCCGGACTGGAAACTCGCCACATTTTGGGGGCATTCCTTCCCGCTCGCAACGGCAGGGGCCAAGAAGGCGATATGTTCAGACGTAGACGTCGCCGCAGCAGCTCTTTTGCCCGCCGCGCGCCTCCACAGGCGCGCCTGGCGATCATCGGCGTGGGTGTTGCACTCTTCATCGCCCTATTCATCTTTTTCATCCGGCAGTCGGACGAGCTTGCGCCCGCGCCGCAGGAAATCCGCGTCGAGCTCCCCGACGCGTTCAAGGAATGAGACACTTATGGTGACCAGAATAGTCGCTCTCGCCGCCTTCGTGGCGGCGGCCCCCCTCGCCGCTTATGCGCAGAGCTCGCTGCCGACGCCGGTGGAATCAGAGGCGCTGCCGG
>JAWXAM010000064.1:0-25089 GCA_034439495.1 Terricaulis sp. | reverse complement strand
GGCTCTTCGAGCGGCGGGGCGGGCGTATCGAGGATGAGCGGTTCATCGTCGTTGGAAGCGACGGGGAGTGGCGTATCCAGCACCAACTCGTCCGGTGGGAGCGGGGTGTCGAGCAACAGCGGCTCGAGCTCTTCCGCTGGCCGCGGCGGCGCAGCCGGCGCCGGGCCGACTTCCATCGGCGCGCGTTCCTGCAGCATCAGGCGCGACTCAAGCTCCATGAGCTTGTGCGTCAGCGCACCGATCCGCTGTTGCTGCCACCAAGCGAAGGCGGCGAGGCCAATGATGGCCAACCATTCCATGCGTGCGCCGCCCCTCAACGCGCGGTTTTGACGGCGCAAGCTCCGGCGCCGAAGCGCGCAAGGCAAGGGCTTGCGCCATTGAAGCGGCGGCGATTTCGCCACCGAAGAGAGTTTGCGCCCGCCGCGCGAGCATGCTCAAAGCGGCCATGAGCTTTATCTTCGATCCGGCGCCTCAGGCTGCCGTCTCCATCGTCAACAGCGCCGCGAAATTTCCGGTGCGACGCATCTTCTGTGTCGGGCGAAATTACGCCGACCATGTCCGCGAAATGGGGAATGACCCCAAGAGCGAACCGCCGATTTTCTTTTCCAAACCGGCCGACGCGGTGGTCGAGAGCGGCGCGGTAATCGCTTATCCGTCGAACACTGCGAACCTCCATCATGAAGTTGAACTGGTGATCGCGATCGGCAGAGGCGGCGCGAACATCGATGCGGGTGCGGCGCTCGCGCACGTTTGGGGTTACGGCGTTGGCGTTGATCTCACGCGGCGCGACCGGCAAGCGGAGGCGAAGAAAGCCGGCACGCCGTGGGATATTGCAAAAGGCTTCGATCATTCCGCGCCGATCAGCGCGCTGACGCCGGCGGCTGAGGCTGGCGACGTTTTGAACGCGCGAATCTGGCTCACAGTGAATGGCGAGACGCGGCAGGAGTCGAATACGGGCGGCATGATCTGGTCCGTGCCGGAAATCATCGCAGCGCTCTCGCGCTGGTGGGAGCTGAAAGCGGGCGATCTGATTTTCACCGGATCGCCGGAAGGCGTCAGCGCGATTGCGACGGGCGATGTGATCGCCTGCGGCGTCGATGGACTGGCGCCGCTTACGTTTTCGATTGGGCCGTGAAACCGGCGCGTGCGCTCGCGACCGCTGCGGCCCGCGCAACAGCCCAAAGTGCATCACCTCCTGCCAAGCGGGAGACGGGGCGCGTAGGATGCGCCGAGATAGTCTCTGTTGTGCGCTGGCCATCGCTGACCAACACCGCGCGTCGCACGCGCCCCGTTGCAATCGTTTTCGATCGGGCCGTCACGGGGAGGTTTTTCACTCTCCTGGATAGGTCCCCGACCGCGTGCGGACTTTGCCTTTAAGCCCGGTGTCTCCCGCAGTTCGCGCCTTACGCTGCTATCCCGCGGGCTTCGGTGTGCTCTGTCGCCGTCATTGTTGACGGAATTTCTGCGCTCACTTCGAGGGCGCCCCCTCTGGTTTCGCGCCGCCGCTTCCGGGTAGCCGGACGCGTCACGGACAGCACCTTCACGCTCGATCACATCCCTCGCGCTCGCTCGGCTCGGCTAGCCAGATGAACCTCCCGTGCGAGGGATGCGTGCAGTATCGCTCAGCTTTTCGGGTGTAGGATACGTTTTTGCGCGGGGCTTGATTTTGCTGGGTGAAGTCGTGTTCTGGTGTGGGATAGAGGCGGCTGACCGCTATTGGCCCAATTGAGACATTAGCCGCTAGAGTTCAACGTTGGCGGCCAGAGCGTCCCAATCGAGTTTGGAGAGATCCTCCATGATCGATGCCTCGATTGGCAGAGCGAACTCGTTTTGGAGCCAAACAACTCGAAGCTCGGAGCGGTTGAGGACTGCATCGGCGGCGGCGACTGGTGTCGACCTGAAGAGTCCAACACAGGTTATTCGAGGAAGAGTAGCCGGATCGCCAAACGGATACGTCTCGCCTGGCTCCAATTCTATCGCTGTTTCTGCGGGGGTTATCAGAAACACCGGGGGCTGCTGCGGCGTTTGATGCCGTGCAACGACATTCTCTAGATATTTTTGATTGCGCCTGCGCGTCGGCAGCCCTTCAAGCAGTCCGCCGTAGGTGAGCGATTGGCTCAATTCCCGAAGCTCTAACTGGCGGCCGGTCACGGTTATTATTTGACTGGCTCCGCCCACGTCCATCTCCCAGCTCAGGTCCTCAGTGGTGATGCCATGCCGGCAGGAATGTCGGCAATCGGCGAAACCGCGCCGTTGCTGCCGGTGCTAATTGACCGGCGGCAATCGAGAGGTTGGTCCGCTCGCGAAAACCGCGTGACGACCGAGGTTGGCCGCGACCCGCGAGCGGATATGTTTGATTGGGGACTTTCCGCGGTCTAGCGTTGCGACGCGGTTAGCGGACTCCTTGAGGCGCACGATGACGTGGTGGATGCGAAATGTTGCTGCCGCGCTCGTTCTTCTTCAGAGCGGATGTGTGACCGAACTTAAGCCTGCCCCAGAGATGCTCACGCTTTCGCAACTTTCAGATCGGCGTTCCACTCTTGACGGCACAACTGTGACTCTGGGCGGCTACGCTGGGCGACATACGAATGCCCGGGGCGAAGCCGTCATTTATTTGCTACCCGGCAGACGGTCCGCGCTCAACCCAGGCGTAATTCTCTGCCGGGGTAACGACGAACTCATTGTCGCATTCCGTGTCATGAATAACCACGCCTTGCTGTCTCGATTGGAAGACTATCGCCGCTCACCTTTCGTAATTGTGCGCGGAGTGTTTCGGGACGGCGCGTGGATATTTCCCGATCATTTGGCTTCCGAAGCCTATTCCGGTCGGCTTGAGAACGTCGAGTTGATTGATGTCGCGCAGGACGAGTGCTTGTTTCGCCCAACCGAATGATATCTGCGCTGGCGTAAAGCGCGTCGCGCTCGGACAAATGCTCGGTCGAGCGGCACTGACCACTCGCGCGCATGGGAAGCCGCCCGTAGTAGCGCCCTGCGAATATGACACACTCTGCCGAACCCAGATGACTGCAAGCGGCGAAAAGCGGACTCTTGTGGCCGTTTCGTGCGGGGGTGGTTTGGCGCAGGTTTTGGTGTTCGACCGTAAACTTCGTCCGGGCGCTCTGTCGTCCCTCTCCGCCGTGAGCGCGGCGATCAGTAATCGCGCCTACCGATTGCCTCCCATCCGCTACCGCCCCTAAACTCTCCGCGGCGAGGGGAGATCAATCATGTCTGAGCGTATGAATATTGCGTCGTGGTCGAGCGTTATCGGCACGTGGGTGGGCATCGGCGCGGCGGCGTTTGGCGGCTATACGGCGCTGCAAACCTATAATGAGGAAGTCGCGAAAATGGAGGACGCGCGCGTCGTCCAGACGTTCAGCTTCCTTGAAATGTTCAACAGTTCGCAGCGTCTGCAGAGCCGCCAATTGGTGATGGCTGCAGCGAACGGCGGTGAGCCGATTGCCGGCCACGATCTTTGGGTGACGCTCGATTTCTTCGACGCGCTGCAAATCTGCGTTGAGCGCGGTCTGTGCGATCAGGAGCTCGCGGTGCAGCTTTTCCAACCGTACGCGGCGCCGATCTGGAATGGCTTGGGTGATGAGATCACCGCCGGTCGCACCGAAAGCGATCCGAATATGGGCGGCGGCGTCGAATGGCTCGCAAGCTTGCCGCCGCCGACCCCGTTCGTGGCGGAGTCGGGTGAAGCGGCCGCGCCTGAACAAGCGCCTGCTGCGGAAGAAATTTCGGCTGAGCCCGAAGCGGCGCAATAAAGCTCAACAACCGCGGCGCCGCAGCGTCATAGCTTGACGCTGCGCGCACGCGCGCCGAACACTCCGCCCATAAAGGGAGAAAAACGCCATGGCTCAAATTGGGTATGTCTGTCTCGGCGCCAATGATTTCGATCGCGCGTGCGCCTTCTACGATACGCTGACGACGGAGCTCGGCGGCAAGAAGCTATTTCCGACGCCGCACGGGCAAATGTATCGCCTCGGCGGCGGCGCGATGATCATGGTCACGCGCCCGTACAACGAACAAGAAGCGCATCCCGGAAACGGCACCATGCTCGCGATCAATGTCGACGAGCAGGCGGATGTTGCGCGCATCTACGAAAAAGCGCTCTCACTCGGCGCCACGTGCGAAGGCAAGCCAGGCGCGCGCGGCGCCTTCGGCGACTTCGCGTACTTTCGCGATCCTGACGGCAACAAACTCGCCGTGTTCTGGACCGAGCGGCAGAAGAAGCAATAACGGAGCAGGCCCGCGCTTACGCCTATGGCGTTGGCGCGGGCTCTTCTTTTTCCTTTTCCCGCTGCCGTTCAATCGCACCGCGGAAAATGTCCTCGAGCGGATTGCGCGGGCGTTCTTCGGCAGCGGGGGCGGGCGTTTCACCTGTGGTTGGCGTTGCCGGGGTTTCGCCGGCGGGCGTTTCGGCAGGCGGCGGCGTTGTCGCCGGCTCGCGGCCGAACAGAGCTTCGCCCAAGCGTGCGAGTGGGCTCCCGGTATCTTGCTGACGCAAGACGTTGCGCAATTGATCTTGCACCACGTCCTCGATCGCCGGCCTGAAGCTCACCCGTGACCACGGCCCAGTGATCCGAAACGGAATACCGAGACCAGCAACGCTCACATCGCCGCCTTGGCCTTGGGCGTTGTTAACGGCCCGCGGCGCAATCCGCATGTCGATCGTTTGCGCGCCGATGTTGACGAGGCCCCGGCCCTCCAAGCGCACGAACGGATTGAGCATGCGCAGATTGTCGGTCGCCGCCACGCCGTCGGCGATCGTGAAGTTTGCGGCGAGTTCTGCAAAGTCGGTGGACGATCCTTCGCCGGCCGCGGCCCCGCTCACCGCCGCCTGCACCGTGCGCGCCACTTGCGCGAGGTTGATGCCTTTCCACTGCCCGTCATTGAACGAGAATGACGCGCTGCCGCGCAGGGAGCGCATGATGCTGGCTTGCGAATTGCCCGTACCCACCAGCGAAGCCGTCAAGCGGCCGCGCCCGGCGATACGGTCAAAGCCAATCGCGTCGCGCAGCAACGGCTCGGCTTGCACATTCTCCGCGTTGAGTTCGATGGCTATGCGCGGCGTTGCGCCCGAGCCATCGGCGATCAGGCGCGCTGTGCCTGCGCCTTGGTAGAGGCCGATCCGTGTCAGCCGCGCATCGGCTGCACCATTCGCGACACGCAGATTGAGCGCGACGTTGGAAAAACTCATGCGCTGAAACTGCAGGGCGCCAAGCACCAGATTCAAATCCGCGTCGAGCGCGCGCAAGCCAGTGAAATCGATCGGATCGGCGCTCCAGGCGGTGTTGACTTCAACGCCGGCGCCGCTTGCGCCTTGCGAAGGCGCGGGCAGGTAGGGGTTGAGATCGACGTTTGGCGCGTTCAGACCGCCATTGATGCGCAAGCGCCCGTTCTCTTGATTGATCAAAGTGAGATTGCCGGTCGCTTCGATCGCGTCGAGCTGAAGGGCCGCGCCGGTCAGCGCCGTGGTTTCGCCTTCACGCGCCATTTGTGCGCTCAAGCTGTAGCGGCCAAAGCCGCCGCCTTCGGCCATGGGCGAGCCAAACCAAGCCAGCAATTGGCGTAGGCTATCGCCGCGGGCTTCGAGCCGGCCGGCGAGCGCGCCGTTCTCTGCGTTGAACGCGCCGTCGAAGCTCGCGTCCAGCGGATCGGAGCGCAGGCTCGCCTGCATCGGCGTTTCGCCCTTTTCGAGCACCGCGCGCGGCAGGCCGATCGTGCTTTCGATGTTCAGGCGTTGGCCGCGATAGTCGAGCGCGGCTTCCAAACGCGCCGGTTGATCGAGCGAGTCCAAGGCAAGGGTGGCGTCGACATCTTCGAGCAGCAGCGGCTCTGCGCCGTCCGCCCCTTGAAACGAGATCACGCCGTCGACCAGCCGCACGTCGTCGAGGCGCAGATCTTCGATCGTCATTTGATCTTCGGGCGTCTCCTCGGTTGGGAACGTCCAGTTTGCCGTGCCGTCTTCACGGGCAAGCATGCGGATTTCCGCGCCTTCGAAGATCAACTCCTTCACCTCGATCGAGCCGCGCAGCAACGGCATCAGCTTCACGGCGAATACGATGCGGTCGGCGGCGATGAAGGGCTCTGTCGTGTCGAAGCCTTCCGGGTTCGAGAGCGAAGCTTGCGTCACTGAAAAGCCAAGGGCGGGCCAGAACGAAACATCGATCTCGCCGCCAAGGACCAGATCGCGTTCGGTCGCTTCTTCGATGCGCCGTTCGGCTTCGCGCGCGGCGAGCTCCTTCGGGAAGAAGACGAAGAACAATACGATCGCCAGCACCAGCGCGAGCAGGATTGCGCCGATGGCGATCCCGATGGTTTTGGCGTTGAGCTTCAGCTGCATCCCATGTCCTTTCGAGGCACGTCTAAGTTTAGGCGCCCGATCACGCGAAATCGAGCTTTCGCTTGCTTTGCCCGCGGCGCGGGGTGGGCTATCCCACTGTGGATGGGTGGTTTCTTCGCTTCGCTGTTCTCCGAAATAAATGCGCGCCGGCGGCGGCTGCGCGGGGCGCTGGGCGAACTCGGGCAGGGGATCGTCGAGTTCCTGATTATGGGCGGGATCTTGGTCGGCTCGGTCGGCCTGTTCGTGCGCCCGCACTATATGCCGGCGGCTGCCCCTTGGGGGTTTGCCCTGCCGTTCGTGTTCATCGCCGGGTACCTGCTGATTGACGCCCGCCGGCAGGCTAGTCTGGCCCGCGGCGTAGATGCCGCAAAGGTAACCTCAGGCTCCGATTGGGTGGCGCTGCTTTGGTCGTTCGGCTGCGCCCTCGTTGGTCTGGCGGCATTCGTGGTGGCCTGGACGGCGGAGCCCGAAGCCCCGGTTGATCCGCTCGATTGGACGCCGCCAGAGCACGCCCTCGAGGTTGATATTCCGTCGTAGCCCGCGCCGTCCCGTCACCTTGACGGGCCATGCGACCCTCGCCAATCAGAGCTTATGGTCGAACTCACGCTCCCTAAGAACGCCAAGGTCAAATCGGGCAAGCGCCACGCCGCGCCGGCTGGGGCCAAGAACACGCGCGAGTTCAAAATCTACCGCTACGATCCCGAGACCGGCGAGAATCCGCGTTGGGATACCTACACCGTTGATCTTGATCGCTGCGGCCCGATGGTTCTCGACGCTGTCATCTACATCAAGAACGAGATCGATCCGACGTTGACGTTCCGCCGCTCGTGCCGCGAAGGCGTTTGCGGTTCGTGCTCGATGAACATTGGCGGCCGCAACACGCTGGCCTGCACGCAAGGCATCGACGAACTGGGCAAAGGCGCGATCACGATTTCGCCGCTCCCGCACCAGCCTGTGCTGAAGGATTTGGTGCCGGATCTTTCTAATTTCATGGCGCAGTACGCGGCGATCCAGCCGTTCCTGCAAACCGTGACGCCAGAGCCGGACGGCGAATGGCGCCAAAGCCCGGAAGAGCGCGCCAAGCTCGATGGGCTCTATGAGTGCATTCTCTGCGCCTGCTGCTCGACCTCGTGCCCGTCTTATTGGTGGAATAGCGATCGCTTCTTTGGCCCGGCGGCGTTGCTGCAAGCCTATCGCTGGATCAATGACAGCCGCGATGAGATGCAGGGCGAACGGCTCGATGCGCTCGAAGACCCGTTCAAGCTCTATCGCTGCCACACGATCATGAATTGCGCGCAGGTTTGCCCGAAGGGTCTGAACCCGGCCAAGGCTATCGCCGAGATCAAGAAGGCGATGGTCGAGCGGAAGCTCTAACTCACCGCCGCTCGATCCAAACCTGGCGTCCAATCATAAAGCGGGCGGGTGCGGCCGTCTTCGAAGCGGACGCCGTTCGGGGCGGTGATCAGGCCGCGCCGCGTTTGCTCACCGCGCACTGAAAGCCCGGAGATGCCATGCACGTTGGCGGGCAGCACTTCGCCCGGATCGGAAACGCCGTTGCCGTTTTCGTCGCGCCACAGTGAGAGGCCGCCAAGTTCTGCGCCGGTGAGCTCGCCGTCGCGATTATCGTCCAGCGCCCGCATGGCTTCGAAGCCATCGCGCCAGAACACGCTCCAGGTTCGCTGGCCGATCATGTCGAAGCCCGAGCGCACATCGCCGCGCCATTCGGGGTCCCACACCAGCCACGCGGCTTCGCTGGTCAGCCAACCTTGCGCGCGCGCATCGCCGGTGCCGGCGAAGTCGAACGAGACGTTAGACTCGTTATCGACCAAATGCTGAAACGCGCGGTCACTGAGCGGCACCACGATTGGCGTCACGTAGATGATCGGCTGGCTCGCTTCCAGACGCTGCTGCAAGCGTTGCATCCGCTCGCGATCAGAACGCGACGTCGCCAGATGCGCCAAGTGCGCCGCGGTTTCGGTCAGCACCGCGTGATCTTCCCATTCCGATTGCGGGCCAGCGAGGCGGGGCAAGCCCGCTTTCAGAATTGTACGGAGCTCACGCCGCGCATCCCCGGCACGCCCGAGGCGATCAAGCACATACGCGTAGCCAAGCCGCGCGCGGAGATTTCGGCTGTCGAGCGCAACCGCGCGCGCATAATGTCCGCGGGCTGCTTCGAGCCGCGCGGCGGCAGCGTCGTTGTCGATCCGAACGTCACCGGCTGGCAGCTCGGTGCGCGGTCCAAGTGCAAAATTATAGGCTGCGCAGCGATCGTTCGGGCCAAAATTGTCGGGCGTCTCGGGCGGCCCGTATCGCGTCGGCTGCACTTCGGTGCACAGCATGCTGCCGGCTTCAGTGAACTGATCGTTTTCGCGCAGATATGTGAACGCCGCATCGTTGCGCGCATAAGCGAGAAGGTTGAGGCGGCCGAGCAATTGTTCGCGTTGCGCAGGCTCAATGCCTTCCATCGCCGCAACGTTTTCCAACGCGCGATCGATCGGCGCTTCGTAAACAGGCTGCGGCGGCGGAATATACGGGATGGCCGCCGTGCTCGCGGCAAAACCAGCCCAAACCGCAATCGCCAAAACTCGGGCGCGCATGGAAGTCCACTCCTTCCCGCATGCCCCTCGCACACGCACTCTGCAATGCGTTGTGACCTTCGTCTATGGCCAAAATTTCAGAATCACGCGGCGGTGATCAACCCGGCGGCTTTGGCGGATCACGCCACGCGCATTCCGGACCATCCGGATGAAACGCAATGTCCGGCACGTCAGGCAAAACGCGTTCGACATAATGCTTGATCTTGCGGGTGATGCTGATGGCGTCGCCCACCGCTTGCGATGGCGGAATGAGCGGGCCGAAGGTGAGCTGATAGGTTCGGCCCTGCTTGTTGAGCAGTTCGTGAAACAAAGTGATGTCGCGCAGCTCAGGCGAGATTTTCGCGAAGGTATGAAACCAGACCGAGTAGGGGCCGGCCATGTGTACAGGCAGGATCGGCAGCTCGTACTTGCGGGCGAGGCTGACCGCAGTCGGCATCCATTCGGGATCGGTCAGCACGCCTTCGCGTTCGCGCGCTAGGCGGCCGGCAGGAAAGATCGCCAACGGCCGGCCTTGCTCGAACGCTTCATCCGTCATCTTCAGCGTCACCCGCGTGCGTTCGCGCGTGCGTTTGGCCAGCACCCATTCCACCGGGATCAGCGCTTCGTTGAATCGTTTGCACACGCGCTCGGCGTCGGAGTTTGCATAGAACAGCACGTCCGGCCGTAGCGGCTTCACCGCATCGTAGAGCGCAACGCCATCGGTAATCCCGGTCGGGTGATTGGCGAGGATGATGAACGGGCCGGTCGCAGGAATGCGTTCGGTCCCCGTCATTTCCAGCTTCACCGACAGCAATTGCGATACGGCTTCCAACGCTTCGCGACCGCCCATCGGGGCGATCTGGTCAGCCATGCGCACGGCTTTGTCGTAGTTTAGCAGCGCGTAGAGCTGGGGCCGGAGCAGAGGCCACCAAGGGCTCGACGAGAGCTTCGGCGCGCGCTCTTCAATCAGCACGTCAATAATGTGCTTGGTGTTGGCCTGCACTTCGGTGCGCGGCGAGGCGGCGGCTTCCACGTGCGTCATGTGAAGGCGGTACGTCCCTAGCGACTCTGGCCAGCGCTATGGAAGCACGCCGGCCCTTTCCCGGAAAGGGGCGCTTGCTTTGAGCGCTGAGAGCGGGCCTTTTCCGGGCGCCGGCGAATCTAGCTGGCCCGGAGCCGCAATGATTTCGCCATTGGCCGCATACCGTCAGCGCCTGGCTGATGGCGATCTGATCGCCGATCAGGCCCAGGCCAGCGCCGCCGAGCGGCTCGATGGGCTTGCCGCGGAGTTGGCCCGTTGGCGGCCGGACGCCTGGATTGGCAAAGGGCAGACGCCGCGGGGCTTGTATCTTTGGGGGCCGGTCGGCCGCGGCAAGTCGCTGCTGATGGATTTGTTTTTCGAGACGGCGCCGATCGAGAAAAAGCGCCGTGTCCACTTCCATGAATTCATGCTCGCGCGG
This sequence comes from Terricaulis sp., assembly GCA_034439495.1. GTDB lineage: Bacteria > Pseudomonadota > Alphaproteobacteria > Caulobacterales > Aquidulcibacteraceae > Vitreimonas. The sequence goes on along the minus strand of JAWXAM010000064.1, from coordinate 14,704 downwards.
CATGCATTTTTGCGCGAGGCGAGGGCGCGCGGAGCTGGACAAGATCAGCTGATCGCACAGGCGGCCAAGCAGGTCGCGGACGAGGCGCGGCTCTTGTGCTTCGATGAAGTGCAAGTGACGGACATCGCTGACGCGATGATCATTGGCCGCTTGTTCGAGCGCCTCTTTGCCGAGAACGTTGTTATTGTCGCGACCTCGAACCGGCCGCCGAGTGAGCTCTATAAGAACGGCCTCAACCGCCAGCTCTTCTTGCCGTTCATCGGCCTGCTGCAAGAAAAGCTCGATCTGGTCGAGATCGCCGGGCCGCGCGACTATCGGCTGGAGCGCTTGATGGCGGCGCCCGTGTACTACGCGCCGCTTGGGCCTGCTGCCGACGATGCGATGGAGCGCGCGTGGTCGCGGCTCACGCACGGCGCGCATGCGCAAAGTGTGGTGCTGGATGTGGGCGGCCGTGCGCTGCGGGTAGAGCGCGAAGCGGCCGGTGTTGCGCGCTTTAGCTTTGAAGAATTGTGCGCGCGGCCTTTGGGCGCCGCGGACTATCTTGAAATCGCCGAGCGCTTTCACACCGTGCTGCTGGAGAACATTCCGAAGCTTACGCCTTCGAACCGCGAGGAAGCAGCGCGCTTTCGCACTTTGATCGATGCGCTTTACGAGGCGAAAGTGAAGCTCGTCGCCTCCGCTGAAGCGGAGCCCCAGAACCTTTATCCGGCTGGCGATCAGAGCTTCGAATTCGAACGCACCGCCTCGCGGCTCATGGAAATGCGTAGCGAAAGCTATCTGGCTCAGCCGCGCCGCGATGCGGAGTGGAAGAGCGGGATTGTGGAATAGCAGCCTAACCAGGTAGCCCGTCGAGTTTCGGCGCATCGTCTAAGCGATCATCCCATCCCGCTTTGCTCGCCATCATGATGTGCGCCGTTGGTGGGATATCGATCTCTGTGTCAAGGCTGCCCGCGGGTACGACGAGCAAAGCGCCGTTCATCTGAAGGTTAGGCATAGCCGCGCCGCACTCGACGCAAAAGCTTTTGGTATGACGCGTCGAAGGTAGGTTGAATGCCTTAACGCGTTCACGGCCCGCGAGCCAATTCAGCGTTGCAGTTGTCGAGAACAAGTTCGCGGCGTGAGCAGAGCCCGTCGCCTTTCGGCAGCGCCCGCAATGACACAAGAAGAAGCCTTCAAAGGCGCCAACAATCTCGAAACGCACCGCGCCGCACAGGCACGAGCCCTGGTGGGTCCCGCTCATCGATCACTAATCCTCAGACCAATCCGCACAGCGCTTGGTGCGCCGTAGAGCGTTACGCCATCGGCCGTGGCGCCGGTTTCGATTTCGGCGTCGAGCGCGTTGTCGAGCGCGAGGAAGAGCGAGGCGCTCTCGCTCACATCCTGTTCGAAGCGCAGATCGAGAGTCAGCGCGGGCGCTAGGCGGCGGGTGTTGAGATCGTCGTCGAAGCGTTGGCTTTCGTAGCGCGCATCGGCGCTGAAGGCGCCGCCGCTCCAGGCTTGCCAGCTGATGCCTGCGGTGGCGCTCCATTGCGGCGCTTGCGCGGGGCGAAGGCCGGTGAGTTGCGGCGCGACCGAGCCGCCATCGACTTCGGCATCGGTGTAGCTTAGCGCCGCGCGCCAGCTGAGTGTTTCGCTAAGTGCGCCGCGCGCATCTGCTTCGACGCCGAACGCATCGATCTGGCCTGCATTCAAGCGCTGCCGATACGCGCCGCCCGCGGGCACAGAAACGCCAGGTGGAAATATGCCCGGCCCGATTCCGAGCGTGACATTGGTGATCGGATCGATCAGCGCCGTCGCGAAAATACCAACGCTCCAGCTAATATCATCGCCTTCGGCGCCGATTGCGGCATCGATGCCATAGAGCGTTTCTGGATCGAGTTCGGGGTTTGCTTCGGTGACGTCATTGCCGACACGGAAGGGGCGGTGGAGTTCGTTCAACGTTGGCGGGCGAAAGCCGGCATAGGCCGCGCTGCGCAAGTAGAAGTCACCGAAATCTCGGCGAACGCCAATCCGCGCCGTCGGCGCCCAGACGCTGCGATCTTCTGGCGTCACATTGAGCGTCGGCGCGTTGGTGAGCAGATTGCGCTCCAAGCGGCGGCCGTCGGACGCGCTCCACCAATCGAGACGCGCGCCGCCGCTGATCAACGTGTCGCCGAACTGGCGCCAGCCTTCGGCATAGGCGCCGGCGCTTAGAGTTTCGCCGCCGGCGATGCGTGAGCGCGTGAAGGCGCCGCCGGAATAGAAGAAGAGCTCGCGGGTTTCGCCATCGCTGGCGCGCACGTCGAGGCCGATCTCCGCATTGCTCCAGCGCAACGCCGCGTTGGCGCCCCAGCCGAAAGCCGGCGTCGCGTATTGTTCGGAGGCGGGCGTGGTGCTGCTGCGATCCGGCGCGACGGCGACGAAGCGATTGGTCATATCGCTCTCGCGCGCCCAGGCTTGCAGACGCCAACCCAGTTGATCGTCGCTCGGTTGCTGCACGAAAGTGAGGCTGGCCGCCGCGCCATCAGCGCTCGAATCGGCGCCGACCAAACCGGAGCCGCGCTCCTCGGCATAACCGGAGAGCCGCGCCGAGATGAGCACATCGCCTTGCATGGTCTGCACGCGTGCCGCGCCGCTCATCGCTTCGCGCCAAAGCGGCGCATCGGCGGCGCCGCGATTTTCGCGCGTTGGTATCCAGCCGTCGTCTTGTTCGACGGTGGCGGAGAGCAACGCGCTTAAGTTTTCATCGCCGGCAACGCCAACACCGCCGAGCCGTAGATAATCTCGCTCGCCATACTCAGCGCGGAGCGAAAAGCCGGGCGCAGTGCGCTCTTGTAGATCGACAACGCCAGTCAGCGCGCCAGCCCCGTACGGTCCGGCGCCGGCGCCGCGGATGATGTTGGCGCGCGCGATAAGTTCTGGCGGCAAGCCGCCCCAGATTACCCAGCCACCGAACGGATCGTGTTGCGGCGCCCCGTCGAGCGTGACGAGCGCGCGTCCGGCGCCGGATGGGCCGATGGCGCGGAGTGATAGGCCCTGCACGGTGGGGTTCGCCGCGCCGCTATCGTTGCGGCGAAAGAGGTTGGCTGCCGGCGCGATCGAAAGCGCGCGATCGAGGCGTAGTGCGTTGTCGAGCGTGACCGGATCGATGGGCAGCGTCGAATACACACGCTCGCCCGGCGCTTCCGGCAAACGCGGGGCCGTGACGACGATGGTGTCGGTTTCGACGGCTGCGTCCATGGGCGCTATCTGCGCCGACGCGTCGGCGTGCCGAGGATGCCGCGCATGATTTCGCGGGCGATGGTGTTGAAGAAGCCGGTGGCGACTCGGCCGGTTTGGCGCTCCACCGCTGTTGTGCGCGAGGTCGACCGCGTCGAGCGCGTGCGCGGGGCTGCGCCGCCGGTGCGCGAAGTGGTGGAACGGCTCGTGCGCGCGGCGCGGGCTTCTTCCTTGTCGCGCGCGGCGCGTTCTTCCGCTTTGGCTTCGGCGGCGGCGAGCTGTTCGGCGCGGCGGCTGAGGATTTCGTGTGCGCTCTCACGATCGACGGCTTTTTCGTAGGCGCGGCCAAAGGTGTTGGCGCGCATGATCGATTGGCGCTCGGTCAGCAGGATCGGGCCAACGTGAGAATTCGGCGGGCGGATTTTTGTGCGCGCGACCGGGGTCGGCGCGCCTTTGGCGTCGAGCGTTGAAACCAGCGCTTCGCCGACATTGAGCTCCTGGATTTCCTTCGCCACATCAACGTTTTCGTTGGCGCGGAACGATTGCGCAGCGGCGCGGACGGCTTTCTGATCCGTGGGCGTGTAAGCGCGCAGTGCGTGCTGAAAGCGATTGCCGAGCTGGGCCAGGACTTGTTCCGGAATGTCGGCCGGCGATTGCGTGACGAAATAGATTCCGACGCCCTTGGAGCGGATCAGGCGAACGACTTGCTCGACCTTATTGACCAGCTCCTTCGGCGCGTCACGGAAGAGGAGGTGCGCTTCGTCGAAGAAGAAGACGAGCTTCGGCTTATCCATGTCGCCGACTTCCGGCAGCTCTTCCCAAAGCTCGCTCATCAGCCAAAGCAGGAAGGCGGAGTAGAGGCGGGGGCTTTGCACCAGGCGCTCGGAGGCGAGCACATGGATCGTGCCTTTGCCGTCTTCGCGCGGGCGCATCAGCTCTTCGAGCTTGAACGCCGGCTCGCCGAAGAAGCGATCGGCGCCGTCCATTTCGAGCTGCAGCACTTTGCGCTGCAAGGCGGCGATCGATTGCGGCGTCACCAGGCCATACTTCTTGCCGATGTCCTCGGAATTCTCTGAGAGGTAGGTGAGCAAAGCGCGCAGATCGTCGAGATCGAGCAGGAGGCCTTCGTTCTTGCCTTCTTTGATCCAGTCATCGGCTTGGCGGAACGCGATGGTGAGCGCGCCTTCCTGCGCGTCGGTCGCTTCCAGCACCCGGCCCATCAATACCGGGCCCATCTCGGTGACGGTGGTGCGGACGGGGTGGCCGAGTTCGCCATAGACGTCCCAGAACGTCACGGCCTGCGCTTCGGGCGTCAGGGGCAGATTGATTTCCTCCGCGCGCGCCTTGGCCCAGCCTGGCGGCTCGGCATCGGTGCTGGCGCAGCCGGAGAAGTCGCCCTTGATGTCGGCGGCGAAGACGTTGACGCCCTCGCGGGCGAAGGCTTCGGCGAGCACTTGCAGCGTCACGGTTTTGCCGGTGCCGGTTGCGCCTGCGATGAGGCCGTGGCGGTTGGCCCGCTTCAGCGCCAGCGCTTGGACGCCTTCGGGCGAAACGCCGATCTCGATCTCAACCGCCATGCTGCTCTCCTCAAGTCGCGCAACAGCTTGGCGCATCTGCGCTTTCTGTCCAAGCAGGGCCTTGCGTCACAGCCCAGGGCAGGGTCAAGAGAGCGCATGGCGATTTCGGAAACCTCCCAGCGCGGCGCCCTCTGGATCATTGCCGCGGGGGTGATTGCCGTCGGGCTCTACTATCTGCGCGATCCGCTGACCCAGTTTGCGATGGCGTTGTTCCTTTGGCTCGCCATCGATGGGCTAGCGAACACTTTGGACAAGCGGATCCCGTTCATTCCGAAGCTGTTGGCGTTGCCGATCGCCTTGGTGCTTGTGCTCGGGCTGGTGGCGCTGATCGGCTATGTGGTTGTGGATAACATCGCTGAGATTCTCGGCGATCTCACGCGGTACGAGTTTCGGCTCAACCAGGTGCTTGCGCAGCTCCACCAAGCCGTGGGCGCTCCTGGCGGAATTCCGACGGTGCGCGATCTGATTGCACAATTGGAGCCGGGCCGGCTTGCCGGCGAAGTCGGCGAAAGCATCCAGAACGCGGCGTCGGCGACGATCTTCACGCTGATCTTCCTCGCTTTTCTATTTCCGGCCGCAAGCCAGATGAAAGGCAAGCTCAACCGCATCTTCATCGGCAAAGGCCAACGCGAAGCGGCGCGCGATGTGCTGGAGCGCATCCGGGTTTCGATTGAACGTTACCTTTGGGTGCAGACCGTGATGAGTCTGGTCATCACCACGCTCACCTACATCACGCTGATTATTATCGGGCTTGAGAACGCGCTGTTTTGGTCCTTCCTGATTTTCTTTCTCAATTACATCCCAACGATCGGATCGATCTTCGCCGTAGTTCTGACTACGGCGGTCGCGCTGGTTCAGTTTCCAACTTTGGGCCCAGTCATCGCGGTGTTTGCGGGCGTCAGCGTCTGGCAATTCGTGATTGGGAATTTCATTCAGCCGCGCATGACGGGCGAGTCGCTGAATCTATCCGCAGTCGTCGTGCTGCTGGCGTTGGCGATCTGGGGCTTGGTGTGGGGCATCGTGGGCGCGTTTCTCGCGGCGCCGCTCACAGTGATGCTGATGATTGTATTGGCGCAATTTCAATCGACGCGCTGGATTGCAATTTTGTTATCTGCCGATGGCAAACCGACGCCCGATCTTGCGCGTCGGAGTAAGTCCGAGTCCGGATCAAATTGAGGTTGCGAATCGGCGACGAACATGTATCGCTGATGTGAAGAACGTCGCCGGGGCTCGAGACGTTTCGCACGAACTACCACTGAACTTGTCATGCACCGGCGCGCTCGATACGTCAGTTTGACGGGTCGTTCCGCAATCGTGGGCCTATGGAGGGCTTCATCACGCGGGGCGGCAAGTCCACAGAGACCAGGCCTCCGCGTGCGTCCCCCACCCAGCCTGCTGCGAGGCCTGCAGGCGCCGCCGCGCAGCTTGTCCCCGCTCGGCGGCGCCGCCAATTTTTGAAATGAGTCGCGCCTGACGCGCCCGCGCTAATGCGCGTGGCGCGCGCGTTCCATCACCAGCACGTTCGTTGGCATATCCGGCATGTCCGCGCGCAACGCGTCTGCGGCTTCGATCAGTCGGCGCAAGTGCTCGGTCTGTTCGGGGGTCGCGGCGCCGTCGGCAAGCTGGTCCTTGGCCCAGTGCGACACGACGGCGAGGTGATTTCGGATGAACATATAGCGGCAACGCCGTGTTCGCAGGTGCGTTCCCGGCGCCGGCCTATCCGCTGCTGCAATCCGCCGCCCCGTTCCTGGACCGGAGAAACGCTGCGCGACGGTTGCACCTGACGTGGGGAAGGGTAGGTTCGCGCCAAAATTCAGGGAACGCTCTATGGACGCCGCCGCGCGCGCCGAACTGCCTAAAACAGCAGATCAATTCGTAGCTTCCGCCGCCCAAGGGCCTTGGCCCGCCTTCCGCGCTAACGGCGTCATCGACGCCGCGGCGGAGATATTCCTGCGCGGCCTTTACGAGGATGCCTCCGACGACGAGTTGGGCGATCTCTCGGTCGCGGACTTCGCCGCCTTGGCGCACGATTTCTGGATCTGGCGCGCCGAGCGCCGGCCGGATGAGCAAGCCACACGCATTCGCCGCGGCGTCGGTGTCGGCGGCGTCGCGCTCGATCGCGACATTCTCGAGATCGCCGGCCCGGACATGCCGTTCCTGGTCGACTCGGTGATGGGCGAGTTGGCTGATCAGGGCATTGCGCCCTTGGCTATGTTCCACCCGCTCGCGCCGTCGCTCTCCGGCGAAGGCCGTGACTCGCTGATCCAGATTCATGTGCCGCGGCTTTCGGCGCAGCGCACCAAGGCGCTGCACGATGGCGTCCGCGCCTCGCTTTCGGACGTGCGCCATTCAGTGCGCGATTTCCACGCCATGCGCAGTCGCATGCTCGATTGCGCCGCAGAGCTTGAGCAAGCCAAGACGCACGCGCCAGCCGAGGAAGTCGCCGAGGCGGTCGCGCTGTTGCGCTGGCTGGCGGCGGACAAGTTCACGTTCCTTGGCTCTCGCGACTATCGCTACCAGCGCGATCCGGACGGCAGCTACAAGGCCGATGAGCCGGAGATTCTCTCGCATACCTGCCTCGGCACGCTGCGCGATATTGAGCGCTACGTGCTGCGCACGTCGGCCGAGCCGATGGTGCTGACGCCGGAACTGCGGCGCTTGGTGACCGAACCCAACCCGCTGGTTGTGTCGAAATCGACATTGCGGGCGCGCGTCCACCGCCGCGCGATGGCCGATTATGTTGGCGTGAAGCGCTACAACGAAAACGGCGAAACAATTGGCGAAGTGCGTTTCGTCGGCCTGTTCACCAGCGAAAGCTTCACCGAACCGACGCGCAATATTCCGATGCTGCGGCGCAAGGCCGAGTGGGTGATGGCGCAAGCTGGCTTCGCGCCCGGCGGCCACAACGCCAAGACGCTGCGCAAGATCATCGAATACTATCCGCGCGAAGAACTCTGGCAGATGTCGCGCGAGGAATTGCTGGAGATCGCGCGGGGCATCCTCCACTTACTCGATCGTCCGCGCGCGCGCGTGTTCACCCGCCGCGATCGCTTCAACCGCTTCGCTACTGCGCTCGTGTATGTGCCGAAGGATCGCTACGACACCAGAGTGCGTGAGCGGCTCGGCGAGCTGATCGCACGCCAATATGGCGGCCAGGTTGAGAGCTTTCAGCCGCAGTTGGGCGAGGGCCAGTTGGCGCGCGTGCTGTTCGTCATCGGCGATATCGAAAAGACGCGTCCCGACCCGGACCCGCGCGCGCTCGACGCAGAGATCGCGGAGCTGACCAAGACCTGGGAGGACGCGTATTCCGGCGCACTGATCCGAACCGATCTGTTCGACGCGCCTGGGCGCGAGAACGCCGCCAACCGCTTCCAAGATGCATTCACGGCGGCGTACCGCGAGCGCTATCCCGTCGATGAAGCGCTGATCGATACAGCTGAAATCCTCGGCGCAGACGATGAAGAGATCATCCGCGCGCGGGCCTATCGCTTGGAGAGTGACGCCGACAACATCATGCGCTGCAAGTTCTACGCGCGCGGTGATGTTCTGGCGCTCTCAGCGACGGTGCCAATTCTTGAGAACATGGGTCTGTTCGTCGATTCCGAAGTGAACTTCGAACTGCATCTCAAGGCCGGCGCGCTGCACCCCGCCCAGCGCATTTTCGTGCACGACATTGAAACGCGCTCGGCCGATGGCAAACCGATCGATCTCGAGCGCGCAGGGCGCATGTTCGAAGACGCCTTCGCCGCGATCTGGACGGGTAAGGCTGAGAGCGACGGGTTCAACAAGCTGATCTTGGCGCTGCCGTGCTCGTGGCGGGAAGCCGCGCTCGTGCGGGCGCTGGCGCGCTTCCGCCAGCAAACCGGGCTCGATCCGTCGCAAGTGATCCAAGAGCAAGCGCTGGCGAATAATCCAAAGATCGCAGCGCTGATCCTGGCGTATTTCAAGGCGCGCTTCGATCCAAACCTGCCGGAATCGATGGAGACACGGCAGGCGCGCTCCAACAAGCTGGAGTTCTTGGTGGAGGCTGCGCTCAACGAGGTCGTCAGCCTCGATGAAGACCGCGCGCTCCGGCGGATTTCGCACTTGGTGAAAGCGATCCGGCGTACGAACTACTATCAGCCGGGCGCCGATGGGCAGCCGAAGGCGTACATGTCGTTCAAGATCGACTCGCACGCCGTTGCGGAGTTGCCCGCGCCGAAGCCGTATCGCGAAATCTGGGTTGCCAGCCCGCAAGTCGAAGGCGTGCACCTGCGCTTTGGCCCAGTTGCGCGCGGCGGTTTGCGCTGGAGTGATCGTCGCGACGACTTCCGCGTCGAAGTGCTCGATCTGGTAAAGGCGCAGCAGGTGAAGAACGCCATTATCGTGCCAGTAGGCGCGAAGGGCGGCTTCTTCCCGAAACGTTTGCCTGCGCGCGGCGCCCCCGGTTTTCTGGAAGCTGGCATCGAAGCCTACAAGACGTTCCTGCGCGGCCTGCTGGATATAACGGACAACATTGTTGGCGATGAGATTATCGCGCCGAAGAGCGTTGTGCGTTGGGATGATGACGACGCTTATCTCGTCGTCGCCGCTGACAAAGGCACCGCGACCTTCTCTGATATCGCCAACGGCATCAGTGCTGATTATGGCCACTGGCTGGGGGATGCGTTCGCGTCGGGCGGTTCAGTCGGTTACGACCACAAGGCCATGGGCATCACCGCCAAGGGCGCGTGGGAAGCGGTGAAGCGGCACTTCCGCGAAATCGGTAAGGACATCCAGTCCGAGGATTTCACCGTCATCGGCGTCGGCGACATGTCGGGCGACGTGTTCGGCAACGGCATGCTGCTCTCGCGCAAGATTCGCTTGTTGGCGGCGTTCGACCACCGCGACATCTTTATCGATCCCGATCCGAAGGATTGCGAGAAGAGCTGGATCGAACGCAAGCGCTTGTTCGATACCCCGCGCACCAGCTGGCAGGATTACGACAAGAAGCTGATCTCTAAAGGCGGCGGCGTGTTTTCGCGCAGCGCTAAGTCAATCGACATCAGCCCCGAGATCGCCGCACTGACGGGCATCGACAAACCCTCGGTCACGCCAGCTGAGCTGATTTCGGCGCTGCTGAAGGCGCAATGCGAATTGCTCTGGTTCGGCGGCATCGGCGCCTACATCAAGGCGCGCAGCGAAAGCCATGTGGATGTCGGCGACAAGACCAATGACGTGTTGCGTGTCGATGCTGAGGATCTGCGCGCGGCCGTGATTGGCGAAGGCGCCAATCTCGGCGTGACCCAGAAGGGCCGCATCGCGTTCGCGCGCCATGGCGGGCGCATCAACACAGACGCAATCGACAACAGCGCCGGCGTCGACACCTCTGACCACGAGGTCAACGTCAAGATTCTGCTTGGCGACGCGATCCGCACCGGCGCTCTGAAAGCGGACAAGCGCGACAAGCTGCTTGAATCGATGACAGACGAGGTCGGCGCGCTCGTGTTGGCCGACAATTACAACCAAACCGGCGCCATCACGCTCGCGCAATCCAGCGCCGCTGCGGACCTCGACAGTCACGAGCGTTTCATTCAGCGCCTAGAAGCCAAGGGCAAGCTTTCGCGCCGGGTTGAGGGCTTGCCGCTGACGGGCGAGTTCGCAGCGTTGCGGACCGCGCAACAGGGACTGACGCGCCCCGAGCTGGCAAAGCTTGTAGCGTATGCCAAAATCGACTTGTTCGATGCATTGATGGCGACCAACGCAACCAACGATCCGGCGTTCGAGGAAGCGCTGATCAGTTATTTCCCACGTGAGCTCCGCAAGTTCGAGGCGCAGATGCAAACGCATCGGCTGCGCCGGGAGATCATCGCGACGCGCCTTGCGGACGATTTGGTCAATCGGTGCGGCCCTTCGTTTGTCGATCGGGTGATGGAGGTCTCTCGCGCCGATCCCGTGACGATTGCGCTCTCGTTCGAAGCGGCACGGCGCATCTATGAATTGGAAGCGTTGGTGGCGCGCATCAATGCGCTCGACAACAAAGCGCCGGCGGCGGCGCAGACGGCGCTGCACCAGAAGGTCGCTGCGGCCTTGCGTCGTTTGACCAATTATCTCGCGCGCAACGCCGGTTTCGATAGCGAGACGCCGCCCTCCGTGCTCGACGTCGTCGCGCGTTACAAAGATGCGGTCGCCGCGCAGCGCGTCAACATTTGGCACGAGATCAGCGAGATCGAGCGGGCGCAGGTCGCAGCGAAACAAGCCGGGCTGGTCGAACTTGGCGCGCCCGAGGACTTGGCGCGCGACGCGGCGCTGCTGACGCCGATGACGACGGCGCTTGATGTTGCCGATCTAGCTCGGACGTCGGGCTGGGCGGTGGTGCCGGCTTCGCGCCTGCATTGCGTGATCGGCGCGGAGCTCGGCTTGGATGCGTTGCGTGATGCAGCGAGTTCATTGACGCTCGAGCAGCACTGGGATCGTCTGGTGGTGCGCCGCGCGGCGGAAGAGTTTGCACAAGTGCAGCTTAAATTGTCCGAGGCGGCGGCGGCGACGATTGGCGCGCCGGCAAAAGACGCGGACGCGGCTTGGGTGGCGCAGGCGGCGCAAGCTTGGATCGCTGGCCTCGGCCAGCCTGGCCAACGCGCGCGCTCGGCGTTCAACGAACTCAACGCGCAGGGTCCGTGGACGTTCGCCAAATTGATGCTGATCTCGGCCGAGCTAAACGCACTCGTGGCGGCGGTCCGCTAGAGCGCGGCGATCATCTCGCGCAGCATTTGATGTTCACGTGCCGTGGCGGCGGGGTTGTACCGCACGCGCGGATCTTCCGCGTGTGCATCCTCGAACGCGTGCGTCGCGCCTTCAAACAGCACGATCTCGATCGGCGCCCCGCGCGCGCGCTGCCGTTCGATCGCGCCGCGAGTGGGGCCGACGATGTAATCGTGCTGGGCGATGATGGCAGTGCTGATCGGTTTCAGTCGCCATTCGCGCCGCCCGCACAGGCTACCGACATTGGCGTAGGGATAAACCAGCAGCGTGCGCGCGAGGCCTTCGAGCGGCTCATCGCTCAAATCTTCGATCCCCGTCGCACGGCGCATCTCGGCGCCGGAGCGCAATGCGAGCGCGTCCATGATCGTCCACGAACCGTGGCTCCAGCCGATGGCGGCGATGCGCTCGGGATCGGCCCAGTCTTGGCGGCGAGCCCAGGCAATGGCGGCGTAAAGATCGCCGGCGCGTTCGCGGCCTTGCAGGCGCGCGCCAGTGCAGACAGTGGCGAAAGCGGCGACGCGGCTGATGCGGCGGTGGGCGTAGGAATCGACGACGATGGCGGTGGCGCCGGCGGCCGCGGCTTGCTCGGCCATCTCCTCGATGAAGGGGCGGGGGCCGCCGCAGCCGTGCAGCATGATGACGACCGGAGTGCGGCCCTCGGCGCCTTCCGGGCGCCGGACGGTAAAGTGCGGCGCGAGTTGCTCGATGCGTTGGTCCAGAGTTTCAGCGGCGGCGGTAGGCATCGTAACTCCGAGCAGCGATGCGACGAATAACAAGATGGGAAGCAAAATGCCTCGTACGCAAGGCTGGTGCTGTCCCGTCGCCTCCGGCAAGCTTGGCGCAATGGAGAGCCGCATGTTCAAGTCTCGCGTCACCTTAGCCGTATTCGCCGCTCTTGCGCTCGCCGCCTGCAATCAGGCCTCCGCGCCGCCAGCGCCCGAGATTTCGGCGGAGCGGACGGCTGCGGTCACCGCCGCTGTGGAAGCACAACGCGTCGCTTTTGCGGCTGCGCCCGATCCGGCCTCGGCCGATCCGGCGACGGCGTATCAATTTTCCTTCCCCGGCTTGTGGACCGATCGCGTGCCTATGACGGCGTTCGAGGGTGACGTTGTGATGGTGGTCAACACCGCCTCGCGCTGCGGGCTGACGCCGCAATATGAGGGCCTGCAGGAAATCTACACCGAGTATCAGGACCGGGGATTTGAAATCGTTGGCGTGCCGGCGAACAATTTCATGGGCCAAGAGCCAGGCTCGGCGGAAGAGATCCAGGAATTTTGCACGCTGAACTATGGCGTCACCTTCCCGATGGCCGCGAAGAGCGAAGTGATCGGCGCTGAGCGGCATCCGTTTTATGCGTGGGCTGAAGCGCAAATCGGTGAAAGCGCCGTGCCGCAGTGGAATTTCCATAAGCTCTTGATCGGCCGCGACGGCCGCTTGATCGCCGCGTTCGGCTCGCAAACCGTGCCCACCGCGCCAGAAGTGCGTGCCGCGATCGAAGCTGCGCTGGCTGCGCCCACGAATGCGACGCCGACGGCGCTGAACTAACGAAAGCGCTCAGTGCCTGAAGTGCCGCATCCCTGTGAACACCATGGCGATGCCGGCTTCGTCGGCGGCTTTGATGACTTCGTCGTCGCGGATTGAGCCGCCGGGTTGGATGACGGACGTCGCGCCGGCTTCGACGGCCTGCAGCAAGCCATCGGGGAACGGGAAGAACGCGTCGGAGGCGCAGGCCGAACCGTCAGCAAGCGAGCCGCTCTTCTTGGCCATTTCCGCAGCTTCCTTTGCACGGATGGCGGCGATGCGCGCTGAATCGCGGCGGTTCATTTGGCCAGCGCCGATGCCGGCGGTCTGGCCGTCGCGCGCATAGACGATCGCGTTGGATTTCACGTGCTTGCAGACGGTGAAGGCGAATAGGAGATCGCGCAGCTGCGCATCGGTCGGCGCTTTCTTGGTGACGACTTTGAGATCGTCCTTGGTGACGCGGCCGATATCGCGGTCCTGCACGAGAAAGCCGCCGGCCAGCGTTTTGTAAGTCAGCGCGCGCTGGTTCGGCGCAGGCAGGCCGCCGGTGACGAGCAGACGCAGATTCTTCTTCTTCGCATACACCGCGATCGCGTCTTCATCGGCTTCCGGCGCGATGACGACTTCGGTGAAGATATCGATCATGCGCTCAGCGGCGGCTTTATCAAGGCGGCGGTTCACAGCGATGATGCCGCCGAAGGCCGACACCGGATCGCATTCGAGCGCGCGGGCGTATGCTTCCGAGAGATCGGCGCCTAAGGCTACGCCGCACGGATTGGCGTGTTTGATGATGGCGACGGCGGCGCTCTGCTTCGGATCGAACTCGGCGACAAGTTCAAACGCGGCGTCGGTGTCGTTCAAATTATTGTAGCTGAGCTCTTTGCCTTGCAGCTGCTTGGCGGTGGCGACGCCGAAGCGTTGTTCGCCATTGGTGTAGAAGGCCGCGCTTTGATGGCTGTTTTCGCCGTAGCGCAGGGTTTGCTTCAGCTTGCCGCCGAACGCGCGCCAGGTCGGCGCCTTGTCCTCTAGTTGCTCAGCATACCACGACGAGATCGCTGCATCGTAGGCGCCGGTGCGTGAGAAGGCTTTGGCCGCCAGTTTCTTGCGTAGCGCGAGCGTGGTGCCGCCGTGTGCTTTGGCTTCTGCGAGGATGGCTTCCATATCTTCCGCGTCGGTGGCGACGGCGATGAAGCCGTAGTTTTTCGCCGCGGCGCGGATCATCGCGGGGCCGCCAATATCGATGTTTTCGATGCAGGTGTCGAAATCGGCGCCGCGCGCGACAGTGGCTTCGAACGGGTAGAGATTCACGTAGAGCACATCGAACGCTTCGATGCCGTGTTCTTTGAGTGCGCCAGTGTGTTCGGCATTGTCGCGCAGTGCGAGCAGGCCGCCGTGGACTTTCGGGTGCAGCGTCTTCACACGGCCGTCCATCATTTCCGGAAAGCCGGTGACGGCGGAGACGTCCTGCACTTTGAGGCCGGCGTCGCCGATCGCCTTGTGCGTGCCGCCGGTCGAAACGAGCGCGGCGCCGAGGTCCGAGAGCGCCTTGGCGTGCTCGATCAGGCCGGTTTTGTCGGAAACCGAAATGAGGGCGCGCTTGATTGGGAGGATGTCGGTCATGGGTGGGTCTTTACTCTTCCCCTCCCTTCGAGGGGAGGGGGCAGGGGTGGGGTGAAGCGCCGCTGGCG
>JAWXAM010000063.1:0-2612 GCA_034439495.1 Terricaulis sp. | reverse complement strand
GTATCTCACCATCGATAGCGGCGGCGACTTCCGTGAACTGACCGAGATCAAACTTGCGGCCGGCACCACGGCGTTGTTCATGGTCGGCGGCGGCGTGCCGAAGAATTTCGCGCAGGACACCGTCGTCTGCGCTGAAATTTTGGGGCACCACGACGTCGAAGTGCACAAATACGCCGTGCAGATCACAGTGGCGGATGTGCGCGACGGGGCTTGCTCGTCCTCAACGCTGCAAGAAGCGGCAAGTTGGGGCAAAGTCAGCACCGTGCACGAGCAAATGGTGTTCGCGGAAGCGACATCCGTTGCGCCGATCATCGTCAGCGACGCTTATCACCGCGGCGGCTGGCGGAAACGCGAAGCCCGCAACTGGGCCAAGCTGTTCGCGTAAGCGAAATGCGCGACGCAGAAACACGAAGGCCGCCCCGAAAGGGGCGGCCTTTTTGCTCACCCCACCGGCTGCACCGCGAGCCGCCAGGTCAGCATCGTCAGGATCACCAGCGCCGCAGCCCAATCTGCGCGGCGATCTTTCAACACTAGCGCCAACGCCAGCGCAGTTAGCGTTATCGCGCGCACGAGCGCGACGAAATCCCAAACCGGCACGCCATTAGCGAGCGTGACGTTGATCCACGCCATGCACTGATAGAGCGCGGCAAGCGTCAGGAAGAGTCCGCGCGCCTTCTGCCACTCGGCGCGCATCTCGAGGCGCCCTTCGGCAGGCGCCGCGCGTGGCAATAGGCTTGCCGCCATCAAGAACAACATGATCGGCGGAATGGCGGCCGCGGCGAACTCGATCACGAAACGTGTGTCGCTCCAGCGCGTGAGATTTGCGGCGACCGCCCACCAATAATTGATGATCCATAGAAGCGCGATCACCGCCCACACCAGCGGCAGCGCATCCCATCTCACGCGTTTGCGCTCATGCAGCAGCCGATGAAAGTTCATCAACAGATCGGCAACGCCAACGCCGAGAATGATCGAAACGAACGTCGCCCAGTAGCCGCCAATGTCCACGCGTTCGCCCTTCCCGCTCCACCGGGAACGAGATTGTCAGCGCGCGATGCTTACGGCAAGGTTCCACCGGGCGGAGCAAATCAGAATGCGCTTCTTTAGACCAATCGGCGATCTTAAAGGCTGGCGGCGCTTCGGCTTCGAAGTCGGGATCATCGTCATCGGCTTGGGCATCACGCTTATTGCGCAAGACTTGATCTCCAACGCCACCCGCGCGCGCGAAACGCGCGAGGCCATCGACGCGGTCGAGGTCGACATGGTGATGCTGTATCTCCACGCGAGCGAGCGTCTCGCGGTCGAGCCATGCAGGCGCGAGCAGTTGCGTGCGCTTGCTGATCGGCTTGAGCGTTCCAATGGCTATTGGACCGCGGAGATACCTGAGAGCATCAACCGTAACATCGAGCACATGGTGCTGCCCCGCGTCCTGCGCTCGCCGCGCCGGCCCTGGTCCGACGCGACGTGGCGCGCGCTGCTCGCCAGCGACGCCGCAATCGAGATGGACCGGCAACGCTTCAACCAAATAAGCGCAGTTTTCGTAGCAACCGAGGGTTTTCGACAACGGCAGGACGCGGCGTTCGATCTCATGGGTGAGCTCTCGCATCTGGCGATATCGGGCCCGTTTGACGCGGCGCAACGGCGTGAGGCGTACGCGAAGCTCAGCCGGCTCGCCTCGATGGAAGGGATCATGACGGTCCACGCACGCCAAGCACGGGAAGCCATCATGGCTTTCGATTTTCGCAATGAGCGGCGGTTTTTTCGCTTCACATCGGCAACAGATGGGGACATCGCAGACTTCGTCGCCGACACTGTCGCAACCTATGGCGCGTGCGTGGACACAACGCAGTTTCAGCCGTTCATCGACGATCTGAACGCAACCACCGGCATGAACGTCACGCTCGCTCCAACGAGCGCCGCGCCATGATCCTCCGCCGCATCATCGCGCACTTCCGCAAGCAGGAATGGACCGCGATCGCGCTCGACTTTGTCATCGTCGTGGTTGGCGTGTTCGTCGGCTTGCAAGCGCAGGCCTGGAACGAGAGCCGCCAAGATCGCGTGCAGGAGCGCATGTATATTGAGCGGCTAGCGCGTGACTTTACGGCAATCGAAGAGCGCACCGAGTTCGCGAACGAGAAATGGCTCTCGGTCATCAATGTCAGCCGACGATTGCTCGCAGACATCGATGCGTTCAACGCGACCGGGCGCATGCCCCGCACAGAGCAAGCAATTCTCGTCGACTTGAACGACTTGCATGGCACCCGCATTCCCGCGCCGCGCGCCGCCACCTTCGTCGAAATGCTGTCGACTGGCGAAATCCGCGTACTTCGCGACGAGGAATTGCGCGACGCTCTGCTCGCCTACGACACGCAAACGCATTACGCGCTGATCGCCTACGACGTGCTCGTCAACCGCACGCGAGAGGCGACCGTCGCCGCCGGCGCCTATGCAGAAGTCGATCTGCCGGACACGCTCGAGAACATCTACGACAACCCAAACCGCGAATTCTATCGGTCGATTGATTTCCCCGCGTTCGCGCGCGACCCGCGCTCACGCGCCGCTGTCAGCTTGCTCGGCGCGACGGCTGTGAATCAAGGCGGACTGAGCACGGC
>JAWXAM010000062.1:0-4422 GCA_034439495.1 Terricaulis sp. | reverse complement strand
CCCCCTAACCCCCTCCCCGCAAGGGGGAGGGGGAAAGCTCGCGTTGCTCATCGGCCCCGAAGGCGGCTTCACACCCGAGGAGCGGCGGATGTTGCGGGGATTGAGTTATGTCATTCCGGTATCGCTTGGACCGCGTATCTTGCGCGCCGAAACCGCGGTGATCGCTGCGTTAAGCGTCATTCAGGCCGCGTGGGGAGATTGGCGCGAGGCGTGAGTGCTTGCGGAAATCGCGCGCGCGCTCCACATGCGCGCAAAGAGCCGTCCGGAGGAAGCGCGTGGCCAAAGCAACTGAGAAGGCCCCTGTGCTGACGGGCTTCGATGATCTCGTCGCGCATCTGGCGACGGGGCCTAAGCCGGATCGCTCGACCTGGCGCATCGGCACCGAGCACGAGAAGTTCGCCTTCTACGCCGATACGCTGAAGCCCGTTCCGTATGAGGGCGAGCGCGGCATTGGCGCGCTGCTCAACGGCCTCGCTGACAATTACGGCTGGGAGCGCGTTTTCGAGAACGGCGATGTCATCGCGCTGAAGCAGGGCATCGCTTCGATCACGCTGGAGCCGGGCGGGCAGTTCGAGCTTTCCGGCGCACCGCTGGAGCATCTGCATCAGACCTGCGCCGAAACCGGCTCGCACCTCACGCAATTGCGCGACGTCGCGGGCAAACTTGGCATCGCATTTTTGGGCGTCGGCTTTCAGCCGCTTTGGGGATTGGACGAAATCCCGATTATGCCCAAGGGCCGCTACAAGATCATGCGCGACTACATGGGCAAGGTCGGCCGGCTTGGGCGGCAGATGATGTTCCGCTCGTGTACTGTGCAGGTGAATCTGGACTTCGCGTCCGAAGCCGACATGGTCAAAAAATTCCGCGTCGGCCTTGCGCTGCAACCGATTGCAACAGCGTTATTTGCAGCGTCGCCTTTCGCGGAAGGCCGGCTCAACGGCTTCCTCTCATATCGCGCGCATGTGTGGACTGACACAGATCCCGACCGCACTGGCATGCTGCCGTTCGTGTTCGAAGACGGCATGGGCTTTGAGCGTTACGCCGCTTATGCGCTCGATGTGCCGATGTACTTTGTCTATCGCGACGGCAAATACATCGATTGCTCGGGCCAAAGCTTCCGCGCGTTCATGGACGGTAAGATGCCGGTGCTGCCGGGTGAACGCCCGACCGCCAAGGATTGGGAAGATCATCTGACGACGATCTTTCCGGAAGTGCGTCTGAAAACGTATCTCGAAATGCGCGGCGCGGATTCTGGTCCGTGGTCGCGCTTGTGTGCGCTGCCGGCGTTCTGGGCGGGCATTCTCTATGATGATGCAGCGCTCGAAGCGGCGTGGTCGTTGGTGAAGAGCTGGACGGCGGAGGATCGCGAGAGCTTGCGGCGTTCAGCGCCGGTGCTCGGTCTCCGTGCGCCGATCCGCGGCAACAGCGCGCGTGATATCGCGCAAGCTGCGCTGGCGATCGCGCGCCAGGGCCTGAAAGCCCGCGCCCGCCGCGACAATAGCGGCGACGATGAAACCCATTTCCTCGGTGAACTCGACGACATCGCCGCCACTGGCGTCACCCCCGCCGAGCGCCTGATCGAGCGCTACCGCACCGAATGGGGCGGCGACGTAAAGCGCGTATTCGAAGCCTGCGCTTACTGATCGTCTCGTTATTGCCGGGTTTCCGGATGCGCGTATCTTAGCGGCAATGCGCGCGCTCGATCATCCACTGCTCACGCCACGTTTGGAGCTTATGCCGGTCACGGCGGAGATGGCGGAAGCAGCGCGCGCGGGTCAGGCGGCTTTCGCCAATGTCATCGGCGCCGATGCGCCGGCTGAATGGTGTCAGGCCAATCTGGGGCTCGTCGCACGCTCGATCTCTCCCATCTGGGGCCATGCGCCGACGCGTGCGATCGCCGTGCATCGCAGCGAGGGCGCGGTGATCGGCGATGTAAGGTTTGAGCCATCGCTGCGTGCGCAACGTGAGTTCGAAATCGGATACGGTATCGCGCGGAACCGCCGTAGGCAGGGTTACGCTGTCGAAGCGACCGGCGCGGTCATCAACTGGCTCTTCGATGAAGCCGGCGCCGAGACGATCCTCGCTGGGTGCGATGCAGCAAACCTCGCGTCGGTGCGTACTTTGCGGCGCCTAGGCTTCTGGCTCGACTCCAATCCGGGGAAGACGTTCTGGTGGGTCATCGACCCGGAGTTGCGTTCAGCGACCCGCGCTTGACGCAAAGGCCGTCACAAGGCTTGTCTGTCCCCCGAGTTAGGGACGGGAGCGCGCGTAAGCGCGTCCAGGGGATTTTCTATGACCGACACCACCGCCGGGGCGCCGAACGGCTCCGACGAGCAGACTTTCCTTGGCCACCCACGTGGTCTGGTGACGCTGTTCTTCACCGAGATGTGGGAGCGCTTCTCGTTCTACGGGATGCGCGCGCTGCTGGTGATTTATCTCACGCAGCACTTCCTGTTTTCCGACGAGGCCGCGCAGGGGCTCTACGCCGCGTATGCGGCGCTTGTGTACCTCATCCCGGTGATCGGCGGCGTTCTCGCTGACCGTTTCCTTGGCGCCCGTAAGGCAGTGACGATTGGCGCGGCCCTCTTGGTGCTTGGCCACTTCGGCATGGCGTTCGAAGGATCGGGCTCGCGGCAATATCTCGATGTCGGCGGCGAGAGCTATCTCGTGGCCGCTGACGGCCGGGGCGGCGATCGTCAATTATTCATCGATCTGCCGGAAGGCCGCGCGCAGCTGCGCTTCGATGTGACTGAACACGTTCTGCTCACCGGAAATCAGCAGCAGCGGCAATTGGAAGAGGGCACGTTCACGCTCGCCTCAGCGCCGCCGACTCTGGTTTACTCGCTCTGCAGCATGGTTGGCCTGCCGTGCGGCGAAGCGCCGACAACGACGCTCCAGATCGAAGGCGAAGGCGAGTTTCCGGTTGTGACCGGCGGTGAAGTTCCCGTCGTCGTCATCAATGGCGTGAGCTACGAGTTCGAGCAAACGAGCACGACCGAGGGCGTGGCGTTCAATCCTGGCGCCACTGACTCGGCAGAGGATGACACAATCGTCCGCACGCTCGCCGATGGCACGTATGAGAGCCGTGTCGAGCAAGAGGCGCTCTACGTTCAGATTCTCTATCTCTCGCTGGCGCTGATCATCATCGGCGTCGGCTTTCTGAAGGCCAACATCTCGACCACGGTCGGCGCGCTCTATGCTGAAGGCGATCCGCGTCGCGATGGCGGCTTCACTATCTTCTACATGGGCATCAACCTCGGCGCTTTCCTGGCGACCTTGGCGTGCGGCTATCTCGGCCAGACCTATGGCTGGAAGTACGGCTTTGGCCTTGCCGGCGTGGGTATGGCCATTGGTTTGGCGCAGTACCTGTTCGGCCAAAAGCACCTGCGCGGCAAAGCCGATCCGCCAAAGCCGATCGGCGCGGTGACAGAAGGCGTCTTCTGGATTCTCGGCCTTATCGCCGTGATCCCGACCTGGATGCTGGTGCAGCAATCCGAGCTCATGGAGCAGGCGCTGCCGATCCTGGTGCCGGCCTTGTTCGCGCTTGTGATGCTCTACGTGCTGCTCGGCTTTAAGGGCGCGGATCGCACCAAAATGGTTGCGGCGCTCATCCTGATCTTCTTCAGTGTCATCTTCTGGATGCTGTTCGAGCAGGCGGGCTCCTCGCTCTCGCTCTACGCGGAGCGCTCAACCGACCTCACCGTCGCGCAGCCGAACTCTCTGGCGCACCAGATCGTCACCTACAGCCTCTTCGGCGTGGCGGCGCTTGGCGCGATCATGTTCCTGGTGACCATCGGTGCGTTCTTCCAAAAGAAGATCGACGCGGTGATGCTGGGGTATGGCGTGGTGTTCTTCGCGCTCCTCGCGGGCGCGGCGGGCTACATCGCCGCCACCACGGGCCTCAACGGCGACGTCTACGAGATGACGGCGGCGCAAACGCAGAGCTTCAACGCCGGCTACATCGTTCTATTGGCGCTGCCATTCAGCGCCATGTGGATTTGGCTGGCGAAGCGGAAGATGGAACCATCGACGCCAGTGAAGTTCGCGCTCGGCCTTGTACAGGTCGGCCTCGGCTTCTTCGTGCTGGTGTGGGGGACGCAGTTCGCGGGCGGTGACTTCCGCGTGCCGCTGATCTTCCTCGCTGCGCTCTACTTGCTGCACACCACTGGCGAACTCTTCCTATCGCCAGTCGGTCTGTCGATGATCACCAAATTGTCGGCTGCGCGTGTCGTCGGCCTGATGATGGGCGTGTGGTTCTTGTCGAGTTCGCTCGCGCACATCCTCGCTGGCATCATTGCGCAACAAACTGCGGCGGACACGATCGGCGGCCAGGTTGTCGACCCGTCGGCGCAGCTGCAGAGCTACATCTCGGTGTTCACCGCTGTCGGCATCTTGGGGGTCGCGACCGGGGTGGTTCTGCTG
>JAWXAM010000061.1:0-41094 GCA_034439495.1 Terricaulis sp. | reverse complement strand
GTAGACGTCCGAAACTCGAAAGGTGCGTGACACGGTCGGCGGGGTTCTGTTTGCGGGGAGTGAAACCGCAAAGTCCAAGGTGACGGACACCTTGCCCGCAGAACCGGCGAAAAGGGCATGGAGCTAAGCCCTGCGTTGCGAATCCGTCGATGGCGGGTCCGTGGCGAGAGCGGGAGCGAGCCAGACCACCGGAGCGCACATAACACCCGCGCCCATCGTAAAGGAGGCGAGCTGGCCATCGTCAGCATTTTACAACTCCTCGGGCCCAAGCCGGGAAAAACGATCGGACAACGGGGCGCGTGCAACGCGAGCTGCGCAAGCAGCAAACCCTTAGAGACTACTCTGCGCGGATCACGCGCCCCGTTCTCCCACCCTCCCGCCGGAGCGCGCGCGCGGCGTGCTTTAGGATGTCCGAATCCGGCGAGACGAAAGCGCCGGATCGGCCCATATTGGGCCCATGTTGGACGCCGATATCTGTCATGCCGCGTGCGACGCCAAAGACCGGCGTTTCGACGGGCGTTTCTATATCGGCGTGAAGTCGACTGGCATTTATTGCCGCTGCATTTGCCCCGCCCGCAATCCAAAGCGCGAGAACCGCACCTTCTGGCCAAGCGCCGCGGCAGCCGAAGCCGCCGGTTTTCGCCCCTGCTTGCTCTGCCGCCCAGAACGCGCCCCAGGTCTTGCGCCGATCGATGCGCCGGCGCGGCTCGCCGCGGCCGCCTACGCGCGCATTGAAGCGGGCGCGCTCGAAGAGCAGGGCCTAGAGGCGCTGGCGGAAGAACTCGGTGTCACCTCGCGCCATCTGCGCCGCGTGATGAATGCACAATTTGGCGCGAGCCCGATCGACATCGCGCAAACCGGACGCTTGCTCGCCGCACGGCGTTTGCTCAATGAGACCGCGCTGCCCATTACCGAGATCGCATTTGCTTCGGGCTTCCGTTCTCTGCGCCGCTTCAACGCGACGATGAAAGATCGCTACGGCGCGCCGCCGTCACAGATGCGCGGCCGCAAAGCCATCGTCCGCGGCGAAACATTCACAGTAAGCCTCTCACCGCGTGGCGATTACAACATCGCGCCGACGCTGCAATTTCTGGCCACACGCGCGCTCCCCGGCGTCGAGATCGGTGATGGCAAGAGCTACGCCCGCGTTCTGAAATACGGCGATGCGCTCGGCTGGCTCCAAATCGGTATGGGGCCGAAAGGCCTGATGCTGACGCTGTCGGAAAACCTCGCGCCGCACCTGCGCCCACTCGTCGCCAATGTGCGCGGCGCGTTCGATCTGGATGCGGAAATGACCGCCGTTGACGCGCATCTCGCAAAGGATCGCGAACTGGCCGCCGACATAAAGCGTGAGCCAGGCGTGCGCGTGCCGGGCGCGCTCGATGGCTTTGAAACCGCTATCCGCGCCGTCCTCGGCCAACAGGTCACCGTCGCCGGCGCGCGCACGCTGACGGATCGTCTTGTGCAGAAGTTCGCTCTAAGGACCGCCGGCTTCCAGCCGGCAATGGGCGGCGAACTCACGCATGCGTTCCCTGATGCAATCGCGCTCGCCAATGCCGGCGTAGAGGAGATCGCCAAGATCGGCCTCCCCAAAAAGCGTGCCGAAACTTTGCACCACCTCGCTGTCGCTTCCGCCGAAGGCAAGCTGCCGCTCTCGCGCGGCGCTATCGCAGCAGGCCGCGCCGCGCTCGCAAACATTCCTGGCATCGGTCCATGGACCATCGAATACGTCGCGCTCCGCGCGCTCGGCGATCCCGATGCGTATCCCGCAACCGACATCGCGCTCATCAACGCGCTTGGCCGCAAAGGCGAGACGCTCGAGCATCTGAAACCTTGGCGCGCCTATGCGGCGATCCGCTTGTGGCGCCGCATCGCAAAGAAAGGCATCCGGCCATGAGCATCAGCACTGTGTACGAAAGCCCGTGCGGGCCGCTCACTTTGATCTCGAACGGCGCCGCGCTCACCGATCTGCAGTTCGAAAGCCCGCGCTACGCGTATGCGCCTGCACCAGCGGGCCATGACGCGATCCTCGACGCGGCGCGCCGCCAACTCGATCAGTACTTCGCCGGCAAGCTCCGCGCGTTCGATCTGCCGCTTGCGCCGAAGGGAACGGAGTTTCAACAACGCGTTTGGCAGGCGTTGCTCACCATTCCCTATGGCGTCACGCGGTCCTACGGGCAGCAGGCTGCCGCCATTGGTTCTCCACAGGCATCGCGCGCCGTCGGCCTCGCCAACGGCCGGAACCCGATCTCGATCGTGATTCCCTGTCATCGCGTCATCGGCGCCAATGGCAGCCTCACTGGTTATGGCGGCGGCATGGCGTGTAAGCAGCTTTTGCTTGAATTGGAGCAGGGCGGCTCGCTCATCCGCTGATGATTACGAAGCTTCAACCGTCTTAAGGCATCGCGGATGCTGGGGCCGGCGTGCTATGCACCCGATCCAAACATCAATGCGGGACGGGAGACGACCTGATGCGAAAGTTATTCGCTGCTTGTGTATGCGCTGCGGCGCTGGTTGTGCCGAGCGTTGCCGCTGCTGAAGGCTGGCAGTACGCGTTCACCGATGGCGTAGCCACCGCCACGCAGCGGGACGATCGTGATCGCGTCACCGCAACGATCACCTGCCGCCCGCCGACGGGCGACATCGTCATCACCGACTACGGATTCGGCCGCAACGCCCGCCGCGCCACCACCGCCGCCGTCAGCATTGGGCAAATGACCGTCAATGTTCCCGCCCAAACCGCCGGCCGCGGCCGCAACGCGGCCGTCACGGTCAACCTTCCGCAAAGCCCGCCCATTCTTGCTGCCGTCCAGCCCAACGATCGCCTCTCGGTCACTGTAAACGGTCAGACCAATACGTATCTCGCAGGCAGCGCCGCGAAGATGAAAGAGGTCGCGTGGGCTTGCTGGGGCCACTGAGTCCTCGCCTTGCGCGGTAAAGCACTTGGCGCCTAACATTCCGCTCCGTTGGGGAGAGGGAGCCGCCGGGGGGCGGTGCGTATTCGCATGGATTGGGCTGACCCAAGTAGCTACCGCCTTGCCGCCGCCGCGGCCTCACCAAGCGTTTGCGCGGTGTTGAAGGCAGAGACGCATCCAGGACTAGACGAAGAGTTCGAGGCTTTGATGCGCGACTTTGCGTATCAGGTGAGAGACGGCGAGGTGGGGTGCGATTCCTATGTCGTCACGCGCATGATCGGCTCACGCAATCACTTTGCAGTACACGCGCAATTTGCGGACATGGACGCGTTCGAACGTCACGCCGACACAAAGCATTTGGCCAAGGCAATGCCGCGCCTGAACGCGCTATTGGCGACGCCGATTTCGATGGAAATTTTCGTCGCGGTATGAATCGCGGCCGCTGCCGCCGACCACGCCCGGCGCGAAGTTCACAATGATCGCAAGTGCAAACGTAACGGCGGCGATCAACGCGCTGGCCCAGCCCGGCATCTCAGTGTGGCGCAGCACTTCGAGTGCAATGAAGCCGGCGGCCATCGCAGCACTCGCGGCGAACACGGCGCGCGTTCGCACTTCCGAGCCGCGTGCCCGCCAGAACACCCAGTGCGCGAAGAACAAGACCGCTGGCGCCAGAAAACCCAGCGGCGCGTAGGGCAGCGGTGTCTCGGCCAATTCGCGCGCGGTCCAATAGGGTGAGAGCCACAACGCACCCGCGACCGCGGCCGCGAGCAAGGCGACAGCGCCGATCCCGGTTGCCGTCATCAAGCGCGTCCCCGGCCCCCGCTGCGCGCGCGATGCAATGAGCAGTGCGGCAATCAACCAGACGCAAATGTGCGCGCCTGCTTCGACGAATCCTATCGGCGCGAGCATTGTGGCGCCTGAAGAGAAGAAGAGGCGAACCAGCAAGTTGGCTGCCGCGATGGCGAGCGCGAAAGCAAAGGATTCGAGCACGGCGGCCGTTATGCGTGCTTCCGAGCCATCGGCAAAGCGGGCCGCGCCCGCAAGGATCGCTGCTGGTAGCGCGACACCGAGGCCGATCAATGTCCAATCCGGCCAACTTGGCGCTTCCAAAAGTAAGAGTTGGCCACTTTGAATCGCGTTGAAGCCTGCAAACAGCGCAGCGGCCAAAGCGAAGAAGCGCCACGCGCTATCCGGAAGCCGCGTGTTCAGAATGGCCAAACCAAGCGCCGTGGCGGCGAACACCGCTCCGGAAATTGGCGCCGGAAGCGCCAGAGCGATTGCTGCGGCAAGCGCTGTGAAGGCGGCAAAAGTCAAAACCCAGAGCGTGACTTTCAACGCCGCCAAGCCATCGCGCCGCCGCTGCGCCGACACGGCGATGAGCGCGCCGAGCACTGCCGAAAGCAATGCGAACGCGCCGGCTGCCGCGAGCGGATTGGCAAGGCCATGTTGCGCGAAGTGCAGCGCGCTGATCGTGAGCAGCGGCGCCAGTGCGCCGGTGCCGGCAAGCGCTACGCCGCGCGGTCCAAGCTGCGGCACGCGCGTGAACGCGATCGCCAGAAACAGCGCGCCAGCCCAACTGGCCGCCGGCGTGAACCAAATCGCCGCCGCGTCCTGGCCGCTGAGCACAAAGAGGCCGATCAAAGCTGCGCCGAACGCCGCCAGATGCAGCGCCTCGAGGCGCAGGCTAAGCGCGCCGATGATTGCCGCCGCAGCTACGATGCAGCTGAATGCAGCGCCAGCCGGGCCGATCACCCCAATCTGGCTCGCCAACGCCAGTGAAAGCGTCGCCATCGCCAAAGCGAGGACGGAACCCGGGGCCGCACGCCGCAGATGCGCGTGCGCCAAGCCTGCGACGCCGCAGAACGTCAGGAAAACCGAATAGATCACCGGCGCCTGTTGGGCCGCGCCCAGTACGAACCCGATGAGCGCCCAGCCAGCGCCGGTTACTGCGCCGGCCCAAGCCGAAGCGCGCCATGCATAGCGAAGACCGAGCAAAGTCATCGCCAGCGCAACCGAGAGCCCAGCGGCGACGATCAGAGCTGGCGCTGCGCCGAAGAAAAATCCAAGCGCCGGCGCGGCTGCGGCTGCGCCAAGCCCCAGGCCGCGAAGCGTCTCAGGCGGCACGTCCGCGCCTGGAAAGGAAAAGCTAGTATCTTCGAGCCGCCAAGCGCGTGCTGCACGATCCGCCGGCGAAGCCGCGGGCAAGGGCACTACGCCGCCATCAACGGGAATGACATTGCTGCCTTCGCCGCCGCGCGACCGCCGACGTGGCACGGCCTGAGTTGCTTCCAGCGCTGAAAGCGCTTCGCGCAGGCTCACTATTTCTGCGTTGAGCGCAGCTTGGCGGCGCCAAAGAATGGCAAAGCCGAAGCCGCTCGCTGCGGTGAGCAGCGCGAGGAGGATCCAAAGGCCCATGGCGGGGGCTTCCTAGACGACCCTTCCCGCAATGGCACATCAAAAGAGTCTGGCGCCGGACCTTACGGACGCTCCTGTGGCCCGTATGCGCCACTGGCAACTCGCCTAATTGGGGAAATCAGAAGCCTGATTTGCGTAGGAATTTTTGTGTTTGCCCCGCGCCGGCAGGATAGGCCTCGGCGCCGGCGGGATCTGTGATCTGAGCCCATTGGTCGCGGACAGCCTCGGCCTGTGCTCCCGCGCCAAGATACGCGCCCTCGGTTTCCACTATTTGCGCCAGAGCGAAGACACCGGCTCCAGCAGTCAAGATTGCGCCGTTCGGTGCTTCCTGTGACGCCAGATAGACCACCCCTGGCGTGACATGCTCCGGGGCGAGCTTCGCCAGCATTTCGGGCGGCATGAGCGCGTCCGTCATCCGCGTCGCGGCGACCGGCGAGATCGCGTTGACGTGGATGTTGTTCTTCGCGCCCTCGATCTTCAGCGTGTTCATGAGGCCAACCAGCGAGAGCTTGGCCGCGCCATAGTTGGCTTGGCCGAAATTGCCGTAGAGTCCGGTGGACGAGGTGGTGACCACGATGCGCCCGTAATTCTGCGCGCGCATGATTTCCCAGAGCGCTTTGATCGGCTTCACGGCGCCCATCAGGTGGACGTCGACGACGACGCTGAAGTCCGAGAGCTCCATCTTGGCGAAGCTTTTGTCGCGCAGGATGCCGGCATTGGCGACCAACACGTCGATGCGGCCCCACTTATCCATGGTGCGCTTGATCAGTGCGGCGACGCCTTTGTCGTCCGTTACAGACGCGCCATCGGCGATCGCTTCGCCGCCGGCCGCAATGATCTCCGCGACCACGGCATCCGCGGCGGCGGACGATCCGCCGGAGCCGTCCAACGTTCCGCCCAGATCATTGACCACAACCTTGGCCCCGCGCCGCGCAAACTCGAGCGCATGGCTGCGGCCCAAACCGCCGCCGGCGCCGGTGACGATGACAACCTGACCGTCGAAGCGAATGTTTGACATGGGCGCGCCTTTCCTAATCTGGCCCGGCTGATGCCCACTGGAGCGGCGTGCCGTCAAGCGTTCGCCCTAGGGCAGCGCCGCGGCATTCAGGCCTTGCCAAGATGCAGGCGGGCGCCGAGCGCATCGGCTTTCCGCGCGAGGCGTTTGCAACTTTTGCGCAGGGTTCGCGCGGCGCGCTCGCTGGCGCGCTCCTCGTTGGCCAGAATAGGCGCTGCGGTCATCTTTGTGAGGAGCAAACACACGTCATGCTCGCGGCCCAGCATCTCACCCAGTTTCTCGCCCGTTTTACGCCGCCGCCGCGTAGGCCATGCATCGCCCAGCAACTCGGCTGCGTAGAGCCGATCCTTCTCACGCTTGCGCCAATCGTGGCGCAGCGCTTCGCTCGCAGCGCCGCGCGCGCGGCGGAAGGCCCGGCGCGCCTTCCCGGCGATGCGGCGGGCGCCCCGGCGAACTTGGCTGGGCGAGGGTTCGGGCCAAACCAGAGCCAGCGCGAGCAGGTCTTTCAACCCAGTATGGGCGGATTGGACATCGAGCGGCGCCCGCGCTGCGCTTTCAGCGTCGAGCGCATGCGCCATGGCTTCGAACGCTGCGGCTGTTTTGCCTCGGCTCTTTTTGCGAAATTTCAGAGCAGTTTCGGCCAGCGCGCTCACATCTCGTACTGGCGTCAAGGTCCGCATGACACCGCGCGCTGTGTCATCAAATACGGAGGCGAGCCCTGGCGCGCCAGCGCTACCTACGCGCGCGAGAGCGCGCGCGCGTTTCACGCGCACCCTGCAGCGATGCACGGCTTGAGGCTTGATGAGCCCAACACTCAATTCATCGATAGCGGCATGCAGTTCAGCCGAGAGCGCCGCACGCAAATCGAACGCTCCAGCTGGCGACAGCATCCATACCCCCAATGTTCGCGTCATCCGCGCGGCTTGGTTTCGATCTTCTTGAGCGTGCCGGAAAATGCAAGCAGCGGACGACCAGCTTGTGTGACAATCCCGCGAACGAAAATGAGTGACCGCGTTTCGCGCAACACTTCGCCGGTGGATTCAACAAGGCCATTCAAACCGCCTGCGGCGAGGAATTCCGAATTGCACGTGACGGTTACCGCCTTGGTGGCCTGCAACGCCTTGTGCGCGATGGAGAAAAGTGAAAAGTCCGCGAAACTCATAAGCGCGCCGCCGTGAATTGTGCCGCCGCCATTTAGATGTTCCCGCCGCGGCTGGAATGCCGAGATCGCGCTATCGCCGTCCAGCTTGAAGCAAAACGGGCCGATCGAGGTTTCAAACGGGTCGGCGCCAGCGCTCCAGGTGCTCCAGCCCGCGAACGGGCCTTCGGTGAGCACCACCGGTCCCTGATAAAGTTCGCCGCCGGCCGTGTCGTTCATGGAATTTCCCTCCGCTGCACGCTGCTGGCATGGTAGAGCGTCGGCGGCAAGGCAGGGCGGCTCTATGCGTCTAATCTTCGCGATGCTCGCGGCAGTCTTTCTCGCGCAATGTGCGACGCCCGAGGACAAGCGCTTTCGTGTCGGCGAGTCACCGCGCGCCTTAGTGGTTATTGGCGTCGCCGAGTCGAGCTCAAATGCAGCGCCCATCTACACGATGCTTTGGCGCCGGCTGGACGAAAACGGCGCCTTCGCGCGCTACGACGATGACACGGTCTTCGAGCCCCGCACCCATGCCGACGACAGCATTCGCATTCGCGGCATTCCGGGCGAGTTCGCTGTCGCGGAAGTAGAGCCCGGCGTGTACGCGCTCGACAGTATTTTTGCCCTGATCCGTGACGAGCGCGTCAATTATTCCGCGAATGGGGTGATCATCGGCCCCGAGCGTCCAAGTTTTGAAGTGCGCGCCGGCGAGGCGATCTATTTGGGTATTTGGCAGGCCGATCTGGAGGACGTAACCGCGGTCGTTCGGCCGTGGCGGCTCGACCAACGAGAAGCCGACGCCGTCATGCGCGAGGCGGACGCCGCAATTGGCCCGATCCAAGCGCGGGAAGTGCGGACCCGCACCGTCGTTTGCGAGCCCCACCGCCTCAACACCCGCTCCCAGCGCGAGATCTGCTGAGGCGCTGCCTCGACGGCAGGGTTGTCCAAATCGATCTGACGGATTGAAGTGTGCCGATGGAAACCGAAACACTCAACGAATTGCTCGCCGCGGTGCGCCGCTTCGTCAACGAGCGGCTGATCCCGCTTGAGGCCAAGGTCTCCGAGGAGGACGCAATCCCCGAGGACGCGCTCGCAGAGATGCGCGCGCTTGGGCTGTTCGGCCTTTCGATCCCTGAGGAGTATGGCGGGCTCGGCCTCTCCATGGAGGATGAGTGCCGGACGATGTTCGAGTTCTGCCGCTGCTCGCCAGCGTTCCGCTCGGCCTTCGGCACTAATGTCGGAATCGGCAGTCAGGGCCTCGCCATGTTCGGCAGCGAGGCGCAAAAGCAGAAATGGTTGCCTGGCATTGCTTCCGGTGACCTTGTCACCTCGTTCGCGCTGACTGAACCGGAAGCCGGCTCAGATTCCGGCGCCGTGCGCACGAAGGCTGAGTTGGCCGGCGATCACTACGTCATCAACGGCACGAAGCGCTACATCACCAACGCCAACCGCGCCTCCCTCTTCACCGTGATGGCGCGCACCAATCCTGACGTGAAAGGCGGCGCCGGTGTCTCGGCATTTGTTGTGCCGAGCGACCTCGCGGGCGTGTCCGTTGGTAAGCCTGAGAAGAAAATGGGCCAGCAAGGCGCCCATATTTGTGATGTGAACTTCGACAACGTGCGCGTGCCGATCGAAAACCGGTTGGGTGAAGAGGGCCAAGGCTTTCGCATCGCCATGCAAGTGCTCGATCGCGGGCGACTCCATATTTCTTCTGTGTGCGTTGGTGTAGCCGAGCGCTTGATCGAAGAGAGCGTGCGCTACGCAGCGGAGCGCAAACAATTCGGACAGCCTATAGCCAGCTTTCAGATGATCCAGGCGCAGCTCGCCGATTGCCGCGCTGAAGCCAATGCCGGACGCGCGATGGTGCTCGACGCGGCCAGGAAGCGTGATGCTGGTGAAGACGTGACGATGGACGCCGCCGCCGCTAAGCTCTTCTGCTCTGAGATGGTTGGGCGTGTGGCCGATCGCGCGGTGCAGATTTTTGGCGGCAGCGGCTACGTCGCCGATCACGGCATCGAGCGCTTCTACCGCGATGTACGGATTTTCCGTCTTTATGAGGGGACCAGCGAAATCCAGCGCATCATCATCGCGCGCGAAATGATGAAGCGAGGGAGTTGATGGCTCGCAAGCCGGCGGATCCGGCAAAGCCTACGAAGACGCTGGCCGAGCACGCGAAGAGCGTTGCGGCGATGCCGGGCGAGAAGTTTGCAGAGTTGAAGGCGTTTGGCGCTGAGAAGCTCGATCAGACCATGGCGGCGTTTCAGAACGCGCTGCCAGCTCTGCGCCAAGCCGGCTACGAGTTGCGTGAGTTCGAGATTGAACTCGGCATCACGCCCAAGATCATCGCACATTTTATGCCTGCGCCCGCCAGTGAGGCGGACATCGCCGCCGCGCGCGTTGCCCTTAAGGACAACAAGATCGGCGCTTCAATGCTGAGCGTATTGAGACGAGCAGGCGATGCGCATCGCCAGATCAAAGTGCCCGGATTTGCGTGCGCACACATGGAAATTGATGTCGGCGTTATCCCGGCGGTGCGCCTCCGCTATCGCGCTGAAGGCGGCGCTCAATAGGCGTTCGCTTGCCGAGCCGCCAAAGCGCCCTAGATCGCGCTCAGATTTTGAATTGGGGGACATTGTGAAGAAGCTTCTCGCCGTTTTGGTTGCAGCCGTGGCTCTTGCCTCCTGTGCTGGCGCTACATCTCAGACATCTGCCGCTCCATCAGCGCCGCGCGTCGATGCTGCGCTTCAATCGGTCGTCG
The DNA here is from genome assembly GCA_034439495.1 of Terricaulis sp. Lineage (GTDB taxonomy): Bacteria > Pseudomonadota > Alphaproteobacteria > Caulobacterales > Aquidulcibacteraceae > Vitreimonas. The sequence continues at coordinate 30,853 of JAWXAM010000061.1, read as the reverse complement.
CAGGGAGTTGGCGTTCCCCGGAGGAACGGGCGCGCGACCGGTATCGCCACCCCGCCGACTCGCTTACGTTTTGGGGGCTCGCGCCCGGCATGACGATCGTGGAGATCGAGCCGGGCGGCGGCTCTTGGTGGACGCCGATCCTGGCGCCCTATGCGCAACGTACAGGCGGGCGCTACATCGCTGGGTGGATCGATCTTGCGAATCCCAATGCCAGTGATCGCGCCCGGGCGGCGCGAACTGCCTTCCTTACAGAATATGCTGACGCGTCGATCTATGGCGGCGTCACGGCTGTCGACTTTGGGATGCACTCGGGGCTTGCTGTGCCCGATGGAGGGGCGGACTTCATCCTCGTCGCGCGCGCCTTCCACAATTGGTCGCGTCAGGACGGCATGACCGATCGTTACATGGCGGAGTTCTTCCGTGCGCTTTCTCCCGGCGGAGTGCTCGCTGTTGAGCAGCATCGCGCGCCGGCTGGCTCAGACGTCACGATCGCCGCACCGAACGGCTATGTTCCGGAGAGCTACGTCATCGCGGCGGCCGAACGCGCCGGCTTTCAGCTTGCGGCACGCAGCGAGATCAACGCCAATCCGGCCGACGATCGCGACCACCCGTTTGGTGTTTGGACATTGCCGCCCGTGCGCCGCAGCGCACCCGCCGGTCAGCCAGCCGACCCGGCGTTCGACCACGCGCCGTATGACGCGATTGGCGAAAGCGATCGGATGACGCTTCGCTTTGTTAAGCCGGGCTAAGCTGCGTTCGCGGGCGGCGCTGATGTGGGCAGTAGTTCGCTGAGCATCTGCCTGGCGATTTCACGCTCGCCCATGATGACCCGGTCCGCGCCGCTCGCTTTGATGTGCTCTACCTCCTCATCGAGGTGGGCGCGCGCGACGATGCGCAGGTCGGGCTTTAGCCGACGCGCGTGCGCGACGATCTCGCCCGCTTCGAGCCCGTTGGGCACAGCGACGATCAAGTGGCGCGCGTATGCTATGCCAGCGGCGCGCAGCACGTCGTCACGGACAGCATTTCCTAGAATTGCTGATCCTCCTGCGGCGCGGATGGCGTCGACGCGGCCAAGATCGGACTCGATGACCGTGAGGGGCGTGTTCTGGGCCCTCAGCGCGTCCGCCACACGACGGCCGACGCGGCCATGGCCGACAATGATGACATGATCGCGCTCGCTGACGAGGCGCGGCGTGTCGGTGGGCTCGTCGGCCGTCGCTCCTGGAGGCTGCGCGGGGGCCGTCTGCGCCTCAGTCTCACGCGCTAAGCGCCTTGCGCGGAGGCGCTGCGCAACGACGAACATTGCTGGGTTTATGGTGATCGATATCAGCGCGCCGGCGAGCACGAGGTCGCGCGCAGTCTCCGGGATGAGATTGAGGCTAAGCCCGAGCGTGATCAGAATGAACGAGAATTCCCCGATCTGCGCCAAGCTTGCTGAAATCAGCAATGCTGTGTCCACCGGGTATCGGAACGCACGCACGATCAGGAAGGCGGCGAGCGATTTACCGATGACGATAATGAACACGGTCGCCAGCACAGCGAGCGGCTGTTCGATCAGCACCATCGGATTGAACAACATGCCCACGGACACGAAGAACAGCACTGCGAACGCGTCGCGCAGTGGGAGCGTGTTCTCCGCTGCTTGATGGCTGAGCTCTGACTCTTTCAGGATCATCCCGGCGAAAAAGGCGCCGAGCGCAAAGGAGACGTCGAACAGCAGTGCCGCGCCATAGGCGACCCCAATCCCGATCGCCAACACCGCCAGCGTGAAGAGTTCGCGAGAGCCGGTGCCAGCCACACGGCCTAACGCCCACGGGATGACGCGCCGACCAACGATGAAGGTCAGTGCGACGAAGGCCGCAAGCTTGCCGAGAGTGAGCGCGAGCGAGACCCAGAAATTGCCGCCCGTAGGCTCGGGCGGATGGGCCCCAAGCGCGGCGGTGTCGGCGCCTGCCGCCAAGCCGGGGTCGACACCGGGCAGCACTTGCGCGGCCACCGGCAACAGCACCAGCGCGAAGATCATCGCAATGTCTTCAACGATCAGCCAGCCAATCGCGACGTGGCCGGCGCGCGTATCAATGAGTTGGCGCTCCTCAAGCGCCCGCAGCAGCACCACGGTGCTTGCGACCGAGAGCGCGAGCCCGAACACGAGGCCACCAGCAATCGGCCAGCCCAGAAAATACGCCAGCACCATGCCCATGACGGTGGCGGCGCCGATCTGTGCAACCGCGCCTGGAATGGCGATGTTACGCACTGCGAACAAATCTTTGTACGAGAAGTGCAGGCCGACGCCGAACATCAGCAGGATGACGCCGATTTCCGCCAACTCGACAGCGAGTTCAGCGTCCGCGACGAAGCCCGGGGTGAAGGGCCCAACGAGTATGCCTGCGAGCAAATAGCCAACAATCGGCGGGAACTTTAGCCGATTGGCGATCATGCCGAGAATAAAGGCGAAAACGAAACTGACGGCGATGGTGGCGATAAGCGGTGTGTGATGCATCACCGCTCAAGGTAGGGGATGCAGTCAGCGCAAGCCAACCCTCGAATTGTCCGCTTTGACACTGCGTCGCACCGTGGACGGCATATCACCGTGTTCGCTAGCACTTGCCGATGGCCGCGAAAGCATCAGCGCTCAACGATCTCGTTGCCGAAATCAATGCGTGCCGCTTGTGTGTGTTGCCGCACGAGCCGCGTCCTGTTGTTTGGGTTGATCCGCGTGCGCGCATTCTGATTGCTGGGCAGGCGCCGGGCCGGCGCGTCCACGAGAGCGGCATTCCGTGGAATGATCCGAGTGGGGACCGGCTGCGCGATTGGCTGCAGATGGATCGAGCGCAGTTTTATGACAGGCGAACAATCGCCGTCGCCGCGATGGGGTTTTGCTATCCCGGGACTGTCAAGGGCGCAGATTTGCCGCCACGACGCGAGTGCGCGCCGTTATGGCGTCCCCGGTTGCTGCCATTGTTGAAAAAAGTTCGCCTTACCCTTCTCGTCGGCGGATACGCGCAGCGCTATCATCTTGGCGCTGAGGTGAAGCGGACTTTGGGGGAAACGGTGGCCGCTTGGCGCGACTACCCCGCCGATGTCATGCCTTTGCCGCACCCATCATGGCGGAATAGTGCATGGCTGAAGCGCAATCCTTGGTTCGAACAAGACGTGTTACCGGAGTTGCGGCGCAGAGTTTCCTTGGCCTTGCACTCTTAGTGCTTGCCGCGTGCGTGCCGACAGTGCAGCGCGCCGGGCCGCGGGCCGATCTGACCCAGCCTCGTTTCGAACCGACCGCCGAGCGCTTCATCAGCTTCGACGGTGCAGAGTTGGGATTGACCGCGTGGCTGCCTCCCGAGGGGCAAGAGCCGCGCGCGGTAATCATCGGCCTTCACGGCATGAACGATTACGCCAACACGTTTTATCTCGCCGGCCCTTGGTTCGCTGAGCATGGTGTGGCGCTCTACGCGTACGATGCGCGCGGGTTCGGGCGTTCTCCAAACCGAGGCGTCTGGGCGGGTGAACGTCTCATGACGGAAGATCTGCGCACCGCGATTGCGGTTGCGCGGCGTGCGCATCCGAACACGCGGATTGCCGTTGTCGGCGATAGCATGGGCGCTGCGACCGCGATCGCCACTTTTGGGGATGAGAATGCCCCGCAAGTTGATCGCGTTGTCCTTGTCGCGCCGGCGGTGTGGGGGTGGTCGACCTTGCCGGACCACTATGCGCTTACGCTTTGGCTCGGCGCGCACACCTTCCCGTGGCGCGCGGTGCAGCCGCCGCGCAACGTCGTGCGCACACGCACCGCGTCGGATAATCAGGAGGCGCTGCTCCAGGCGGGGCGCGCGCCTCACATGATCTGGTCGACACGGATCGACGCCGTTTACGGGTTGGTAAGTCTTATGGAGCGCGCTACGGAGCGCTCGGCCAACTTGCGAGGCGACGTGCTTTTTCTCTACGGCGCAAACGATCAGATCATCCCGCGTAACTCGGCGATCGCTGCGGCGCGGCGGCTGCCGGCCTCAGTGCGTACTGCCTATTACGAAAATGGCTGGCATTGGTTGCTGCGCGATCGGCAGCGGGAGGTGGTTTACGCTGACATTTTGGCGTTCATCGAGGACGCTGAGGCGCCATTACCCTCGGCAGCGCCGCCGCTTTTGGCGCGGGCTCAAGCAAATCGTTAACGTGCTGGGGCTATGGTCGCCGCACTATGGCGGTCGCTCTTAAGGCCTTGTTTGACAAACGTCGGCTCGCGCTTACGCGCGCGCGTTTTCGCGCGTGGTGGGAAGGTGAGGCGTTCGACGAAGGCAGCGCCGTCGCCAAGATCGAAGCCAGCCTCGCCGCCGCCAACGATGAGACAGGCGATGCTGACGACGCGCTTTTCGACGCGCCTGAGTTTGAGCCAACGCCTCGCCTTGTGGCGCTCTCGGTGTTGTGGGGCGAGGACCGCATTCGCCCAGGCGACTCTACCGCCGATAAACTTGAACCTGCACGCATCGGCCTTGCGCCGGATGGCGTGCTGGCGCTGCTCGGCCCTGGCCATGTTGGTCCGATAGCTGCTGTCGCTGGCGCGCATCCCGGCAAGATAGATGTTTTCGAGTGGCGCGAAGAAACCTTCGAGGCGTTGCAGGCCGGGATCGCCAAAGCTGAACTCGGCGCGCGTGTAAACGCTGCCCGGGTTGATATCGAAGCGCATGTGTTCACGCCCAACCACTATGACGGACTCTTGAGCACGGACGATTTTGCCTATTGCAGCTACCCGCCGCATCTTGCGCAGCAGATCATGAAATGTCTGAAGCCTGGCGCGGCCGCGGTGGTGGAATCCTATGTCGGGTTGCGCATCGCGGAATTGCCGACCGCTTTCGCATCCTCCTTCGCCGAGCCGCACATCCGCGCACACGGTGACCTGCTGCAATTCTTTGTCGACGCAGGCCTTAGGCTAGAGGCCGACGAAGATGTGACCGAGGATTTTCTCGAAACGGCGCGCCAAAGCTTCAAGCAGCTTGGTGAGAAACTGACCAGCGTTGGTGGACTCGACGTGAACGCCGCCCAAGAGCTGGCATGGGAGGCCGAAGCTTGGCGTATGCGGCTGAAGCTTTTAGCGCAGCGCAGATTGGAGCGACGGCGCTTCATTCTGCGCAAGCCCACGGGCGACGAGCCGGCTCAAGCCGAAAATGCGAACGCTCCGGACGCTTGAAGCTGCACGCTTACGCTTTCGCCTAGCGCCGTGCGCGCGGGCACAAGCACACGCCAGACAACGTTCTGCGCTTCGATGCGTACTACATCATGAGCCCCATGCGGTCGAACGCTAAGGACACGTGCGCCCCCGCCCGCTTGCAGCGTCACTGCTTCAGCGCGCACCGCAATCTGAGCCGCTGATCCATCCGGTAAATGAGTAACGGCAACGGCCCCGAACGGCGTCGTAACTGCGCCGTGCTCAACGCGGCCCACGAAGACATTGATCGGGCCCAACGCCGCCGCCGCATCTACCGAGGCAGGGCGATCATACGCCATGCGCGGCGGCGCCTCCTGCAATAGCCGGCCCGCCTTCATGATCGCCAACCGGTCAGCGACCTGCAGCGCGTCTTCAGCGTCGTGCGTGACAAAGAGCGTCGTTGTCCGCGCTTCCATCAAGGTAGCCAGAGTGGCATCGCGCAATTCGGCGCGCAGAACGGGATCCAGCCCCGAGAAGGGTTCGTCCAGCAACACGGCCCGCGGCGCGGGCGCGAGTGCGCGCGCGAGCGCCACGCGCTGTTGTTCGCCGCCGGACAGTTCGTGTGGAAACGCGCTGGCGCGATGCTTCAGGCCGACACGGTCAAGCCATTTGAGAGCCGTTTCGTCTCGGTCGGCTCGCGAAAGCTTGTCGAGCCCGAACGCGACATTGGCGCCGGCATTGAGGTGGGGAAAGAGCGAGTAGTCCTGAAACACCATGCCAATGCGGCGCGCTTCCGTGGGCAGCATGCGGCCGTTGCCGGAGACGAGCTCGTCGCCGATGTGAATTTCGCCCGCGTCGAGCGGCTCCAGCCCAGCGATGAGGCGCAAGATCGTCGACTTGCCGGAGCCAGACGGGCCAAGCAGCGCAAGCACTTGTCCCTGAGGCGCTGACAGCGAAACATCATTCAGTGCTAGCGCGCCGTCATAGGCGCGCTTCACGCGTGTCAGTGTGACAGAACTCGTACTCATCTCTGCCCCGCGCGCGCGTGGCCAAGACTGCGCGTCAAAATGAGGATTGGCAGAAGGCCCGCGAGAAAAATCAACAGCGCCGGCGCTGCCGCTTCGAGCAAGCGCTCGTCGCTGGCGTACGAGTAGGCTCGGACCGCGAGTGTATCGAAATCAAAGGGACGCAAGATCAGGGTCGCCGGTAGTTCTTTCAGGATCTCAACGAACAGGATCAGAGCTGCAGCCGCAAGGCTTGGCGCGGCGATTGGCAAATCGATCTGCAAGAGACGCCGCCATGGCCCTGCGCCGAGCGTGCGGGCGGATGCGTCAAGCCCCCTGGAAAGACGCGCCAGTCCAGCGTCGATCGGTTGAACGCCAGCGGCTGCAAATCGGGCGGCGTACGTCCAAATGAGCGCAGTCAGCGCGAGCCCCGCGCTAAGTCCGCCGACCAGCCCAGCTTCGCGCGCTAGCCCGAAGAGTGAGAGCGCGCCCAGCGCGATCACTGCGCCTGGCGCCGCATAGCCCATCGCCGATGCGTAAAGTGAAGCTTTGCCGATGCCGCGCGAGCGCCGCGCCGCCACCGCGATTGCCGCCGCGAATGCAAGAGTCACCAAGGCGCCGCCGCCGGCCAGCACCATCGAGTTCATGAAAGGTCCAACGACGTCTTCGACGTTCGCATGCAATAGCGCCAGTCGCGCCAACCAGCCCAAGGGTAGTAACGCGCCTAGCACGACAAGCGCGGCGCAAAACCCGGCGGCCGCTAAACCCGGCAGCGGGCCGAGCTGATAGCGCGGGAGGGGCCGCCAGCGTGCCGAACCGCCCGCATATGAGGCGCGTCCCCGCGCTCGTCGCTCCAGCACCAAGAACACCAGCGCGCCAAGGAGCAGCACGGCGGAGATTTGAAGTGCCATGCTCGGCGCGCCATGAGCGTACCAAGCGCGAAAGATTGCCGTTGAAAGCGTTGTGAGTCCGAAGTGCTGGGCGGCGCCGTAATCGGCGGCGATTTCCATGATCGCGAGCGCAGCCCCCGCAGCGATCGCCGGTCGCGCGAGCGGCAGGCCAACGCGCCAGAAAACATGACCCGGCTTTGCGCCAAGCGTTCGCGCCGCCTCGAGCGCACAGGAAGATTGGCTCACGAACGCCGCGCGCGCGGCGAGATATACATAAGGGTAAAGCCCGATCGCGTAGATGAATGTTGCGCCCCAAAAGCCTTCAATGCGGAAGGGCGTGATCCCGCCCGCCCAAGTGAGACTCGCATAGGCGTAGGCCAGAATGTAACTCGGCGCCGCCAGCGGCACGACGAGCAACCACTCGAATGCCGCGCGTCCTGGAAAGCGGCACAAACTTACAAGCCAAGCGGATGCTGCGCCAAACACGGTGGCGAACAAACCGCCCGCTAGAGCAAGCGAAAGCGTGCCTATCGCGCCGTTTCGCAGGAGCGTGCCGCCGAAGTCCGCGCCGTCATCGCTACGCGTGAAAGCAAGTCCAATCACCGCCAACGCCGGCGCCGCGCAAATCAGCGTGGCCAGCGCGGCTGCCAGCGCGACGCCGTCTATACGCGGGCCGCCGCGTCTGTCGGGCGTCGCGATCGTGGTCAGAGCCAGCCTACAGCTTCAAAGATGCGCGCCGCTTCCGCCTGGTTGCGGCCGAGTGCATCGAGCGGAATTTCTTCTTCTTTAAAGCTGCCAACGGCCGCGAGGTCCGGCGCCGCCGCGATGGCGGGGCGGATCGGAAACTCCACATTCAACGGCGCGAGCAACGTCTGCGCTTCGTCGCTGACCAGATATTCGAGCAGTCGCACGGCATTGTCGCGGCGCTTGGCGTGCAGGGTGACGCCTGCGCCAGAAATGTTCACGTGCGTGCCGGCGCCCGCCTGATCCGGAAAGATGATGCCAACCTTTTCCACGATCTCGCGATCCGCCGGGTCTTCTGAGCGTAGCAGGCGGAAGTAATAGTAGTGGTTCACCAGCGTCGCTTGCGCTTCACCCGCCGCGACAGCTTTGATTTGATCGGTGTCGCTGCCTTGCGGATCGCGCGCAAAATTGGCGCGCACACCCGCGGCCCAGGCGCGCGCATTCTCGACGCCGAGACGTTCGATGCGAGAAGCCAGCGTTGAGAGTTGGTACGTGTTGGTGGACGACCGCATCACGATCTGACCGCGGAAGCGGGGATTGGCGAGATCGTCGTATGAAGCGACTTGCGCCGGCTGGACCGCGTCTTTGCGGTAGATGATGACGCGCGCGCGCTTGGTGAAACCCCAGTACGCGCCCTCGGGATCGCGCAACTTTGCAGGCACGCCTGCCTCAAGCGCTGTCGTGGTGACATTCTGCAGGAGGCCGGCGTTCTTGATGCGCCAAAGATTGCCGGCATCAGCCGCGACAACGAGATCAGCCTCGGTTGCATCGCCCTCGGCGTTCAGGCGTTCCAACAATTGCTCGGCATTCGCTGGCAGCACGCGCACCGCAATTCCAGTCGCCTCTTCGAATGCAGCGTAAAGCGTGCGGTCGGCGTCGTAGTGGCGGGCCGAGTAGATGTTGACGACGTTCTCGGTCCCGCCGCCCTGAGGTGAGCAAGCGGCGAGGGCTGCTGCGGATACGCCAAGACCAAACGTCCGGCGGCTAATGGAAAAGGACAGGGGGGCCTCCAGCGGATACAATCTTGCGAACCATTCGCAAATGCGCAGGAACCCTTGGTCGCGTCAAGTGTCGCGGCCCCGGGCCGCTTGACGCAGGCAGCCCCTCGCATCATCTTCCGCGCCCTTCGGAGCCTTGGTTCCGGGCGCGTAGCTCAGCGGGAGAGCACTCCCTTCACACGGGAGGGGTCACAGGTTCAATCCCTGTCGCGCCCACCATTTTCCCCTTGTTTTTCCGGGAAAATATCGAAGCCTGCAAACCAAGTCTGCAAACTTTCGTTCTCGACCTGTCACGCGTTCGTTCTGCGTTCCGCTCATTGCTTCGGTGTGATCAGGCCGCGCTTCTGCTGGATCTCCACAGTGATCTTGGCGCTGGTTTGCACATAAACCTCACGGTTCATGGCGCTGTCCTTGTGGGCGGTGAGGTGGCGAACCTTATCGAGGGCGACGCCCATCTCCTCGGCCTCGGTGGCCGCACTGTGCCGTAGATGGTCGTAGATGCGTCTGCGACCGCCAGCCTTCACCACCTGCTCTTGCAGCGTGATCATGTGGCCGCGCATGCGGGCGTCGTCCCTGACCGGCTCGTAGGGATTGCCGAAGGGGTCGGTGACCAGAAAGAACGCGCCGCTCTCGTCGATCTCACGCAGCAGACGATCACTGAGAGGAATGAATGTCGGCTGTCCGGTTTTGCCGCGGTCAAAGTCGATTCCGCGATAGCCTTCGCGTTCGACCACATGGGTGGCTTTCTCCCAGGTCATGACGTCGGTGCTGTCAGCCGCGGTCTCATACATCAATCTGATGAGAATTGATCCGCCGCGCCAGGCAACCTTGCGCCGTCTGCCGATCGCGTTCTGCCAGGCCGGCGTAGTGAGGGCGACGTGGCAATAGAAATCTACATCTGTGCGCGACCAGCACTCGACGTTGGATTTGCGCCCGCCTTTGACGCGCTTCCTCAGTCTGCGCTTTACACTGGCCTTCCTGCCGTTGAGCGGGTTGGTTTCGAGCACGCCTTCTTCGCCGGCAATGCCGAACAATTGGCTGAGCGCATCGCGGATGTTTTTGCGCTGGCCTGGTGTGAAGAGGTTCAGATAGTCACGGACCTGCAGCGGCGTCATCAACGCGACAGGGGCGTGGCGGATCGAAATTGACCAAGCCATCACCGAACGTAGCGAGCGGATATAAAGCTTGCGTGTTCTTGGCTCGCAGTTCAGCCACTCTTCCCGCGCTCTGGGATCGGGATTTAGTGCGGCGTCAGATGTCGACAGCCGACCTTCGACTGCGGCGAGCAGATCTGGTCCGCCCCATTTTTCGATGAGCCACGGCGCGCTGCCGACGCGTGTCGTTGGAGGGCGATCATCGGCGCTCGACCGACCCACTCTCAGCGCAGCAAAGAGCGCGGCAGCGTCTTCTTTGACGCGGATGATGCATTGCAGATCGTCGGGCCCTCTGCAGTAAGGCTTTGCCTTCGGCAGATTAATGGTTGGGGGCCACCCGTCGGGGCGCAATCGCGCCGGTACGTGGAATTGAATGAGCCATGTACCGGCCGCGGCCCCGCGGCGCCGCAGATATTTTGGCACGACGTACAAGCCCAGCCAGGGCCAAGCGGATCGCTTCTTCATTGACCGTCCAACCTGTGGCGGTTTGCTCACTTCGCTTTCCGGCGAGATGATCTTCGACGTCGCAGCGTCGCCAACGGTCCACGTCAATCTTCGGCGGAAATTTCCCAGCGTTGATGCGGCGCCGCAGTTGCTGCGCATTCCAGCCTGTCCGCGCGCGCACCTCGGCGCCGGTGATCCAATCGCTCGCGATGACGTCGTCGGTTTGGGGCTCACGCATCATCGTGCTGCCGTCAGAGAACGGAAATCGAATTTTGCGCATATTAGCAATCATCATGGTCAGGGCTTGCGGCTTCTCCCGTCGGCTGCGCCGCGCCCCGTAGTGTGTCCTGCTTGGCGTGGCGGGGGACAAAGCGAAGCCATGGTTGCGGTGGCTGCCGGCGCTGACGCACCCGAGCTTGGGTGCGCATTATCGGCGAGCACCTTTTGAGCGCTGGCGTCTTTGGTTGAAGCCTGACATCTCGCGTCAGGGATCGACGCCGGCCTGGGTCGAGACGCGGCCTCGCAGCGAGGTTACCGTTGAGGGTGCGCCCAAGGACCAGAGTAGAAATGTGCGCGGTCGTCAGACCGGTCGAATGCGCGCGTCAGAGCCAGTGGCTTCAGCCATATTGGGTTTGGTAGGCGGCGCGCACGAGCGCCATGTCCTCCAGTTTCGGGCCGGCGCGTCCATAGCCTTGCCAGGCTTTGCGCCCGATAAGCCGCGCAAACTCGGCGCCGCCGTAATTGACCTTCTCATCGGCTAGATCCGAATAATCTTCGCCGGCGGCTACAAAATTGCGGCCGAAGGCGGTGACGATATGTGTGCGCACGCCGTCGCTGGTCTTGGGGTAGGTGCAGTGCCAAGTATTGCCTGGAAATACGACCAGCGAGCCTGGTTCGGCGATAACGGGGGCCACGACAGCGTTGTCCAATTGCCCGCCTGCAAATTGCGGCTGTTCAAATTGGGTCGGGTGGCGGCAGAGGCGGTGGCTGCCCGGCACCATGCCGAGTGTGCCGGTCTCTTCGCGATAGGGCGTCAGGATCCAACTCACATTGCAGAGGGTGGAATAGGCAGGCAATGGAGTTGGCACGCCGACGCAGTCGCAATGCATGGCGGTCGGTCGCGCTGGACCATCCTTGTAGAACGCGACCATGCTAAAGAGGCGGTAGCTCTGCCCCATCAGATAGCTGCCCATCGTGCGAACGACCGGGTTCATGAGGGCGTCGATGAACATCGGGTCGCGCTCGAGCAAGTGAAAGATCTGGCGGCCGTACGCGGGCTTTTCAGCATCGCTGTGCTTGTTCAGCTCGACCGATAACTCATCTTCGCTCGAGGCGATTTTCAGCACCTTCTCGTAAAGCCGCGCGGCGAAATCCTTCGGCGCGCCGTTCTTCTCAGGTGGTATGACGGTGAATCCAAAGGCTTCGAGTTCTGCAATATTTGTCTCAAGTCCAAGTTCGCGCGCGGTCTTGTAAGTGTCCGCCATGCCTGCGACGGATTTCCAATCGCCGATCTCCATGAACGCCTCCCTAAGGCACGCCTGAGCGTCAACTTGCACTCATTGCTCAATGCCTATTGGCGATCAGCGCCGTTTTGCTCGCATTGATCTTGATCAACGCGCGGCGCGCCCGGTCTGCTTGCCTGCGGAGAGAACCGCTCTAGCCGGCTGGTTTGGCAGGCGCGCGATAAGGCTCATCGCCGGCGGTGATGGATTTTTTAACGCTCGCATGAACGCCATCAGGATTGATCGGCAGTCCGGCAACTTCCATCCAATGACTGTGGGCGAGTTGATGCAACGCGAAGGCGTTTTGCATGGCCGCGTGGCGCCCTTGCGCATCGACTGTGCCGTTGACTGCGAGCTTGACCATTTTGGTCGCCATGGTCGGTTGCAGGGCGATCTTGCGCGCTAGTGCGAGCGTCGCGTCCTCAAGCTCGGCGCGCGGCACAACGCGATTGACCATGCCAAGCTGGCGCGCGTCTTCGGCTGAGAGCGGCTCGCCCGTCAGCAGCATTTCCTTGGCCTTGCGCGTCCCCATCTCCCAGGGGTGGGCGAACCACTCGACCCCGGCGATGCCAAGCGCCACGGTGACTTCCATGAATTGGGCGTCGTCGCTGGCGACGATCAAATCACACGGCCAGCACAGCATAAGACCGCCGGAGACGCATTTGCCTTGCACGGCCGCAATGGTGATCTTTGGAATGTTGCGCCAGCGCTCACTCAGGCCCGTGTAGAGCTCTTCCTCACGGGACATGCGCCCTTCTGCGCCAGCGCGTCGGTGTTGGCAGCAGGGCGTCACCGGCGTGTAACGCTCTTGGTTGTCGTGGTGGTTGCGCTCGCGCATGTCGTGCCCGGAAGAGAAGTGCTTTCCGTTGGCCGCCAAGATGATGACGCGCACATCATCTTCGCGGGAGGCGCGGTTGAACGCCTCGTTCAACTCGTACAAGAGCTGGGTGTCTTGGGCGTTGGCGGTGTCAGGCCGGTTCAGCACAATGCGCGCGATCCCGGACTCTGGTTTTTCATAGAGGATGTAGTCGCTCATCGTCTTATCCATACATGGTTTGGTACGCAGGGCGTACGAGCAGCATGTCGTCGAGTTTTGGGCCTTCGGCGCCATAGCCCTGCCAAGCTTTGCGTCCCACGAGACGCGCAAGTTCATCGCCATACGGTTTGATCAGATCTGGGCTGAGATCGCTGTAGTCTTCGGCTGGATTTATGTAGTTGCGGCAAAAGGCGGTGGCGATGTGGGCGCGAGCCGTTTCGCTGGTCTTTGGATAGGTGCAATGCCAAGTGTTGCCGTGAAAGATGATCAGCGATCCGGGCTCGGCCAGCACTGGCGTCACCATGGCTTCGTCCATCGGGCCGCCCACGAATTTCGGTTGCTCGAAATCGGTGGGGTGGCGGCAAAAGCGATGGCTGCCGGGCACCATGCCGAGCGTGCCGTTTTCAACGGTGTAATCGGTCAGCACCCATGAGACGTTGCACACGCTGCCATAGAACGGCAGCGGCGTCGGCACTCCGACAGAGTCGCAATGCATCGGGGTTGAACGCGCCGGCGCCTCTTTCAGAAATGCGACCATTGAATAGAGCAGATACGATCGGCCCAAAAGATAGGAGCCGAAGGTGCGCACCACCGGGTTCATCGCCGCTTCAATAAACAGCGGGTCTTTGGCCAACAGATGAAAGAGTTGGCGTCCATAGGCCGGGCGATTCTCGTGCTTGTTGAGATCAACTTGCGAGGTGTCTTCTTCAGCCGCCAGCTGGGCGACCTTCGCCATAAGACGCTTGGCGAAGTCTTTCGACGCGCCATTCTTCTCTGGCGGCACCACCGTAAAGCCAAAGGCCTCCAACTCGGCGATGTTGGTTTCAACGCCAAGCGCGCGCGCTTCGCGATAGGTTGCGTCCATTCCCGCGACCGAGCGCCAGTTTCCTATCTCCATGATTTAGGTCTCCACTTTAATGTCGGACGCCGTCGGTGCGATGGCGTCGGTGCGCCGGAATGTGCGGGTGAGCTGGCGCGATTTAAATTTCCAACCGGTGTCGGTCAGGACGAATTCATCGTCATAGTGCCCGACGGTTGAAGCGTGTTCGAGCGGCCGCATGCCGCGTTCATCGGCTGGCGCTGCGCTCGCGTAAACGATGAGATAGCAAGAGCCCTGTGCGTGCGCGGCGCTCAAGGGCTCGATGAGGTTGTTGGTGGAGATATGCTTATTGGTGACGCCGGTCTCGATGAGTTGCTGCATGGCGGCGCCGATAGCGGCTTCTCCTACGAAGGCCGCGTGTTCGGGGACGGCGACCGATCCGTCGCGGCAAAACAAACCCGTAAAGCCGTTGACGTCGCCGCGGTCGGCGTACTGGCAATAAAGATGCTGTAGCCGCACGCACTCGTGGGTGATCAGCATCCTCATTTCGGGCGCAAGAGCGGGCGTGTTCATGCGCGCGATGCAAGTTCTGGGGGCAGTCGGTCAAACCAAGGCTGAGCTTTTTCGAGCTGTCCCGCCAGGCGAAAGAGCAAAGCCTCGGCGCCCATTTTACTGACGAACTGTACCCCGATTGGCAGCCCGTCCGCCCAATACAACGGCACACTCATCGCCGGCTGTCCGCCGACATTAAACGGTTGGGTGTTGGGGATGAAGGTGTAGAGCCGCTCCGCATAATCGCTGAGGTCCTTGGCGTTGGTGTCAATGCTGCCCACTGGGACCGGCGGTTTTGCGACGGTCGGCAGAACAAAAACATCGTAGCGCTCAAAGAACGCAGCCAGCTTGCGGGTGAATGCGTGCAGATTCTGCAGCGCTATCGCCATTTGCGGGCCGGTGAATTTCATCCCGTTTTGATAGATCGACCAGGTCAGCGTCTCGACTTCGTCTTCGCGTATCGGCGCACCGCGTCGTTCGGCTTCGCGCTCTAACGTGGCGGCGGTGCTGCTCAACACTAAGGTGCTGGCGTCGACAGCCATGGCTTGAAAATCCACCTCTGGCTTGGCTTCTTCGACATAGTGTCCGAGGCTCTCGCAGAGTTTCGCCGCGTGGCGCGCGGCCTGCGCGGGGGCCGGCTCGGTCTGCCCCCACACGAGCGTCGAGGTCGTGTAGGCAATGCGCAGTTTGCCCGGATCTTTGCCGACTTCCTCGAAGAACGGAGTACGGGGCGGATCGAGCCAATAGGGATCGCCGGGCTGAGGCTTGCATTCGATATCGAGCAATAGGGCGCTATCGCGCACTGAACGCGTGAGGGCATGTTGAACCGAAAGCCCACCCCAGCCTTCGCCGGAAGGCGCGAGCGAGACGCGGCCGCGCGACACTTTGAGGCCAAACAACCCGCAGCACGAAGCCGGCGTGCGGATCGAGCCGCCGCCATCGCTGCCGTGTGCGGCCGGCACGATGCCCGATGCTACGGCGGAGGCTGCCCCGCCAGAAGAGCCGCCGCTGGTGTGGCCCAAATTCCAGGGATTGAGGGTGGGGCCGTTGGCGACAGGCTCAGTGACAGTCGCCAAGCCGAATTCGGGCGTGTTGCTCTTTGCAAATAGGACAAGCCCCGCTTGGCGGTAGGCGGTGACAATGGCGCTGTCCTCGCTCGCGACCGCATCCTTGAAGAGACGCGAGCCGGCGCCTGTGGGGACGCCCTTCATGTGCACGCTGATGTCTTTGATCGGGTAAGGCACGCCCGCAAGCGGGCCGTCTGGCAGGCCGCTCCGAATCGAAGCGCGCGCCTCGACGCTCAAATCAAGATGCAGTGCGTTCAGTGTGGGATTGACCTGCGCCATTCTCGCGAGGGCGGCATCGAGCAGCTCTTCGGCGCTCACATCTCGGTCGCGCACCAATTTGGCGAGACCGACCGCATCGTGGCTGCGATAGTCCTCGAACTTCATGTTCCCTCCGCTGTGGGCGCGGCTCTCGGTAGTGACGGGCCGGTGGCGAATGCTTGCGCCGCGGCGCCATCGCGGCGGCGACGCTGATCGATGCGGCGGCGAATGATGCCATGACGGCGCGCATCAATCGGAAACAGGAAGAACATGAGCGCACCGCCGAGGAAGAACGGCAGCGGCGCCAGGATAAAGGTGTATTTCAAGGCTTGCAGTGCGGCAGGGGAATTGCCGCCGGTGGCGCTGAAGCCAAAGTACTCAAGCGCCGGCAGCGTCAAACCGATGGCGAGCGCCGGCGACATGTACTGAAAAAGCGCCCATATGCCGAAGAACAAGCCGCCGCGAGATTGTCCAGTCTTCAGCGTGTCGTAGTCGATGATGTCGCCGACAATGCCGATCGGCAGCGTCAGAAACGCCGAACTGGTAATGCCCAACAGGCACATGAGCGCCACGAACAGCCAGCCCTGACCCGGTGCGATCTGCATCGCCAGGACGGCGTTCAAACTGATGGCGATGAAAAGTGAAATCCCGGCGGCGCGGTGCTTGCCGATGTGGCGACTGACGAACACCCAAAACGGGACGCCGAGCATCACGAATAGAAATGACGCCAAAAGCACAGGCCCAATGACTTCGGGCTGGCCGAGATAGTGTGAGACATAAAACACAAGGGTCGTGTTGGTGATGCTGGCGCCGAAATTGATGACGAAGAAGACAATGCACAAAAGCCGAAATGGCTTGTTGGACATGAGACTGGTCATGGCGTTCCACCATGACATTGGCGGTTGAATGGGGGCTGGCCGCTCCGGCACCCATTTGATGGCCGCAAGCACCGTGATCGGGGTGATCACCATCATCACTGCGCCCATGATGCTCATGGTGAAGCGGTCAACGCCATTATGTCCAAAGAGCCCGGTGATCGCCGGAATCGACGCCGCGATGACGATGCCCAATACGTTGGCGATTTCGCGCACGCCGGCGACTTTCGAGCGGCCGTGATAGTGTTCGACGATTTCTGCGCCCCATGCCGAATAGGCAAGACCCATCATCGATGCGCCAAAATAGATGACGGCGGTGGCGAGGAGGAGATGAAATCCGGTCGCGCCCTCAGGCGGCATGAAGACGAGCCAGGCGCCGAGCATCGTGATCGGCGTCGCCAGCACCATAAACGGTTTGCGTCGTCCCCATTTTGAGCGTGTTTGGTCCGACCAGCGGCCAAGCGCTGGGTCGATCACGATGTCGAAAATGCGCGAGACGAACATAAAGCCGCCGACCGCTGCGAGGCTTACGCCGAGCTCTTGCGCATAGAAGGCGGGCAGCAATGTCGTCAGCGGGACGTACAAGAACGCCGCGGGCAGGGCAGGCAAGCCATAGATGGCGATGCGCCAGAGCGGCATATCTGGAAACTTGTCGCTCATCTTTCGTTGGCCCGTCCTTCGCGCTCTCGGCCGTTGTCGGCCGCTGCCGCCGCGTCGATGAGATAATTGGAATAATTTTGACGCAGGATCTTCTTGTCGATCTTGCCGGTTGCGGTCAGCGGCAGCTCGTCAACGAACAAGATGTCATCGGGCAATTGCCAGCGCGCCAGTTTCACCCGCAAGGTCGCCAGCACCGCAGCGGCGTCAACGTCGGCGCCGGCCGCTTTGGTCACTAAGAGGAGCGGGCGCTCCTGCCATTTTGGATGCGCTGCGGCGATGGCGGCCGCTTGTGTGACGCCTGGACATTCGACAGCGACGCGCTCGATGTCGGTGGAGCTGATCCATTCGCCGCCGGACTTGATGAGGTCTTTCACCCGGTCGGTGATGGCGATCGCGCCATCATCGTCAATCACGCCGACATCGCCGGTAGGAAACCAGTCTTGGGCGTCGAGCATCGCTCCGCCTTCGCCCTTATAATAGCCCGAGGCGATCGTGGGGCCGCGCACCCAGATGTCGCCGCCCGCGTTCGCATCTTGTGACGTTGAGTCACCTGAGGCGGCGACGGTTTTGACTTCGACCGGAAACAGGATGCGCCCAGCACGGGTGTCGAGCCGCTGTCGGCGCTCTGCCTCTGGCAATGCGTCCAATTCCGGCGTTGTAGAGCTGAACGAGCCGAGCGGCGACATTTCGGTCATGCCCCAGCCGGTGATCGGCTCGACGCCATACTGGTCGCGCAGGCGCCGGCTCATCGCCGAGGGCATTGCCGAGCCGCCGATCAGAGCGCGTCTGAGCTGACCAAGATCACGCCCGGTGGCGTCCAAATTGGCGAAGACGCCGGTCCAAACGGTTGGCACGCCCATCGCCAGCGTCGCGCCTTCGTCGTGAATGAGATCGACAATCACATCCGCTTGCGGGGCCGCACCCGGCAGCACCAACTTCGCGCCGACCATCGCGCTGATAAAGGGCAGCGACCAGCCATAAGCGTGAAACATCGGCACCACGAGCAGCACCGTTTCGTGCGCCGTCAGACCGAAAGCGGTTGCGCCCTGCGCGGCAAGCGCGTGCAGCACGACCGACCGGTGCGATGACAATACGCCCTTCGGCATACCGGTGGTGCCCGATGTGTAACACAGGATCGAGGCGGTTCGTTCGTCGAATTGCGGCCAGTCATAATCGTCATCGGCGAGAAGGTCTTCATAGGCGATGAGGTCCAGCGAGCAGTTTGGCGGCGCCGCTTCGCGTGGGCCCAGCAGAACGTATTTTTCGACGCTTGGCAGGTGCGGGGAAAGTCGCGTCACCAGATCCAGCAAGTCTGGATCGAACATGAGCACGCGGTCTTCCGCGTGGTTGGCGATGTAGATGAGCTGCTCTTCCCAAAGGCGTGGGTTTAAGGTGTGCAGTACAGCGCCCATGCCGGGCACGCCGTAGAACATTTCAAAATGACGATGCGTGTTCCAAGCGAGGCTTGCTATGCGGTCAGAGCGGCGCACGCCCAAGCGTTCAAGGCCTTTGGCGAGACGCCGCGCTCTCACTTCCGCATCGCGATAGCCGTAGCGTGAGAGCGCGCCGTCGCCACTCCGGGAGACGATTTGTCGTTGGCCGCTATAGCGTGCGCCATGTTGGATGATGGCGGAGATCTGAAGCGGCCGATCCTGCATCAGGCCGGTGAGCTCCGTCATGATCCGCCACTCCTTCCGACCAGGCTGAAAGCGCCGCCAGCGGCAGCTCCCGCGCTTGCGGTTCATCCCATGAGTCAACATACTGGTCCGCCAGTCAAGGATTTATTCTGATGGTCGAAAGAGGGCCTGAAGCCGAAGAGCGCCAACCAGAGGACGCCTTCACCCTTGCGGACGCATCCGTTTCGTCCGGCGAGGCGGAGGCGGCGGTTCGCGACCTTTTTGGCGTTGAAGGACAAGCCCAGCCCCTCACCAGTGAACGCGATATCAATTTTCGCATCCGCGCCCGCGACGGGGTCCAATACATCTTGAAAATCGCCAATAGCGCCGAGCAAGCTGCAACGATTGAGTTTCAAAATGCGGCGCTGCGACGCCTGGAGACGGGGGCGCCCGATATCCCGACACCGCGTCTCATGCGGACGCGCGAGGGCGGTGATTGGGGACGCTACGACAAGCGGATCACGCGGTTGCTGACCTGGCTGGAAGGGCCGTTGATGCACGAGCGGCCTCGCACCCGCGCCATGCGCTGTGATCTTGGGCGGCTGCATGCAGGCCTACACGCGGCCCTAAGCGGGCTTTCGGCGCCCGCCTCTGCTGAGCCGCTGCTTTGGGACTTACAGCATACGGCGCGCCTTGAGCGCCTGTTGCCCTACATAGCGTCCGATAAACGCAACTTAGTTCAATGCGCTCTGGATCGTTTCAACACGCGCGTCGCGCCGGTGCTGAGCCAATTGCCGAAACAAGTCATCCACAATGATCTTAACCCCCACAATGTTTTGGTGTCCGAGTCGGGCGAGGCGGTATGCGGGATCATCGATTTCGGCGATCTGGTTCATGCGCCGCGCATTTGCGACGTGGCGATCGCCGCCGCTTATCATGTGCGCGGGACGGACAATCCGTTCGACGACGCGGCTGACTATGTTGAGGCTTATCACGCGGTCTCTCCGCTCAGCGATGAGGAGCGCCATATTTTGACTGATCTCATCGTGTCGCGGATGGCGATGTCGACGCTCATCAGTACCTGGCGGGCCGGGCTTCATCCTGACAATAGCGCCTACATTTTGCGCAACGCGCCGAGCGCCTGGGCTGGATTGGAAGCGATTGCGCCTGGGGACCTGCGGCTGGAGATCCTTTCATGACGATGGTCAACGCCTATGACGGCAGCGATGATCAATTGGATCCGCGTACGCGTGCTCTGATCGCGCGGCGGGCGCGCGCGCTCGGGCCAGCCTACCGATTGTTTTACCAACATCCCCTCGAGTTTGCGCGGGCAGATGGCGTCTATCTCTATGATCGTGATGGAGCGGCGTATCTGGACGCTTACAACAACGTCGCCAGCGTGGGACATTGTCATCCGCGCATCGTCGCGGCAATTGCAGCGCAAGCGGCGACGCTGAACACGCATACGCGCTATCTCCACGAAATCACCATTGATTACGCCGAGCGGTTGCTGACGAAACTGGGCGCTCCGCTCGATCATGTGATGTTCACCTGCACCGGAAGCGAAGCCAATGATTTGGCGCTCCGTATCGCGCGCGCACACACCAAAGGCGTCGGCGTTGTCGTGACGCAGAATGCCTATCATGGCGTCACCCAGGCGCTGGCGGAGCTCTCACCTTCGCTGGGCCGCGCAGTCGAGATCGGCCCGCACGTGCGCGTCGTGCCGCCGCCCGCGGCGGGGGCGACGGGCGAGGCCTTTGCCGAGCAAGTTGCGGACGCGTTTCGTGAGCTGCGGATTGCAGGGATCAAGCCGGCTGCTCTCCTGGTCGATACGATTTTCTCGAGCGATGGGGTTTTTGTGGATCCCGCTGGCTTTTTGGGCAGCGCGGTCGATGCGGCTCGGCGCGCTGGCGCGCTCTTTATCGCTGATGAAGTGCAGGCCGGATTTGCACGCACCGGATCTCAGTTTTGGGGCTTTGCGCGCCATGGCCTGGCGCCGGATATCGTCACCATGGGAAAGCCCATGGGCAACGGCCATCCGCTGGGCGGCGTCGCCGTGAAGGCCAAGGTGGTGGAAGCTTTCGGTCAATCGTGCCGCTACTTTAACACCTTCGGCGGCAACCCAGTGTCGTGCGCCGCCGGCATGGCGGTTCTCGATGTGATCGAAGAAGAAGCCCTCCAAGCCAATGCCGCGCGCACAGGGGCGCTGTTGGCCTCAGCGCTGAAAGGTGTCTCCGCGCGGCATGCGTGTATGGGCGAGGTGCGCGGCGCGGGGCTCTTTTATGCGGTCGACATAGCTGGCGGCGCCGCCCTCGCCGCACGCATTGTCAATGGCGTGCGCGACAAGCGCGTGCTGATCAGTGCAACCGGCGTCAATGGCGACATTTTGAAGATCAGGCCGCCGCTCGTATTTACGTCCTCCCATGTCGACCAATTGATCACTGCATTGGACGAGGTCGCGGCCGCGATCTAGTCGAAGCGAAATGTGCGAAACGCGGTTGTGTGCGGTGGCCCAGGCGCCAATCTCCACGTGGGCGCGTTAGGGCGCAATTCGAATATGTTGCAGGCGAGCGTGAAGCCGATGTGCTGGTCTTCGCTGTTGCGTCCGCCGCCGCGTGAGATCGGATAGTCTTCATCATCTTGAGCGCGCAACACATCTATAAGCGCTTCTGCGGACAGAGCGCCGGCGCGGGCGCCGTGTAAGCGCTGGTGCAAGGCGGCAAAGCGCAAATAAGTGCTGCGCGCAGGCGCCGGCGCCGCAGCGCCGTCGACGCGGTTCTGCCAGTCGGTGCAGGCGAGCGGATGATTGGTATGGTAGGCTACGCTTTCATGCGCTGCGGGCCCATAAGGCACGGTTTGTGTCGCCGATCGCTCAAGCATCATTACGCCGTCGCCATCGCCGATCACCCAATTGAGGCCGACTGCGTGGGGCGTGCGTTCAATCAACGCCCGCGCGTCGCGTGCGCAGCGGCGCTCCAAGATGAGCCGATAAAGCGCATAGATCGGAACGCCATTGGGATCGGTGCGCAGCTGCGTCAGTGTGTTGTCGCACAAAGCAAGGCCATAGCTGTTCATTCCCATAAGCGAGATCATGCCGGGCACTGAAAGCATCATGATCTCGCCGTCGCCTTCATCGCAATTGACGCGCAACAGGGTTTGATAGCCATCGAGGTATTGAGCCAGGTCGAGATTCTGGGCCACGAGGGCGGGGCGTGTCTCATGGGGTGCGATGACGATGGTGCTGCACGCTTCGCCCGCAGGCGCCAATTTGGCGAGCCGCGGCGCAAACTCGAACTCTTCATTCACGTGCTGGAAGGCGAGCAAGGCCCAGTAATCGGCGCCGCTGCCCTCGGCGATGCCTTGCACCTCTTCAAGCACGCTCGGCGCCCATTGGGCCGTTGCGCGGTAATAGCCGGTGTTGGCGAAAAACAGCTCGATATAGCGGCGCCGGTCGACGCCATAGATGCGCTCGAGTGCATCCCCCCAACGTTCGAGCAGTTCCTGGATGCGACCGGCGAGATGCTCGCCGTGGGCGCGGCCGCGTGCGCGCGGCGCGCCCCGGAAGGTGAGGAGGTTAAGCTGGGCGGCGTCCACGGAACATCTTAAGTTGCAGGTTAAGGGGCTGTCCTGTTGTTTACATTGCTGTACCATGAGTAAAATGCCCAAAGGCCGCTCGGTCAAGCGAGCGGTCGAGTGGGGCTTACGCCTGCCAGGAGAACGAGATGAGCCAACGTTGGGGGCAAGTGCTGCCGCCGCGCGAGGAGCAGTACGAGCTCAAGCGCCGCGCAGCCCTGGAAGCGGCCGCGAATGCGTTCAACGCCCACGGCTTTTATAAGACATCGCTCGGGGACATCGCCGCCGAATTGGGTGTGACCAAGGCGGCGCTCTACTATTACTTCAAGAGCAAGGACGAGATTCTCTTCGAATGCCATACTCTGGCGATCGAGGCGATGACGAGCCTGCCGGCGATCAGCGAAGACTTATCCGGTTTACAAAAAGTCGAAGCGTTTGTGCTCGGCTATGTCGATATGATCGTCCAAAGCTTCGGGCGTTGTCTGGTGCTGACGGGCACGCATCCGCTTGAGCCGGAAAATGCCGAAAAGTGCCGCGCAGGCCGGCGCCGCGTGCATGACCTGCTGGTGGATATGATCAACACCGGCGTGAAGGACGGCTCGATCCGCTCTCAGGACGCGCGGCTGACCGCCAACTTCATCTTTGGGGCCCTCAACTGGGTGGCCCAGTGGCACCGTCCCGATGGGCGCGATGATATCGTTCGCATCAGTCATGACGTGAAGGACTTCGTGATCAACGCGATCGCCGCCGACGTTTCGACCAAGGAGGGAGCGTAAGATGGAGAAGGTGGAATTTGCCGGGCCACAATGGATGTCCGCGATTGAAAGCAAATTGCGGCGGATGGCGGAGGCCAATCGCGATTGGCGCTTTGGCATTTGTGAGGTTTTCACGGACTCGCCGACGCATCTGGCGGCCGATGGCGTGATTGCATGGCATTGCCGCATTGCTGACGGCAAGCTCGAATTTCGCATGGGTGAGGCAGATGACGTCGATATCAAAAACGTCGCCGATTATCAGGCGATTTTGCCGTTTGCACGGATGCATCTGACGCCTGAGACGCGCGCTGACTATGAGAAGATGTCGGCCAAGGCGTTGGCGGAGGGCAAATTAAAACGGGTCGGGGACGCGGCGAAACTGCCCCCAGCCATACATGCGTTGCACAACGAGATGGCTGAAATCACGCTTTAGGCGGAGGCGAGCGTCAGCCCACCTGACGCTCGCGGCCGCTCCAATAGGGCTTGCGCAACTCGGTCTTCATGACTTTGCCGGTGCCGTTGCGCGGCAATTCGCTGACGAACTCAATAAGGCGTGGAATTTTATATCCTGCGATCCGGTCGCGGCAGAAATTCATCACCGCTTCAGCGTCGAGTTTTGCGCCAGCGCGCGGCACGATGAAGGCCATCACTGCCTCGCCCCACTTTGAGTCCGGCACCCCAATAATGGCGGCCTCGGCCACTTGCGGCATCGCATAAAGCGCGTTCTCGATCTCGGCAGGATAGATGTTGACGCCGCCGGAGACGATCATGTCCTTGATGCGATCCTTGATGTAAACATAGCCGTCTTCGTCAAGACAGCCGGCGTCGCCGGTGTGGAACCAGCCCTCGGAATCTACGCATTCGGCGGTGCGCTCCGGCAATTTCCAATAGCCGGCCATCAGCGTGGGCGTACGCACACAAATCTCGCCGACCTCGTTGGCCGCTAGTCGTTTGCCTTCGCTGTCAAAGATCGCCAACTCCATCCCATAAACGGCTCGCCCCGCAGATAGCATGCGCTGGTTGCCGTCCACTTGATGATCGCTGGCTGGCAGAAACGTGATCGCGCCGGTGGTTTCGGTAAGCCCATACATTTGGACGAACTGGCACTGAAATACCTGGATGGCGCGCTTTAATATTTCCAGCGGGATCGGCGAAGCGCCGTACGCAAGGTATTTTAGCGTATCGAAATTGGTGGTCGCCGCAGCGGGATGATCCAACACCATCTGAATGGCGGTGGGCACCAGCAGTAATTTTGTAACGCCGTGCTCGTTGAAACTTGCCAGCACGCCTTCGGCGCTGAACTCGCGCATGACGATGTTTTTGGCGCCGGCATAAAGTCCGACAACGCCCCAGCCCGTGCCGCTGATGTGAAAGCAGGGCATGGTGATGAGGCCGACGTCGGTCGGGCCCCACAGATTCCATTCGAATAGATCTTCGTCCGGCGAGCCGGCTAAAACGCGCTGCCTTTCGATGACAAAGAAATTGCCGTGGGGCAATTGCACGCCTTTGGGATGGCCGGTGGTGCCGCTGGTGTAGAGCTGGATGAAGACATCACTTGCTGAGACCTCAACCTCAGGCTCAGCGCTGCTCTGGGCGTCACGCCACGTCCTAAACGCGCCGCTTCCAATCATGTCGACATTTGGAATCTTTTGCGCTGCAGGGCTCTTGGCCAAAAGCGGGGCAAGTTCGGCGTCGTTGAAGAGCACCTTCACCTCACCGTCGGCAAGGATATAGTCGACTTCCATCGCCGCCAGGCGCCAAGAAATCGGCACCATGACGACGCCAGCTTTGGCGGCGCCAAACAAAAGTTCAAAATAATCGGCCGAATTCTTGCCGATAAAGGCGATGCGATCGCCCGGGCGCACGCCCATTGCAGCAAGACCGTTTGCGATCTGACTGCAGCGCCGGTTGAAGGTCGCATAATCGATGCTTTCGCCATCGAAGACGAGCGCGATCCGGTCGGGCCGATGCAGGGCATGATAGCGCGGCACCTCGGCCATGCTGGTGATTTCTGGAAAGTAGCTCATGGCAAGGCCTCGTTCTTCTTCTTCTTGCCGCCGTGGAATGCCGGCGCGCGCCGCTCGCTGAAAGCGCGTGCGCCTTCTTGGCCGTCGGCGGTGGCGAACGAGGCGACGACGGTTTGCCCCTCAGCGTCCAGTTGCGTGTGCAAGTCGGTATGAAACGACTGACGCAGCAAGCGCTTGGCTTGCGCGAAAGCATTCGTGGGACCGCTGGCGACGCTCTCGGCGATTGCGTTGACTCGCGCGCCAAGCTCGGCAGGCGGGCAAAGCTCCGCAACAAGCCCGAGTTGATGGGCCTCTTGCGCCGTGAGAACGCGGTTGCGCAGCGTGAGGTCCAGGGCGCGATGGAGGCCGATCAGGCGCGGCAAGATCCAGGTTGTGCCGCCGTCGGGCGTTACGCCGGCATTGGTATAGGCCATGACGAATTTAGCGTCATCGGCGGCGATGACGATATCGGCTGCGAGCGCAAGGCCGAGGCCAGCACCTGCCGCCGCGCCCTGTACTCCAGCGATGACTGGGGCGGGCATGTTCACCAGTTGAAGTAAGCCGGCGTGAAAATTTTCGATAATTGTCTGTACGTAGGCTGGCGCGTTAGGGCCTTCGGCGGCGAAGCTCTTTAGGTCGCCGCCCACGCAAAAAGTCTTGCCTCTCCCGCTCAAAACAACGGCGCGCACGTCGTCTCGCTCCGACAGCGCCGCCACCACGTGTCGAAAGGCGCGCGCAAACTCAAGGTCGATGGCGTTGGAGCTTGTCGGACGGTTGAGGGTGAGGCGAGCGATGCCTGCATGCACCTGCAAAGTGACAGACGCGCCCTTGGGAAGATCTGAGATCAAGGCTTCACTCATAGGGCGCGTCCGATAATTTCTTTCATGATCTCGTTGGCGCCGCCGTAGATTTTAGCGATGCGGCTGTCGCACCAGAGGCGTGCGATGGGAAAATCCAGGATGTACCCGTAGCCGCCGTGCAGCTGCAGACACTGATCGACGATGGAGCATTGCAAGTCGGTGGCGCGGTCCTTCAGCATAGCCGCCTCAACGGCGTCCAGTTTGTTATGCAGAAACGCGCGCACGCATCGCTCCATGAAAGTGCGCAGCACCGCCGCCTCGGTGTAGGCCTCGGCCAGTGTGAAACGTGTGTTTTGAAAGTTGAGGATGGGTTGGCCAAAGGCTTGACGCTGCTTGACGTAAGCGAGCGTGTGCGCAAGCGCTGTCTCGATCGTTGCGACTGCGCCGACGCCGGTCATCAGGCGCTCTTCCACCAGCCGGTCGCTCAGCATTCGAAAACCGCCGCCCAATTCGCCGAGTAAGCTCGACGCGGGCAGGCGCATGTCTTCGAAGGCAAGTTCTGCGGTGTCGGCGTCTGCTTGTCCCAATTTGTCGAGCGGCGGGCCGCGATGCAGGCCCCTGAGACCGGACGCCTCGACTAAGAACAAGCTGATGCGCTCATTGGCGCCGTCTATCGCGGTCTTCGCGGCGAGCACGATGAGGTCGGCGGTGCAGCCATGTGAAATGAAAGTTTTGCGGCCATTGACAAGCCAGGTGTCGCCGTCGGGCCGCGCCGTGGTGCGGATACCGCGCAGGTCGCTGCCTGATTGCGGTTCGGTCATCGCCACGGCGCCGATCCATTCTCCCTTGGTCATCCGAGGCAGAATGTGAGCTTTCTGCGCGCTCGAGCCATATCGGCTGATGTAAGGGGCGACGACGTCATTATGCAATGACAGCATTGGCGCGTTCACGCCGGCGCGCACTTGCTCTTCCATGACCGCGATTGAATGCAAGATATCGCCGCCGCCGCCGCCATATTCCAAAGGCGTCGACATGCACAGCAGGCCGAGTTCGCCCGCGCGGCGCCAGATTTGGCGCGGGGCCATGCCGGCGTCTTCCCAGGCCTGGCGATGCGGTACGCACTCATCTTGGAAGAACCGCGACGCTGTCCGCCGCAAGATTTCGTGCTCTTCGCTGAAGGGCAGTGTCGAGCGCTGCGGGCTCGCCCAGGAGGCGGCGTTTCCGCTCACAGCGAGCGTCCGATGATGTCGCGCATGATCTCGCTTGTGCCGCCGGCAATGCGGCCCAGTCGACTGTCCGCATAGAGACGGGCAATTGTGCTGTCGCGCATGTAGCCATAGCCGCCATGCAATTGCAGGCATTCGTCGATTACCTGGAACGCACGCTCGGTGGCCCACCACTTGACCATCGCGCCGTCGACGGCGTCGAAATCGTTCTCAATGAATAAATCAATGCAGCGATCGAGAAAGGTGCGACCCATAACAGCGGTGGTTTTTGCTTCCGCGAGTTTAAAGCGCGTGTTCTGAAATTCGATCAGGCGCTGGCCGAAGACGATGCGATCGCGCACATAGGCGATCGTGTCCTCTACCGCCGCCTCCATGCTGGCGATGCTGGAGATGGCCATGATCAGGCGCTCTTCCGGCAGGCGCTGCATGAGTTGATAAAATCCGCGTCCCTCAATTCCGCCAAGTAAGTTGGCGGCAGGGACCGCGACATCGTCGAAAAACAGCTCAGAACTGTCTTGCGCCTTGCAGCCGATCTTGTTGAGGTTGCGGCCAAGCTTGAAGCCTGCGCTTTGGGTCTCCACCAGAAAAAGACTTATGCCCTTAGCCGCCTGCGCCGCGTCGGTTTTGGCCGCGACGATAATAAGATCAGCGTTCTGAGCATTGCTGATGAAGGTCTTTTGACCCGTCAGCCGATAATGATCGCCATCTCGCACAGCCCGCGTTGTAATCGCTTGCAG
This sequence comes from Terricaulis sp., assembly GCA_034439495.1. Lineage (GTDB taxonomy): Bacteria > Pseudomonadota > Alphaproteobacteria > Caulobacterales > Aquidulcibacteraceae > Vitreimonas. The sequence continues at coordinate 2,999 of JAWXAM010000061.1, read as the reverse complement.
GTCGCTGCCGGCGCCGGGTTCGGTCATTGCGATGGCGGCGACAATGTCGCCGTTACACATCCCAGGCAGATAGCGGCGTCGCTGATCCTCGTCGCCGTAAAGCTCAATGTAGGGCGCGATGATATCGCTGTGGAGGTAAAAGGTAAGCTCCGGAAAACCGAGCTTGGTTTGCTCTTCAAGCAAAATCGCACAATGCAGAAGATCACCGCCGCCGCCGCCATAGGCGGGCGAAACTTTGGCGCATAGAAAGCCTTCGCGCCCGGCTTTGCGCCAGACCTCGCGCGCCATTTTGCCGTCGTCTTGCCATGCGTCGCGAAACGGCAGGCACTCAGTTTTCAAAAACTTTCGTGCTGAGGCCCGAAAGATCTCGTGTTCAGGCGTGAGATGCGTGGACTGAGACATAAGTTAAGGCTCCGCCCTGCAGCGTTTCAATCCGCTGCAGGGCACGTGTCTTCAGTATTGATAGCGCAATTCAACCCCGTAGGTGCGCGGGGCGTTGATCCAGCGCGTCGTCACCGAGAAGACCTGCACGCCGCCGCCGACAATGTCTTCGTCCGTGAGGTTTCGGCCCCACAAATAGACGCCGTAATTGTCGTTGCGCAGCCCGATACGCCCGTTGACGAGGTCATATGCGTTCTGCCGCAATGTTGCGCTATTGGAGGTGGTGGTCTCCAACTCGTCTGAATGCACAATTTCCGCCCGGGCAAACAGATCCAGACCCGAGATGCCGGAAGGGCCGTCATATTGCAGCGCCGCCATCCCGGAAAACTCCGGCGCCCCCACGAGCCGGTTGCCGCTGAAGTCTACGCCAAGCCCGCCAGCGTTCGGGAACGAACTATAGGTGGCGTCGAGCGTGGCAAAACTGGTTTCAAAGCGCAGGTGGTCTGTGATGCGCCAATAGAACTCGGCCTCAAAGCCTTCACTGTTGGCTTCAGCTGCGTTCGAAATGACGTAGGAGATCCCGGTGTTGACCTTCTCCTGCTTGTCCGTGAAATCAAGATAGAAGGCGGTGAGCGCCATTCCAGCGCGGCCGTCAAACAACGTCGTGCGGAAGCCAACTTCGTAATTGTCGACGAACTCAGGCGCAAAATCGATGCTCGTCGGCGGCGTGAATGGCGGTGGCGAGAGCACTTCGGCAAGGAAGCCGCCGGCTTTAAAGCCACGCGCATAGCGCATGTATCCGGTGGTGTTATCGCTAAACTCGTAGCTTAAACTCAGGTCTCCGGTCCATTCGGTGTCGTGGCGTTCGTCATTGATGGTGGGGACGGTGATCGCGAACAGCTGCACGATGTTGAATGGCGTCACCAGCACCGGCGTCTGCGTATAGCTGACGGTGCGTTCCTCGTCTGTGAAGCGCAGCCCGCCAGCCAGGGTGAGCCGCTCGGTGAGGTCGTAATTGAAAGCGCCGAACAGCGCCCACGCTTCGTCGGTCAAGAATGCGTCGGTGCGCGCGGTTTCCTCGAACGTCGGCGGCAGCGCTGGCGCTAAGGGGTTGAGGAGCTGAATGGGGAAGTCCGGGCCGATGCGAATGCGGCGCAGGCTCTCAATGTCTTCCTGATAATAGTAAAATCCCGCGACCCAATCGAGACGTCCGCCAGCGTCGTAGTTCAGACGGAATTCCTGACTGAAGTTCTGGACATTTTCGGCGCGACCGACATTGAATTGATCCAGCGGCAATCCGTCAGAATCGTCGGCGCCGTCCGAGGTGTATTCACGATAGGCGCTGATTGAGGTGAAATCCAAGTTTGGATTGATCGCGTATTCTATCCGCCCCGAAGTCCCCCACATCTCGCGCTGATAGAGCGTATCGAGATTGCGATTGATGATGCGGTCCGTTGGAAACTGCGCCGGCACGGTGGCGTAGGAGGGGAGCGGCAAGGCGATATAGGAATATGTCTCCATCGCCGGGCTGTCTTCTTGATTGTAATAGTCGGCGCTGAAGATGATCGAGAGGTCGCTCGTCGGCGTGAGCACTGCTGAGAATCGACCGCCCTCGGCGTCGAGATCATTGGCTTCGCGTCCGGTCGTCTGGTTTTCCATGTAGCCGGCGCGTTCGCGGGAGATGTAGGACAACCCAGCTGCTAGCTGACCTTCCACGAGCGGGCCGCTGATTGAAGCGCGCAATTGGCGATAGTCTAAATTGCCGAGCGTCAAATCGGCGTTGGCGCGGAATTCGTCATCCGGACGACGAGTGATGACGTTGATCGTTCCGGCGATTGTGTTCTTTCCGTAGAGCGTGCCTTGCGGGCCGCGCAAAACTTCAACGCGGGCGATTTCATTCATCACGGTGTTGAAGGCGCGATCGCGGCCCAAAAACACGTCATCGATGTAAACGCCCACGGCCGGGGGAAAACCCGCATCTTCGCCGCTTTGGCTTGAAATGCCGCGGATGGTGAAGTTCGGCGTGAGTGATCCATCCGAGGCGCGCACGTTCGGCACGACCTGAGAGATGTCGGACAGGCTGGACATCGTGCTGTTTTGCACGTCCGAGGCTGAGACCACTGAGATCGCTGCGGGCACGTCGATGAGGCGCTCTTCGACGCGCCGCGCGGTGACGATGATTTCATTGTCTTCCTGTTGCGCGTCTTGCGCCTGTGCGCCGCCCGTGGCGGCGACCAGGGTGGCGAAAGCATAGGCGATAGGCGCAACGCGCATCGGCTTCGGCTGGCTCTTCTTTGACATGTCGTCCTCCCCGTCTCGAACCACCCGGCCGGGCGCTGTGAGCACGCCTTTTTGCCGACGTTCGACCTCAAGGATTAGAAACTAACCACGGAGATAGTAATTCGACAAGTGGGTTGACGGTTGAACCGGCCGGTCATACCAATTTCGTTGCGTGGGCTCTCCAGACGGCCCGGCTCAGGAGTGGGGCCATGGAAATTCGCGATTTTAAAGCGGCGCCCGAACTGTCCCAGACCTTCCGTATGGCGCGACAACTGGGGCTTGAGTCCAATATTGCCGAGCTGGAAGCGTTCGGCTTCACGATCGTGCCGCCGGAGAAG
>JAWXAM010000060.1:0-35418 GCA_034439495.1 Terricaulis sp. | reverse complement strand
GGCGTCAAGCGTTTCCATCTTCGCGGCGGCGGCGTCGAACGCTTTGCTCATCGCTTCGAACTCGGCGCGCATTTTTTCAAGCCGCGCCGCGAGCTGGAAGGGCCAGTCGACGCGGCGAAATTGGCCATCGCGGCGCGGCTTGAAAAAATGCGCGCCGAGTTCGAAGCGATGAGCAAAGCGTTCGACGCCGCCGCCGCGAAGATGGAAACGCTTGACGCCAAAGCGCGCGCGCTCGATGCAGCCGCCGGCGCCGCGATCCATCTCTACCGTCAAGAGAACATGGCGGCGCGCACCGCACCGGCGCCAGCTTACTTTAGCGCCGAGCCGCCCAGCGCGGGGCCTGCCCTCGATGCGCTTGCGCCGTCGGCGGCGATGCTGGACGAAGCGCGGGCGCGCCTCACCGATAGCCAGCGCCAATCATCGCAGGCGCTGGAAGATCTGCTCGCCGAACTCAACAGCGCCACCGCACGCCTCGACGCAGGGGACGCCGCGTGAGCCGGCGGCGCGGCGCCGAAGGGCGCAATGCGCTCGGCCTGATACTCATCGCTGTCGCTGCACTCGTGCTCGGCGGCTTAGGCGCCGCGGCGTTCGTGCTGCGGCCACCGCCCACCGATCCAGAAACACTCTGCCGCACTGACGCACCGCTTGCTGCGCACACCGTGATCCTGGTTGACGCAACAGATCGCTTGGAGCCGCGCCATCGCCGCAAGTTGCGCGCGGTGCTCGCACAAGAGCGCGGACGCCTCGCGCAATACGATCGCCTCACCATCATGCGGCTCAACATGCGCAGACCACAGGAGCCGACGATCCTGTTTTCGAAATGCCTGCCGCGCCCGCCCGAGCAAACCAATCCGCTGTTCGAAAATGCGCGCATGACGCAGGCGCGCTGGGAGGAAGACTTCGCCGGCGCTCTCGACGATGCCTTACGAAGCGCCGCCTCCGCCGGGCGCGCGCGGGCATCGCCTATCATCGCGGGCCTGCGCGCCGTCGCCGCCGATCCGGATTACGATCCGTCCATCCCGGCGCGGCGCCTCGTCATCGTCTCCGACATGCTCGAACACGATCCACAGGGTTTCTCGCTCTACGTTCCGGAAGCGAACTATGCCGCGTGGGCCGCGCAAGCGCCGAGCCGAGCCCCGGATTTCACCCGCGTCGATCTCCGCATCGTTCCGATTGACCGCCCTGACCATGCCGCGCAACAGGCCGCGGCCATGGATCATTTCTGGCCCGCATTCTTTGAAGCGGCGTCTGTCCAAACTGTAAGCACCGACCCCGCCCCCTGACCGTTTAGCTTCGCAAGCGCGCGACTCACCTTACCGTCGCGTTTCAGGTCGGCACCCGGAGGGGCATTTGAACACGTATAATTGGCAAGGCGCGAGCGGGCGCTGGTACGAGTTCGAGATCGCGCGCGCGCAGCGTGCCTGGGAGCCGGTCGGCGGCGTCTACATGTTCGTTAAGCCGCCTGAGCAGCCTGCGCTCGATTGGGGCGGGCCGATTTGCCTGTTCGTCGCGCGTGCGGAGGATTTCTCGAAGACACTCGCACGCCACGAGATGTGGCAAGCCGCAGAGAATCTCGGTGCGCGCGAAATCCATCTGCTTGTGATCAAGGACGATCAAACCCGCGCCCGCGTCGAAAAGGACTTGCTCGAAGCGCAAGCTCCGATCCTCAACCGCAACATGCTGCGCCGCGTCGCTTAACTAGCGCGCGGCTACGGCCGCACCCGGAAAATCACAGAACACGCCATCGACACCGAGCGCGTAGAATTGCTGCAGTTCCGCTGTCAGCTGCCCATGTTGGCGCATGTAGTCCGCGGCGCCGGCATCTCCGGCGCGCAGCTCGAGCGGCAAGAAGTAGTTCTCCGCTCTAAACGTCCATGGGTGCACCAACAAATTGCGCGCATGCGCACGCGCGACCAAATCCGTGGCGCGCAGCGAGCGGCCATCGCCGTCACGCGGTACGATCAGCGTCTTCTCCGGGCCGATGCCACGCGCGTATTCAGCAATGCGATCCAAGCCGGCATCGCTCATCATCTCCGAATACGTGAGGTCACGCCGATCCCACGGCCTCCCGTCAAACGCCACCAGCTGCACGCATTGCCAGCGGATCGATGACATCCGCGCCAACTGCTCCAACGCACCAATCTCGAAGCATTGAACGAACAACGAGTCCGCCACTCGCTGGCCACCCGCCTCACGCACCGCAGCGATAAACGCCGGCACAGGATCAAGCCCCTGTTCACGCAGGAACGTCGGATGCTTCAGCTCCGGATAAACACCAACGCCCGCTTCGCGCGCCAGCGCCAGCACTTCCGCGAACGTCGGCACAACCTCCTGCCCATCGAACGCCATGTTCGTTGGTCGCAATTGCGGCAACCGTTCCTTGCAGCGCAGCGTCTTCAGCTCCGCCAGCGTGAAATCTTCCACCCACCAGCCCGTCGCGGCTACGCCGTCGACCACCTTCTCGGCACGTCGATCCGCAAACTCCGAGCGCGTGCTTACGTCCGTTGTGCCGCTGATCTCGTTCTCGTGCCGGCACACCAGAACGCCGTCCTTGGTCATCACCAGATCTGGCTCGATGAAGTCTGCACTTTGCGCAATCGCAAGCCGATACGCCGCAAGCGTATGCTCCGGCCGCTCGCCGCTGGCGCCACGATGCGCGATGATGATTGGCCGTGTCGATTGCGTCTCGCTGCTCACACCCGCACATCCTGCCGCCAGAGCTGCGCCGCCGATGACGACATCGCGTCGCCTCATATTCTCTCGTCCTGCGGGGCGAGCTTCGTCGTCCAAAGCCCCATGAACAGGATCGAACCGCCGAACAGCAGAGACCAGGCGCCGTACGTGGCGTCGAGTGTTTCATCCAGATTCGGAAACGCAGTGGCGAACTCGTGTGTGAGAAATCCGTTCAGGAGCAAAACCGGCAGCGCCAGACCAATCGCAGCTTCGCCTTCGTCTCCGGAAGCTTCGCCAAGCAACTTCAGGAAAATAAACGCCAGCACCAACCCGACAACTGGCCCCGAAAGAAACGTCACCAGCCGCAAGGACTCATCAGGTAAAAAGAAATACTGCCCCGCGAAGCGAAAGGCGGCAGCGACCGCGAGCCACAACACAAAGCCAAGCGCCATCGCCCGAATGATCATCTTCCGCTTCCCCTATAGCGCCATCAATTTATCGACGACGTGCGCCAGCTTCTCTTCACTGACAGGACAGCCAATCGTATCCGCCGCCGTGTCCCGGAGATAGGCCGCAACAACCTCTTTCGGCGCTTTTTCGATCAGCAACCGCAGCGTCGGGCCGACATAATCGTCGTATTCATCAGCCGGGACGCCGCAACCAATCGGGTCCCAATCTTCCCACAGGATTTTCCGCACGCCGCGGAAATCCGCGCTCATGCCTTCAGCATCTCGCGCGAGATGATCACGCGCATGATCTCGTTGGTGCCTTCCAAAATACGGTGCACGCGCAGATCGCGAACGATGCGCTCGACTTCGTAATCGGCCAGATAGCCATAGCCGCCATGCAATTGCAGCGCCTGATCGGCGACTTTGAAAGCCGTGTCAGTCACGAAGCGCTTGGCCATCGCGCAATACTTCGTCGCGTCTGGCGCCTTCGCGTCAAGCTTGCGCGCGGCTTGGTGCAGCAGCGCGCGCGACGCAGCGAGATCGGTCTCCATGTCTGCCAGCACGAATTGCGTGTTCTGGAAGTCAGCAATGCGTTTGCCGAATTGCTTGCGCTCTTTCACGTATGAAAGCGCGCGATCGAGCGCATCCTGCGCGCCGCCTAGAGCACACGCAGCGATGTTCAGGCGCCCGCCATCGAGCCCCTTCATCGCATACTTGAAGCCCTCACCCTCGGGACCGACGCGATTGTCCGCCGGCACGCGGCAATCTTCGAAGTTCACGATCGCGGTCGGCTGTGCGCGCCAACCCATCTTGTTTTCGTTTTTGCCGAACGAAAGCCCTGGTGTGCCGTCTTCGACGAGCAAGGTTGAAACACCCTTCGGTCCGTCGTCACCTGTTCGGCACATCAAGACATAGAGATCGGAGAACCCCGCGCCGGAGATGAAGGCCTTCGATCCATTGATCACGTATTGCGAATTGCCATCAGGCTTCGCTGTTGTCCGCAACGCGCCGGCATCGGAGCCCGAACCGGGCTCGGTCAAACAATACGAAGCGATCTTTTCGCCCGCGGTCAGCTTCGGCAGCCATTGCGCGCGCTGCTCTGCCGTACCGAACGAGTCGATCATCCACGAGCACATGTTGTGGATCGAGAGAAACGCCGCCGTCGCCACACAGCCACGCGACAATTCTTCAAAGATCAACGCCGCATCGAGCCGCGTCAGCCCCGAGCCACCGTGCTCTTCGCCGACATAAATACCTGCGAACCCCAATCCCGCGAGCTCCTGCAGCGCGCCCCGATCAAGTCCCTCGTCTTCCCAACGCGCCGCGTTCGGGCGCAGCCGCTCCTGCGCGAAAGCGCGGGCGGTCTCGATGATCATGGTTTGGTCTTCGGTGAGCTCTGCGGCCATTGTTCCCTCTTTGGCGCGCTTATAGCCGCTCAACTCCCCGGCGCCAGCGTTCCCACACGGAACAATCGGTTTCGTCGGCCGTTTACCGCCCCGCCAAACAGGAGACGTTGGGAATGTTGAAAGCACTTATGACCGCCACCGCTGCCGCCGCCATGCTGAGCCTCGCCGCCTGTGGCGACAGCGCCGAGAAGACCGGCGAGAACCTTGATTCCGCAATCGAAGAAGCGACCCAAGGCGAAGAAAACATGCAAGACGGCGCACTCGAAAATGCCGGCGAAGGCATCGACAACGCTACGGGTACCGAGCGCAACGACGATCTCGGCGACACCGTCAACGACGCGACCGACGGCAACCCGAACACTAACCCGTAATTTTCGTTCGGAACCCCAATCATAAACGAACGTTGACTAATCCGGCGGCGCTTGCCGTCAGACTGGGACACTCAGGAGAAACGCATGTTGAAGTCTGTGCTGGCCGCCACGGCCGCTGTCGCGCTGCTGGGCGTCGCCGCCTGCGGCCAAGGTCCGAACGAAGAAGCGGGCGAAGCTGCGGACACCGCGTACGAACAATCGACGACCGGCACCACTGATATGGGCCAAGGTCCGGCAGAAGAAGCCGGCGAAGCTATCGATGAAGCCCAAACGGGCGAGTCGACCCCGTCGACCACGACCACCACCACGACCCCGTAATCGCCCTCGGCGATTGCAACCAAACTCCCCGTGGGCTTTAACGCCCGCGGGGAGTTTTCATGTCTGGCCGTACGTTTCCGCCGGCGCTCATTTTGACGCTGGCGATCATGGCCGGCGCGTCGATGGACGCGACGATAAAGTTTCTTGGCCAGAGCAATCACATCCTGCTGGTGGGCTTTGCGCGCTACGCAGTCGCCAGTGTTTTTTCGTACGGCATTTGGGTTCACGCAGGCCGCCCGGTCATCACAATTGAGATGTGGCGCGCACACGCGCTGCGCGGCTTCGTTATTGCCGGCTGCGCCATGACCTTCTTCTGGGCGCTGACGGTCCTGCCTCTCGCGGAGGCGGTCGCTCTCTCGTTCATTTACCCGCTCATCGTGCCCTTCGTAGCGTCGGCCCTACTGGGCGAGCGGGTTAGGCCTGCGAGCCTTCTGGCGGCCGTCATTGGCTTCGCCGGCGTCATTATCGCGATGCAAGGCGCGCCGCCTACGGAAGATTCGCCACAGCACACGCTCGGGATCATTGCCGTGCTGGTATCTGCCGCGCTCTTTTCTGTCGCCATGGTGCTTTTGCGCGCCCGTGCGCAAACGGATGGCGCGCCGATTGTTGGTCTAATGACCAGCACCATCCCTGGCCTGATCGTCGCCGGCCCAGCGATCGCCTTCTCGCCGCCGCCCCAGGTGAACGACTGGCCCTACTTCCTGCTGCTCGGCGCGCTCGCGGCCGTGTTCATGTACTTGATGGCGCGCGCCTACGCCAAAGCGGAGGCGCAACAACTCGCGCCAATCCACTACACCGAGCTGATCTACGCCAGCGCAATCGGCTATGTGATTTTTCACGAAACGCCGCGCGGCGAAATCTACATCGGCGCCGCCTTCATCATCGCAGCCTGCCTCTTCAACGTTTATAACGAGCGCCGCCTGACGCGCATTGCACCGGAGACGCACGTTTGACCTCGATCAGCGCCGACATCATCCCGTTCGCCAAAACTATGGGCGTCGAAGTTATCGAAGCAACCACGGAGCGCGTGGTGGCGAAACTCGTCGTCCGCCCTGATCTCTGCACGACCGGCGGCACGCTGCACGGCGGCGCTGTGATGGCGCTCGCGGATTCGGTCGGCGCCATTGGCGCCTTCCTCACGCTCCCGTCCGGCGCCAGAGGCACCACCACGATCGAGAGCAAAACCAATTTCCTCGGCGCGGCCAAAGTCGGCACGACGGTGACCGCCGAAGCGACGCCCGCGCACGCCGGCCGGACCACCAGCGTCTGGCAAACCAAAATCACCAGCGAAGACGGCAAAACCGTCGCGCTGGTGACTCAAACTCAATTGGTGCTGCGCTAAGCCGCGCTCGCCTGCACCTTTTTCGCTACGTCCTCAGCACGCCGGCCGCTGACTTCGACCATGTGGTCGAACTCAGCCTCAAACGTCGCCAGGCCTTGCGTCAGCGAACGGAGCTCGATGATGAAGTTCTGACGCTCCGCGTGCGGCAGGTACACATCGACCTTGTCCCAACCCTGCCAACCATCGCGCGCTTCAAATCCAAGGATCTGCCCATTGTGCGCGGAGACCGCCGAGTTGATTTTGGGTGTGCCCCAGTTCGGAGTGTAGATCGTCAGCTTCTCGATCGGCTCCAGCAACACCGATCCGCACTGTGCCATCGCTTCTTGCATACCGATGCGTCCAGCCTGCTGGAACGAGTGCTCGGATGAATCCACGGCGTGGAACGAGCCGTCGATCAGCGTGACCGAGACATCGACGACCGGAAATCCGATCGAGCCTTTCTGCATCGCGTCGCGGACGCCGGCTTCGACCGCGGGAATCCACTGCCGCGGAATCGCGCCGCCTGTGATCTTGTCCACGAACTCGAAGCCTGATCCGCGCGGCAATGGCTTCACCCGAATGACGCAATCGCCGAACTGGCCGTGTCCACCGGTCTGCTTCTTGTGCCGCCCGCGTACTTCAACCGGCTTGCGGATGCTCTCTTGATACGGCGTCTGTGGCGGCGCCGTTGAAACATCGACGCCGAAGCGGCTCTTCAAGCGATCGAGCACACTGCGCAGATGCGGCTCGCCCTGACCTTGCAGCAATATCTCGTGCGTCGTCTGATCGTGCTTGATCTCAAGCCCGGGATCTTCGTCCACCAATTTCTGAAGCGCGCCTGAGAGCCGCACGTCGTCCTTGCGGTCCTTAGTGGCGATCGCAAGCTGATAAACAGGATAGCGCTTCTTGAACGAGAGCTTGATCTCCTGCTTGCCGTTCGACGCCAAGAGATCGCCCGCCGCCACCGGATCAAGCTTGCCGATCGCCGCGACGTCGCCTTCCGGCACGCGCGAGACCTTCTTCACCTGCGCGCCATTCACCGAAAACAACGCTGCCGCCCGTTGCGGCGCGCCATCGCTCAAGGTGAGCTGATCGCTATCGTTTAGCGCGCCGCCAAACACACGCGTATAAGCAAGCTTACCAGCCTGCCCCGCGTGCGAGATTTTCATCACGTAAGCGCCATTGCCCTCAAGCCCGAGCCGCGCCGCGGCGTAACTCGGCGCCGGCGTATCGTGGCGGAGCGCTTTCAACAGCCGGCGCACGCCATTGCCTTGTGCCGTGCAGCCAAAGAACACCGGCACGATCAAGCCTTCGCGCATCTCTCGCACCAGATCGGCAAACACAATGTCGCGATCCGGCGTCACGTCCGAGAGCAATTGCTCCATCAGCGTATCATCGAAATCCGCGAGCTGCTCCATCATGTGGAATCGCGCTTCGGTTTCGCGCTCGGCGATATCGCCCGGAATATCGATCACCTGCGAGGGCTTGCCCTGCTGGTACAAGAACGCGCGCTCCAGCGCGAGATCAACGAAGCCGCTGACTTTGTCGTCCTTCCAGATCGGAATCTGCCGCGCCACCAGTGGTGTCGTGGACACCGGCTGCAGCTCCTGCAGTAAATCACGAATGCGCCCGCGCGCTTGATCGATCTTGTTCACGAACAGCAGGCGCGGCACGCCCATGTCCTCAAGCACTTTGAGGAACGGCTGCACCAGCATGGCTTTGTCTGGATCAGGATCGGCGACAACGATGGCGAGATCGACGGCCGGAAGCGCGAAATCGGCATCGGCCAAAAAATCCACGGCGCCTGGCGCATCAATCAGCGCGTAGTGGTCGCCCATAAAGTCGATCGCGGTGAATTGGGTTTCGGTGGACTGGCCCGCTGCGTTCGGGACTGCGCCCGAACCGCCCGAAGCGGCGGAAGCCAGAGCTTGGGTCAACGCCGTCTTGCCCGCTCCGGTCGGACCGACGACGGCAATAGCCCTCACGATGTTAGCCGATTTGCTTGTAGGCATGGCGCACACTCCCTTGTTTCCCGTTGCGGGGTTGGGGCGGCGCTAGCGGCTGCGCCGCTTCTCGCTTATGCCGGCCTTTCAAGGCCGAATGGCTCACTGTTTCACGGAAGCAACGAGCGCGCAACGGCGTGCGCCTGACGCCTTAGTCATCTTGCGCCCTTACGCGGATCGCGGGCCGTGCTGCGTTTGCGAATGCACGGCGTACTTCAAGTCGATGCACTTGATGTGCGCCGCCAGCCACAAGCGCAGAAACTGAAAGAAGGCGTTCGAGGGCGCGCCGCCAGCCGCCTCGGTGGCAGCCCTATGTTCAGCGAAGTCACGCAGCAACTTCGCGTGCATCCGCTTATGGTTCTCAAGATCAGGATACTTGGTGCGCGCCATGAACGCCTCCTCGTCGCGGAAGTGTTTGGCTGTGACTTGGCCCAGGCGATCAACTTTGGCCATGATCCCCGCGCCACGCTGCCCAGCTTGCGCGGCATCGTAAATCTCGTTCATGGCATTGAGAATATCTTGGTGCTCACGATTCATGTCGTGGACGCCAATGTCCAAGGACTGATCCCAAACCATGATCGGCATAACACCCTCCTTACTTTTCGGAGGAAGTGTGCGCCGCGAGGTCTGCCTTGGCCCTTAACACTGGCGCCCAATTTACAGCGGCGCGATGCCTCATCCGTATAACTACGTAGACGCCTCACGCTTTTTCAACTCCGCGAACACACGTTGCATGAACTGCCAATGGCTCGGCTGAGTTGGCATTTGCTGCGCCAGCTCAGGATCGGACATCGCATCGCGATTCATCTTTCCCGCCGCCTGGTACAGCGCGGGATCGCCTTGCGTGAATTCTTGAATCAAGGTTTGCGCCCGCCGGCCAATATCAAGCGCCGCGTCCGACGCCGGATCGTGATCGGCGCCAAGCGCATCGATGTCGCTAAACACCTGAGCCCAAGCCGCACCGACTCGCTGTTGATCCTCCGGCGTAAATCCGCGCGAGCGAATTTCAGCCAACTGCTCGGGCGTGTAATGCTTTTGGGCCAACGCCTCCATTTTGTCGTTCCACTTAAACTCTGACATCGCCGTACTCCTCACGAGTTTTCCTAACTCGTCCGGGGAAAGACTGCGCCGCTCCGCCAGCTTCGCGCGCGCAGCGCGCACAAGGCGCAACGCCTCGTCTGCTTCCGCGCGCGCGTCTTCCAACGCCGCTTCCTGCAGCGCCAAAGCCGCCGCTAGATCACCGCTGCCACGCAGCAATTCGCCGATGCGCTTCAGCGGCAGCCCAAGCTGCTTCAGCGCCAAAATCGCGCCGAGCCGCTCCAACTCCGGCTGACGGTAAATCCGCCAGCCCGCCACCGTCCGCGCCGGCTTCAAAAGCCCGGCATCCTCATAAACGCGCAGCGCTTTGACGGAGACGCCAAAGCGCTTCGCCACCGCAGCTGCGGTTTCCTGAAAGATATTGGGCTTCATCACGCGGCCTTTCCTCGAACGGCCTCTCTTAGAAGGCCAGCCCCTAGGTCCGGCTCAAGCGCTTTTTTCGCGGCGCATGATCAAAGTCGCGACCACCCAACAGATCAGCGCCCACGCCGCGCCGAGGCACCAGCCGGCGAGCACGTCCGTCGGCCAGTGCACACCGAGATAGACCCGGCTCACGCCGATCAGCAACGTGACGAGAATTGCTGCACCCAGGATGTAGCCGCGAACATGCCTCTGCTCCTGCGAGCGCGCGAGCAACGCGCCAAGCGTCAGATACGTCACCGCTGACAGCATCGCGTGGCCGCTTGGAAAACTCATGCTGGTCACGTCGACAACATGCGCAACGAGATCGGGACGCGGCCGCGAAAAGCCGACTTTCAACCCTTCACTGATCAGTGTGCCGCCTATGGTCGCCACCAGAACCAGCGCCACGTTGCCCCATTTGCGCTGCATCGCCAGAAAGCCAACGACGAGCAAAGTCACCAGCGCGAGGACGCCAAAGCCGCCGAGCGCCGTAATTTCCGCAACCGTTTCCTCGAACCAGCGCGGCCCAATTGGGTCAGCTGGATCGGACGTGCGCAGCGCAAGCAGCAAGCCATCGTCGAACCAGCGCACCTCGCCTTCGCCCTCCGTCACCTCATCAGTGATTTCGATAAAAGCAAGCAGCGCCAAGGCGATACCAAGAAACGCCGCGACCGCGACAATCTCCCGGCGCGCCAGTTCAAGCCAAGATTTCAGATTGAGTTGCACGCGCCCTCCCGACCAACACGGCGAAAATGCGGTAAGGGCGGCCTAAGTTCCCATCCGTTCGATGCGCCGAGTCCGGCACTTTTGGAACTAGTTGTACTGGCGCCGCACGTGTAACGAATGCGGGCGTGGGCAGACCCCAAGGAGACGCACTATGAGAATTTTGATCGCCGCTATCGCCGCCGCTTCGCTCGGCCTCGCCGCTTGCAGCCAAGCCGACGTCAACGAAGCCGAACAAGAAACCGGCCAAGCCGCTGACGCCACGGGTGAAGCCGTCGGCGAAGCCGCCGAAGAAACCGGCGAAGCTCTGCACAACGCTGGCGAAGCCGTCGAAGGCGCAGCCAACGACGCCGCCGGCGCCGTCGAGCGCGCGACCGACGACAATGAAGCGACCACGCCGTAAGGTGAAAGCCGCTGGGGCCCGCAAACATGCGGGCCCCACACTTTCTCTGCCCCTCTTGCATCCGAACGCCGCATCCGCGGCGGTGAAGAGCCAGACACAGGGGGATTGATATGAAACGCCTAGCTCTCGCCGCTGTAGCTTTCACGCTCGCCGCCACGCCGGCTCACGCGGAAACCCGCACCTTCACAGTCACCACCAGAGACGGCGCGCCGATCAACGGCCAAGCCGATCTGCCGAGCGCGCCCGCACGCACAACGATCATCTTCGTCGCCGGCACCGGCATGTTCGACCGCGACGCCAGCTTTGGCCGCAGCAACACACCGCGCGATCTCATCTTCGCCGATCTTGCTCAACGCATGAACGCGCGCGGCCTCGCCACCGTGCGCTACGATCGCCGCGGCCTGCGTTACGGCGCAACTGGCGCAGAGCGTATTGACGCCGCGCTGGCCAGCGCCGCCACCAACGAAACGCAAGTCAACGATCTCGCCGCCGTTTATGCCTGGGCGCAAGCGCGCGATGGGCTGAACGCACGCTGCGTCATCTTCTTCGGCCATTCCGAAGGCATGGCGCATATCGGTCGCCTCGCCGACACCGGCGCACGCCGTCCGCTTGCCGTGATCGGCATGGGCGCCCTCCTCGAAAGCCCGCGCTCAGTGTTTCACTGGCAGCGCACCGGCCGCGACGCGCACTCGCTTCGCATGATGGACACGGATGGCGACGGCCGCACCACCAACGAAGAAGTGCAAGCCAATTTCATGCGCACCCCATCCGGTGTGTGGGAAACCGTAGCGCCGTTTCTGTCCCCCAGTGGAGCATGGACTGCCGCCGATATTGAAGCGCTTCCTTCACGCCAAGAAACTTTGCTCTACGCGCCCGAACGCGCACAAATCCTCGCTCAGGCAGACGATGCGCCCTTCCCCAGTGCCCAAACGCCGATGGCGTCCTACGCTTGGATCAAAAGCTTCTTCACCGACGAGACACCGATCGCGCAGCGGCTTGCGCGCTGGGACGCGCCGATGATCTTTCACTATGGCAGCTACGATTCACAAACCGTCGCCGCGCGTCAGGAAGCCGCCGCGGCGCCGATAGCTGGGCGCGCGCGATTCACCCTCCACGCCAACCGCGGCCATAGCTTGGGCGAGCATCCGCTCTTCGGCCCGATCGATGAAACGCTCGCAGATCAGATAGCAGCGGAAGCTGCGGAGGCTGCGCGCGGGTGCCGATAGTTGGTCGCTAAGCCGCCGCCCGTTCGCTCGCGCCGTTGAACAGGAAGTCATTCCCGTCGAACGTCACGGTGATGTGGTCGCCGTCCTTCACGCGCCCTTCCAGGATGAGCCGCGCCAGCGGGTCCTGCACATCCTTCTGAATCACGCGCTTCAGCGGCCGCGCGCCCCAAGCTGAATCGTAGCCACGCTTGGCCAGTTCGCCCTTCGCGCGTGCATCAAGCTCGATCGTGATGTTGCGCGCCGCCAGCAGCTGCACCAGGCGCTTCAGCTGGATGGTGACGATAGCGCCCATTTGATCGCGCTCGAGACGGCGGAACAGGATGATCTCATCGATCCGGTTCAAGAACTCCGGCCGGAAGCGCGCCCGCACTTCGCCCATCACCAGATCGCGCACGTCTTCCACATCGGCGCCGTCAGGCTGCTCCGACAAGAATTGTGCGCCAGCGTTCGAAGTCATGATCAGGATCGTGTTCTTGAAATCGACGGTGCGGCCTTGGCCATCGGTCAGGCGGCCATCGTCCAGCACTTGCAGCAGAACGTTGAACACGTCCGGGTGCGCCTTCTCGATCTCGTCGAAAAGGATCACTTGATAAGGCCGGCGCCGCACCGCTTCGGTCAGCGCGCCGCCCTCTTCATAGCCGACATAGCCCGGAGGCGCCCCGATCAAGCGCGCGACCGAATGCTTCTCCATGTATTCGGACATATCCACGCGCGTTAGCGCATGCTCGTCATCAAACAAGAACTCAGCGAGCGCCTTGGTGAGCTCGGTTTTGCCGACGCCCGTCGGCCCCAAGAACATGAACGAGCCAATCGGCCGGTTCGGATCCTGCAGCCCGGCACGCGCACGCCGCACCGCATCCGCAACCGCGCGCAATGCCGGCTCCTGGCCGATCACCCGGCCACGCAGCGCATCCTCCATCGCCAAGATCTTGGTCCGCTCGCCTTCGAGCATTTTCTCAACGGGCACGCCGGTCCAGCGCGAAACAACGCCAGCGATGGCTTCAGCATCGACGACCTCTTTCACCAGTCCTGTTCCGTCACCGCCCGCGCTCTCCGCGTCGGCAATTTGCTTTTCAAGTTGCGGAATGCGCCCGTACTTCAGCTCAGACGCGCGCGCGAGATCGCCGCGGCGCACCGCGTTCTCGTACTCGGTCTGCAACTTCTCCAACTCTTCCTTCGACTTGGACGTCACCTGCAGCTTCTGCTTCTCCGCCGACCAGCGCGACGTAAGCTCAGCCGAGCGCGTCTCGATCTCGCGGATCTCCGTCTCCAGCTTGCCGACGCGGTCCTTCGATGCGGAATCCTTCTCCTTCTTCAGCGCCTCAAGCTCGATCTTGAGCTGGAGCGCGCGCCGATCGAGTTCGTCCAGCTCTTCCGGCTTGGAATCGACTTGCATACGCAACCTCGACGCCGCCTCGTCCATCAGGTCAATGGCCTTATCCGGCAGGAAGCGATCGGTGATGTAGCGGTGCGAAAGCTGCGCCGCAGCCACGATCGCCGCATCGGAAATGCGCACGCCGTGATGCTGCTCGTAGCGATCCTTCAGCCCGCGCAAGATCGAGATCGTGTCCTCGACGCTCGGCTCGTTCACAAATACGGGCTGGAAGCGCCGCGCCAACGCCGCGTCCTTCTCAACGTGCTTGCGATATTCATCGAGCGTGGTCGCGCCGACGCAATGCAGCTCGCCACGCGCCAAGGCCGGCTTCAGCAAGTTCGACGCATCCATCGCGCCATCGGCTTTGCCGGCGCCGACCAGCGTATGCATCTCGTCGATGAAGAGGATAATCCCGCCCTCGGCGGCGATGACTTCGTTCAGCACCGCCTTCAGCCGCTCTTCAAACTCGCCGCGAAACTTCGCGCCAGCGATGAGTGAGCCCATATCGAGCGCGAGTAGCTTCTTGTGCTTCAAGCTCTCCGGCACGTCGCCATTGACGATGCGCAGCGCGAGGCCCTCGGCGATGGCTGTTTTGCCAACGCCAGGCTCACCGATCAGCACCGGATTGTTCTTGGTGCGGCGCGACAAGACCTGAATTGTGCGCCGAATTTCCTCGTCACGCCCAATCACCGGATCGAGCTTGCCCTTGCGCGCATCCTCAGTGAGATCGCGCGCATATTTCTTCAGCGCATCATAGCTATCTTCCGCCGACGAGGATTGCGCCGTGCGCCCCTTGCGCAACTCCGCAATCGCGGCTTCCAGCTTTTGCGGCGTAAGCCCCGCCTTCTTCAGAATTTCCGACGCTTTGCCGTCCGCGACCGCAAGGCCAAAGAGCAACCGCTCCGCCGTTACGTAGCTATCGCCCGCCTTCGTCGCAGCCTGATCCGCCATGTCGAGCGCGCGGTTGAAAGAGACCGCCGCATACATACGATCGCCGCCGCCCTGCACTTTCGGCAGCGCTTGCACGGCCTTGTCGACCTCGTCGGCGGCTTGGCGCGCATTGGCGCCGGCAGTGGTGAGAAGCTGCGCCGCGAGACCTTCACGGTCGTCCAGCAGCGCCTTCAGCAAATGCTGGGTTTCCAGCTGCTGGTTCTGTTCGCGTATCGCGATCGTTTGAGCGGCTTGCACGAATCCGCGCGCACGCTCGGTGAGCTTTTCCATATCCATGAGCGACCTCGCAAAGAGCGTCCCCGCGTTAGCGTCCTTGAGGCCCGTCAACGCGGCATGAGTGGTGTGGCTAAGACTTAGTGTGGCGGATGGGGCACACAAGGGGGCGGCCCTTGGTTTTCAACTCACCCAAACCGCAGCCCAAATTCCTGGAAGTTCACGCCCATAAACAGCGCCGCCAGCACCACCACGATCACCAAGCCCAGCACCAGCCGCGTCACCAGTTTCAGCGCCGCCCAAACCACGACGATCACCAACCCAACGATGATCGCGATATCGATCCACGAAAGATCGAGCGAGCCGATCTGCACAACGCTTTCCATCCAGCCCCCCGCCTGTTCTCAATGCGCCATTAGCAGCGGCACGGTCGCCGTACGCAACAACTCACGCGTTGCGCCGCCGAACACCAATTCGCGCAATCGCGAATGCGCATAGCCGCCCATTACCACGAGATCGGCGCCCAGCGCCGTCGCTTCGTCCATGATCGCCAGCGAAGCGGAGCGCCCCATGCTATCGACGTTCCGCACCTCAGCCGGCAGCCCGCGCCGCGAAAGGTGCGCTGCGATATTCGCGCCCGGCTGATCGCCGTGGCCGAACATTTTCGGCTTGGCGTCCACCGTCAGCACCGTGACCGCTTCGGCGAACTCCAAAATATCGTCGGCTTCCGAAAGCGCCCGCGTCGCTTCGCGGCTCGCGTCCCACGCCACCACAACGCGCTTGCCGATGCTCGTCCCTTTCCATCCGGGCGGCGCGATCAGGGCCGGTCGCCCCGAGTGAAACAACACGCCCTCGATAATCTCTTCGCGCAGATCGGCGCCCGCGCCCTCCACTGGCCGCGCCATCACCGCGACATCGGCGTAGCGTGCATGCACTGCCGCGACGCGTCCTAGATCGCGCGACAGCGCCTCGGCATTGCGCAATTCCACGGGCTTGTCGCAGCGCGCCAGCCGCGCCTCGACACGCTTACGCTCAGCGTCAGCCTCCTGACGCGCCCGGCCGAGCAATTCCGCCCAAACGCCGGCGACGACTGTCGGCTCATAAGCCAAGGGCTCATCCGGCAGTGGCGTCAAAAAAGCCGCCGAGAGATGGCATTGGCCGCTTTGCTTGGCGAGCGCCTCGGCCAAAGCTAGCGCCGACTCATCCGCCTCGGCCTCGGAAACGATGACCAGAACATCTTTCCAGCTCATGCGCGGTCTCCTAACGCCCAAATCTATACGCCCGCGTTTGCCGGCGCGCCACATTTCCCGAGCAAGATCGCGGACAGGGGTTGAAGCCGCTTTGCGCGTGCGCAATGTCGTCTCATCCGAGAGAAGGAAACACGTAAAATGGCCCTCGCGTTCCGGTCTGACGCCTATATCGACGGCAAGTGGCGTGCGAGTGCGAAGCGTTTCGCGGTCTACAATCCGGCGACCCAAGAGGTGATCGCCCACGTCCCCGATCTCGGCGCCGCCGAAACCGAAGAAGCGATCGCCGCCGCGCACGCCGCCTTCCCGCTCTGGGCCGCCAGGCCGGCCAAGGAGCGCGCCGCGATCCTGCGCAAATGGTACGATCTGATGATGGCCGATCTCGATCGGCTCTCGCGCCTCATCTCGCTCGAAGGCGGCAAGCCAGTCGCCGAAGCCAAGGGCGAAGCCACGTATGGCGCTTCGTTCATCGAATGGTTCGCCGAGGAATCGAAGCGCGCCTATGGCCGCGTCATCCCGACGACCACCAACACCCGCCGCTATGTGACGCTGAAGCAGCCGATCGGCGTCTGCGCTTCGGTGACGCCGTGGAATTTTCCGATGGCGATGATCACGCGCAAAGCCGGCCCCGCCATCGCCGCCGGCTGCACCATCGTGCTGAAGCCGCCGCACCAAACGCCGCTCACCGCTCTGGCGCTGGCTGAACTGGCCGAGCAAGCCGGCCTGCCGCCGGGCGTGTTCAACGTCGTCACCACGGAGAACGCGTCCGCCGTCGGCAAAGTGATGTGCGAGAGCGAGCTGGTGCGCCACTTCTCGTTCACCGGCTCTACCGAAGTCGGCAAGAAGCTCGGCGCCGCCTGCATCGGCTCGACGGTGAAGAAAGTTTCGCTCGAACTCGGCGGCAACGCGCCGCTCATTGTGTTCGCCGACGCTGATCTCGATCTCGCCGTCAAAGGCACGATTCAGTCGAAGTTCCGTAACGCCGGCCAAACCTGCGTCTGCGCCAATCGCATTTTGGTGGAAGACAGCATTTATAGTACCTTCGCCAAGAAGCTGAGCGAAGCCGTCGCCAAACTCAAAGTCGGGCCAGGCGATCAGGACGGCGTCGAGATCGGGCCACTCATTGATCAGAAAGCCATCGAGAAAGTCGAACGCATGGTCGCAGAAGCGCTGGCCTCCGGCGCCACCGCCCTCACCGGCGGCAAGAAGCACGCAGCCGGCGCGCAATTCTACACGCCCACCGTACTCGCCGACGTCACCCGCGAGATGCGCGTAAACACCGAAGAAATCTTCGGACCAGTCGCGCCACTGATCCGCTTCAAAACCGAGGACGAAGCCGTCGCCATCGCCAACGACACGCCCTTCGGCCTCGCCGCCTACTTCTTCACAAAGGACATCCACCGCGCCTGGCGCGTCGCCGAACGCATCGAGTCCGGCATGGTCTCGATCAATGACGGGATCTTCAGCAATGAAGTCATCCCGTTCGGCGGCGTGAAACAAAGCGGCTTAGGCCGCGAGGGCGGCGTCGAAGGCCTGGATGAATATCTCGAACCGAAGTTCGTGAACTTCGGGGGCTTTGCTTGATTCAGGTTCCCAGCGCCATCTACAAGATCCTGTGGTGGTCGTGTCTGCTGCTGGGCCTCCTGCTAGTCGCTCCGACACTCATCCTGCTGATGATGATGGCGGCTAGGACAAGTGTTGTGCTCGTTAGTCCATCAGCGCCTCTTTTCTTGATCGGATCAATTGCAATTGGTCTGTTCTTGATCTGGTTTTCGATCCGGCGTCTGATGAATCCTCTTAAGCCAAAAGAATCGTAGCGATTCAGCGTGAGCACTTCCGGCTACGTCTACGTCCTCGGCAGCGCGCTTGGCGCCGACCGCCGCACCTATGTCGGCTGGACCGTCGACATCGACTCCCGCCTCGCGCTTCACAATGCCGGCCTCGGCGCACGCTCGACGCGCGGGCGCGCCTGGGTGCTGCTCTACGCCGAGCGCTACGACACGCGCCGCGAAGCCATGAGCCGCGAAGTCTTCCTCAAACGCGACCGCCGCTTCCGCGCCGCGCTCGCGAAGCTGCTTTAGTTCGCGCCGTAACGCGCGCCATTCACGTAAATCTCGCCACCAAGCTCTTCGATCTCGAAGCCGCGCCAGCCATCCGCCGTCCGCCGCCAGATTTCGCGATGCCGCTGCGTTGTCAGAATGCGATCGGTGCCCGGCTCGCTATTCGGCCGCAGCATCGTACGCTCCCAAGTCTGGTCGACCATCACCACGGCCTCGTCGCAGCCATTCATGGTGACATCGCCAACAACATGCTCCAGCCGTAGCGTCTCCGGGATAATCGCCCAGTCGCGCAACACGTTCGCGCGCAGTTGATCTCGATCCACGAGCTCACCGCTCGTGTCATCGATCACCGACTCCTCCGGCACGAGCCGCATATAAGCGTCGATATCCTTCGCCCGCGTCGCCCGCGTGACTTCGGCCAGCGCAGCCACTACGTCCGCCCGCACAGCGTCGGCGCTGCACACGTCAACCGCGCTCGGCGCCGTCCGCTCCCCACATGACGCCAACAGCGCCGCCGCGATCAGGGGTCCTGCAAATCTCTTCATGCCGAGATTGATAACCCGGCAATATTGCTGCTGCATTTCAACCACCGTACAACCGGACCATGCAACTCCCTTTCGCCACCTATGACGTCTTCACCGACACCCGCTTCGCCGGCAATCCGCTGGCCGTCGTGTTCGAGGCCGACGCCCTCAGCGATGCGCAGATGCAAACCATCGCCCGCGAGTTCAATCTCTCGGAGACCATCTTCGTGCGCGCAGCGGAATACGCGCAGCACGAAGCCAGCGTCCGCATCTTCACACCGACCAAAGAGCTGCCCTTCGCCGGCCACCCCACCATCGGCTGCGCCGTCGCCATCACCGAGCGCCGCCACGCGACCAAGAGCGACATCATCCTCATACTGGAAGAGCGCATCGGCCCCGTCCGCTGCGGCGTCACGCTTGATCCCGATGGCGCGAGCTTCGCTGAGTTCATGGCGCCCAAACTCTCTGAGCCCGCCGGCGGCGATCCAACGCCACAAGCCTGCGCCCAGGCGCTTGGGCTCGACGTCGCCGATATCGGCTTTGGCCGCCATACGCCGTCGCTGTTCTCCGCCGGCGTGCCGTTCGTGATGATCCCGGTTGCCGACATCGCCACGCTCGCACGCGCGCGGCTTACCAGCAGCGAAACCTCCGCAACGCTCGGCGCCACCGAAGTGTTCGTCTACACCCGCGCTGAGCGCAAAGCCTCCGAGAGCTTCCGCGCCCGCATGTTCGCGCCCGAGATCGGCATTGTCGAAGATCCGGCAACCGGCAGCGCCGCAGTCGCCTTCGCCGGCCAGCTCGCGCGCTGCGAAGACTTGCCCGACGGCTGGCACACATTGCCCATTCTGCAGGGTGTCGAAATGGGCCGCCCATCATTGATCGGCCTCGAAGTCCAAATCACGGACCGCAAACTCAGCGGCGCACGCATCGCGGGCAAAGCCGTGAAGGTCAGCGAAGGCGTGCTATACGTCTAACGCATGCAGCCGCAATCGCTCCCCGCCTGGCTCTATACCGACCCGCGCTTCTTCGAGCTGGAGCGCGAGAAAATCTTTCGCCAAGCCTGGCACATCATGGGCCACGTCAACGACGCGCCCAAAACCGGCGATTATCTGACGCTCGACATTCTGGGCGACCGGGTCGTCACCGTGCGCGGCAAAGATGGAAACTTGCGCAGCTTCCACAATGTCTGCCGCCACCGCGCCGGCAAGATCGCCACCGAAACGCGCGGCTCATGCGGCCACCGCCTCGTCTGCCCGTATCACGCCTGGAGCTACAAACTGGACGGCAGCTTCGCCGGCGCCCCGAAATGGCAGGGCTTCGAAAATCTCGACGCCAGTGCGCTTGCGCTGAAACCAATCGAGCAAGAGATCGCCTACGGCTTCATCTTCATCCGCTTCGCGCCGGGCTTGCCGAGCGTGGCGGAGATGACAGCGCCTTACGCAGACGAACTCGCCGCGTTCGAACTGGAAAAGCTCATCCCCAATGGCCGTGTCACGCTCCGCCCGCGTCCGGTGAACTGGAAAAACGTCGGCGACAATTATTCCGACGGCATGCACATCCCGGTCGCCCACCCCGGCCTCTCGCGCCTGCTCGCAGGCAGCTACAAAATCGAAGCCAAACCCTGGATCGATAAAATGTGGGGCGAGGTGACAGAGACGCCATCGAACCACTGGCCCGAACGCCAATACCAGCAGCTGCTCTCCACACTCACGCACATCCCGCCCGAGCGCCGCCGCCTCTGGGCCTATTACAAACTCTGGCCCAACGTCGCCTTCGACATCTACCCGGACCAAGTCGACTTCATGCAATTCGTGCCCGTCTCGGCCACGCAAACCATGATCCGCGAAATCGCTTACGTGCATCCGGAAACCAGCCGCGAACTCCGCGCCGCGCGCTATCTCAATTGGCGCATCAATCGCCAGGTCAACGCCGAGGACACCGTGCTGATCGAAGGCGTGCAAGCCGGCATGGAAAGCTCAAGCTACACCACCGGCCCGCTGGCGCCGTCAGAGGTTTGCCTCATCTCATTCGGCAACCGCATGCGCGCGCTGATCCCCGAGGCGAACCTCGAGCACGCACCGGCCTCGTAGCCCTCAGATCGGCGCAAGCTCCGACGGGAAAGCCACTGCCTTCTCATCATCGCGCGCAAGTTCAAACGAAGAGCAGCAACGGGCGCAGTAGGCGATATCGCCGGCGACAGTGCGAAACGTGGAGCGGCGCCGTTGCAGCGGCGTCTCGCAGGTCGGGCAAGGCTCGCCGATTTTTTTCTCGAGCATTGGCGTACTCCGAACCCTTTCACGGTGCGCGTTAATGCTGAACAAAACCTTTCGAGGCGTGTTCGCGCCAGATCAACACGAAGGATGCACGCAAGGTCCACGCCGGACGCGCTCCGCACGCAGATGTGACTACCGCACGTCAACTCGCGGCTCAGCGCGCCTATTTCTTGGCCTTCTTTGCCTTCGGCAACGCCAGCGCGTGCGCGGCCTTCAGCGCCGAATGCGCGGTCGCTTCGTCTGCCATCTTCAGATTGCAGCGGCTCATGCCCATGCGGCCCCAGCCGCCTTCGAGCGGCTCAATTACGCCCGGCGCCTGTTCGCAGAAAAATTCCTGCGTCGGCGGATCGAACATCAGGTTCACCGCCTCGCGATCCGGCGGCAACGTCGCGAAAATCTTGCGCTTGGTTCGAAATGCCGGCCGATCGACATGCACAACCTCGCTCGCGCCCTCGAGCGCTAACGCCAATTTCCGCACACGCGCCTTGGTCACAGCCATGCCTTATCCTGTCATGTCCGCCGGCGAGGGTCAGCAGCGTTGCGAGATCGCCAGCGCCCGCCTAGCATCTGGCCGAACGAATGCGGGGGATACGATGCGATTTTTCAGCGCGATGGCGGCGGCAACTCTTGCGATATGTGCCGCGGGTATCGCCAAGGCGCAGCCGCTCGACCAGTTCGCGCAGCTCCGCACCGAAGTGCAAACCAGCATCCATTACGCGTCGTCCTCGCCCGATCCTCTGCCTACGCCGCCGTCCGGCGTGTTCGAGCGCATCACCTATCCGTCCGCGGTCGGCTCGCTCGGTGCGTATATCACCCCCAACCCCGGCGATGGCGTGCGCCGTCCAGCGATCATCTGGATGACAGGGGGCGAAACCAACACGATCGGCGATGTCTGGAGCCCGCGGCCCCGCGACAATGATCAATCCGCCGCCGCCTACCGCAATGCAGGCATCGTCATGATGTTTCCGTCGCTGCGGGGCGGCAACACCAATCCCGGTCAGCTTGAGGGATTGTTCGGCGAGATCGACGACGTGCTGGCCGCCGCCGATTTCCTCGCGCAGCAGCCGCACGTTGATCCTACGCGCATCTATCTAGGCGGTCACAGCACCGGCGGCACGCTGGTGTTTCTTGTCGCGGAGGCCAGCGACCGCTTCCGTGCGGTGTTCTCGTTTGGCCCGGTGGCGGCGGCGCATTCTTATGGGCCCGATTTCATCCCGGCGGACTTCGCCGCCCTGCCCGATTGGGAGCGCTTGCTACGCGCACCGATCGTTTGGATGCCGTCCGTGCGCGGACGCCTGTTCGTGATTGAGGCGACAGACGGCAATATTGATCAGCTACAGGCCATGCGCGACCGCAATCAGAACCCCAACATCAGTTTCGTGGAGGTGGCCGGCGCCGACCATTTCAACGTGCTCGCGCCAGCCAACGAAGTGATTGCTCAGCGCATCCTCGCTGATACGGGCCCGACAACGAACATCACGCTGACCGCCCAGGATCTTCAGCAAGCAGCGCGCCCTCGGCGCTAGCACGCAGCAGCTGCGAAATCACGGCGTCACGAGGAAACCGTAAAGGCTCCAGCCGCCGAACCACAGCACGGCGCCAAGCGCGAATGCTGGCCAAGGAAGAGATTTCACGCCGCTTCGCATGCAGGGCCCCGAAGCGAGAGGAAACCCTCTCAGCCGCCGGAGCGCTTCAAAGAAGCCGACGATGCGATGATCGTACACGCGCCCGCTTAGTATTGCGCTGCAATTAAGCAGTGGGCTCGATGATGTCGATGCGCGATGTGCGCCCTGGCGCAAACGCACGCCGCGTATCCTCGACGCACTCCAGGGCATTCGACTTCGATCTGAAATCGCCGAAGAACACCCCGTCCAGCATCACGCGCCAGATGCTGTGCCGGCGCGACAGCACGAATACGGAATCCATTTTATGCCTTGGGCGTGGCGCCGCGGCCTTTGCATCAGGTCGGCGCGCAGGAGCGAGGAGCCTACGTGGTGCGATCACGCCGCAAGACAAGAGCGGCGCGCTTTCAGAGCCATGTCTCTCTGCTATAGTCAGGCCACGGCGCAGCTCTGCGTCTTAAGAACGGAACCGCCTTGATGCCGCGCAGCCTATTCATTGCCCTTGCCGCCCTGGCCGCCGCCTGCAGTCAGCCGGCAGAGACGCCTGCATCAGCGCCCGCCGCAAGCGCAGCCCAGCCGCTCACCGCCACAGGCGAACCCACGGCCTTGATGCAGACCGACGTGGACGACAATCTCAACGGCGCAGTCAATGTCGTCCGCGTCGACGAACTAACGCTGGAAGAAAACAGCGGCGTCAAACTCTTCGGCACGGCCGGCGGCGATCCCGCCATGAACGGGCTTTACACCTACATCGCGTTCTACATGAACCCGGCCGAAGGCTGGCGCATCTTCCAGCTCGGCGACTTTCTCGACTATCGCATCGTCAGTGAAACCCCGGGCCGAGTTGACCTAGAACTGCGAGAAAGCCTGTACGACGAAGCCAGTGGCGAAATCAGCAGCCGCACCCGCCACATCATCGTAGCATGGACGCGCGACGCCGAACTCAATCCACCAAACGAGCTGATGATCAGCGCCGCGACAGCGCCCTGAAAATTGGAGCCTGCTCGGCGGCGTGAACGGCTTATCGAGTTTGGGCGCCGCCGTGCGTGATCGCGCCTTGGCGACGCAACACGGTCTCCTGCCCGGGCCAGATCGGCGCCGGCAGTGCGGCCAGCGCGGGCTTCGCAAACAAATAGCCCTGCATCAGATCAACACCCAGCCCGCGCAGCGCCTCATACTCGCCGACGCTCTCAACGCCCTCGCAGATCGGCGTAATGCCGAGGTCGCGCAGCATGTTGATCGTATTGCGTACGATGGTTTGCTTCACGCTGCTGGTGTCGAGGCCGCGAATGAGATCCATGTCGAGCTTGACCAAATCCGGCTGGAACGCCGAGAGCAGCCCAAGGCCAGCGTAGCCAGCGCCAAAATCATCGATCGCCGTCTTGAAGCCCATCGAGCGATACACGCGCAAAATATTGAGCACATGCGCTGTATCCAAGCGCTCCGCTTCAGTGAACTCAAACATGATGTTTTGCGCGGGGAACTTCGTGCGCATCGCCGCGGCGAGCGTGAG
The DNA here is from genome assembly GCA_034439495.1 of Terricaulis sp. Lineage (GTDB taxonomy): Bacteria > Pseudomonadota > Alphaproteobacteria > Caulobacterales > Aquidulcibacteraceae > Vitreimonas. The sequence goes on along the minus strand of JAWXAM010000060.1, from coordinate 11,247 downwards.
GCGAATGCACGCGCGCGGCTCATAGACAGCGTTTGGTAGAAAATTGATCGAAAGCAGGGCGCCCTGCTCGGCGAGCTTCAGGTCAGCCGCCAGCTCGATCGCCTTAACGCGGCAATTCTGATCGAACGCGTAGCGGTTTTCCTCCGAAACGCGCGCCAAAACCGCGCCCGCCCCTTCTCCCCCCACGCCGCGCACCAAGGCTTCGTGCGCGAACACGGTCTCGGTGCGGACGTTTACGATGGGTTGGAACGCCATCGAAATCGGCAGGTCAAAAGCGGCGCCATCGCGGCAGCCATTGCAAGTCGCGGTCATGATCGGCTCACACGGATTAAGTGTAAGCAGGCTTACCTTAGGGGCGCTGAATAAACCGTCTACGCGATTGTATCTGGGCGCAGCGGAGGCGTCAGCCCAGCCAGCCCGGCCGCTTGAACGGCTTGTCCAGATCGCGCGCCACCGCTTCGTGGGTAATGGCGCCTTCATAGACGTTAAGACCATTCGCCAGGTGCGGATCGTCCTTCAGCGCTTGCTTGTAGCCCTTATTGGCCAGCGCCATCGTGAACGGCAGCGTCGCGTTATTCAGCGCAAACGCCGACGTCCGCGACACCGCGCCCGGCATGTTGGCGACGCAATAGTGCACGATGCCATCGACCACGAACGTCGGCTCCGAGTGGGTTGTCGCCTTCGACGTTTCAAAGCATCCGCCTTGGTCAATCGAGATATCGACCAACACCGAACCCGGCTTCATCGTCTTCAACATGTCGCGCGTAATCAGCTTCGGCGCCGCTGCGCCCGCAACCAGAACGGCGCCAACCACAACGTCAGCATCTTTGATCGCTTCGGCGATCGCGGCACTGGTCGAATACACCGTCTCGAGACGGCCATTGAACTCACGATCGAGTTCTTCCAAACGCCCGGCGTTCTTGTCGAACACCTGCACACGCGCGCGCATGCCAACCGCAATCTGCGCCGCGTTGTAACCGGAAACGCCGGCGCCGAGGATCACGACATTGCCCGGCTGCACGCCCGGCACGCCGCCCAGCAACACGCCGCGGCCGCCATGCGCCTTCTCCAAAAAGTACGCGCCGACCTGGATCGCCATCCGGCCCGCAACTTCGCTCATGGGCTTCAGCAGCGGCAAACGCCCATCACGATCCGTCACCGTCTCGTACGCGATGCACGTCGCGCCCGATTTCATCAGCCCTTCCGCCTGCTCCGGATCCGGCGCCAAGTGGAGATAAGTGAACAGCACATGGTGCGGCTTCAGCCGCGCGATCTCAACCGCTTGCGGCTCCTTCACCTTCACGATCATCTCGGCTTTCTCGAACACCGCGTCAGCGTTCGGCAGAATTTTCACGCCGACTTTTTCGTAGACGCTATCCGGCGCGCCGATGCCTTCGCCGGCCTTCGTCTCAAGAAACACCTCGTGCCCGTAGCGCACCAATTCGGCGGCGCTCTCCGGCGTCAGGCCGACGCGATATTCATGGACCTTGATTTCCTTCGGGCAGCCGACGCGCATGGGAAGTTCTCCTGTTGGCGGGGAAATATCCCATCCGGGGCGCACGATCTTGGATATTTTGGGCTTCGGGGCTTCCGTAACGCTTATTTTCAGGCGTAGAGTGCGATATGGCGGAAAATTCTCCCGTTTCCCTCGATGAGTTCGACCACAAAATCCTGGTCGAGCTTGAACGCGACGGCGCCATGACCGCCGCCGTGCTGGCCGAGCGCGTCGGCCTTTCGCCCTCGGCCTGCCACCGGCGCGTGAAAGCGCTGGAAGCGGCGGGCGTCATCGAGGGCTACGCCGCGATCCTCTCCGAGAAAGCCATGGGCCGCAGCGCCACCGTGTTCGTCGCGGTGACGCTCGAAGATCAGCGCCGCGAGACCATGGCCAAATTCGAACGCGCGGTGGCGCAATGCCGCGAAGTGCAAGACTGCCACCTGATGACCGGCGAGAGCGACTACCTCCTCCGCATCGTCATCCGCGACGACGACCGCTACGAACGCATCCACCAAGACACGCTCTCGCGTTTGCCCGGCGTGCGGCGGCTAGTTTCAAACTTCACCATCCGCACCGTATTCAGACGCGCGGCGTCAGTGGCGCGCTAGGTTCAATTCTCCTTCTCCCCTTGTGGGAGAAGGTGGCGCGCAGCGCCGGATGAGGGGTGGCAGCGCGACCGTTCAACAACCGCGCTCACACCCCTCACCCGCAAACGAGCAACGGAAACGACGGCGCTTGCGATCCCTCTCCCACAAGGGGAGAGGCGCGAGATCGAGCCTGCGACAAGCAGCGTACAAATCGAAACACCGCGTCCCTTCTCCTGGTTAAGGAGAAGGTGTCGGCGGCTTGTCCGCCGTAGCTCGAAGCGCGAAGGCGGAAGCCGACGGATGAGGTTTACAGGCGGATACGAGAGTAGCGCGGTTAGGTCAGCTTTTCGCCGGAAGCCGACGTTCGCCGTCACGGTCGCGGACCCGCGCAGACACGTTCTGTCGGAGTGAGCGGAAACCCCGCTGGTTGTAATTCTTCAACAGTCTCGACATCCCAGGCACGCTGTGATCCGAGCGGCACCAAGTGAAGTGTCTGATCGGCCTCAAGTTGAACAGCAGGATCACCGCCGCCGACGGCATCATATGGCAACTGAGGCCATGCCTCGCTCTGGTACTGGTCGCGTAGTCCGAGCGGTATTTGATACGAGAGTCCGCAATCACGGGCGCGAAGGGTCATCAACCAAGTGCCGCCACCCCACGGGCTAATCTGAAGAACCCGCGAGCTGTCTTGGTTAACCCGCATAGGAAGGCCAAATGCCCATTCCCAAATGGAGCGCCCGCGCCGAGCGTCATTCGTGACGCCATCTATTGACGCAAATGCAATCTCGATTGCGTGTCCCGAATTGTTCACAAGAACGAGAAACGGCGGTCGGCTGCATGATGCCAACAACATTGTCGCCGCCATCGAGATCAAGAGGGCCTGCCACCGTCGCATCTGAACGCCTTTCACGTTGCTGAGCATGCTTAGCAGAGCGGAGGCCCTATGTCCGCTCCGGGCCAACTGCAGAAATGACGCCACCGCGAACCCTCTCCCCCCAAAGGAGGGAGAGGGTTCAATCCTTCACATCTCCGTCATCCCCGCATACGCAATCCCGCCATCGACCGCGATCGAATCCCCGACCACATAATCTCCCGCGCGCGACGCCAGGAAGATCGCCGTCCCCGCCATGTCTTCATCGCGACCGATCCGCCCGGCCGGCGTGCGCGCCGCGACTGCATCCGCATGATCACGCGCGACCTTGTTCATCTCCGATGCAAACGGCCCCGGCGCGATCGCCGTCATCACGATGCGATCCTTGATCAGTCGCGCCGCCATGCGCTTGGTCAGATACAAAAGCCCCGACTTCGACGCGTGGTATGAATAGGTCTCCCACGGATTGAGCCTGATGCCGTCGATCGAGGCGATGTTGATCACCTTCGCCGGCTGCTCGGCGCTCGCCGCTTTCTTCAGCGCGCCATGCAAAGCTTGCGTCAGAAAGAACGGCGACTTCACATTGAGGTCCATCACCTTGTCCCAGCCGTTCTCCGGAAACTCCTCGAACGGCGCAGCCCACGCGGCGCCGGCGTTGTTCACGAGAATATCGAGTTTGCCGTTCTCAAGATCATTGATTTTGCCGGCCAGCGCCTGACACCCGGCCACGGTCGACACATCCTGCGGTAGCGGAATGCACGGGCCATACGCCGAAAGCTCGCCCGCCGTTTCGTCGCAGGCCTCAGCCTTGCGCGAGGAGATGTAGACCTTGGCGCCCGATTCCAAAAAGCCGCGCGCGATCATCTTGCCGATCCCGCGCGAGCCGCCCGTCACCAGCGCCACCCGGCCCTTCAGCGAGAACAAGTTTTCGATCATCTGAAATCTCCCTATGCGGCGCGACGATAGAAACTCACGCGCGCAGACGCCAGAGACTCCCCTCCCCCTTGCGGGGAGGGGCCGGGGGTGGGGGTACCGGCAGTGCTACTTCAAAGCTCCCGCGCTCGCACCCCCATCCGTCGGCCTCCGGCCGACACCTTCCCCGCAAGGGGGAAGGGTTCGCGCTTGTCTCCTCGCCCCGCATCGCGACAAATACGGGCGCAAAGGAAACGCCATGTCCGATCCCGTCATCATCCCTGTGCCCGAAGAATGGGCCAAGCGCGCTTACGTCGATAATCTCGGCTACCGCGCTATGCACGCCAGCGCCTCCACCGACCCCGAAGCGTTTTGGGGCGTGCACGGCCAGCGCCTCGATTGGATCAAACCCTACACCAAGGTGAAGGATACGAGCTTCAACGAAGCCGATTTCCGCATCCGCTGGTACGAAGACGGAATCCTCAACGTCAGCGCCAATTGCATCGATCGGCACCTCGAAACGCGCGGCGACCAAGTCGCCATCATCTGGGAAGGCGACGATCCGCACCAATCGCGCCACATCTCTTACCGCGAACTCCACGCCGAAGTCTGCCGCTTCGCCAACGTGCTGAAAGCGCGCGGCATCGGCAAAGGCGACCGTGTCACCATCTACATGCCGATGATCCCGGAAGCGGCCTACGCCATGCTCGCCTGCAGCCGCATCGGCGCCATCCATTCCGTCGTCTTCGGCGGCTTCTCACCCGAAAGTCTCGCCAACCGCATCAAGGATTGCGACTCCACCTGCGTCATCACCGCTGACGAAGGCGTGCGCGGCGGCAAGATCATTCCGCTGAAGCACAATGTCGATGAAGCGCTCGAGCACGCGCACGTCGCCACCAATGTCAGCACCGTCATCGTCGTCACCCGTACCGGCGCCGGCGTGCCGATGCGCGAAGACCGCGACGTGATCTACGAAGACGCCGCCGCCGAAGTCAGCGCCGAATGCGCGCCCGAGCCGATGGGCGCGGAAGATCCGCTCTTCATCCTCTACACCTCAGGCTCCACCGGCAAACCCAAGGGCGTGCTGCACACGACCGGCGGATACCTCGTCTACGCGTCGATGACGCACCAATATGTCTTCGATTATCGCGACGGTGAAATTTTCTGGTGCACCGCTGATGTCGGTTGGGTCACCGGCCACACCTACATCGTCTACGGCCCACTCGCGAACGGCGCGACCACTCTCATGTTCGAAGGCGTGCCGAACTACCCGACCAATTCGCGCTTCTGGGAAGTGATCGACAAGCACAAGGTCAACACCTTCTACACCGCCCCCACCGCCATCCGCGCTCTAATGCGCGACGGCGAAGAACCGGTGAAACGCACCTCGCGCGCAAGCTTGCGCCTCATCGGCACAGTGGGCGAGCCGATTAATCCGGAAGCGTGGCTCTGGTATTATCGCACAGTCGGCGATTCACGCTGCCCTGTCGTCGACACCTGGTGGCAGACCGAAACCGGCGCGTGCCTCATCGGCAACCTCCCCGGCGCCACCGCGATGAAACCAGGCAGCGCCACGCGTCCCTTCTTCGGCATCAAGCCTGCACTCGTCGATGAGCAAGGCAAATTCCTCGACGGCGCGGCGAGCGGCAATCTCGTGCTGCTCGATTCCTGGCCGGGCCAAATGCGCACCGTCTACGGCGACCACAAACGTTTCTTCGAAACCTACTTCACCACTTATCCCGGCATGTACTTCACCGGCGACGGCTGCCGCCGCGACGAGGACGGCTATTACTGGATCACCGGCCGCGTCGATGACGTGCTGAACGTCAGCGGCCATCGTATCGGCACCGCCGAAATCGAAAGCGCGCTTGTTGCAGACACAAAAGTCGCCGAAGCCGCCGTCGTCGGCTATCCGCACGACATCAAGGGCCAGGGCATCTATTGCTACGTCACCTTGAAGCAAGGCATCGAACCCAGCGACGAACTCAAGCGCGAACTCGTCCAAATGGTCCGCCACGAAATCGGGCCGACAGCGACGCCCGACATCATCCAATGGGCGCCAGGCCTCCCCAAAACCCGCAGCGGCAAAATCATGCGCCGTATTTTGCGCAAAATCGCTGAAAACGATCTCAGCAATTTGGGCGATACCAGCACACTCGCTGATCCGAGCGTTGTCGATGATCTCGTTACGAATAGAGTTGGCAGGTGATTGAGCGCATTCCCGATGCTGCCATTGAAGCGCTTCAATACTATGTCTACCGGCTCGTTGATCCACGCGACGCGGCCACGTTTTACGTTGGCAAAGGTGTCGGACAACGAGCGTTGCAGCACGCGAGAGCCGCTCTCGAAACAGCGGAGATTGTCGACCGACTTGACCGCATCCGCGAAATTCTCCGAGCTGGCTTGGAAGTGGAGATCGTAATCCATCGGCATGGTTTGGATGAAGCAACGGCGTTTGCTGTAGAAGCGGCCGTTATCGATGCCTTCCCAAAGCTCACCAACCTGGTGGCCGGTCACCATAGCCAATTCTCGGCGGCTCCGCTTAACGAGCTTCTTGATCGATATGCCGCGCCACCGGCAAACATAACCGTCGCCGCAATACTCATTAAGATCGAACGCGAATGGCGCCCGGGTCTGTCCGCCGACCAGCTTTATGAGCGAACACGCCGTTATTGGCGTTGTCGGCCGATGGCGAGAAAGCCTCCACCAACCCATGCGATGGCGATTGCGCGGGGAATTATTCGCGAAGTGTATCGAGTGGATCGATGGGTCTCTTACAGTGATTGGCCGTCAGACCGTGATCTGTCGAGGTCCGCGGCCGACAACGAAATTTGGAGTGGCGGCGCTCGCGTTGGTTTCGAAGGAACCATCTGTCCGCATTTGTCGACACTCCGCGGCAATTCTGTCCGACACTTGGTCACAGGATCGGCCCAAAACCCCATCACTTACGTGAATTGCTAGCAAAAAAAAACACAACGCTCCCGCCAGCAGAGCCAGCGGGAGCGCGCGTTCTTCAAATACGAGCAACCAGCCTTAAGCAGCCGGCGGCATCACCACCGTGTCGATCACGTGAATGACGCCGTTTGAGCCTTCGACGTCAGCCGCAGTGACGAGCGAGGTGCCGCCTGCAGCGTCGGTCAGTTGGATCGACTGACCTTGGCGCGCGGCGGTCAGCGTGCCGCCTTGCACCGTCGTCAGCGTCGCACGGCCGCCGCCGGCATCGATCAGTGCGCCGAGTTCAGCCGCGGTCACGCGGCCGGAAACGACGTGATACGTCAGGATGCGCGTCAGCGCGTCGCGGTTTGCAGGCTGCGTCAGGCTCTCAACCGTGCCGGCCGGCAACTTGCCGAACGCAGCGTTAGTCGGCGCGAACACCGTGAACGGGCCAGCGCCCGAGAGCGTGTCGACCAAGCCAGCGGCCTGTACCGCCGCAACCAGCGTTGTGTGATCAGGCGAAGCGATCGCCGCATCAACGATGGTTCCAGCCGGCGCGACAGCTTCAGCGGCAGGCGACGGCTCTTCGGCCGTCGTGGAAGCTTGCGGCGAGCAAGCGCCGAGGACGAGCAGCGCCGACATGGCGGAGACAGTTACAAGCAAGCTGCGTTTCATAGGGGAGGCTCCAATTGTTCAGATAACCGCCTTACGCGCAGCCAACGCCGCTGGATCATGCACGCAAGTTCCCACGTCAACTTGCCGCGCCTCCGTTTGTGCGGCAGGAACCAGCGATCGTGACCAGCTTCGCCGCCCCCCTCGTCTCGCTCGCGCCCATGGCCGGCGTGACCGACATTCCGTTCCGTCGTCAGGTGAAAGCTTTCGGCGGGCGCTATTGCGTGTCGGAGATGGTGGCGTCCGAGCAGCTCGCGCGCGATCGCATCGACATGGTGCGCCGCGCTGCGGGCGCCGATGTCATTAAACCGCTCGTGGTTCAACTCGCCGGCCGCGAAGCGCATTGGATGGCCGAAGGCGCGCGCCTTGCGGAAGCTGCTGGCGCTGATGTCATCGACATCAACATGGGTTGCCCATCGAAGAGCGTGACGTCCGGGCTTTGCGGCTCGGCGCTCATGCGCGATCCGGATCAAGCGCTGCGCCTCATCGAAGCAACTGTCGCTGCCACAACGCTACCCGTCACGCTCAAGATGCGCCTCGGCTGGGATCATACCTATCTCAACGCACCCGACATCGCAGAGCGCGCCGAAGCCGCCGGTGTGCGCATGCTCACCATCCACGGCCGCACGCGTAATCAGTTCTTCACCGGCAGCGCTGACTGGGCCGCGATCGCGCCTGTCGTCGACGCCGTCAAAATCCCCGTCATCGCCAATGGCGACATCGCCACCGCCGCCGATGCGCGCCGCGCGCTTCAGCTCTCCGGCGCAGCTGGCGTCATGATCGGCCGCGCCGCGCAAGGTCGCCCTTGGCTCCCAGGCGCGATCGAACACGCGCTTGAACACGGCGGCGAAGTTGCGCCGCCATCACAAGCGCGCCTGCTGCAATCGCTGCTCGCGCTTTATGACGACACGCTCGCCTTCTACGACGAAGGCCTCGGCATCCGCGTCGCCCGCAAGCACATCGCCTGGACCATCGACGCCGTGCTCGGCCCCGCAGCGCGCGAACACCGCAAAGCCATCTGCACGCTTACCGACCCGCAGCGCGTCCGCGATGGCATTCAAGCTTTGTTCGCCGAAGCGCCTGTCGACGCCCGCTGGGCGCCCGCGTAAAACAGCAACGCCGCGGCAACGGCAAACGCCGCCACGAACAGCCCATTCACGCCAACGATTTCAGCCACCGAGTTTCCCGGCCCACGGTGCAGGCCTGAAGCCAACGCGCTTGGAATAACGAACGCCTGCGCCGCCGCCGTCGCCAACAGCGCATACGCCGTACCGCGCGCCTCCAAGCGCGCCAGCGCCGCGCCAATCGCGCCGACCCCGAGCACAAACACATAAATCCGATCTACCGCGGCGCCAGCGTCCGACAGTACGCCAACGGTTAACATCAAGCCGACCAGCAGCAGCGCAGCGCCAGCGGCTACGCCAACACCCATTCGATACGCCGACATACGCGACATCGCTCTCTCCGTTTCGCCTCAGAGAGAATGCGCGCGCGATCAAGACACCGATTGAACCTTTTCAGGAGATTTCGTGCACGAGTGTAGCTACTCTTACGGAAACTCGGAGAGGCCCGTTGCTGGAATTCGTCATCATCGCGCTCGGCGCCGCCGCCATCATCGCCATCGTCGTGATTTACAACGGCCTCGTCGCAAAACGGCAGATGGCCAGCAATGGCTGGTCCGATATCGATGTGCAGCTAAAGCGCCGCGCCGATCTCATTCCGCCGCTGGTCGCTACGGTGCAGGCTTACGCCACCCATGAACGACAATTGTTCGAGGACGTGGCCGCCAAGCGCACCGCTGCGCTGGCCGCCGGTGACGATACCGCCCAGCGCGGCGCCGCCGAAAGCGCGCTCTCCAAACCCGTCGGCCGCCTCATTGCGCTAGCCGAAGCCTACCCCGATCTCAAAGCCAATCAGAATTTCCTCGATCTCCAGAACGAGCTTTCCGACACCGAGGACAAAATCGAAATGGCGCGCCGCTTCTTCAACGGCGCGGTGCGTGAACTCAACACCGCTGTTGAAACCTTCCCCGCCAATCTCGTGGCGGCGCTCTTTGGCTTTCGCACCCGCCAATATTTCGAGATCGATCCTGCCGACGCCGCAACGCCAAAGCTCAATATCGGACCTCAAGCATGAGCTTTCGCGTACTTCTGATCGCCGTCCTCGCACTCTTCATCACCGCGCCGGCCTTCGCTTCCGAACAGATCAACCGCTTCGAGACCTTGATCGAAGTTCAACAGGACGGCGACATCACGGTCACCGAAACCATCGACGTCACCGTCGCCGGGTGGGAAATCAAGCGCGGCATCTTCCGCGACCTGCCGCGCTATTACGAGCATGACGGCCTGCGCCTGCCGTTCAGCTACCACGTCCTCGAGGTCACCCGTAACGGCGCGCGCGAGCCCTACGACACCAGCACCGACGAGAACGCCTACCGCATCCGCATCGGCGATCCCGACGTGATGATCGAACACGGCCACTCGGTTTACGTCATCCGCTACGAGGTCAGAAACCAAGTCCGCTATTTCGACGGTTATGACGAAGTCTATTGGAACGCGACCGGCAATTACTGGAATTTCGCCATTCTTGAAGCCGAAGCGACGGTCGTCCTGCCGCCCGGCGCCGAAATCACCGAAACACGCGGCTACACCGGCGCCGTCGGCCATTCCGGTGCGGCCTTCACCTATCGCCGCGCTGGCGACCGCCACATCTTCCACACTAGCGATCCGCTACAGCCGCGCGAGGGACTCACCGTCGCTGTCGGCTTTCAAAGCGGATTGATCGATCAACCGTCCGGGTTCGATCGCGCGCTTGAGTGGTGGCAGCGTTATGGCGCATTGGCGATCCTGCTGATCTCGCTCGGCGGCCTGCTCTGGTTCCTCTATCGCAGCTTCGACAAAGTCGGCCGCGATCCAACCAAAGGTCCCGTCTTCCCCCGCTACGAGCCGCCCACCGGCTACTCACCCGGCGCCGTGCATCACATTTTCTATCGCGCCGTCACCGGCCATAGCGCCCTCATCGCGACGCTTCTCAATCTAGCCATCAAGCGCCGCATCGAGATCGACGCACGCGATAAGAAGGACACCGTCCTCACCCGCCGGAGCGAAACCGGCACAGCGGCGGGCTTGGCGCCCGAAGATCTTGCGCTCGAATCCAGCATCTTCCAAAGCGGCGGCGTAAAGCATCTCGGCCAGACCTACGATGCCGGCTTCACCAGCGCCTACACCACGTTCAACACCGCGCTCGGCAAGAAATACGGCAGCTCCTATTTCCGCTGGAACATGGGCTACACGCTGGTGGCCATCGCCATCACCGTGATCGTCGTCGCGCTCGCGGCAACGCAAGTGACGCAGTGGACGCTCTGGCACACGCTGGCCGTCATCGGGCTGGCCGCCATCAACGCTGCGTTCCTTTATCTCATGCCGGCGCCGACTCAGAAGGGCCAGCAAGTCCGCACCGAGATCGAAGGCTTCCGCCTCTACATGGAGAAAGCTGAGAAGCTTCAGCTCAACGCCTTCGATGTCGGCCTCGAACAGCCGCCGCCAATGACCGTGCAGCGCTATGAGCGTTTTCTGCCTTACGCCGTCGCGCTCGGCGTCGAAGAGCCGTGGACGAAACATTTCGAACGCCTCATCCCCGAGCAAGCGGCCACCTACCGCCCCTATTGGACCAACATGTCGAGCGCGCAATCATTCGGCGCGCTCACCAGCTCGATGGTCAGCAACATGAGCTCCGGCGTCACCAGCGCGCTGCCGCAAAGCTCAAGCTCATCCGGC
>JAWXAM010000059.1:0-19506 GCA_034439495.1 Terricaulis sp. | reverse complement strand
TGAAAAACCTCCCCGTGACGGCCCGATCGAAAACGATCGCAACGGGGCGCGTGCGACGCGCGGTGTTGGTCAGCGATGATCAGCACACAACAGAGACTATCTCGGCGCTTCCCACGCGCCCCGTCTCCCACTCTCGCGTAAGCGAGAGTGTCCCGCCGACCAGTCCGCCGAAGCTTCAGCGTAGGCGGAAGCCTTGGCGAAGGCGGACTGCATTACTCCGCCGGCGCACGCCGTCGCGGACGCACACGCCTTGGCGGCAAATCCGCTCCCCGCACTAATCGTTCGAGCGGAAGCGCAGGCGCTGGTAGTCGGCCGGCGATTTCCAGTCCGCGAACTGCACCTGTGCGGAAGCGTCGATCGAGGGCGTACGCGCCTCCAAACGCTCGGCCAGCCACTGGAACCATTCAAACAGATTCGAAAATCCGTTCGCACGCTGCTCCTCGGTATAACGCTGCAACTTCTTCCAACACAGCACAGTCGCGCCGCGATAAAAGTCCGCGTAATAATCGATCGAAAGATGCCCGCGCGCGATCAGCGGGCCCATGCTTTCAAACACCGCACACAGATAAAGCACGTCCGCGAATTTATCCCCGGTCGCAGCTTTCAATTCGGCGGTCGAGAGATTGTCGGGGAGTTCAACGACCATCAACGCCGTGCTGGCCGTCAGCGGCGATTGCATGGAGCGCAGCAGCTCAGCGCCCGTCTGTATTTCTCGCTGCAATCGCATTTGGCGGAGCTGATCAACTGCGAACAGGCCGCCAACGACAACGGCGAGCGTCTGAACGATCTGCAGAAAAAGCTCGATGGTCATGCAACAACGCCCCGTTCGCCGAAGCGGCGCTAACTCAGCTCAATCATAACCTCATCCGCCGCGACGCTCGCGCCGGCAGCGACATGAACGGTCGCAATCACGCCATCGCGTTCGGCCCGAATGATGTTCTGCATCTTCATCGCTTCAACCACGGCGACGCCCTCGCCCGACTTCACGTCCTGGCCCGGCTTCACATCGACCGAAATCACCAGCCCCGGCATCGGCGACACGATCAGCTTCGAGGTGTCGGCCTTCACCTTCTCCGGAATTTTCTTATGCAGTTCCGCGCCGCGCGGCGTCGCCACCTGCGCCAACACAGTCACGCCGCGATGACGCAGCGTGTAGCCGCCCGGCGCCGTCTTGATCTTCACCGAGAACGGCTTGCCCTCAAACGCGCCGCTAATGATCCGCGCGCCAGGCCGAGCCGCCGTATCGATGCGATACTTCTTACCGTCGATGCTGACATTGGCGCCGGCATCGTCGAGATCGACGCTGGTGTCGTGGTGAACCTTATCGAGGATCACCACCCAATCCTTCTGCCAGCCCTCAGCCGCGCCATTGACCTGGCCGCTGATCGTCCGCGCCCGCCGCGCTGTGAAACAGCGCGCAATCGCCGCCGCCGCAATCAGGAGCTTCTCCTGCTGCGCCGTCGGCGGCACGCCTTGGAACCCTTCCGGGAAGTGATCCTTGATATACGCAGTGGTGAAATCCCCCTTGCGGAAATCCTTCTCCTCCATCACCGCGCCAAGGAACGGGATGTTGTCGGCGATGCCGTCGATGAGAAAATTGTCCAGCGCCGCCGCTTGCGCATCGATCGCCGCAATACGCGTCGGCGCGTGCGTGATCAGCTTGGCGATCATCGGATCGTAGAACATAGAAATCTCGTCGCCCTCGCGGACGCCGGTTTCGTTGCGCAGCGTAACATCGCCGGTCTTGCCTTCGGCAGGCGCTTGGTAGGCGCGCAGGCGACCGATGCTGGGCAAAAAGTTGCGGTATGGATCTTCGGCGTAGATGCGGCTCTCGATCGCCCAGCCTTTGATCTTCAGATCTTTCTGCTTGAACTTCAGCGGCTCGCCCGCGGCAACGCGGATCATTTGCTCGACCAGATCGAGCCCGGTGATCATCTCCGAGACCGGATGTTCAACCTGAAGTCGCGTGTTCATCTCGAGGAAATAAAAGCTCTTGTCCGCGCCGGAAGCCACGAACTCGACGGTGCCAGCGCTATCGTACTGCACCGCTCGCGCCAGCGCGCACGCCTGCTCACCCATCGCCATCCGCGTCTTTTCATCAAGCAGAGGCGATGGCGCCTCTTCGATGACCTTCTGATTGCGGCGCTGAATCGAGCACTCCCGCTCGAACAGATGCACGACATTGCCGTGCTTATCGCCCATCACCTGAATTTCAATGTGGCGCGGGGCAGTCACGAATTTCTCGATGAAGATGCGATCGTCGCCAAACGCGCCTTTGGCTTCGGCGCGCACCGCCGGGAAGCCTTCTTCCACATCCTTGCGATTAAACGCGACACGAATCCCTTTGCCGCCGCCGCCGGCGCTCGCCTTGATCATCACTGGATAACCAATCTCTTCCGAGATCTGCACCGCGTGATCGACGCCGCTGATTTCGCCGATGAAGCCCGGCACGCACGACACGCCCGCAGCGGCAGCAGCTTTCTTAGACTCAATCTTATCGCCCATCGCGCGGATCGCGTGCGGGTTCGGGCCGATGAAGGTAATCTTCTCCGCCAACAGCCGATCTGCGAACTCGGCCTTCTCAGAGAGAAAGCCAAAGCCCGGATGGATCGCCTGCGATCCGGTTTGGCGCGCCGCGTCGACGATCTTGTCGATCACAAGATAGCTCTGCGCCGCTGGCGAGGGGCCGATGAACACGGCCTCGTCCGCCATATCGACCGCCAAGCTATCGCGGTCGGCCTCGGAATAGACGATGGCCGTCTTGATCCCGAGCCGACGGGCGGTGCGGACGATGCGGACGGCGACTTCGCCGCGGTTGGCGATCAGAATTTTATCGAACATGGGCGCGGTGTTAGCGGGGTTTCCCCCGCGTGTCAGCCGGGTAAGCTCGCCGCATGAATCGCAGAGAGCTCCTCATCGGCGCCGCCGCCCTCACGGCGTGCTCGCAGGACGCGCGCAGCCAAGGGCCGCGCGCGCAAGCCCCGCTGTTTCCGATGCGCCGCGGCGTCAATCTCGGCAATGCGCTCGAAGCCCCCAACGAAGGCGACTGGGGCTTCCAGATCGAGGACGAGCACCTCGACATTATCGGCGATGGCGGCTTCGATGGCATCCGCCTCCCCGTGCGCTGGGACACGCACACGGCGGCCGCCGCGCCTTACGCCATCGATCCGCGCTTCCTTGGCCGCGTCGAGGAGGTCGTCACCGGCGCGTTACGGCGCGGGCTCTACGTACAGCTTGACGCCCACCACGATCCCATTGGCGAACAACCCGAGCGCTTCGCCGCCATCTGGCGCCAGATCGCACATCACTTCCGCAATATGTCTGACAAGCTCCTGCTCGAACCGTTCAACGAGCCGAACGGCGATCAGTTCACTGGCGCGCGGCTCAGCTCAATTCAGGCCGGCCTCCGCGACTCCATCAACACCGCATCGCCAAACCGCCTCGTCGTGCTCGGCCCCGGCAATTGGCAAAACATCGACGCACTACGCGATTGGGCGCCGCCATCGACAGAGAGCGTCGCCGTCAGCGTCCACTATTACGAGCCGCACGCTTTCACGCATCACAATGCCGAATGGCTGGGCGCCGATGCGCCACGCTACAGTGGCGTGTGGGGCGCCGATGCGCATATCCGCTTGGTGCATCAGCACATCGAACAAGCAGCCGAATGGGGCCGCCGGCGCGGCGTCGCCATGCAGCTGGGCGAGTTTGGCGTGAACAGCGCGGTCAGTCTCGATCAACGCGTGCTGTGGACGCGCACGGTGCGCGAGGCCTGCGAGGCTCAGCAAATGGGCTGGTGCGTCTGGGATTTCGCTGGCGCTTTTCCGCTATGGCATCGCGAAAATCGGCGTTGGATCGAGCCGCTGCGCCAAGCGCTGATCAGCTAGTAATCGAACATCTTCTCATCGCGCTCGGCGCGGCGCTTGGCTTGCGCGACGATGTGAGCCACGAGTTCGGCCTCATCCATAGCCGGCGTCTCACCCGCCGGATCGAGATTGTTTTCTTCAACCAGCGCACGCAGCGCTGCAGTGTCCAGCGCCACCAGCGCCGCCGTCAGCGCATCCTCGCCGTCTTTCTTGTAAACGCCAGCCGGATTGAGGGCCGGCGCTTTAGCCGGCGGCGCCTCAACGACAACCGGTTTCGCGGGCTTCGCCTTCTTCACCGGCGCTTCGTCCGGCGCGACGTCGTCCATCACCCCGTCCGGCACATCGCGGCGCGAGTCGTGGCGTTGCAGGACAGCATCGAGGCGATCTGCGAAGTCGGGATTGCGCTTCGCCTCGCGGCGAATTTCATCGAACAGGCGATCGAGCGTCTTGTTGAGGCTCATAGAGACGGCGCCAGCTCCACCTTGCTCTGGAATTCTTCGCCGAGCGTTTTGATCACTTTCGACATCGCGCCGTACTTCTGCTCGAACGTGCGCGGCGTTTCTGACCATTCCGCCGCCTTCGCGATGTCGACATTCTGCGGAATGCGCACGTCAAACATAGCTTCGCCGAGATTGTCCTTCAGCAGCTGCGCTTCAGAGCGATGGAGCGAGAAGCCTTCTTCGTACTTGGTGGCCAGCACCATCAGCTGCGACGGGCCACCGCGGCGCTCATTGATCAAACGCAGCGCCCGCTTGCGGAACGTGATGAGGCCAAGCCGCGACACATAATCCGGGATCGAAGGCACCAAGATGCAATCGGCGGCGATCAATGCCGCTTCCGCGAATAGCGAAATGCCGGGCGGGCAATCGATTAGGATATAGTCGTAATCGTTGATGACGTTCTTCAAGCCGTTGGCGAAGCGCTCAAGAATCCACTTCTGTATCTGATCGATCTGGAAGCCGCGCTTGACGAAACTCTCGATCATGTCGCGCTCAACAATGCGAAACTCCGGCGCCGAAGCGCACAGCGCCACATCCGGCTTGCCTTTGAGGTCGCTGACCTGCTTTTCGATCAGCGTCTTAAAGGGTTTCGCCTTTTGCTGAACGATGTAGCTCTCGAAATAGAAATCGAGCGTGCGCTCGGCTTCGCGCATCGCGTTCCACTTGTCCGGCCCTGCGACCATGATCGACGCGTTGGTTTGCGGATCGAGATCGATGACCAGAATGCGCCGGCGCTGGTGATGCGCCAGCGTTTCAGCCAGCGAAACGGTCGTCGTGGATTTGCCCACGCCGCCCTTCATATTGATCACCGAAACGATGCGCGCGGGCATGCTGCCCCCTTCTTCTTCTCAAGCGTATCCGAACGCTGGACGGTCTGCCGGGAGGGTTAGTTTTTGGTGAATCTGGGTCAAGTGACGGACGCAGCCGTAGCGCAGGTGAGCTCCGGATAAATCGAACCGTATTCGGAATAATCGTTGCGTTTTAGGCCGGCGCTTCGTTGTCGTGGGCGATCGGCTCGCCCATCAGCACCAATTCCTCCGCCGCCGTGGGATGGACGGCGCACGTTGCATCCCACTGCGCTTTGGTGAGTCCGGCTTTCACAGCGATCGCGGCGAGTTGGATGAGCTCGGGCCCCTCGGGCCCGGCAATGTGCACACCCAGCACACGATCGCTCTCTGCGTTGACGATCATCTTCATCAACGTGCGTTGCTCGTTGCCGGCGAGGATGTTCTTCATCGGCCGGAAAGAGGTGCGGAAGACGCGGATTTTGCAACGTTCGCGCGCCTGCTCTTCCATCAGCCCGACTGAGCCAACTGCGGGGCGCGAGAACACTGCGCTCGCCACATCGGCGTGATCGAAGCTGGTCGGCCGCCCCATGAACTCAGTTTCAACGAACGCCACCGCCTCGCGGATCGCCACTGGCGTCAGATTCACACGGTCCGTTACGTCCCCGATCGCCCAGATCGACGGCACGCTTGATCGCGAAAACTCATCAACCGCGACTGCGCCGCGCGAGGTCAGCCGCACGCCTGCCGCTTCCAGCCCCATGCCATTCGTGTTCGGCTCGCGCCCGATCGCCCAAAGCACTTGATCGGTTTCAAGCCGCATCGAGTTGGAGAGCGTCACCAGCTTGCGGTTTTCGCCGATCGGCTCGATGCCAGTGATTGTGGAACCGCACATGATATGCACGCCGGTGCGTTGCATATCGGCTTGCACGTGCTTGCGAATATCATGGTCAAAGCCGCGCAAGATGCGCTCGCCGCGATAGACGACCGTAGTTTCGACGCCGAGGCCCGAGAAAATATTGGCGAACTCAAGCGCGATATAGCCGCCGCCAACGATGACGATGCTTGCGGGCAACTCGTCCAACGTGAAGCAATCGGTTGAAGAGATGCCCAGCTCTTGGCCCGGAATATCTGTGGGCCGCGATGTGTGCCCGCCAACCGCGATCAAAATGCGCTCGGCAGTCACCTCGCGCCCGCTGCGCGTCAGCCGCACGCGGTGCGGGTCAACGATGATGGCGCGATCGTCGATAGTTTCGACGCCGGCGGCGTCCAGATTGTTTTGATAAAGCCCGCTCAAGCGGTTCACCTCGGCCTGCACGTGATCGCGCAGCGTCGCCCAATCGAAACGCGCCCAGTCCACGGTCCAGCCGAAGCCTTTGGCATCGCGGAACGATTGCCCAAACTCAGCGCCATAGATCAGCAGCTTTTTCGGCACACAGCCGCGCAGCACACACGTGCCGCCCACCTGAACCTGCTCGGCGATCGCCACGCGCGCGCCCGCCTTCGCAGCCAGGCGCGCCGCGCGCACCCCGCCCGAGCCCGCGCCAATGACGAAAAGATCGTAGTCGTATTGGGGCATGGGCCCTCCGGACGCTTAGTGCGCCTTCTTCATATAGGCAGGCAGCCAGCTTTCATGAGCCTTACGCAGATCATCGAGGCTGACGCGCTCGCGCGCACCGGCGCCGCCAAGATAGCTAATCTCACGCCCACCAGCTTCGCCAACGATCAGATAGCTCACGCCAGCGGCGCGGGCGCGCTTGTCGAACGCATCCACCTTTGCCGCCGGCAGCGCGATCAGATAGCGCGCCTGATCCTCGGCATAGAGGAACGCAGCATCGCTCAGGTCGCCCTGATAGCCCAGCGAAACGCCGACATCGGACCCAAGCGCCATCTCAGCCGCGGCAATCCCCAAACCGCCATCGCTCAAATCGTGCGCCGCACGCACCGTGCCGTCAGAAATCAGCCCGCGCACGAAGTCGCCGTTCTTCTTCTCGACCGCAAGATCGACCTTCGGCGCTGCTCCGCCCAGCTTGAACAGATCGCGTGCATAGACGCTCTGCCCGAGATGACCGGCAGTTTCGCCGACCAACACAAGCGTGTCGCCTTGCTGCAGGCGATCGGCCGTCGCGCGGCGTTCCATGTTGTCGATAATGCCGACACCGCCGATGGCGGGCGTCGGCAAAATGGCCTGGCCGTTGGTCTCGTTGTAAAGTGAGACATTGCCGCTGATCACCGGGAACGAAAGTTCGCGGCACGCTTCGGCCAAGCCTTCGATTGCATACACAATCTGGCCCATCACCTCGGGACGCTGCGGATTACCGAAATTGAGGTTGTCCGTGACCGCCAGCGGGCGTGCGCCCGTAACGGTGAGATTGCGCCAAGCTTCCGCAACCGCCTGCTTGCCGCCTTCGTATGCATCGGCTTCGACGTAGCGCGGTGTCACATCGCACGTCATCGCCAGCGCGCGCTGCGAGCCATAGAGCCGCACGATCGCCGCATCGCTGCCGCTATCGGCGAGCGTGTCACCCATGACATGGCGATCGTACTGCTCCCAAATCCAGCGCTTCGACGCTTGATCCGGCTGAGAAAGCAAAGTCGTGAGCGAGTTGGCGAAGCCGGGGTAGTCGTCGCTCAGGCGCTTCTGCTCGGCGTCGGTAAGCGGAATGGCTTTAAGCGGCTGAACGTATGGACGCTCATATTTCGGCGCCTCATCTGCCAGTGGCCCGAGCGGGATGTCGCAGACGATCTGGCCGTGCCAGCGCAAAGTGAGATTGCCGGTGTCGGTGGTCTGGCCAATCACGGCAGCATCCAGGCCCCACTTTTCGAAGATGCGCTTGGCCTCTTCTTCGCGGCCTGGCTTCAGCGTCATCAGCATGCGCTCTTGGCTTTCCGAGAGCATGAACTCGTACGGCGTCATGCCCTCTTCGCGTGCGGGCACGGCGTCGAGATCGAGCAGGATGCCGGCTTCGCCCTTCGACGCCATCTCCACCGACGACGATGTGAGGCCAGCGGCGCCCATGTCTTGAATGCCGATGATCGCGTCCGTCGCCATCAGTTCGAGACACGCTTCAATCAGCAGCTTCTCAAGGAACGGGTCGCCGACTTGCACTGTCGGGCGCAAGCCATCTTCGCCTTCGATGAATTCGGCGCTCGCCATTGTCGCGCCGTGGATGCCGTCGCGGCCAGTTTTGGCGCCGACGTACACCACCGGGTTATTCGCGCCCTTAGCGGCGCTGGTGAAAATCTTGTTCTTGTCGGCGATGCCAAGGCAGAAGACGTTGACCAGGATGTTGCCGTTATAGCGGGCGTCAAAGTTCGTCTCGCCGCCAACGGTCGGCACGCCGACGCAATTGCCGTAAAAACTGATGCCGCTAACGACGCCCTCAACGAGCTTGCGCGTCTTTGGGTGATCCGGCTCGCCGAAGCGCAGCGCGTTCATGATCGCCACCGGCCGCGCGCCCATCGTGAACACGTCGCGCAGGATGCCGCCGACGCCGGTCGCGGCGCCCTGGAATGGTTCGATGAAGCTCGGGTGGTTGTGGCTCTCCATCTTGAAAATGGCGGCGAGCCCCTCGCCGATATCGATCGCGCCGGCATTCTCGCCCGGGCCGTAGATCACGTGCGGCGCCTCGGTCGGGAACTTCGCCAGATGCACCCGTGTGGATTTGTATGAGCAGTGCTCGCTCCACATCACCGAGAAGATGCCGAGTTCGGTAACGTTCGGCGTACGGCCGAGCTTCTCCAGCACGAGATCGTACTCATCGCGGGAGAGGCCGAATTCTTCGGCGAGGGCCAGCGTGCCTGGCGCGAGCGGGTCTAGGGACATGGGCGGGGATTACATGGTGTCGGCAAGCCCCGCAATTGGCCGTCCTGGCACACGTCCGCAAGGCTCCCTCCCGATTGGAACGTGACGGCAACTCGACAAGTCGCCGCCGCCCCTCTACCTCGAAACCCGAGGAGACCTCCCCATGCGCGAAATTCCGCTGTCCGAAATTCAAAGCCTTGTCGGCCAGGAAATCGGCGTTTCCGATTGGCTGGAAATCACTCAGGACCGGGTCAATCGTTTCGCCGACGCGACGGGCGACCATCAATGGATCCACGTCGATGTCGAGCGCGCCACCAAGGAACTCGGCGCGCCCATCGCGCACGGCTATCTGGTTGTGTCGCTGATCCCGTTCCTGAACAAAAACATCGCCTCATTCCAGGGCGTCAGCCGCGGCATCAATTATGGGTCGAACAAGGTCCGCTTCACCAACATGGTCCCTGTCGGGTCGCGCATCCGGCTGCGCTCGCAAATGCTCTCGTGCGAGCCGCGCGGCGGCGGCTTCCAAGTCGTGAACCAGTTCACGATCGAGATCGAGAATGAAGAACGCCCGGCTTGCGTTGCGGAAGTCGTCTCACTGATCTTTCCGGGCTGATGCTCACGCTCATCGAAGCGATTTCGCTGGCTGGCGATCGCAAGAAGCAGAACGACGATGCGCATGGCGCCCTCGGACGCTGCGCTTGGGTGATCGACGGCGCCACCGACCTCGGCGAGCCGCCCATCAGCTCCGCGGCGTCGGACGCAGCTTGGTTGGCGGGCGAGCTCAATTTTGCGCTGCACGAAGCGGCGACGGTGTACGATCACGTCACCATAGACGAAGAATACATTCGCGAGACGCTCCGCGCGGCGAGCGAGTTTGCACGGGAAGACTTCTCCGGATTTCCTGTCGTTCCGTTACACTCGCCCTGGCGCTCACCGACTGCGTCAGCCCTGATTATTGGCGAGGACGAAGGCGATATCATCGGCCTCGATCTCGGCGATTGCCGCTGCTTTGCGCTCGACGCGGACGGCGCGGCGCACGCGATCGGCGGCCCGCAAAACGCCGCCAATGATGAAGAGCGCGCCGCGGCCCAAGCCGGAAAGACAGCAGACCCCGCAGCCCTGCTGCGCGACGCGGGCACGCTCGATCGGCTCCGCGCAAAACGCGCCCTGCACAACACCGAAGAACCCGGTGGCTATTGGGTGTTCGGCTTACAGCCGGAATGCGCGGACCATGCGCGTTATTGGCAGTTGCCGCTCAAGCGCCCGGCGCACATCCTACTTTGCACGGACGGCCTCTCGGCCTTGGTCGACCGCTATCACGCTTACGACGCCGCCGGCATAGTCCGCGCCGCTTTGGACAAGGGTCTGCACGAGCTAGGCCGCGAACTCCGCGACATCGAAGCCGCCGATGCCGGCGGCGCCAAACACCCGCGATTCAAACCGAGCGACGACGCCACCGGCGTGCTGCTGCGCCTGACCGAAGCCGATTGACCCACGCCGCCGCTTCCCCGAACAAGGCCGCATGAATAGACGCGATCTCCTCCAAGCCAGCGCCGCACTTCCCGTGCTCGCGCTCCTTCCCGCCTGCGCATCCACGGATAGCCCAACCATGACCGAAATCCCCACGCCGCCCGTCGCCCGCATTGAACCGCGCACGTTCGAGCAATTGGGTCGCACGCGTGTGGATAATTACGCGTGGTTGAAGGACGATAACTGGCAGAACGTGATGCGCGATCCGTCGCTGCTCCGACCCGACGTGCGCGAATATCTCGACGCCGAAAACGCTTATCGCGAAGCGGTGATGGCGCCGACCGCCGCATTGCAGGAGCGCATCTATCAAGAGATGCGCGGCCGCACCAAGGAAGACGATAGCTCCGTGCCGTCGCCGGATGGCCCGTGGGAGTATTACCGCCGCTTCGAAACCGGCGCGCAGCATCCGATCCACGCGCGCCGCCCGCGCGGCCAAGAAGGCCCCGAGCAAATCCTGATCAATGTCGAGGAGCAAGCGCGCGGCAAGACATTCTACAAAGTCATCGCCGCCCAGCACTCACCCGATCACGCCCTCTACGCCTACGCCGTTGATGAGCAAGGCTCGGAAATCTACACGGTCTATGTAAAGGATCTGGCCAGCGGCCAAACCCTCTCTTCGCACATCACCAATTGCACCGGCGATTTCTCTTGGGCGCCGAACTCGCAGCTGATTTTCTGGACCTTCCGCGATGACAACGGCCGCCCAGCCAAAATCTATCGCCGCCCCGCACGCGGCGGCGACGATGCGCTCGTCTATGACGAACCGGACGACGGCTTCTTCATTAGCGTCGGCCCGACCGAGAGCGAAGAATACATGCTGATCAGCGCCGGCAACGGCGCGCAGTCAGAATACTACACCATCCCCGCCAACAATCTCACGGCCGCGCCAACGCTCTTCCACGGCCGTGAGGATGAGCTCCTCTACACGCCCACACATTGGAACGGCCGCTGGTACATCCTCACCAACGCCGACAACGCCGTCGATTTCAAAATCATGACCGCCGAGCCGGGGCGAACCGCGCGCGCCCAATGGCGCGATTTCATGCCGCATCAAGCCGGCCGCTACATCCTCGGCCTGGGCGCGACGAAAGATTACCTCGTCCGCGTCGAGCGCATGCATGCGCTGCCGAAAATAGTCATCCGCCATCGCGGCGGCGACGAGCACGACATCGCCATTGATGAGCAGGCTTACAATCTCGAACTGGCCGGCGGCTACGAGTACGACACCACGAATGTCCGCTACATCTACGAGTCGCCGACCACGCCGCTGAAGTGGTTCGACTACGACATGGCGGCGCGCACGCAGGTGCTGCGCAAGACACAGGAAATTCCATCAGGCCACAACCCGGATGACTACCTCACCGGCCGCTTCTTCGCCGAAGCCTCGGACGGCAAGCGCATCCCGATCACCATCCTGATGCGTCGCGGCACGCCGCTTAATGGCAGCGCCCCGCTCTATCTCTACGGCTACGGCTCTTACGGCATCTCCATGGACGCCGATTTCTCCATCCGCCGTTTCAGTCTTGTCGATCGCGGCTGGATCTACGCCATCGCGCACGTGCGTGGCGGTTCGGAAATGGGCTTCGGCTGGTTTCAGGATGGCCGCCGCTTCACCAAGAAGAACACGTTCACGGATTTCATCGCCTGCGCGGAAGAACTTGTGTCGCGTGGCTATGGCCGCCCAGGAAACATCGTCTGCGAAGGCCGTTCTGCTGGTGGGTTGCTCATGGGCGCGATCAACAACATGCGGCCCGATCTCTGGGCTGGCGTAATTGGCGGCGTGCCGTTCATCGATGTGCTGAACACCATGAGCGACACGACGTTGCCGCTGACGCCGCCGGAATGGCCCGAATGGGGCAATCCACTCGAGAGCGAGGAAGCGTACGACTACATCGCCTCCTACTGCCCCTACACGAACATAGAGCAGAAGGCTTATCCAGCAGTGCTCTCAACGGGCGGCCTCACCGATCCGCGCGTTACTTATTGGGAGCCGGCGAAGTGGGCGGCGAAGCTGCGGCCGCACACCACGAGCGGGCGCCCCATCTTGCTCAAGATGAACATGGGTGCAGGCCACGCCGGCAGCGCCGGCCGCTTCGAATACCTACGCGAACTCGCGCACGACTACGCCTTCGCCATCAAAGCCATCGGCGATGATGAAGCTGGCGGGCCGTTCTGATTAAGCGTTCCTGATCCCGAACCAGCGCGCGCGATGGATGTCTTCGAGATTATCCACGTAGCCAGTTAGATCAGGATGCACGAGATTGGTGCTATTGATGAAGACGCTGGTGCAAATCGGCGCTTCATCGAGCAGCAATTGCTCGGCCTGCAACATCAGCTGCGCGCGCGCTTGGTCATCGCGCTCAAAATCCGATTGGTGCACGAGCCCATCGTAGCGTGGATTGTTGTAGCCCGGATAATTTTGCGATCCGGTGCGGCTCTCGAACAGGTAGAGGAAGTTCTTGGCGTCGTTGAAGTCGCCGATCCAACCGCCATCGCCAGCGTCGAAATTCTTAGCGCGCAGGTTGGCGTAGTGAACTTGGTTTTCAACGCCGCGCAACTCCACAGTCACCCAGGGCGCGATCGAGTTCCAATCATTCTGCGCCACAACAGCGACGCGCGGATTATCGCTCGTGTTGCGGTGAGAAAATGCGAACTGCAGCGGGTTGTTTGGCCCGTAGCCCGCCGCGCGCAGGAGCCGCTCTGCTTCCTGCTTGCGCTCCGCAACCGGCCGCTCTGCCCAGTTATATGCAGCACTCGACGGATAATTATAAACGCCCGGCGGCACGAACTTGTACGCGGGCGTCTCGCCAGTTTTGTAGATTTGGTTGGCCACGAAGTCGCGGTCGTACGCCATCGAAATGGCTTGACGAACGCGCACGTCATCGAACGGCGGCTTCGTCATGTTGAACGAGAAATAGTTCACCGTCAGGTAGGTCGAAACGCGCACGAAGCCCGGCAGATCGCGCCGCAGCACCTCTACCTGGTTTGACGGGAAGCGCGTCGCCCAGCCGGCTTCGCCACTCAACACCTTGCGCGCCGCCGCCTGCACGTCGTTCTGCGGATAGAAATAGAGGTGCTCCATGACGACGTTGTTGGCGTCATAGAAGTTCGGATTGCGCTCCAAGTGAATGATGTAGTTCGACCACCAACGACGGAGAATGAACGGCCCGTTGACCTGGATGTTCTCAGCCTTGACCCAGTCCTCCCCGACGCGCGCGTGAACGTGCTTAGGGATCGGATACGCCGTGTAGTGTTTCAGCAATTGCGGCAGATACGGCGCCGGATGCTCCAGCCTGATCTCAAGCGTCAGATCATCGATCGCAGTGACGCCGAGCTCCTCGACATCCATCTCGCCGGTATTGATCGCTTGCGCGTTCTTGATTGGGTAGAGGATCGAGGCGTATTGCGAGAGCGTGTCCGGGTTCATGATGCGCTTGAAGCCGAACTCGAAATCGTGCGCGTCGCAGGACTCGCCGTCCGACCAGGTCGCGCGGCGCAGGTAGAACGTCCACGTCAGCAGGTCTTCGCTCACCTCCCAGCGTTCGGCCATGCCAGGCACGGGCTCGGCTTCCTCGTTCTCGGTGGTGAGGCCGATGAACATGTTGCCGATGATGTTGTTTTCCCACGAGCCCGTCGCCTTGTGCGGGTCGAGCGAGAGCGGCTCGCTCGAATTGGCGATGTCGAGCGATTTCCGAGCCTTGTCGAAGCCGATGATGCGGGCATTGGCGCAGCCGCCCAGCGTGGCCGCGACGCCGACCCCACCAGCGCCTGTCAAAAGGGATCGGCGGCTCGTCCAGATGGCCATAAGCTCGTCTCCTGGGCCCGGCGCCTAAGCCGGCTGACAAATTCTCCAGCCAGAATAAGATGATCCGGCCGCACTTGGGAGGGGACTTTATGCGCGTTGTCTTTGCCAGCCTATGTTTTGTCGCATTGGCTGTTGTTCCAGCCGCCGCGCAGGAGCGGCCGGCCGGAAATCCGGCGGCGCTCGACCAAGTCTATCAGTGCGCCAGCATTACCGACCAAGCTCAGCGCCTGGCCTGCTACGACACGGCCGTCGGCCGCCTCCGTGAAGCCCAAACCAGCGGCGATCTGGTCGCCGTCGACCGCGCGCAGGCGCAGGAAGTGGAGCGCGAGGCGTTCGGATTCTCGCTTCCGAGCCTGCCCCGCATCTTCGGGCGCGGCGAAGACGGCGCCGAGCCGGAATTTGTCGAGATGCAACTCACGCTCGATCGCGTCGTCATGCGCCGCGACGGAACCGCCACCTTCTACATGACCAATGGTCAAGTCTGGACCCAGGTTGATAATGAGAACCCGCGCAACGCCCGCGCTGGCGGCGAAGTCACGATCCGCAGGGCCGCACTCGGCAGCTTCTTGATGTCGCTGCGAAATGGGCCGGCGCTGCGTGTGCGGCGGACGCAATAAGCGGCAGTAAAGAGGGAGGGCAGTAACCTGCCCTACCTTTCCTTCGGATCGAGCGCGTCGCGCAGGCCGTCGCCGAGGAAGTTGAGCGCGAGCAGTGTGATCAGCATCGTCGTGGCAGGCGCGATCAGCATCCATGGCGCTTGGATCATTTGACGCGAACCGTCTGAGATCAGCCGGCCGAGCGACGTCAGCGGCTCCTGCACGCCGAGGCCGATGAACGACAGAAAGCTCTCCGCCAGAATGATCACTGGGATGTTCAGCGTTGCGAAAACCACGACGGGGCCCAGCACATTCGGCACGATGTGGCGGAAGACGATCTGCAGCGGTTGCGCGCCCGCCGCCCGCGCCGCTTCTACGAATTCCTTTTGCCGCAGCGAAATCGTCTGCCCGCGCACGATCCGCGCCATCGTTAGCCACTCGACGGCGCCAATCGCAGCGAAGATCCACATGAGCTTCACCCACGGATCGGGCGTGTCGATCACCGTCATCAACACGATGACGAAGAACACGAACGGCACAGCGTAAAGCACGTCCACAAACCGCATCATGCCTTCATCGGCCCAACCGCCGACGAAGCCTGCGATCGCGCCGTAGGTTACGCCAATCGTGATCGCCACCGCGGTAGCGACAAAGCCCACCAAAAGCGAAATGCCCAGGCCAAAGATCAACCGCGCAACCATATCGCGGCCCTCGGTGTCGGTGCCGAGCCAGTGCATGTTCGTCGACGTCGGCGCGATACCGACGCTGTCGCGGAAAATTTCATCGACCGAATGCACCCACAGCATCGGCCCAAACGCGGCCACGAGCACCAGGATGGCGACCACGTAGAGGCTCGCCACGGCGGCCGGATTGCGCATCAGGCGACGGCGCGCGTCTTCCCAAAGGGAGCGGCCACGAACGCCAGTGGACGGCGCGGTTTCGTCGAGAGGAATGTCGCTCATGCCGTGCGCGCCCGTGGGTCCAGCACGCGGTACATGATGTCCGCCGCTAGATTGAGAGAGATGATGAGGAACGAGTAGATCAGCACCACGCCCATCACGAGCGTGTAGTCACGCTGGCCGGCGGCATAAACGAACTGCTTGCCGATGCCGGGCAGCTGGTAAACCGTCTCGATCACGAACGAGCCGGCCATCACGCCCGCGAGCGCCGGACCGACGTAAGACACGATTGGCAACAGCGCGATTGGCAGCGCATGGCGCAGGATCACTTGCGTTTCCGGCAAGCCTTTAGCGCGCGCCGTACGGATCGCATTCGAGCGCAACGCTTCAATCATCGAAGCGCGCATGAGCCGGGACACGATAGCGATCAGCGGCAACGCCAGCGTGATGATCGGCAGTATGAGGTAGATCAGTCCAAACTCGTCGCGGTGGAGGCCCTGGCTGGGCAGGATGCCCCACTGCACCCCAAACAGGAGTTGGAACACCGGCCCAACCACAAGTGGCGGCAAGCACACGCCGGCAATCGCGAGCGCCATGACCGCGTAATCTTGAATCTTGTTTTGTCGCAGCGCCGCGATGATCCCAAGGCCGCCGCCGACCAGCAGCGCAAACAACATCGCGCCAAAGCCAAGAATGGCGCTTGTCGGCGCGCCCTCGGCGATGATGTCGATGACGGTCTTGTCCTTGTAGGTCATGGACGGGCCGAAATCGCCGCGCACCAGCCCGCCGCCCTCTTCCGAGCCGAACAAGTACCGCGCCAGCTGCTGTTCGATCGGCAAATCTAGGCCGAATTTGGCTTTTAGGCGTTGTTCGATTTCGGGTTGGAGTTGGCGCTCGGTGGTGAAGGGCCCCCCGGGGGCGGCCTTCATCAGCAGGAACGCGGCGGCAACGATGGCAATCAGCGTGGGAATTGCGACGAGCAGACGCCGAACGGTAAGAGCAAGCATCCCAACGTCCCAATTGCGGCGAAGCAGCCGACGACGCGGCGAAACCTTGCTTCTGAGGCAAGCCATGTCAACGTACCTGCGACATGACCGAGTTCCATCGCGTTACGCCGGCCTTCGCTGCAGCGGGCCAACTCAGCCCTGACGACTTCGCGCGCGCCGCCGCCGAGGGCTTCCGCACCGTCATTGTAAACCGCCCGGAGGGCGAAGAACCGGGGCAACCCAGCCTTGCGGAAATGCGCGCGGCGGCCGAAGCGGCGGGGCTGGCCTTCCACGCAGTGCCATTTTCCGGGCTGCCGCCGCCGCCGCAGGCGGTGGGTGCGACAGCAGAACTGCTCGAGACGGCCGAGGGGCCTATCCTGGCCTATTGCCGAACGGGTAAACGCTCAATAATGGCCTGGGCCATGGCGCAGGCCCTCAGAGGGGGCAACCGCCCTGATGAAATCATCGCGTTGGCGGCAAAGGCAGGGTACGACTTAGAAGGGGCGCGTGGGGCGCTCGAAACTTTGGCGCCAAAGACCTGATTAGGCCGCTATTAGCAGCCATACGATCTTCAACATCACGATCAATGACAGGGCGAGCAGCACAGTGCGCACGCGATCCAATGCGAACAGGCAAATGGCGAATACCGTTTCCATTCGGCAAGGCGCTGCAAGCGCCGGGCCGCGGAGCATTTAAACCGTGACAGACGCAACGCCACGCGTGTTCCAGACCTCAGGTTCGGTCTGGCTTAAGGACTTCGAGTTCGGCCTCACCGGCCTAACCGTGCGCAAGACCGGCGCGCGCGTGCCCTATTCACCTTCGGTGATCGCGCAAGTCACCGCCTGGTTTCGCTTCTTTTTTGCGGCCCAGGCGATCGAGTCGCTTTCGCCGAGCTTCACCATCGCCTTTACGCCGGAGCGCGCGCGGCCTTGGTATTTGATATGGGCCGTCTCCCGCGCGGCTGGCGCCAAATTGGTGAAGGACGCATCGCAAGCCGATGTCGTCATGCATTTCGAAGACGCCACCTTCAGCCCCAACGATCCGCCGACAAAGCTGAAGCCCGGCGTGAAGCTGGTGAATTTTAACTGCCGCGATGTGTCGAAAACGAACGTCGCGCGCGCTTGCGAGATCGCCTTTGGCAATCGGCTCGCGGTTGATCCGGTCGCACACGTTGGCCTCGCCGTCGAAAAATCCGAGATTAACGCGGCGCATGATGGCCGCATCGTGCAGTGCCCGACACCGGCCATTCCGGGCCGTGTTTACCAGCGCGTCGTCGACAACCGCATGGCGTCCGATCTCGACCTCGTCGAAGATTTGCGCACCTCCACCGTGGGCGGAAGACCGGTCGTTGTGTTTATCAAGCGCCGGCAAGTAACCAAACGCTTCCTCAATACGAACACAGAGGTGCTGCTGCGGGCGCCTGAAGACGTGTTCAGCCCCGAAGAGCTTGATCAGATCAGCGCGTTCGCGCGCGAGATCGGCCTTGAATGGGGTGGTGTTGACGTGTTGCGTGATCGGACTGACGGCAAGCTTTATATCGTTGACGCCAACAAGACCGACATGGGTCCGCCCATCGCGCTCAACTTGGCCGACAAAGTCAAAGCCACGCGCATGATGCGCGATGCGTTCCGCAAGTTCGTGCGCGGCGCGGCCTGAGAGCCAGCTCCAATGGCGTCCAAGATCCCATTCGTCCGTGAAATGGACTTTGAGTACGAGCGCGCGCAGCAGGTCAGCCCGCTGATCCGGCGGCTCGTCGCCAACAATCCGGGCCCGTTCACGTTCCGCGGCACGGGCGTCTACATTATCGGCCAGGGCGAAGTCGCCATCATCGATCCTGGGCCCGATGATGACGCACACATCGAAGCGTTGCTGCGCGCCGTCGAGGGCGAGCGCGTGACGCACATTCTCGTCACCCATCGCCACATGGATCACTCGCCTGCCGCGCATCCGCTCGCGGCGCGCACTGGCGCGAAAGTCTATTCCAGCACTATTCCGCCGAAGCCTAGCGATTGCGATGCGTTGCGCCTCGAAGCGTCGGACGATCATCTCTTTCAGCCGGACATCGATGTCAGCGATGGCGATCGCTTTAGCGGGCCGGGTTGGACGATCGAAGCGGTGTTCACGCCGGGCCACACCACCAATCACATGGCCTATGCGCTGTTGGAAGAAAACGCGCTCTTTCCGGGCGATCACATCATGGGCTGGTCCACCACCGTCATCGGCCCACCCGATGGCGACATGACCGATTATTTGAACAGCCTCGAAAAAGTGCGCGACCGAAATTTTTCGACGCTTTGGCCAACGCATGGCCCGCCAGTGCGCGAAGCGACGCCGTTCGTGCAGGCTTTCATCGATCACCGCCTTGAGCGCGAAGCGCAGATCGTTGCGCAAATGCGCGCCGGCAAAACCGCGATCAAAGACATGGTCTCGGTGATCTACGCCGATGTCGATAAGCGCCTGCACCCGGCAGCGTGCCACAGCGTGCTCGCGCACATGATCCGGCTGGTCGAACTCGGCCAAGTTGAAACCATCGGCGCGCCATGCGTCGAGAGCGTTTACGCGTTGAAGACTTAAGCGCGCGAATGCGCCGGCCAACGCCAATTGCGTTTCCGGATTTGCTTCAGCTCTTTCCCTAGAAGGGAGAGCGGGGCGCGCGATCCGCGCTGAGTAGTCTCTGTTAGGTGCGCTGGAAGTCTCCAACCAACGCTGCGCGCTGCGCGCGCCCCACGTTCCGATC
>JAWXAM010000058.1:0-2928 GCA_034439495.1 Terricaulis sp. | reverse complement strand
GTGAATGTGGTGCGCGTGGCGCAATCGTATTCGCGGAGCAATCCCATCGACCCGAATGCGCCGTCCGTTCCGGACGACGAAGAGGATTAAGACCGGCCGTGGCTGACAACCCGATTGAACAGTTCGGTATCCACCCGATCGCTGAGTTCAGCGTGGCGGGGTATGATGCGAGCTTCACCAATGCGAGCCTCGCAATGGTAGGCGGCGCCGTGCTGGCTGCGTGGTTCTTCAATTGGGCGATGAAGCCGGCCGCGATGGTGCCGAACCGCGCGCAAGTGGTGGCCGAAGGCGCTTACGGCTTTATCCACGGCATGCTGAAAGACGCAGCCGGCACCGAAGGCGTGAAGAAGTTTTTGCCCTTCGTGTTCACGCTCTTCCTGTTCATTTTCATGGCCAACATGCTGGGCATGTTCCCCGGCGTTTTCGGCGTGCATCACATCTTCACGCCGACCAGCCAGATCGTGGTGACCGCGGCGCTGGCGATGATGGTGTTCTTGACCGTCATCGTGGTTGGCTTCGCCAAGAACGGGCTCAAATTCTTCAAGTTGTTCGCGCCATCGGGCGTGCCTTGGTATTTGCTGCTGATCGTGACGCCGATCGAGATCATCTCGTTCTTCTCGCGGCCTCTCTCTCATGCTGTTCGTCTCTGGGCGAACATTCTGGCCGGCCACATTCTGCTGAAAGTGTTCGCGGGCTTCGTGCCGGCGCTAATCGCAGCCGGCGGTTTTTATGGCCTACTCTCGGTTCTGCCGCTCGCAATGACCGTGATGCTCTACGGCCTCGAATTCCTGGTCGCGTTCCTACAAGCGTACGTGTTCGCGATCCTGACTTGCATCTATCTCAACGACGCGCTTCACCCCGGGCACTAGAGCTCGGCTGAACACCAACCCAGAGGGGAATTACAATGGACGCAACTGCAGCAGCTTATATCGGTGCGGGCCTCGCCTGCCTCGGCATGCTCGGCGCCGCTATCGGCGTGGGCATCATCTTCGGCAACTTCCTGCAAGGCGCGATGCGCAATCCGTCAGCGGCGCCGGGCCAGTTCGGCAACCTGATCTTCGGCTTCGCCGTGACCGAAGCGCTCGGCATCTTCTCGCTGCTGATCGCCATTCTGCTGCTCTTCGTCGTCCCGAAATAAGCAACGATCATGGCCAGCCCCGCCGCCGACACGCACGCCGCTGACGCAGCTCACGCCGCTGACGCCGCCCATGGCGCGGCGGCTGGCGGCGAGCATGCGGCGGCGACGTTTCCGCCGTTCGACTCATCACTGTTCTCGAGCCAGCTGATCTGGTTCGCGATCACGTTCGCCGCGCTTTATTTCATCGTCTCCCGCTTCATCCTGCCCAGCGTTTCCGCTGTGCTTGAAAAGCGCGCGGCGACGGTGTCGGGCGATCTGGAAGCCGCCGCGCAGAAGAGCGCAGCCGCCGAAGAAGCACGGACCCAAGCGGAGAAAGCGTCAGCCAAGGCCCGCGCTGACGCGCGCGCCATGATCGATGCGGCGCGCGCCGACATGACGGCCAAACTCACGGCCGAACAGGAAGCTGCTGAAACGCGGCTCGCCGCGAAGATCACGACCGCCGAAGCCAAGGTCGCCGAAGCCCGCGCCAAGGCGCTGGCGGAAGTGCCGGCGATCGCTGAGACGCTGGCGCGCGACATCGCTGAAAAGCTGGCCCCCGCCGGCAAGCGCAACGCGGCCTAGGAGAAGCGCGATGGAAATCACCGCGACAGAAATCGCCTTCCTGGCCCTGCTGATGTTCATCGGCTTGCTGGTGTACTTGAAAGTGCCTCAGCAGATCGCCGGCGCGCTCGATCAAAAGTCGCAAGCCATCGCGCACGAGCTGCACGAAGCGCGGCGTCTGCGCGAGGAAGCCGAAAAACTGCACGCCGAATACGAAGCCAAGCGCGCAGCGGCGGAAAGCGAAGCCAAAGCGATCGTCGCAGCCGCGAAGGAGCAAGCGGCGATGGTGGCCGAAGAAACGCGTCAGTCGATGATGGCGGCGATGGCGCGGCGTGAAGAGCAAGCCGAGGACCGCATCGCTTCGGCCGGCGCAAAGGCAGCCGACGAAGTTCGCGCCGCCGCCGCGGAAGCTGCGATCGCTGCGGCCGAGCGGATGATCCGCGAGCGCATGAATGACGACGCACAGGCAGCCTTGGTCCGCGACGGCGTCGGCGAAATGGCGCGCAAGTTCGGCTGATTTTCCAAGTATTGGTTTTTGGGTTTAGGCTCGGTTCCGGGAGGGACTGACCCATGAACCTTATCGCGCGCCTGCTGGTGGCGTTGGTAGCTCTCGCGCACATCGGCTTTCTAGTGCTGGAGATGTTTCTCTGGACCGGGCCCATCGGCCAGCGCGTGTTCGCGATGACGCCGGAATTTGGGACGCAAACGGCCGTGCTGGCGGCCAACCAGGGCTTCTACAACGGCATCCTTGCCGCGGGCCTGTTGTGGGGCGCGCTGCGCAACGACCGCGCGTTCATGATCTTCTTCCTGCTCGCGGTGATCGGCGCAGGAACTTATGGCGGGCTGACCGCGAAGATCACGATCCTCTACTTGCAAGCCGCGCCGGCAGCGCTGGCGTTGGCAGCGCTGATGCTGGCCAAGTCGCGGCGTGACGCCAGCTCAGCTCGGCCGCAATCTCCTACCCGATAACGTCCCAATCGTTTCCGACGCTGCCGGTTACGCCGGTGCCGAGGATTGTGAAGCCGTTCATGGTCCAGACGGCGACGAGGCCGTCGTCGTTGCGCCAGAGGATATCGTCTTTGCCGTCGGCGTTGTAATCGCCAACGTCGGCGACGCTCCAAGTAGTGCCGACACCGCCGATGACGGCGCTGGAGAGCGTGGTTGCGCCATCCATGTGCCAGATCGCCATCAGCCCGTCGTCGCGCTGCCACAAGATGTCGGCGCGGCCGTCGCCGTTGAAGTCGCCGGCG
>JAWXAM010000057.1:0-12256 GCA_034439495.1 Terricaulis sp. | reverse complement strand
CCGTCTGCCACTCCCCTTGCGGGGCGTTCGACTTGCATGTGTTAAGCCTGCCGCCAGCGTTCGTTCTGAGCCAGAATCAAACTCTCAGGTTGAGTTGACATTCTGACATGTCCTCTAGGTCCGAAGACCATCGAGGCGCCGGTTAAAGCGTATGCGTTTTATGTAACGGGAACCGACGCACATTTCGAAACCAAGCCGAAGCCTGATCTCAATCTGTAAGTCAGTTATTAGTTTCCAGAAAACACATAACGTCAGCGTCGTTTGGCTTGCGATTGCTCGCTTGCCTACAGCACGCCGCCGCCTGCGTTTCCCTTCTCCAAAATCACAATGTCAAAGAGCGCCCTACAGAGAAAACTTCTCTGCACCCGCACATGGAGCCGTGAAGCCCGAACATGCGGGCCGAAACCAATTCAGTGGCCTCGGCGGGAGGCGCGGTTTCTATGCGCGCCCATTTCCCATGTCAACGACCTTTTCGCGCCAAATACGCTTTTTTCAGTCGTTCAAAAAACACCTGAAAAATCAGCGATTTGTGCGTGAACCCTAGATCCCGCGCTGTCCGCGCAGTCGTTCGGGGGTCGCAACAAAATTAACTTACCGATTCCCCTCGTAGGCTTCAAGCGCCGAAAGGGTTCAATCGATCAAATCCGCGGGCGCACCGTTCTGGCCACCGCGCGGCCTACCCAACTGGGGTGTTGGGGCCCTGAACACAAGCCCCGAACGCGGCCGGAACCCGCTATTGCGCGGCGATATAGGCCTGCATAGCGGCGGCTTCCGCCTCCGCCACTGCGATGCGGTGTTTCACCAGGTCGCCGATCGAAATGATCCCGATCAGCCGAACCTCTTCCAGCACAGGCAAATGGCGTACGCGCCGATCAGTCATGCGGCCGAGGCAATCATCGACGGTTTCATCCGGATGCGCGGTGACAACGTTTCGCGTCATGGCGGCGCCAACCTCCTGGGTCAGCGCAACAGTCCCGCGCTGCGCGATTTCCCTTACCAAATCGCGTTCTGAGAACACGCCGACGAGTTCGCCGTCGCCATCCAACACGACCAGCGCGCCAACCTTTTTGTCGAAAAGCTCTTGCGCGGCCTGCTGCAGCGTCGCGTTCACCGACAGCGTGTGCACCGTCGCGCCTTTGTCACGAATGACGTGTGCGATCAGCATGGGCGCCTCTCCTCAACACTTCTGACAAGCCAAAGGATGCGCCGCCCCTGCCCGGCCAGCAAGCGCTAACACCCACAATGGCCATTGCATAAGGCGCGGGTTAAAGAGCGTTCATGGCTTCGTACAAAGACAAGCTGAAACAAGATCTCGACCGCTGGATCGCGGAAGGCCTCGTGGCAGCCGATAAGCGCGAGCCCATTCTCGCCTCCATTCCTGAAGCTCGCCGCGTAGACGCTGCTACAGCTTTGGCCTGGGTCGGCGCCCTGCTGCTCGGCATCGCGGTCATCACTTTCGTTGCGGCCAACTGGGACGCGACGCCGAAGCTTGTACGTTTTGCTGTGCTTTTGACCGCATTCCTGGGCCTCGCCGGCGGCGGGGCTTGGGCGGCGCACAAAGAGCGCAACGTGCTTAGCAACATCTTGCTGATGGTCGCCGCTTTAGTGTTCGCAGCCTCGATCGGCCTCACCGGACAGATATTTGACATCGCCGGCGATCCAAAGGCGGCGTCTTACGGCGCGGGGGTCGCCGCTTTCGCGCTGGCGCTCGCGGGGCGTTGTACGGGCGCCGCAGTCGTAGGCCTTGTCTTCATTGCGCTCGGCGATTTCGCTGATCGTGAATGGTTTGCAGGATCTGAATCCGAAGCGCCATGGATGCTCTTGTTTGCGCCACTGGCAGGGTACCTCGCGCTGCGCTGGGCCTCGGCGCCGCTCGCGCACGTCGCCGCGTTAGGTATCTTGTACTGCTTCGGCTGGTTCACTGCGCGCTTTGAAGTGGACGCCGGCGCCGCGTTCTTTCTCTCCATCATCTTGGGCGGCATGGCGGCAGGCGCACGCTGGCTTTACACGCAAGACCGCCCGTTCGCGGGAGTGTTTTATGGCTGGTTCGCGTGGGGCGCCCTTCTGCTTTTCGCCATCGCCGGCTACGTGCCAATCAGCGACGAAACCGGCCAAAACGCCGGCATTTTGCATCGCATCGTGTGGCTCGCGGCCTCCGGCGGATTGCTGGCGCTCGGTCGCTTTGACCGCCACAGCCTTGTCACCACAGTCGGTGTCTTAAGCATTATCGGCGCGATTTGCGCGCTGCTCAGCGATCTCGGTCTCGACCTTCTGGCGGCAGCTGGCGTCTTCTTATTGTGCGCTGTCGCAGCTTTGATCGGCGGCCTGATGCTGCGGCGGAAAGCAAAGACATCATGAAGGTGAACGCTGCTCCTCGCATCTTGATCGTTGCCGGTCTTTGCGCCGCGGCGTTGATCGGCCTCGTCGTAAGCGAAGGCTTTGCGCGCCAGAGCGGCGAAGAAGTCTTGCTGCCCATGGAAGCGGTTGACCCGCGCTCGCTGCTCAGCGGCCATTATGTTCTGCTTAACCCTGCTCAGCGGCTCGAGCCTGGCCAGACCTGCCCCACCGGCGGCGATCTCGAGTGGGTCGCGCTTCAGCAAAGCGGAGACATCTATGTTGTCGCCGGCGGCGCGGAGTCGCGCGAACAGGCGCAGTTGCTTGGCCTGCCTGTTAAGGGACACTTCACCTGCATCGAACCAGGCGAGGCGCTACCCGGCGTCGAAGCGACTCCTGGATTGGTGACGCTTTCTCTCGGCATTGACCGCTTTCACATCAACCAAACCGAAGCGCTGCGCATCGAACAAGTGCTGCGCGAGCAGAACGTGGACGCCGCCTCGCGCGCCTTCGCCATCGTCTCTATCGGGCGCGATGGTCGAGGCCGGCTGAAGGGACTTCAGATCGACGGCGAGCGCCTTGAACTCACCTGGCTCTGAGTTTTCGCCTAACACGCGCCATATCGGCACGCTGATCGCCTTTATTTCCGCGGCTTAACTACGATCGTCCAAACTCAGCGCGAAATCTCGCGCCGCAACGTGGCACGTCCGTTGCTTTCTCGCTTGGCAGACGAATTGTCGGAGCGAAATCCCGTGCGGAAGTTCATCCTTATCAGTGCAGCAGCCATGGCGTTCGCCACGCCATCGTTTGCTGATCCGATCCCAGGCGGCGCCGGCGACTTTGGCGGCGCGTTCGGCATGGGCTGGGAAAGCTTCGACACGCCAATCAACCCAGCGACCCGCGATGAGAACGGCAACCGTGTCATCGTCAACGGTCGCATGGAAATCGAAGGCAGCCTCTCGGGCGGCCTGCAAGACAGTTTCTCCGGCGGCATTGGCTCAGCCCAAGCCATCGGCAACCAACTCAACGTGGTCACCCAAGGCAATTACAACACGGTGATCGTGGACTCGACCCAAATCAATAACGGCGATGTCACCGCCGTGATCGGAGACGATTGATCATGCGCGCGCTGAAGACTCTCGCTGCGGTTCTCGCCGCTACCACGACGCTGACCGCGTGCGTCACGCCAAACTCCGGCAATGACGGCATGTACGCGTTGCCGATCGGCGATGCGCCGGTCACCGCGAACCCGACGGCTTACACGCCGGCGCTGAACTGTTTGGCCGGCTATGCCCGCACCAACAACATCAGCGCGCCGCGCATCGCCGTTGGCCGCATCCTGGATTACACCGGCTCGGTGTCGGAAGAAGGCGGCCGCCGCATCACGCAAGGCGCCTCGCTGATGGCGATGTCGGCGTTCTCGAAAGCCGGCGCACGCCTGGTTGAGCGCTTCGATACGTCGGTCACCGAACTCGAACTGCGCTACGCCAACAACCGCTTGATCGGCCAAGAAGGCGACGAGAACGTTCGCCGTATCTATGCCGGCCAAATGCCGGGCTCCGACTTCTATTTCGTCGGCGGCATCACCGAGCTCAACTACAACATCCGTTCGATGGGCGTTGACGCCCAGGGCGGCCACACCGACGCTCGCGACGGTGTCGGCAACCTCGGCGCCCGCCTCTACGTGATGAACATCGCGCTCGATTTCCGCCTGATCGACACGCGCACGCTCGAAGTCGTCGATGTCATCTCGTACCAAAAGCAGATCATCGGCCGTGAAGTCCGAGCCGGCGTGTTCTCGTTCTTTGACGATACGCTGCTCGACATCGCCGCTGGCGAACGCGCCCTCGAGCCGGTTCAACTCGCGGTCCGCGCCGGCGTGGAACGCGCCGTCGTTGAGGTGATGAGCCGCTTCTACCGCGCCGACAGCGCAGCCTGCGCCGAAGCCATCGCCGCCCAAGGCGATCCGATGGGCCCGGGCCAAGAAGGCGCAGCGCCGCAAAGCGCCGCCGCCACCTTGATCCAGCAAGAGCAAGCGCGCCGCGAAGACACCGACGCCTGGCACGCCCGCCGCGACGACAACATCACCGATCTGCGTGGCCGCTCGTAAGCCACTAGGAGCACACACCATGCGCGCCGCCCTCTTCCTTAGCGCAGCTTTGCTGACCACGCCCGCCTTCGCGCAGGTGAACGATCAGCTGCAGCTGCGCGACACGACCTCGATCACCGATGTCGAAGTAGGCAGCGCGTATGATGTCGGCGCCACGTCCGTCGCCAGCGGCAACGTGGTGACGGCGGTTGCAGACGATGCGGATGCAGCGTTCGACAACACCCAACACATGGACGGCGACACCACCGCCCACACCGACGCCACGGTGTGGAATGCGGGCGGCACCGTTGCTGTGACGTCGGCTGCAGTCGGCAACGGCGGCACCGCCGAACTGCGCGGCAGCAATGTTGATATCAACTCGACCCAACTCGCGCACGGCGACGCCAACGCCAGCGTGAACTTTACCGGCGGCAACGCGGGCCACGCCGCAACTTCGGCCTCGGCCAGCGGCAACGTCGCTGCGGTGTCGGCGCAAGACAGCGAAGTCCGCTTCATCTCCAATCAAGAGAGCACAGGCTTGACCAGCGCCGTCATCGAGGCCGATCACGGCGCGGTTGGCGGCCAAGTCGTTTCCGGCGCGATCGCCAGCGCCAACAACCTCACAGTCGG
Organism: Terricaulis sp.; assembly: GCA_034439495.1. Lineage (GTDB taxonomy): Bacteria > Pseudomonadota > Alphaproteobacteria > Caulobacterales > Aquidulcibacteraceae > Vitreimonas. Next base: position 7,203 of record JAWXAM010000057.1, on the reverse strand, counting down.
CAGCGAAACCGCCACCGTACTCACCGACACGCGCCAAACCGCGACCGGCGACAGCGTCCGCGCCAGCGTCGATGTCTATTCCGGCTACGCGACAGACGTTTCGGGCAACGCCACCGCGAACGCCAATGCCGTCACCATCGACAACCAATGGGGCTACGTGAACAGCCGCATCGACCAATCCTCGACCGCGAACGTCAATGCTGACAGCTACGTCACGCTCGGCGGCGAGTTCGCGGGCTTTGCATCGTCTGGCGCGTACGGCGTCGGCAACCAAGCCATCGTCTCGAACGTCGGCTCGGATACGGTGATGGACGTCACCCAAGCAAATGGCGGCGACATCACCGCGAACGCTGCAATGAGCGGCGAAGGCGGCCAAATGGCGCTCGCCTCCTCGGCCGCTTACGGCAACAGCGTCTCGGGCGCACTCTGCGCTTATTGCGACACCAACGTGCCGAGCCTCAACGCCAGCGCAAATCAGGTGAACGACGGCAACGTCACGTCCACGGCGACGGTGAACACGCTTTACGCCACCACGGTTGCGGCCACGTCCACAGCGATCGGCAACGCTGGCGCCTATTCGGTGCGCGGCCCCGGCGGCTGAGGCGTTAGCCAGCCCTGGTACCGGACAATTAGTCCAACCAGTGGGTGAGAGATTTCCACGAAGAAATGAAACACGTCGCCATCTGCGCTTTCGTGCGCCTTTGAACGTGGCGCTAGCCAGAGCGGAAGCACCACGCCAAATGCGCTCCAGCGCCGCAACACTAGATTCAGCCGCTCCCCCTCGAGCACCAGCGCCATCGAGAACGCAAGCACGCCGAAGCGCTCGACGATCAAACGCTCGGACGCGCCTCGGCCTTCGTATTGATAGCTAGAGAAGGATTGGTTGGCGAATGACCGCGTCCACACTTCTCCGGCAGGGCGCGGATCGAAGCGCACGCTGACGTCCAGATCCTCACCGGCGCGCGGAAACCGCAGCACCGACGCCGCGAACCACGCCAGCGGATTGCGTCCACGCTCCACGCGCCCTCTGCCGCGCGCGAATGCAACACCATCGTGCATCTCGCGCAATGCAGGCGGCAGCTTCTCCCAAGCAGCGCCCAGGATTCGCTGATACACAAACGCCCCGCGCGGCGGATGCGTGCGCACGCCAGTGTAGATAGTCCGCGTAACGAACAGGCGTTCGTAGTCCTTCAGTTCAACGTCATCCACACACGCGCGTGCACCCGGCCGCGGCGGCGCGCCGGCGAGATGCTTGAGCACAATCGCCTGCACCGCCATTGACGGAATAAGCGGCCCGTCCGCACCCTCGGCAAGCAAATGCCACGAGCGCGTGACCGGTGCGCCCTCCGCATCGGCGCCCTGGACTTCCACGAACATGCCGCCGCGATGCTCGCCCCAACGCAAGCGGTTCGTAGCCCAATGCATGAGCGGCGCGAGTGGCGATAGCGAACGCACCGCGCCGATCGCCACGAGCCACGCGCAGAAGATCAGGGCGCGATGCAGTATCTCCGGGACGGGGCCGGCGCCCATCCAAACGCGCCTGACTTGCGGCCATAGCTCCGACAGCGCCCTGAGATCTGGCACATCGACCAGCGAGAACATCGTGCTGCGCAAAGGCAACCGCCCTGCCGGCGCGATTGTGTAGCGGCGCTGCTGGGTGAAGGGACGCCCAATGATCTTTGCAGTGCGCCCGAGATAGGCAACCGGTTGGCCGGCATAGCTCGCGATAGCGCGGACCACGTTGGCGCCAACCCCTGCGTAGGGCGAAGGCGCAATGCCGCCCGCAATATCATCAACGCGCGTCATGCTTGCGGTAAGCTCGCGCACGACGGCAGCGGTTAAAACCGGAAAGCTTGAGACGCCGGAAAGCGCATAGACACCAGCTTCACGCGCGGCTTCATCATAGGCAGCAACGCCTGCAACAAAATCAGACCCGTCCGCTAAGTCCAGATAGTGGATTCGTGCGCGAACGCAGGCTTCGATCAAACGGAATGCTGCGCCGCCATACGCTTGGAATGGCCCGCTGGCGTCGATGACAAGATCTGGCGCCTGCCTCTCCAGTTGCGCGTCGAGATCGCCTTCGCGATCGAAATATGCAGGCGTAAGCGTTGCGCGCGCGTGCGCCCTGCTCGCACAGAAAGTGCGCGCGGAGGCTACTGAACGCCCCGCAACCACTATCGTTAGCGCGCTTTCGGACTCCAGCAGCTGGACGATCCGTCCACCGAACGTGCCGTAGCCGCCGACGATGAGCAGCTTCATTGCACGAACCGCGCAGCGTCCGCGGGGCTCGGCGCGTAGCACGTGTCACGGACGCCGAACCAGCCCACGCGGTTGCGCGCCACAAAATCATAAAGCCCGTCGCGGAACCAACGCGGGAGGGCGTAGCCAACACCGAGCAAAGACCACGGCAGTCCCAGTTTCACAAAAATTCGCAGCGCGGCGCTCGACTTGATCCGCACTGAGCCGCCCTCAAGCAGCACATAGGTGTCGAAATCGCCGTAGCTCAGGCCGAAATGGCGATAGAGCGCCTCACCCAAAGGCGTTTGCGCGGCGAGCAGCCGGAGGAGCCCGCGTCGATCGTGTCGCAGTACAAATTGCGCAAAACCCGCGCAAAGCACGCACTTTCCGTCAAAAATGATGATCGGCAGCGTGTCGTCAAACGCTGGTACGGCGGCATCGCGCCGGTAGGCGTACGGCTCCAAACGAGTCACGCACAGAGCTTACGCCTTTGTACGCGTCCAAGCAGTGGACACACCGCCGCGCCTACTCGATGCGCTGATCCATTACTTCTGCGGGCTTGACGCCTTCGCAACACGGCCCGCCGACGGGTTTGGCCGGCACGCCGGCGACGGTGCAGCGCGGCGGTACGTCTTCCAGCACCACCGAGCCGGCGGCGATGCGCGCATCTTCGCCGACTTCGATATTGCCCAGCACCTTTGCGCCGGCGCCGATCATCACGCCGCGGCGGATCTTGGGGTGGCGGTCGCCGCCCTCTTTGCCGGTGCCGCCTAGCGTCACTGAATGCAGCATTGAAACATCATCATCCACCACGGCGGTTTCACCGATGACGATGCCATGAGCGTGGTCGATGAACACACCCGCGCCAATCTTGGCATTGGGGTGGATGTCGACCGCGAACAATTCCGAGATGCGGCTCTGCAGGTGATAGGCAAGAATGTTGCGCTCTTGCTTCCACAGCCAGTGCGCGATGCGATATGCCTGCAGGCCGTTATAGCCTTTGAAGAATAAGAACGGCTGCAGATACGTCGTGCAGGCCGGATCGCGCTCACGCACGACGCGCATGTCGCGCAAGGCTTGCAGCGCGAGCTGCGGATCGGAATCGTAAGCTTCGCGGGCGACTTCTCGAAGTTGCAGGGCGGGTAGATCGCCATGCCCGAGCTTTTGCGCCAGATGATACGACAGTGCGTCGTCAATGCGGTCGTGGTGCAGAATCGAAGCGTGCAGATAAGACGCCAGCAACGGCTCTTCCGCCGCCGCCTGCATCGCCTCCACGCGCAACTGCGACCAGACCCCGCCGGACGCCTCGAACACGCGCGGCTGACTATCGCTCGCCATGCTCACTCTCCCTTGCGGCCGAGCATTGCCTCGGCCAGCGCCTGCGGCAATGCGCCGGTCACCGCCATGTGGTGGGCCCGCAGCACGGCGGCAACCGTCAGGCTATCGCGAATACGGCCGTCAACGACGCGCGCGAGCACGTCTTGGAAGTGCGCGCGGCGGTGGCGCAGCACCTCGGTGGCCTCAGGCTGCGCGGCGCCTGCCGTTAGGTCGGTGGCGAGATAAATGACTGCCCGCTCGTCGGTGAGGGAGTTGGACATGTCCATTTCGAGCACCAGCTCAAATGACCCCGCCCGCAAGCCGGTCTCTTCCTCGAGTTCGCGCTTGGCGCAGTCGAGTGGCGGCTCACCTGGCTCGGCGCCGCCCTCAGGCATCTCCCAAGAATAGCGCCCGAGCGGGAACCGCCATTGGCCGACTAGGTGCACAAACCCATCCGGCTCTATCGGGAGCACACCGACAGCGAGCCTACGCGGGCGCATCACACTGTATGTGCCGGACGCGCCCCCCGGGTGGATGACCGCGTAGCGATCAATCACCATCCAATCGTTCTCGAAGGGACGTGTGACGCTTTCGACGGTCCAAGGATCGCCGTCTTCTTCCCAAGTATCGCTCATCTTATGTGTCTAGCGCTGGGCGCGCGCGTGCGCCATGGAGTCGAGATGCCCCTTCCCCTATCCGCCATTCCCGCTTCTCCTCTCGAAAACGAACCGGCGAATGCCGTGAAGGAAAGCGCCGAGACGCTCGCACTGCTAGCAGGGCGGCGATCGAGCAAGCTGATGCATCTGGCGGCGCCAGCGCCTTCGAGCGCGGAGCTCGATGCATTGGTGGCGCTGGCTGCGCGCGTTCCTGACCACGGCAAGCTCGGGCCGTGGCGTTTCGTGATCATCGAAGGCGAAGCACGCGCACGCGCGGGCGCCGCGTTGGCGGGCGTGATCAAGAATGACGAGGGCGTGGACGAGAGCCGGCTAGAATTCGTGCGCGGCACTTTCCTGCGCGCGCCAGCTTGCGTGATGATCGTGTCGGCGCCGCAGCCGAGTAAGAAAGTGCCCGAGTGGGAGCAGCAACTCTCCGCGGGCGCCGTCTGCTACAATCTTCTGATCGCCGCGCATGCGCTGGGCTATGCTGGCTGCTGGCTGACCGAATGGCACGCGTTCGATGCGCGCGCCGCCACAGCGCTAGGCCTCAACGAAAACGAACGCATCGCGGGCTTTGTTTATCTTGGCACGCCGAACGTGGGCCCGGCAGAGCGCGTGCGCGCGGACGTGGCGACGCGCGTGTCGCGCTTCTAAGTCTAGGCTTTGCCCATTAATTCCGAGGGCCAGCCAATACGCACAAGAAGGCCGTCGGGGCCGGCAATGCCGACTTCGTAAATACCCCATTCGCGGTGGCGAAGAATTCCGCCGGGGCGGATGATCAAGTCGTCGACCCGCGCGGCGATAGCATCGACATGCGGCGTGCGAATGAAGACGCCGAAAGGATTGTGGTCAGCTGGCACCCGCCAAGGACCCTCACCAGCCTGCGTGAGATGCACCTCGCAGTCCCAGCCTGTCATGATGATGTACTGGCGATCGCCGCCGGTGACGGAAAAGCCCAGGCGCTCCCAGAATGGAATCGCAGCGGGCAAGTCATTGCTTGGCACGATGGCGAATGCGCCGATGGCGGGATGTCCAGACATCTAGCGCACTCCGCCTATCCCCGCCCCCGATACGTCGCCACACCTTGCTCCGGCAGCCACAGACCGGCCGGAGCCTCGCCGGTTTGCCAGAACACGTCGATCGGCATGCCGCCGCGCGGATTCCAGTAACCGCCGATGCGCAACCATGTCGGCGCGATAGCTTCGACGATGCGTTTGGCGACACCGACGGTGCAATCCTCATGGAAAGCGCCGTGATTGCGGAAGCTCTGCAGGAAGAGCTTCAGGCTCTTTGACTCCACGATCCAGTCGGCCGGCGCATAATCGATCACCAGGACGCCGAAATCCGGCTGCCCGGTGACCGGACAGATTGAGGTGAACTCCGGCGCCGTAAAACGCGCCAGATAAAGTGAGCCGGCATGCGGATTGGGCACGCGCTCAAGCGTGGCGGCGTCTGGGCTGGCGGGAATGGCTGCGGCGCTGCCGAGTTGGGTCAGGCCTTTGGGATCGGTGCTCATCGGCGGAGCTTTGATATCCCCAGGCCGCGCTGGCAAGGCGCCTCATCGGCTTGGTTTGGCCACCAACGCTAGGGCAGCATGCGCATCTAAGCAGCGACGGCCTGCTTGGCCGCCCAAGTTTGAGGCGCAATGAGCGATCGTAGCGTCTCAGACACACGCTGAGCTTTTGGCGCCCGCAAATCAGGCCACACTTCGTTTGCTTAACCAAACGTTCACGCGAAGGCGTGAGCCTCTCCAAGCGCGGCGAGAACCGCGGGGAAAATTAGGATGCGTAACATGAAGAAGATCATTGGCCTGGCCATGCTGGCCAGCGCCGCGACGGTTGGCGCCGCGAATGCGGAAACGACAGCCTCGGTGTCTTTGACCACGGACTATGTGTTCCGCGGCATTACCCAATCGGACGGCGGCGCCGCCATTCAAGGCAGCTTCGATTGGAGCAACGATCAGTTCTATGCCGGCGCTTGGGGCTCGAGCGTCAACTTCGGCGCGACCGCGCCGACCGAAACCGCATCCATGGAACTCGACCTCTATGTTGGCTGGACGCCCACCACCGGTCCGATCAACTGGGACGTGAGCCTCGTCGGCTATTTCTATCCGAACGGCGATGACGAAATCACCGGCGGCGGCGAAATGGACTATTTCGAAGGCATCGTCGGCGGCGAGATTGAAGTCGCGCCGCAACTGACGCTCGGCGGCCAAGTAGCCTACTCGCCGGAGTTCTTCGGTGAGACCGGCGACGCCGTTTACTACGAAATCAACAGCACCTACGCATTCAGCGATGCGTTCGCGATTTCGGGCGCCTATGGCAACCAAGACGTCGACGCTGCTGGCGATTACGACACGTGGAATATTGGCGGCGCCTACGCGACGCACGGTTTCACCCTGGATCTGCGCTATCACGACACCGACATTTCAGGTCTCGACTCGATCGTGAACTTCACGATCAGCCGCGAACTCTAAATCTCGGATCACCCATTCAGGGAAAGGCCGTCGCGGCGACGCGGCGGCCTTTTCTTATGCAGCGCGTGGGCGCGTGCCGAGATAGAGCGCACACGCCGCGACCCAGATCAGCATGCTGGCTTCGAGCACGCGCTGCGCAACGCCGACATATTCATAATCAGGCGAGAGAAACGCGAGCGCGATCAAAGCTGTGGTGGCGCAAACGAAACCCAGGATGTTGAGGTGCCGCGCCTTTGGCCAATTGCGTGCGGCAACACCAAGAAGCGCCAGCGTAAGTGGCGTTAAAAAGTAGCCCGGAAGCCCCAGGAGATAGTGCATCGTTTGTGAAAACGTGGGCTCTTCGGGGCGGCAACCATAGTCGCAGGGGAAGAACGCGGAGCCCGCATATCCGAAGGCGAACAAGAACACGCCAACAAATCCGACCGCCGACCAGACGGACTTGGGCGCGGCACCTCAACATCCTGGGTTTCGTTTGCGCCACCACAGCTTTGATCGCGCTCGCGTTTCTCTCGCCTG
>JAWXAM010000056.1:0-15628 GCA_034439495.1 Terricaulis sp. | reverse complement strand
GCTTCCGGCGTACAGTTTCAGCGCGACCCGCGCGGGCGAAGATTGGCGCAAGGCTTGGCTCTATTCGCGAGCAAGAGCGCCAAGACGCCGCTTGAGAAAGCCTTTGCCGCCATTGCGCGCCCGGCGCTTATCGTTTTGCTCGGTCTCAAAGATCTTGTTATCGGCCGTCCGCCGCTTCGTTGAGCACCGGCGCTTCAGTCACTTGCCCCACAAACAACGCCACGCGCTCGCCGCGTCCTAGCGCAAAGCCACGCACGGGCGGCTCAGCTGGCGAGAACGCGAGCCCGCGCACCTCCAAATCGCTCGCCATGGTTTGCAGCAAACGTCCTTCCACGATCATTGCATCGCCTGCCTCCGCCATCTCCGCCGCCTGCATCGGCTCGGTGACACGGATGGAAGTGCGGGTGAGGAAAACGAGACTGGTCTCGTTGTAGCCGACCACCCAGAGCGGGCGCGTATCGCGCGGTGTCAGCCGTGCCCGCGTCAGCGCCGCAACCGCTTCACTGCTGACGAACAATGAGCGCGCTTCCGGCAACAGGCGCTCACGCAGGCTGAAAGAGAGCACGAGTGCGCAGAGCACCATTGCCGCCGCGCGCGCCGCCGGGCGCCGCAGCATGATCAGTGCCACCGTGCCTGCGCCAACGACGCCAATGCCAATCAAAGCGGTTGAAACGGCGCGCCGGAAATCGGCGGCGAAATCGCCTGGCATGAAGGTGGCGCTCGCCGCCATCAGCGCGACAATGCTGATGCCACACACTGCAAACATCACGACGCCGGCCGGATGCGCGGTGCGCCAGCGCCGTCCCATGATTGCGCTGAGGCCTGCCCCGCACAAAAGCGCAATGGCAGGATAAGCAGGCAGCGCGTAATGCGGCAGCTTCGTTGGGGCCAATTCGAAGAAAATCAGGATCGGCACAGCCCACGCGATCAAAAACCGGATCGGCGCTTGTCCGTCATCGTTCCTCGGCGCGCGCACAGCGTCCAACACGATCCGCGCCGCCGCCGGCAGCGCATACGTCGCCGGGAAAATCAGAAACGGCAGCAGGAAGGTGTGAAAGCCGGGCAGCGCGAAATGGCTTTCTTGTCCGCTCAGCAGCTTCGGGACGATGTCCTCTGCGAACATGTCCGCAAAGAAGCGTCCGTTGGTTTCGATCGAAACCAGCACCGCCCATGGCGCAACGATCGCCACCGCCAACAGCGGCCCCGGCCACCACGCCAGCGGCTTCATCCACGCAAAGCGCCGCTCCCATCCTGCGATAGCCAACAGGGTCAACGCCACAACGAGCGGCGTCACTGGCCCCTTGATCATCACGCCGAGCGCAAGCGCCGCCCAGAACACAAGTGCGAGCACACGCGGCCCCGGCCGGACGGCCGGCGCTCGCAATCGCGCCAAAGCCGCCATCGCAAGAGTCGTGAACCCGAGCAGCAGCGCATCGGTCTTTGCGGTCATGCCTTCGAAACCGACGAGCACGCCCGCCGCAAACAGCCCTGCGCCATAAAGCGCCGCGCGTGACCCGATCAGCGCTGTGCCGCCCCACAGCACCGCTAGCGCCGCCAGCACGATCCCCAGCGCCGAGGGCAGGCGGTACGGCCAGATCGCATTCGTCCGCCCAGTCAGCGGCTCGAAGAGCTGCACAGAAGCGGCCTGCGCCCAGTAGACGCCGATGGGCTTCAGCCGCCGCTCCTCGTCCTGCAGCCGGATGAGGACGTATTCGCCGCTCTCCACCATTTGCCGGCTGGCCTGGGCGAAGCGCGCCTCATCCGCGTCCATCACCGGCACCCGCCCAGCCCCAAACAGGCCCGACATAAGTGCGATCAACGCAATCAGCGCATAGCCGCGCCAGCCGCTGGCGAATTGCTCGAAGAGGGAGGGTTGGGGCTGCGCCACAGGCGGGTGATAGCTCTTTCGGCGGTCAGTAGGCAGGTTTATGCAGGACTTGCGCCCTCGCGTCGGCTGGGCCGAACCGCTAAGAGAGCCGCCGCGAGCGGAAGAAGGCGCCCATTTTGGCCGAGAGCATCGAATTCAGCGTTGTCGTGCCTTTGCACAACGAGGCCGGCAATGCCGGCGCTCTGGCCCGTGAGATCGCCGCGGTACTGGATGGCCGCTCCTATGAGATGATTTTCGTCGACGACTGCAGCCGCGACGACACTCGTGCCGAACTTGCCGCTCTGAAGCCCGAACTGCCGGCGCTGCGCCTGCTCGGGCATCGCAAGAATGCCGGCCAAAGCCGCGCTGTGCGCACCGGCGTGATCGCTGCCCGCGCGCCGATCGTGGGCACCTTGGATGGTGATGGCCAGAACGATCCGGCGGACCTGCCGCGCCTGCTGGCCAAGCTCACCAGGCCCGACGCTCCTACAGAACTCGGCATGGTGGCAGGGGCGCGCACCAAGCGTCAGGACAATTGGAGCAAGCGCACTGCGTCCCGCATCGCCAATAATATCCGCAAGGCAGCGTTGAAAGACGGGGCCAACGATAGCGGCTCCGGCATCAAGGTCTTCAAACGCGAAGCTTTTTTGCGATTACCGTATTTCGACCATATGCACCGTTTCATGGCCGCACTGATGTTGCGGGAAGGCTATGCAGTCGAGTTTTTGGAAGTTAATCATCGACAGAGGGGCGCCGGGCGCTCGAACTATACGAATCTCGGCAGACTGGCCGCGAACATGACGGACCTCTGGGGCGTTATGTGGCTTAGAAGCCGAGCCCGGCTTCCAGGGGGAGCGGACGAGCTATGAGCAGAAATCCGTTAGGCGCAGCAGGTGTGGCCGCTGCTGGTAGAAACCGCAGGCCAATTAACGAGGGGAGTCCCATGGGGGCCATTTTCAACGTCTTTCCGCTGATCCTGATCCCGGTGCTGACGTACAATATCTGGGCGTTCGGGGCGACGGCGTCAGCCGGCGACAACATCGACGTGCGCACGCATCTGTTGTCGCCTTGGCTGCAAGTGCCGATGGCGTCAGGCGTGCCGTGGGTGCTCACGTTCGGCGATGTGATGGTGCTTTTGGCGCTGATCCTGCTGTTCGTCGAACTCTTGAAGTCGACGTCGACGGGTTCGGCCGCGATCTTCAATCACGCGCTTTCGATGCTGGTGTTCATCATCTGCTTGGTGGAATTCCTGCTCCACCCGGCGTTCGCAACCAGCGTCTTCTTCATCATCATGATCATGGCGCTGCTCGACGTCCTCGCTGGCGTCGTCGTAACCATCATCTCTGCCCGCCGCGACGTTGAGTTCGCCGGCCAATAAGTTTGGCAGTAGGCAATCGGCAGTGGGCAGTAGGGGCGACCCTGCTGCCCATTTGCATGTGCACCGACTCCCTATTGCTGACTGCCGATCGCCTTCAAAGGCACCACATGCCCACAGCTAGAGCGATTGAGAAGTCGAGCCAGCGGCCGAATCGGGGAAGGATGACCAGGTTCATGGTCCAGCGCCTTCTGCACGAATGGCGCCGATCGCTTGGCGGGTGACCGAATGTCCCTGTTTTTTGATGCTGTCTGGTTCGACGCGAAGCTTGCTGCGCGTAAGCTGGATCGCACCGCATTGGCCATCGCGGTCGGCATCGAGCCGACCGAGTTGCATCGCATCTTCACGCATGAGCGCGAGCCCACGGCGGAAGAGCTTGCGGTATTCGCCAACGTACTCGGATCTGATCTTGTCGAAGTGACTTTGAAGAGCGGCGTCGCCCCGCGCGCGACACCTGAGGACGCCGATTCTGGCGATCGCATCAGCGATATCGAAGCCCGTTTGGACGCTATCGACACCTGGCTGGCGGAATTCGAGGCGAGTAAGAAGACGGCCTAAGCCTCGACATTCACCACGATGCCGGCGCGCAGCTTTTTCGTCGTTGCGTAAGCCCGAGGGCAGGCCTCTTCCGAGGCCGTGATCTGGTTCACCAAAGTTGCAGCGAACAGCGTGTCGAGCTTGGCCCGCACCGTCCGGCGATTTTGCGCGCGGCGATCCCCGCGGCGGCTTTCGCCGACATCGACGAACTCCGCGTCGATTACCTCAGGCTTGAGACCATCTGCGCTCATGTGCCTTGCCACTGCATTCGACGTGCCAAACGCGAATTAACCGCTATCGTCTCCCTCGGAGGATACGATGCAGAACTACGCCGAACACGACGGCCTTGGCCTCGCCGAGCTGGTGCGCAAACGCGAAGTCACACCGGCGGAATTGCTTGACGCAGCGGTAGAACGCATCGAGCGGCACAATGGCTCCCTCAACGCTGTCGTTTACAAAGCTTATGACGAAGCGCGCGCGGGTGCTTCTGGCCCGCTGCCGGACGGCCCGTTCAAAGGTGTGCCATTTCTGATCAAGGATCTCGGGGTCAGAGTTAAGAACTGGCCGCGCACATCAGCGAGCCGGTTTGCCCGAATAGACGCCGACGCCGACGATTCAATTCTCACCCAGCGCTACCGCGCCGCAGGTGTTGTGCTCGCCGGCAAAACCAACACGCCCGAGTTCGGTATTCCGGGCGTTACGACGTCAGCTTTGCTTGGCCCATGCCGCAATCCGTGGAACCCCGATCATATCTCTGGCGGCTCATCCGGCGGCGCCGCAAGCGCTGTCGCCAGCGGCATGGTCCCACTCGCGCACGCCAGCGATGGCCTGGGCTCGATCCGCATTCCTGCTGCATGCTGCGGCCTCGTCGGCATGAAGACCACGCGCGACCGCAACCCGAATGGTGAACACGATACCGACCGCGTCATCGGCTTCAGCGTCGATCACGTCGTCAGCCGCACCGTGCGCGACAGCGCCGCCATGCTCGACGCCACCGGCGCGCCGCAACCCGGCAGCCCTTATGCGCATCCGTACCAAGAGCGTCCATACCTCGAAGAGATCACGCGCTCGCCAGGCAAACTGCGCATCCGCTGGTCCACGGAAACGCCAGCGGGTGATCCGATCGACCCGGATGTGCAGGCCACCATCGAACGCACAGCAGAAACGCTGAAAGCGCTCGGTCATGACGTGCGTGAGGAGGGGCTCGGCATCGATTATCGCGCGCTCTACCGCGCCCAAGGCATAGTCTCCGCCTCGAACTTCGCCGCCAACATTTCGCGCTGGGTCGCGATCAAAGGTCGCGAACCGGGCGACGAGATCGAAGGCCTGGCGCGCCGCGCTTACGAAGCTGGCAAAGCGCTTAACGGCGCGCAGGCGCTCTGGGGTCTGCAGGAGTTGCGCCTGCGCACGCGCGAAGTGCTGCAACGCTTCGAAGCGTTTGATGTCTATCTCTGCCCGGTCATGTGCACGCCGCCGCCGCGTGTCGATTTCCTCGATACGTTGATGGAGGATCTGAAAGAGTTCGATCGCCGCCAGCGCATCACGTTCGGCTTCACGCCGCCGTTCAACATGACCGGCCAGCCATCGCTCTCACTGCCTCTCGGACAATCTCGCGATAACCTCCCCATCGGCATGATGTTCACCGCGAAATACGCCGACGAAGCCACGCTCTTCCGCCTAGCCGGTCAGCTCGAAAAAGAAATGCCGTGGAAGGACCGCAAGCCGGTGGTCTGGGATTAGCGATGCATCGCACGCTGGAAACCATCGATCTTGGTGAGAACGGCGCTGCGTACATAACTACGCGCCTCAGCGAACTTCGCTGGTACGGCGGCCCGCTCGAAACATTCTGCGATGCCCTTGCCGATCTTGTTCGCACCAAAGCGGGGAAGGTGGTCACCAACCTTCCCATTGGGCTCGGTCATGAGCAGGTCCACGCGTTTGAAAGCGGCGGGGTCCTGCCAAGCAATCCCGATCCGTCGGGCATCCTGCATCTGCCTGACGGCAGCGCGATGCTCCCGATAGAGAGCGTGTTCGACGAAGAGTTCGCTCGTTTGCGGGCGCGTCTATTGAGCGCGCCAAACCTCGCTTGCGTCGTCGTTGATCCGCAGTCACGCCGCGGAGACCCCTGTCTGGACGAGAATTGGGAAACGATGTTCTACGCCGGCGATGGCGTCTATCAGCTCGTTACGTCGGCCACCTCGGATGAGCTTGCAGAACGCGCGCTCAATGCAGCGCCGCACTGGGCCGATCTGATCGTCTTGTCGTCCGCGCCGCCGAAGCTCAGCGCCGAACGCTCAGTGGACCCGACGGACCTAAAAGCATGCGCAGAGGCCGCGCTCGAAATAACCTGCAGCGCCTATGATGGCGAAGGCTACATCACGTGGCGCGCTCCACCTCCATGCTGCGCCGCAGAATGACGCGCACGGCGAACTGCCGTACCTTCCGGAACAGCGCCTTCGCTTACGGAGTTGCATCGCCATGGCCAAAAGCACCACCGCCGAAACCGAAAACCGCGCGTCGTCCGCTGGCTTGCCAGCCATAGGCGCAATCATCCTCACGGTGATCTGGGGCGCCTACACGCTCCTGGTTCTGTACGAAATCTTGATGACGCCGCTGCCGGGCTAACGCGTCAGCCTTTGCTGCGCGCCATTGCGTCGAGCTGCTTTTGCATCGCTTCCATCTGCTTGCGCAGAAGGGCGAGTTGCTCGTCCTTGTCACTGTCGTCGATATCGGCCGGCGTTTGCGGCGCTACTGCGCCAGGCATCGCCCCTGGCATTCCCGGCATGCCGGCTGCGAACGGCGTCCAGACTTTCAACGCCTGCTGAAACATCGCCATGTTGCGCTGGGCTTGTTCTTCGAATGCCGCGAGCGGCGTTGACGCGCCGAATGTGCGCGAGAATTGCTCGCGCATCTGCTCTTGGCCCTTCGAGAAGCTGTCCATGCTCATTTCGAGATAGGGCGGCAGGAAGCCCTGCATCTGATCGCCATAGAACCGGATCAGCTTCCGCAGGAACGCGACCGGCAGCATGCTCTGACCTTTGCTCTCCTGTTCGAAGATGATCTGGGTCAGCACGGAGCGGGTGATGTCGTCGCCGGTCTTGGCGTCGAGGACGATGAAGTCCGTGCCTTCGCGCACCATTTCCGAGAGGTGGTCGAGCGTCACGTAGCTCGACGCCGCCGTATTGTAGAGCCGCCGGTTGGCGTACTTTTTGATAATGACCGGATCGACTTGCGCGTCTGCGCCGCCGGCATCTTCGGCCTGCTGGCCGTTCGCGTCCGCCACGGGGTCACGTCCTTTGAATTATGGCGCCCGCGAAGGCGCGAGCTTTCCAATAGAATCCCGCGTCCTTCGCCGCAATGCAAGACAAAGCCTCCGTTTAGGGTCAGTCGATGCGACGGACCGGCTTGGATTTCGCCCGCCGCTTGTGCGATAGGGGTGGGAAGTCTCCCTTTCAGACCAAGGCGTTCGCGCCCCTGGAGCTTCTTCCATGACCGACATAGTCATCGTATCCGCCGCCCGCACCCCCGTTGGCTCGTTCCTCGGCTCGTTTGCTGCACTGCCGGCGCACGAGCTTGGCAAGGCCGCGATCACAGCTGCGCTGCAGCGCGCCAAAGTTGATCCCAAGGACGTGTCGGAAGTCGTGCTTGGCCAGGTGCTCACCGCCAACCAAGGCATGAACCCCGCCCGGCAAGCCAGCCGCGCTGCAGGCGTGCCTGATGAAGCGCCGGCCTGGTCGTTGAACCAAGTCTGCGGCTCGGGCCTCCGCGCTGTCGTCGTCGGCTACCAGCAGCTGAAAGCGGGCGATGCGAAGATCGTCGTCGCCGGCGGCCAAGAGAATATGAGCATGAGCCCGCACGCGCAGAACATGCGCGGCGGCACGAAGATGGGCCCGGTCGAATTCGCCGACACCATGATCAAGGACGGCCTTACCGACGTCTTCAATCAGTATCACATGGGCATCACCGCCGAGAACGTCGCCGAGAAGTGGCAGATCACGCGTCAGCAGCAAGACGAGTTCGCCACGCTCTCACAGCAGAAGGCGAGCGCCGCTCAGAAGGCCGGCAAGTTCAAGGATGAGATCATCGCCGTTACCGTGAAGGGCCGTAAAGGCGATACCGTCGTTGAGAACGACGAATACATCAAACACGACGCCACGCTCGAAGGCGCAGCGGGCCTGCGGGCCGCTTTCAAGAAAGACGGCACCGTCACCGCCGCTAACGCCTCGGGCCTCAACGATGGCGCAGCAGCCCTCGTGCTGATGACCGCCGACGAAGCCAAGGCCCGTGGCCTGACGCCGCTCGCGCGCATCGCCTCATGGGCCTCGCGCGGCGTCGATCCGGCTGTCATGGGCTCAGGCCCGATCCCGGCTTCGAAGGCGGCGCTCGAAAACGCCGGCTGGAAGGTCGGCGATCTCGATCTCGTTGAAGCCAACGAAGCCTTCGCAGCGCAAGCCTGCGCGGTGAACAAAGACATGGGCTGGGACCCATCGATCGTGAACGTCAATGGCGGCGCCATCGCCATCGGCCACCCGATCGGCGCCTCCGGCGCGCGCGTGCTGACGACGCTCCTCTACGAACTCCAACGCCGCGGTAAGAGCAAAGGTTTAGCCACCCTCTGCATCGGCGGCGGCATGGGCATCGCGCTTTGCGTTGAGCGCTGACGATCCATGTCCGGGCCGTCATCGTCCGCTAATCGCGACGCCTATCTCGATCTTCTGAAGCGCGCGATCACGAACTATCTGTATTTGGGCAGCGACGAGCCGCCGGAACAATTTCGCTGTGTCACCCACTACGAACTCGCAGAGGGGCGCTGGAAGATTGATCCGCTCGCGCGCCCGCTCACGCTCCTCACGCGGGCCCAACTCGATCTCATCGAAAGCTCGGTTCTATCGGTGCATGAGCGCGGCGTGCCGGGAGATTTCATCGAGGCCGGTGTGTGGCGCGGCGGCGCGATCGTGCTCATGCGCGCGCTGCTCAATGCTTACGGCATCGAAGGGCGTACCGTCGTCGCGGCCGACTCCTTTGAAGGCATTCCAAAAAACGTCCGCGCCAAGAATGATCCGGTTGATCTCTGGAAGGATCGGTGGGCCGCTTCACTAGAAGATGTGCGCGGCAACATCGCCCGCTTTGGGCTCCTGGACGACCGCGTGTCTTTTCTCGTCGGCTACTTTGCCGATAGCTTAAAATCGCTAGCCGGCCGGCAATTTGCGCTGATGCGCCTGGATTCAGATTCCTACGATTCGGTCGAAGAATCGCTGGTCTATCTCTATCCGCTGTTGTCGCCAGGCGGCATCATCATCATCGATGACTGGCACCTCGTTGGCTGCAAGACGGCGGTGATGAATTATCGCACGCGGGTCGGTGTGAGCGAGGAGCTCAAGGTCCACGACGGCAACGCCTTCTGGATCAAAACCTAGCGCCCCGGCGGATCATCGCGAAACCAGCCGACGATTGAAAGCCTCCGATTGGGCGCGAACGGCGCGACTGCCGAAACGCTGTGCAGCATCATTCCGTCGAACACGGTGAGCACATTGAAGCGCGGCAGATAGGCCCGGCGGACGTCGCCATTGCCCTCAATGAACATCAACAGCCCGCCCCAATCTGCCTGCCAATTGCGCGAGAGCCCGATCGTGTAGGCGGCGCGGCGCTCTTTCTTGTCGCCATCATCCTGATGCACTGTGAGGAAATGTCCGCGCTGGTAATAACTGGCCTGCGCGTCGATCTTGGTGACGCCGGGATATCCGATGAGCCGACGTGTAAACTCAAGCACGCTCGGCGAGTTTAAAAGCTGCGTCACCCCATGAATGGGATGCCCGCGATCCCAACCTGATAGCGCCGCCTCGATCATCGGATACGTGAAATAGATATAGCCAAAGTTCTGCGCTGCGCGCTCGAACACGCCGCGCTCCAGCTTGCGTCGCTCTTGCGGGCTCATGGCGTCCAATTGCTCGCTCGTCAGCAATATAATTTTGCGGCTGTCGTCCTGGCACACAAGCCGCCAGGGGAGGGTCAGCAGCATTTGCTCGACCGCCTGGGCAGTGTTGGCGTCAAACAGATCCGGAATTTGGACAAACTTATGCTCGGCATACGCGCGAGCGTACGCCTCAACGTCGAGATTGGGATTGAGACGTAGTTGCATCGAGCGCAGTTCTAGCGAAATGGCGCTTACACTACAGATTAGAGCGTTGAATCGACGCCCCGTTGCGGCGAGCGACGCGCACCCTCGATGAGATTACCGACTTGCAACGAGCAGCGCTTGCTGCATGGACGCCGATGGCAGCTGCTCTGACGCGTCGATCAGCTGCGCGTTGGCGTCGCGTAGCTCGACGTGCACATGGTTGGTGATGCCCGGATAACGCGCGCTCAGATCCTGTGCGTGGCCGATCTCTTCGCCGGCCAGGATGATGTCGCCCTCGCCAAGCGTCGGCGAAACATAAAGCACGCGCGCGGTGAACTTGGTCACCGGATTGGTGATTTCCACGAACCGCAGCCCATTCGCGCCGCCATACGCATCCCCCAGCCGCGTCACGCGCCCGCCAATCGGCGCGCGCACCGGTGCGCCGGGGGCAGCGACGTAATCCACGCCGTGGTGGCGGCGCTTGCCGGCATCGCGCACTGCGCCGAAGTCGCCTGAGCCAAAGGCGTCGATGCCGCGTACGCCGCCATGTGTCGGGTTCGAGAAATCGATGAGGCCATCGCCATTGACATCGATGGTCCAGAGCAGAGCGGCCGCGCGCGCTTGCGTTAGCGCCGTGGCTTCGGCCGTTGATTGAGCGGAGGCGAAAGGCGCGTAATCCGCGGTCGCGTCCGCGAGTGAGCGCAACGCGCCGTCAGCGCCGCCCACATTGACGAAAGCTAATGCCAGCACCGCAAGCGAAAGCCGCCTCATCGTGTCTGCGATAAAGCGTTTGACCGCGCGGCCAAATGTAAGCGCCTTGCCGGCGGATTGTGGTCGAAGGCGGAAGGTGCGCGGGCGCGCGATGGAGGCGTGCGTCAAGGAAATAGCGTCTCACATGGAAAGGCTGCAGCGCAGGCGCGGCGTGGAGGCGTCTTAAAGCGATTGCGCGGGGCCATTTTGTGGCGCCAACGGCGCCATTTCCGAGCACTGCCAAACGCACTAGGCCGATCCGCTAGCTCTACGCGCCGCCGCACGCTAAACCGCCCGCAATGTCCCAAGTCCAGCGCAAGCTCACCACCATCCTCGCCGCCGATGCCGCTGGCTACAGCGGCAGCATGGAATCCGACGAAGTGCGGACGCTGACCGACCTCCGCGCCGCGCGTGGCGTGTTTTCGCAATTCATCGCTCGCCACCACGGTCGCATCGCCAATACAGCGGGCGATGGCCTGATCGCCGAGTTCCCGTCGGTTGTCGAAGCCGTGCAATGCGCTATCGAAGTGCAGCGCGAACTCGCGACCGACGCCAACAGCGCGCTTAAGTTCCGCATCGGCGTGCATCTTGGAGACGTCATCGTCGATGGCGATGATCTCTTGGGCGAGGGCGTCAATCTCGCCGCGCGCCTGCAAAGCATGGCCGAGCCCGGCGGCATCCTGATTTCGCAGCAGGTTTACGATCAGGTGCAGAAGAAGCTCTCTGTGGGCTTTGCGTATCTCGGCGAAAAGCATCCGAAGAACTTCGCCGAAAGCATTCCGGTTTACAGCGTCGGCGGCAGTGATGCTGACACTGGCGCGCGGCCCGCGCGCAGCGCTGCGCCGAAGAACGATGGCAAAGCGCAATTCTTCGCGCGCGCCATGCGCCTCGGCGCAATCTTGGCGGCTCTCGCCGTCCTCGACTGGATGACTGGCGAGGGCTGGTGGGTGCAGTGGCCGGCCATCGGCATGACGCTCTACCTCGCGTCCAAGTCAGGGCAGCTGTTTGAGCGCTCGTAGGAGCTCGAGCACGCGGTTGCGTTCACGCGATTTCTAAAGCCCGCAACACCGCGCCTTGATCGAAATAGGGCCGCTCGCAAATGATCTTATCCGTGCCCGGCGCGAACTCGAAGCTCGCCGCAATGCGGATCCGAAAGCTCTTCCCCGTCCGCTCGATCGTGCGGCTGCCAAGCTTTAGCGGACCTAGGTGCGTGCCCGTCAGCCAGAACTCCACCAGCACCGTGTCGCCATCGGCGGCGAGCGCGATGATCTCGTTGCCCTGATCCGGAAACGGCGTCCGCGACGCAGCGAAATAGCCGCGCACCGCCGCCTCGCCATCGAACACCTGGCCGCCGCCGTGCATCTCGTAGCGCGGGTGCTGGAACGTCGCGATCACGCCGTCCCAATCGTGGGTGACCTCAAGCGCCATGTGATCGCGCACGGTCTTCAGGCGGGCGGCGGTGAGGTCGGTCATGCGGGGCGCTCCTAATTTCCGGACGAGCATAGCATTTTTGGCGGGCGCTGTTGCCTCTCCCATAGAGTCGCGCAATGTGATGGCGAAGACTTCGCATCAGACGAAAATTCGGGAGGACTAGATGACGCGCGTGGCATTCGTAACAGGCGGCACAAGGGGCATTGGCAAGGCTATCTCGGCCCGGCTCAAGGCCGACGGCCTCAAAGTCGCGGCCGGCTATTCCGGCAACGAGGAAGCCGCGCAAGCGACGGCCAAAGAACTCGGCATCATGGTCGTCAAAGGCAATGTCGGCTCGTTCGAGGATTGCGTGAATGCGGCCAAGGCCGTCGAAGCCGAACTCGGCCCAATCGATGTGCTCGTCAACAATGCCGGCATCACCCGCGATGGCTTCTTTCACAAGATGAGCCACGAGCAATGGTCCGAAGTCATTCGCGTAAACATGGACTCTTGCTTCAACATGACCCGCCAGGTCATCGAAGGCATGCGCGCGCGCGGTTACGGTCGCATCATCAACATCAGCTCCATCAATGGCCAAAAAGGCCAAGTCGGGCAGGTGAATTATTCAGCCGCGAAAGCCGGTATGATCGGCTTCACCAAAGCGTTGGCGCAAGAAGGCGCGAGCAAGGGCATCACCGTGAACTGCGTCGCGCCCGGCTACATCGATACGGAAATGGTCGCAGCGGTACCTGAAGAAGTGCTAAAGAAAATCATTGCGGGCATTCCTGCTGGTCGCCTCGGCAAAGCCGATGAAATTGCGCACGCGGTGTCGTTCCTGGCGTCGGAACAAGCGGGTTTCATGACTGGCGCAACGCTAACCATGAACGGCGCGCAATACATCGCCACCTGATTTGTAATCGGAACCCCTTGGCGCTTACCCACGTTTCTCCTGCATACCGAAAAGGAGACCTCATGGATAAAGAGCACCTCAAAGGCGCGGCCGATAAAGCTTCGGGCGCCGTCAAAGAAGGCATCGGCAACGTGACTGACGATTCGTCGATGAAGGCCAAAGGCAAGGCCGACAAGGCCAAGGGCGAAGCCCGCGAAGCACTCGGCGACGCTAAAGACGCGCTGAAGGGCAATGGCCGCGACGATCGCGTTTAAGCAAACTTAAAGCTGACGAAATGGATCGGCCCGCGTGAAAGCGCGGGCCGTTTTCGTTATGGCTTGTGCACGTATTCAAGCTTCAACCCGTCCGGATCAGCGAAGAACACCGCATAATATCCGGCGCCGTAGCGCGGATAATCAGCAGGCGCATCAAGGATCGTCGCGCCGATGCTTAAGAGATGCGCGTACATCGCATCCACGTCGGCGCGGTCCGATGCTGTCCACGCGATGTGATGAAGCCCTGGACTGTAGCGATCATGCACGCGATCCGCATGTTCGCCGCGCGCGCTCAGAATGCCAATCGAACAGAACTGATCTCCATCGCGCAGATCGAAATCAAAACCGGTCTCATCTTCCCCAAACGGATTTCCGGCGCTCAGCCGATAGCCCATGAAGCCGAGCACGCTTTCGTAAAACGCGCGCGATGCGCGCGCATCCTTCACAGTGAGATCAATATGGTGAATGCCGCCGCGCATCAGCGGTTCGCGCCCGGCTTCCATAGCAAATCCGCACGGCCTTCATCGTTCGCGTAACGCGCCGCGACGAACAGCAAATCCGAGAGCCGGTTCGCATACTTCACCGTCTCCGCCGCGACAGTGTCGTCCACATCCCGGAGCGCAACGATGGCGCGCTCGGCCCGGCGTGCAATGGCGCGCGCCATGTGCAGATGCGCCGCAGCAGGCGTCCCGCCCGGCAGAATGAAAGAGGTTAGCGGCGTCAGCTTCTCGTTGAGTTGCTCGACTTCACGTTCGAGCCGATCGGTTTGACTCGCCTGAATGCGCAGCGGCTCGAATTTGAGCTCGTCGCTATGCGGCGTCGCCAGATCTGCGCCGAGGTCGAAGAGGTCGTTCTGAATCCGGTCCAAAATTTGATCGAGCACTGGATCGGCGCTGGTGTGCAGCCGCGCCACGCCGATGGCGGAGTTCGCCTCATCCACCGCGCCGTACGCTTCCACGCGCGCGCTGGCTTTTGAAACAGGCTCACCCGTAGCGAGGCGTGTCGTGCCGCCATCGCCCGCTTTGGTGACGATCTTATCTAGTCGGACCATTTATCCGTATTGCTGCTTAAACCACAGCGCCGCAACCAGGATCAGAACCGCCCCGAACTGCGCCACGACCCGGAGCCGCATCGCCTTGTTCGACCACGACCGCCCAAAATCGCCGCCGCGAAACATGGCGTAAATGCCAAAGCACAGCACGCCGAACACCACGAGGAGGGCGATCGGGATCAGATAATCAAACACGTTCATCCCCAGAAACTAGGCGTCTAACGGCCCTTTCGCCATGCGCCAGATCAACCCTATAACGGTAGGGCATGTGGTCGGGGCCGGCGGACTGCTAGGCTTCCGAAATGACCGAATCGCTTTTGCTTCTCCTGGCCGTCGTCGCCATCGGCGCCGCCGTCTGGTTCGCCTACCGCTCCGCTGGGGTTGAGCCCATCCGCGCCGAGCGTGACCGGCTGCGCACCGAACTCGACGGCCTGCGCCGTCAGAACCTCGACCTCGCCACCGAACTCGCCGGCGCCAAGGCGCAAAAGAGCGAGCGCTCGGAATCCGAGGAGGCGCGCTTCCTGGCGCTCGCCGCCAAAGCGCTTGAAACCTCGCAGGCCAGCTTCCTGGCGCTCGCCAACGCGACGTTCGAGACCCACAAGCAAGCCGCCGCCGGCAGCGTCAAAGAGGTCATCACGCCCGCACAAGAAGCGCTGGCCAAGCTCGCCACCTCCGTCGACGCGCTCGAGAAAGCCCGCCTGCAGGATAAGTCCGCGATCAACGAGCAAGTGCGCCAGATTGTCGAAGCCGTCGGCAGCACCAACAAAACCACAACGCAGCTGCTCTCCGCGCTGCGCGCGTCGCCGAAAATGCGCGGCCGCTGGGGCGAGCAGACTTTACGCAACGTGCTCGAACTCTCGGGCCTCTCGGCGCACGTCGATTTCGTCGAACAATTCTCGACCACGGACGGAGAGGGCGCGCGCCTGCGCCCCGACGTCGTGATCAATCTCCCTGGCGGCCGCTGCATCGTCGTCGATTCAAAAGTCGCACTCTCGGGCTATCTCGACGCGGTCGAGGCGACTGACGATGCAACCCGCGAACTGCATCTGAAAAAGCACGCGCAAGAATTGCGCTCGCACGTGAAAAACCTTTCGTCGAAGGCTTACCAAGAACACGTGCCGAAGACCGCCGACTTCGTCGTGTTGTTCGTGCCCGGTGAAAACTTCCTCGCCGCCGCCGCAGAGCGCGACCCGGCCATCTTCGAGGACGCGTTCCAGCAAAAAGTCATCATCACCACGCCGTCGACCTTGATCGCGCTGGCGAAATCCGTCGCTTACGGCTGGCGTCAGGAGCAGAGCGCCAAGAACGCGCAGGAAATCGCCGAGCTTGGCCGCGATCTTTTCCGCCGCATGGCGG
>JAWXAM010000055.1:0-29970 GCA_034439495.1 Terricaulis sp. | reverse complement strand
GAGGGAAAACAGAGCGTCCACATCGATCTCGCCCTCTTCCGGCACGGCCAGATGCGGCAGCAGCGTTTCCATGAGCCCGGCTTGGCGGGGCTTTAGCGTGCGCGCTTTGATGCGGCCGAAAGTTCGGAGGGGGCGGTGTTCGTCCATTGGCGCGGGGCATAGCGCAACATTGCCGCCGCGCGAACTCGCCGCCCCTCCCTATATCTGCTACCTGAGCTGAAAATCCCCGGAGGAGACCCCCATGCGCGAACAATTGAACTTCTATATTGACGGCAAATGGGTCGCCCCAGCGAAGCCGCGCACGCACGACGTGATCAACCCAGCCAATGAAGAACCTTGCGGCCGTATCTCGCTCGGCGGCGCCGAGGACGTGAACAAGGCGGTCGCCGCGGCCAAGAAAGCGTTCGAGACCTGGTCGGTCACCACTGTCGATGAGCGCAAGGCCATCCTCGATAAGGTCATCGCGATATACCAGCGCCGCATGGGCGAGATGGCCGAGACCATTTCGATGGAAATGGGCGCCCCGCTCCCGATCGCGCAGCAGATGCAGGCGCCTGCGGGGCTTGGCTATCTGATCGACGCGCGCAAGCAGCTCGATACGTTCGATTTCGAATACGATTACGGCAAGGGTCGCCGCATCTTGAAGGAGCCGATCGGCGTCATCGGCATGATCACGCCGTGGAATTGGCCGATGAACCAAGTGTGCGCCAAAGTTGGCCCCGCGCTCGCCGCCGGCTGCACCATGGTGCTGAAGCCTTCTGAACTTGCGCCGCTCAACGCTCTTCTTTTTGCGGAAATCCTGGACGAGGCCGGCGTGCCGGCTGGCGTGTTCAATCTCGTCAACGGCGACGGCCCAGGCGTGGGCTCCGCCCTCTCCGCGCATCCCGATGTCGACATGCTGAGCTTTACCGGCTCGACGCGGGCCGGCACGGCGGTGATGGAAAACGCCGCCAAGGGCATCAAGAAGGTGGCGCTCGAACTCGGCGGCAAGAGCCCGAACATCATTCTGGACGACGCCGATCTGCCGCAAGCGGTCGCACGCAGCATGCTGCACATGGCCAACAATACCGGCCAGAGCTGCAACGCGCCCTCGCGCATGCTCGCGCCGAAGTCGAAGTACGAAGAGATCGTCAGCATCGCGGCGCAGACTGCAAAGAGCATCAAGGTGCAAGCGCCGGATCAAGCTGAAGCCGGCGCCATAGGACCTCTGGCGAACGCCAACCAATTCCAGAAGGTGCAAGGCCTCATTCAAAAAGGCATCGACGAAGGCGCGCGGCTGGCCGCCGGCGGCGTCGGCCGCCCTGACGGATTGAACCGCGGCTATTACGTGAAGCCGACTGTGTTCGCGGACGTGAACAACGACATGACCATCGCACGCGAAGAAATCTTCGGGCCGGTGCTCGTGATCATCCCGTACGAAACCGAAGCCGACGCGATCCGCATCGCGAACGATACGCCATACGGCCTCGCCGCTTACGTGCAAGGCAGCAACCAAGAGCGTGTGCGCAAAGTCGCGCGGCAGCTCCGCGCGGGCAACGTGCACATCAATGGCGCGCAAGGCGGCTTGGGCGCGCCGTTCGGCGGCTACAAGCAATCGGGCATCGGCCGCGAAGGCGGCTCTTTCGGCCTAGAGGAATTCCTCGAAGTGAAGGGCGCTTACGGCTGGGGCGAGCAGCAAGCGTAAACACAACGCAAACACCCGCTTCACGGGGTGTTAGCTATGAACGGGCAGAGTGTGCGGAACATGATTCCGCCACTCGATCCCTTCGCGCAAAAATTCGACTCGATCGAAGTCAGCGCCGGCGCGTCCAGCGCCTATGAGCAAGCGCTCGCCATGTCCGCGCCGAGCGCGGCCGCGCCTGAATTCGAAACGCCTGGCTTCTACCTGCTGAACGACGCTGGCGGACGCTTCACCGTAGATCGCGATCTCGGCGTGGTTTCGCTGCGCGACGAAGCGCTGCTAGCAAACAAACATGGCGCCGTGCACGACGTGCGCCTGCGCGTGGTCGAAAATTCCGGCGCAAGCTACGAACTGGCCATGCAACTGCGGGTCACCGGCCTGGTGCCGCAAATGGTCGGCAAGGAAGATTTCACCTTCGCCGCTGCGCCGGTGCCGCGCCCGGCGCAGGAACAACCGCCCGAACCGGTGCGCACGCACGTCGCCTGGGCAACGTTCACCGCAACACACGATTCCGGTGGCGCGCCGTCATCACTGAGCAGCTGTGGCGCCGCGCCCTATGGCGCATTGCTTTGCGCGCCGACGCCGAGTGTAACGATCCAGTCGGCAACGCTCGCGCTCGGCCAAACGCCGCTGCCGCCCGCCAGCAAAGACGCCGTCTGGTCGATCTGACCGATCGATCTGAGCTGGGCGGCATTGAAATTCACGCACAACAAGCGGAGAACGTCGCGGTGTTGATCGCGACGGAGCTAACGCGTGGCTGAAAAGAAATGGCGTAAACGCACGCTCGGCAATCGCGCGCTGGCGCCTGAAACGCTGATGATGGGCTACGGCTACGATCCGATGTTGTCGGAAGGCTCGCTGAAGCCGCCGCAATTTCAGACGTCGACCTTCGTCTTCAAGTCGGCCGAAGACGGCAAAAACTTCTTCGCCACCATCCAAGGCCGCCGCAAGCTCGGGCCAGACGAAGAGCCGGGCCTCATCTATTCGCGCTTCAACAATCCGAATCTTGAAGTCGTCGAGGATCGACTGGCGCTTTGGGACGATGCGGAGACCTCTCTCGTCTTCGCCTCCGGCATGGCCGCGATCTCAACCGCCCTGCTCGCATATCTCCGCCCCGGCGACGTCATCCTGCAGAGCCGCCCGATCTATGGCGGCACCGAAACCTTGATCCATTCGATCCTGCCGGAATTCGGCATCACGCCGTTCGGCTTCGAGGCGGAGCTCGGCGCGGAAGAGATGCGCCGCGCTGCGCAAAAAGCGCGCGACAAGGGCCGCATCGGCGCGATCTTCATCGAAACGCCGGCAAACCCCACCAACGCGCTCGTGGACATCGCCGCCGCGCGCGAGCTCTCGAATGCGCTGATGATTGATGGCCGCCGCCCGCCCGTAATCGTCGACAACACCCTGCTCGGCCCGGTCTATTCAACGCCGCTGCAGCACGGCGCCGACATCGTGCTGATGTCGCTGACCAAATATGTCGGCGGCCATTCGGATTTGATCGCCGGCAGTGCCTCCGGCTCAAAAGCGATGCTCGCGCCTGTGCGCCGCATGCGCTCGACGCTCGGCACCATGGCCGACACGCATACTGCGTGGTTGCTGATGCGCTCGCTTGAGACGCTGAAGATTCGCATGGAGGCAGGCGCAGCCGGCGCGCGCAAAGTGGCGGAGTTTTTGCGCGAGTATCCGAAGGTGCAGAGCGTCTGGTATCTCGACTTCCTGCCGGAAGATCACCCCGACCGGCCGGTCCATGAAAAGCAAAACAAGAATGCCGGCTCGACGTTCTCTTTTGAAGTGAAGGGAGGCGAAGCGGAAGCGTTCCGCGTTCTGGATCGGCTGCAGATCATCAAGCTCGCGGTCAGTCTTGGCGGCACCGAAACGCTGGCGTCACATCCGGCCGCCATGACGCATTCCGGCATGCCGGCGGGCGAGCTTGCGCGCTACTCGATCCGCCCAAACCTCATCCGCATCTCGATCGGCATAGAGAATCCGGATGATCTGATCGCCGATTTGGCTCAGGCGCTCGACGCGATCTAACTCGGCGGCGGTTCCTGGATCGATTGCAGATACACAATCAGGGCATCGACGCCCTGCGGATTGAACTGAAAGTCCGGCATCGGGTGCGCCACCTGAATGCCGTTTATCAGCTCTTCGGCCAAAACCTCGCCGCCGTGCTCCGCCAGCACATAGCGCAGCGGTGGCGCGGCAGCGTTCGGGCTCGCACCATACTCACCCACCGCGTGGCACGACGCGCATTGCGCTTCGGCAATGGCGCGGCCGTCATCCGCGAGAGCAGCGCGCGAGACGCCCTCCTCGGCGGGCGCTGCGCAGGCAGTCAAGGCGAGCGCCGCTGCAGCTGCGGCCAACATCAAACGAACCATCGCAAGCTCCCTATGCGCAGTGGAGCTTAGCGCATCGGCGCGGCTGTCTATATAGAAACCGCATGACGATTCCCGCCACGTACTCCGATCCAGCCATTGCGGAAGCGCATCAGGCGCTCGCTGACCGTACGCCCGTCGTGCTGCTGATCGGCCGCGCCGGAACCGGCAAAAGTCATTTCATTCGATCATTGGTCGACAGTGACCCGACCTACCCGCAGGCGCTGCTGGCGCCGACGGGCCTCGCGGCGATGAATATCGGCGGCCAAACTGTGCATTCGTTCTTCGGCTTTCCGCCGCGGCCGCTGATCGGCAATGCGGAAAAGCCGCACTGGTTCTTCATGCGCACGGCCCGCGCTATCAATCGCCTGATCATCGACGAAGTTTCGATGCTGCGCGCCGACGTGCTCGACGCGATGAACAAGCATTTGCAAGTCGCACGCAAAAGCTCGCGGCCGTTCGGCGGCGTGCAGATGCTTCTCGTTGGCGATTTCTACCAGCTGCCGCCCGTGGTGCGCGGCGAGGAAAGCCAACTTCTAGAGGATGCTGGCTATTCCAGCCCCTACGCGTTCTCCGCGCATTGCTTGCGCGATGCGCCGCTCGCCGCCGTGCAGCTCACCGAAGTGCATCGCCAAACCAATCAGGACTTCATCGCCATTCTGTCTTCGATCCGCGAACGGCGCGGTGTCGAAGAAGCGGTGACGATCCTCAACACAGTCTGCCTCGATCGCTCGCTGCCGAAGCGCCCGGTGTTGCTCTGCGCCACCAATGCAGTGGCCGACAATTACAACGCCCGCGGCCTCGCCAATCTTGAAGGTATGGCCGCGCGCTACACCGGCGCGTTCGAAGGCGAAGCGCCGCGCGCGCAAGGTGATCGCTTCCCGGCGCCGATGGAATTGGTGCTGAAGCGCGAAGCGCGCGTGATCTTCACGCAGAACGATCCAGAAGGCCGATGGGTGAACGGCTCGCTCGGCACGGTGAAATCGCTGGATGACGAAGTGATCGTCGTTGCGCTCGATGCCGGCGACGAGGTCGATGTTTCGCGTGCGGTGTGGCCGCAGGCGCGCTGGACGTGGAATGCCAAGGAAAATCGCATGGAGGTGAGAGAGGAATTTAAATACGTGCAATTCCCGCTCGCCCCGGCCTGGGCGCTCACCATCCACAAAGCCCAAGGCATGACGCTCGATAGCGTCGAGATCGATCTCGGTCGCGGCGCATTTGCGCCAGGCCAGGCTTATGTTGCGCTTTCGCGTGCGCGCAGCATGGAAACTTTGCGCCTCACGCGCCCGCTCTCGCCGCGTGATGTGCAAGTTGATCCGGCTATCGCGGATGGGTTGGCGCGGCTGGGGGCCTAAGCGCTCGCCACTGCGGCGTTCGCCGCCACTTCGTCCGTCACCACTTTGAATCCCGTCAGCGTTGCCGCGCCGTACGTCGTTGCGATGGCGGTGTCGGTCGCGTCGCGGCCGCGCGCGATCAGGATGCGGCCGATGCGCGGCGTGTTATGGCGCGCATCGAAGGTATGCCAAGCGCCGTCGAGAAACGCTTCGAACCAGGCGCTGAAATCCATCGGCGCATCGCTATAGGGCACGCCGATGTCGCCGAGATAGCCGGTGCAATAGCGCGCCGGCACGCTCATGCAGCGGCAGAGCGTCACCGCAAGATGCGCGTAGTCGCGGCAGACGCCGAGCCGCTCCTCATGCGCCTCCCACGCCGTGCGCGTCGCGCGCGCGTGCGGATAGCCGAAAGTGATGCGCTCATGCGTGTAGTCGACGATGCTCTGCACCCGCGCCCACCCTGGCGGCGTTTTGCCGAAGAGCGACCAGGCCAGCTCACTCATGCGATCGGTTTCGCAATAGCGGCTGCCAAGCAGGTAGACCATCACGTCGTCCGGCAAATCCTGGATCGGCGTGAGCTTGGCGTGTTCAGCCACGTCGTCAGGCTGGCCAGAGTCAGTGATCAAAAAATCGCTGGAGAACGTCGTTGAACCGGCGGGGAGGATCACGCGCGTGCAAATGTTGCCGAAGCCATCGATATATTGCGGCATCGCGACGCCGCGATCGTTGGTGAGGGTATCCGGGGTTTGGAGGTCCGCCCTGCGCGTTGGGTGCACGTTGAGCGTCAGCACCGCCGAAGCGGGCGCCGGGCAATCATAAGTAATGTCGAAGCCGCCTCGAATGAGCATGTCATCCCCGTTCGCCCAGACGCCAACGCGCGAGACGGAGATTAGGCGCCGAACCGGGGAAAGTTTCGAGGCTTGCGGCCGATGGCCGAGCAATATCGGGTCCAGGCGCCTACGAAAGCATCACATAAACGGCCGGCGCGGGGACGCCGTGTGTTCACCGCGAACCACACCGCTATCGTCGGCCTCGACCAATTTCACGTCATAGCCCCAGAGATCAGCGACGTGCTGCAGCACTTTTTGCGTATCGCCCTCTTCCAGCACGATGCCGTCCAGAACGCGGTGGCCGAGAATGAGCTTGCGATCGCCCGCGAGATCTACGTCGACAATCTGAATGTCCGGGTCGCGGTAGGCGATGTCGTAGTGCTTTGAGAGCGCGCGGCGGATTTTGCGATAGCCGCGCTCATCGTGGATCGCGGCGACGTTCATCTCCTCCTGCTCCTCGTCATCGACGACACGGAAGAGGCCAAAGTCGCGGATGCAGGCCGGCGAGAGGAACTGCGAGACGAAGCTCTCGTCACGATAGTTCGCCCAGATGTCGCGCAGCGTGCCGTACGGATCGTTGTTGCCCGCAATGTCCGGCATCCATTCCCGATCCTCATCCGTCGGCTTAGTGCAGATGCGTTCGATGTCGCAGCACATAGCAAAGCCAAGCGCATACGGATTGATGCCGCTATAGCGGCGATCGTCGAGGCCCGGCTGTAGAACAACGCCGGTGTGCGAGTGGATGAATTCCAGGAACGAACCGTCGTCGATCTGACCCTTCTCGTGCAAGCGGTTCATGATGCGATGGTGCACGTAAGTCGCGCAGCCTTCGTTCATCACTTTGGTTTGCCGCTGCGGGTAGAAATACTGGTTGATCAGCCGCACGACGCGCAGAATTTCACGCTGCCACGGCGCAAGGCGCGGCGCAGTCTTCTCTAAGAAGTAGAGTAGGTTCTCTTCCGGCAAACCGAGCAACGCTTTGCGGCGCTCGTCCTCGTCCTTGTTGGGTTTGCGCTTTCCTGCCGGCACCGTGCGCCAGAGATCGTTGAACAATTGCTCGCCGTGCAGGCGGCGCTCTTCCTCGCGCTTTTGCTCCGAGCGCAAGTCCGCCATGCGTTTGCGCGGAAAGCGATGCACGCCATGACTTTGCAGCGCGTGCGCGGCATCCAACATGCGCTCGACCTCTTCCTGGCCGTAGCGATCTTCGCACTTGGCGATGTAGGCGCGCGCGAACTCGAGATAATCGAGAATGCCGTCCGCGTCGGTCCATTGCTTGAAGACGTAATTGTTCTTGAAGAAGTGACTGTGCCCGTACCCCGCATGCGCGATCACCAAAGTCTGCATCGTCGCGGAGTTTTCCTCCATGATGTAGACGAGGCACGGGTTGGAATTGATCACGATCTCATAGGCGAGGCCCTGATAGCCTTTCCGATAAAGCGCCTCGTTGCGTGCGAACTCTTTGCCGAAGCTCCAATGCCGATAAAATAGTGGCATGCCGGTGGAGGCATACGCGTCGAGCATTTGCTCGGTGGTGATGACTTCGATCTGATTGGGGTACGGATCGAGCCCCATCTCATTGATGCCGATCTCGCCGCACGCTTCGTGCACACGCTTGATCAGATCGAAATCCCAATCGGCGCCTTTAAACAGCAATTTGTTTTCGGCCAACGTCGTCATCACGCGCCCTCCGCGGAAACGCCTTCAGGGCGGCGCGCGAACAATTCACGGAACACCGGATAAATGTCACGGCGATGGCGCACTTTGCGCATCGCAAACGGCGCATCGACGGGCACGCGCCGATACGCGCGCCAGAGATTGGTGCTTGGCTCGCCGGCGCCCGGATGATCGTCCTCATCGTCCATGCCGACTTCGACATAGGCGTAATATTGGCAGATCGGCAGGATCACATCTTTGAGCTGACCAAGCACGACCGCGTTGTCACTCGACGTGTTGTCGCCGTCGCTGGCTTGCGCCGCATAGATATTCCACTGATCGACCGGATAGCGATCGCGCACGATCTCGGCCATCTTGAACAGCGCGGTGGAAACGACAGTGCCGCCGGTCTCGCGCGAATAGAAGAACGTCTGCTCGTCCACCTCTGACGCTTCATGCGTGTGGCGGATGAACACCACGTCCACGTGCTCGTAGCGGCGGTTTAAGAAGAGGTAGAGCAGCGAATAAAACCGCTTCGCCAAATCCTTCATGTGCTCGTTCATCGAGCCGGAGACATCCATCAGGCAGAACATCACCGCCTTGGCGATGGGTTTTGGATTGGACTCCAGCCGACGATAGCGCACATCAACTGGATCGATGTACGGAATGCGCTTAGAGCGCGCCAAGCGCTGCTCCAAATCCAAGCGCAGCGCCTGCAGGGCATCGAACTGGCCGCCTTCGCGCTCCAGCTTTTCGATCTCTTCGCGCAGCGCCGCGATCTCTTCCGCCTTCGGCCGCTTCAACGCGATGCGGCGCGACATCGAATAGCGCAAAGTACGCGGCACCGAGATGCGCGACGGCGGACCTGACGTGGAGAAACCCGCCTGGCGCCATTGCACCGCTTTGGCGCCGGCGATCTGGCGCTTGGCGAGATCGGGAAGCTCAAGGTCTTCCAGATAAAGATCGAGATATTCTTCGTCGGTCAGCGCAAAGCGAAACTCATCTTCGCCCTCGCCGCTGTCGCTCGCTTGCGAGCCTTGGCCCCCGCCCTGCTCCGGCCGCGGAATGCCATCGCCTTCGATGTACTTCTTGTTGCCGGGCAGGACGTAATCTCGCATCCCGCCATGACGCGAGCGATGCAGATGCGGCTCGTGAACGCCGCCGGTCGGGATCGAGATTTCGCCGCCCTTGCCGGCGTCCTTTATCGAGCGCGTGCCGGACGCTTCACGCACCGCCTTGCGCACCTGCGCGCGGGCGCGGCGCAAGAAGCGCTGGCGGTTCGCAAAGCTCTTGCCGCCAGGATTGAGCCGGCGGTCGATGATGTGCATCGCGCCGCTTACCCCGCCTGCTTCACGCGCATGTACCACTCGACCAGCCGGCGAACTTGTCGCTCGGTGTAGCCGCGCTCAACCATGCGCAACACGAACTCCTCGTGCTTCTTCTCCGTCTCGCCATCCTTCTTCGAACCGAAGGTGATGATCGGCAGCAGATCTTCGACCTGGCTGAACATCCGCCGCTCGATCACTTCGCGGATTTTCTCATACGAAGTCCAGGACGGGTTCTTGCCGCCGTGGCCTGCGCGCGCGCGCAGAGTGAACTTCACCACCTCGTTGCGGAAATCCTTCGGGTTGGCGATTCCCGCCGGCTTTTCGATCTTCGAGAGCTCTTGATTGAGCAGCTCGCGATTCAACAGCTGACCGGTGTCCGGATCCTTGAAGTCGATATCCTCGATCCAAGCGTCGGCATAATCGACGTAACGGTCGAACAGGTTCTGCCCGTAATCGTGGTAGCTTTCCAGATACGCCTTCTGGATCTCATTGCCGATGAACTCAGCATAACGCTGACCAAGCTCCGCCTTGATGAACTCAAGCAGCTTGCTTTCCGCCTCTTGCGGAAACTGCTCGCGGCGAATCGCCTGCTCCAGCACGTACATCAAGTGGACAGGATCGGCGGCTACTTCTTGCGTGTCGTGGTTGAACGTGCCGGCCAGCACCTTGAACGCAAAGCGCGTCGAGATGCCGTCCATGCCTTCGTCGACACCGGCGGCGTCCTTGTATTCTTGCAGCGTGCGCGCTTTCGGATCGACCTCTTTCAGGCTCTCGCCATTATAGACGCGCATCTTCGCGTAGGCGTTGGAGTTCTCATGCTCCTTCAGACGCGACAGCACCGAAAAGCGCGCCAGCATTTCGAGTGTACCCGGCGCGCACGGCGCTTCTGAGAGCTCCGACGTGCGGATCAGCTTCTCATAGATCTTCTTCTCTTCATCGACGCGCAGGCAATACGGCACCTTGATCACATAGATGCGGTCGATGAAGGCCTCGTTGTTCTTGTTGTTCTTGAACGATTGCCATTCGGCCTCGTTCGAGTGCGCCATGATCACGCCCTGGAACGGGATGGCGCCGATATTCTCGGTGCCGACGTAATTGCCTTCCTGCGTCGCCGTCAGCAGCGGGTGCAGCATCTTGATCGGCGCTTTGAACATTTCGACGAATTCGAGAATGCCCTGGTTGGCGCGGTTCAAGCCGCCCGAATACGAATACGCGTCCGGATCGTTCTGTGCGTGCATTTCGAGCTTGCGGATGTCGACCTTGCCGACCAGCGAAGAGACATCCTGGTTGTTGTCATCGCCCGGCTCGACCTTGCCGACGCCAATCTGGCGCAAGCGCGACGGCATGATCTTGGCCACACGGAAACGCGTGATGTCGCCGCCGAACTCGTCCAGCCGCTTCACGCACCACGGGCTCATTAGCCCGCTCAAGCGGCGCTGCGGGATGCCGTATTCTTCTTCGAGCCGCTTGCCCCAGACTTCGGGGTCGAACAGGCCAAGCGGATGCTCGAACACCGGGCTCATCGCATCGCCGGCCTTCAGCACATAGATCGGCTGCTCTTCCATCAGCGCCTTCAGGCGCTCCGCCAGTGACGACTTACCGCCACCGACTGGGCCGAGCAGATAGATGATCTGCTTGCGCTCTTCCAAACCTTGCGCGGCGTGGCGGAAGAAAGCGACGATCCGTTCGATCGTCTCTTCCATACCGTAAAATTCCGCGAATGCCGGATAGAAGCGCACGGTGCGGTTCATGAACACGCGCCCGAGGCGCGCGTCCTTCGACGTGTCGACCATGCGCGGCTCACCAATCGCCGCGAGCAAACGCTCGTGCGCGCTCGCATACGCCATCGGGTCATCGCGGCAGAGCGTTAGAAAATCCTGCAGCGACATTTCCGCTTCGCGACGCTGCTCGAACGAGCGGGCGTAACTGCGAAAGATATCTTCAGACATCGTGCCTCCGTCGCGCCCCGCCGGACTCAATATAGGTCTGCGGTCGTCGCTTAACATTCAGACATGCGAATCTGGCGGCCATAAGGTGGCCTTCGGCGCGCGGTCGCCGATCCGCCCAAGTGCGCAACACCAAGGTGACATGATTTGCCTCTTTGCCGCGCCCGAAAACTGGAAAAAACATGAGCGCAGTGCGCGTGCTGAACGCGGCGCCTCAACCGATGCGCGCGCCGCCAATTTGTTAGGCGCCGTTAACGAAAGCAAAACCCTCTATTTTACGCGGCCTTAAGCACGTTGAGGCATCCCTATCGGATGCTGAGGCGAGGCCGTGATGAGTGAGCAGTCCTGGGTACTAAAGGGAATCGATCCCGAGACCCGCGAAAAGGCGGTCGCCGAAGCTGCGCGCCGCGGTGTCAGCCTCTCCGATTATCTGACAGATGTTGTGCTGCAAGGTGCTCTCTTGGAGCACATGCATGCGCCACAAGCGCAAGAGCCGGCACAAACCGAACCCACTGCGCAGGCCCCAAAGGAAAATTTTGTCGTCCGCCACCGCGTTGAAGCGCTCGAACGGCGCCTGCACCTTTCGGTCGGCGGCCTCGACAACGCCATTCACGCCCTCGACAGCTCGATGTTCGGCCTCGCGTCGCGCATCGACGAAGTCGAAGTGCTGGCCGCCGATACGGCGGACAATCTCGAACAATCGGTCAATGACGTCGGCGTGCAGCTGGCGGCCTTGCGCAAGCGCATCGGCGACGCCGAAGAGCAAAATGGCGCGCTGAACGAGGCGCACGAAAATTGGGGCATTCAGGCGCACGAGCGTTTTGAGGGCCTCGACCAGCGGATCGACGGTGTCGAAGACGCCATTCGCGCCGCCCATACCGCCACCGCGCAAGTCGCCGTCGCCCACGAGGCGCTGAAATACGCCGTCGCAGACGATTTTAGCGCCTTCACTCGCGAGACCTCCGATCGCCTAAGCGCCAGCCTCGAAGAAGTGCGCGCCGCCGCCGCTTTGGCCGGAGAGCAGGCCGACGCCGCCGTCGCCCATTTGATCATCGAACTCCGCACCGTGCGCGAAGCCCTGGAAGACCGTGTCGCCGAAGGCGTGTCGGAGACGCGCGCCAAGATGCATGCGGCGTTCGCAGACGCCGCGAACCGCATGGCCTCGCTGTCCGACCGCGTCGAAGAGGCCGAGCGGCACACCCTGATCAGCGTCGATCAACTCCGGACGCAACTCGCCGATGTCGAAGACGCCTCGCAAACGGCGCTCGAAGAAACCGCCGAGAGCCTGCGCCAAGCGGGCGCCGCCCTCGCCGCCGAATTCGCCCGCGCCACCCGCGACAACCAAGTCGCGCTCGACAGCGTCCACGGCGACCTCTCCAGTGAAATCGCTGAACTGCGCGAACGGCAAGCCGGCGGCTTCGGCCGCTTGAAGCAAATCGATGCGATCGTCACCACCACCACAGCCGACATCGCCGCCTTGCGCGACATGGTCGAGCGCAGCATCGCCCAAAGTGAAGACGACGCGCGCGCCGCAATCGGCGAGGTGCGTTCGGAGGTCAGCGGTCAGATGTCGGCGCTTGCTGAGCGCATGTCGCATGGCGAACTGGTCGGCGCCGCCGGCCATCGCGTGCTCAAAGCGGATCTGGAGCGAGTCGAAACCTGCACCCTCGCCGCGCTTGAAAAACTCGCCAAAGATCAAGTCGAAGGCGTGGCCTCGCTGGAACGCCGCCTTGATCAGCAAGGCCTCTCCACCGATGGCCAGATCGAGCACATCCGGCAACGGCTAGATGCGTTCGTTGAGAGCCAGGAAGCCTTCCAGAACGGGGCTCTCGCCCGCTTCCGTCTGCTCGACTCCGCCGTCAGCGCCACTTCGGATCTGCCGGCGCGGCTTGACCGGATCGAAGCCGGGCTCGGCGACCGCGCCATAGATCACGGCTTCGACGCGCGCTTGTTGCGCCTGGAAGCCTTGGCCGAAAGCGAAAACACCGAGCAGGCGCTTGCAGCACTCCGCGGTCAGATCGCAGGCCTCGCAGCGCAAGTCGAAGCTGGCAACCAGAACGAAGAACTTGCGCAAAGCATTGAAGCGCTGCGCCAGCAGACCATCGAGGCGAACGAGAACGCGCACAATTTCACGCGCCTCATCGGCCACCTCAGCACCCAGCACAACGAGACGGTCAAGCAGGCCGACGAGCGTCTGCATAAGCTTGAGCTCGCCGTCGCCGACGTGCGGCTTGAGAACCTGGCCATCGACGCCACCGCCCTCGTTGAACTCAATCAGCGGGTCGCAGCCCTCGAAGCCCGTCACGCCGAAACGCTCGATGTACTGCGCCAAGACATTGGCATCTTCATCACCGACAACGTCCGCCGCCTCGAAATGCTCGAGCAGACTGTCGACGGGGGCATCGCCGACGAAGTTGCGGCCGAGTTCAAGGCGCTGCGTCAGCGGGTCGAAGATCGGATCATGGGCGTCGAGCAGCGCAGCGTGCGCGCGCTCGAACAGGTCGCCGATACGATGGCGGTGCTGGAACAGCGCTTCAGCGAGGAGCTTGCCAGCGCTAACGCGCGGACGGCTTAAACGTAACGGGCTTCGGCCGTAGCGGGGGGCGGTGTCGCGATTTTGGCATCCGCCTCGCCCATCAACAGATTGCTCGCGGTTTCCAGCGCACGCAGCGCCGCATCCTGCGCAATACCTATTACAAGCGCCCGCCAAACGGCCGGCGCTTTGACATGGCCTTTTTCGACGTCAGCGACGAAAGCCTCCGAGCAGCCAAGCACAGAGGCGATCTCCTCGCGCCAGCGCCCGCCGAACAGCGCCCTGCCGGCGCTGGCTAATTCCCGGCCACTCAAGGGGACGTAATCCGCTCTCATACGCGAAGGAGAACACGTTGCTGGTTGGCAACGTTTTAATATCGCTGCGCTTTTGCGGGGCTATATCGCTCTAGTTGTACTTTATTGTAACCAAAGGTTGAGTCATCGGCCGGCTTTTACCCGCCGCTAACCCCAGGCGCGCATGGCTGGAGCGATGAAGAACTGGGTTATTGCGGCTGGGGCGTTGATTTTCGCCTTCACCTTTGGCGCGATGGCGCTAGCGCCGCTCGACACCGCCCAAGGCGAACCCTCCAGATCGACCGCCGCCACGCAGACCGCCAATTGGCGAGTGATCGACGGCGACACCTTCGAAGATCTCGACACCGGGGACCGCTACCGGCTCGAAAACATCGACACGCCCGAAACCGGCGGCCGCGCCCGCTGCACTGCCGAACGCCAGCTCGGCGACCGCGCGACGCGGCAAGCGCGCGCTCTCATCACCAGCGCCAACAGCCTCGACGTGCGCCGCACGGGCCGCATCGACCGTTACGACCGCATCATCGCCTTCATCGAAGTGGACGGCCGCGACCTCGGCGAATTGCTGATCGCGGAAGGCCTCGCCCGCCCCTGGCGCGGCCGCCGCGAACCGTGGTGCGACGCGAACGGCGCCCTCCTGCCCTAGCGTCGCGCAAGGCAGCCGCCCGCCGCACGCTCTTGTGCGCGCACGTTTGCGCACATATCCAAGTGCGATCCTCCCAAAGGCTGAGAAACGCACATGTCCGTCATGGACGAACTCACCAGTATCCTCGCGCTCGAACCGATCGAAGTGAACTTGTTCCGCGGGCATAGCCCGAAGGAAGAGCGCTTCCGCATCTTCGGCGGCCAGGTCGTCGCCCAAGCGCTGACGGCCGCGTACAAAACCGTCGACACGCAGATTTGCCATTCGCTGCAGAGCTATTTCATTCGCCCCGGCGATCCGGCGCAGCCTGTGCTCTATCAGGTGGAGCGCTCGCGCGACGGCAAGAGTTTCGCCACACGCCGCGTCATCGCCATCCAAAAGGGCGAGCAGATTTTCAACATGGCCTGCTCCTTCCAAACGCCGGAGGAAGGCTTCGACCACCAAAGCACGATGCCGCCGGCGCCGGCGCCCGAAACGCTGCCGGACGACAACGATCGCTGGCGCGAAATCTTCAAGGACAATCCCAAAGAGCTGAAAGCCTGGACCCGCGAGCGCCCGATTGAGATGCGCCAGGTCGACGCCATCAATCACCTCAAGCCGGAAAAAAAGGCCCCCGAGCACCTCGTCTGGTTCCGCGTCCGCGGCGATCTCGGTGACGATGTCGCGCTCAATCAAACCGCGCTCGCCTACGCGTCCGATTATTCACTGCTCGGCACCGCGATGCGGCCGCACGGCGTCTCATGGATGAGCGGCGTGCAGACAGCGAGCCTCGATCACATTCTGTGGTTTCACCGGCCGACCAATTTCTCGCGCTGGCACCTTTACGTGCAAGACAGCCCCAGCGCCTCCGGCGCGCGCGGCTTCAACCGCGGCGCCATCTATCGCGAGGACGGCGTGCTGGTCGCGTCAGCGGCGCAAGAAGGCCTGATCCGCTGGCGCGGGACGTGACGCCCTAAGGCGTCACCACCTCGATCGGAAGCCCAAGCCCTTCCAACTGCGGCCGCACCACCGACGCATCGCCGACGACGACCCACACGAAGCGCGCAGGATCGATTACGGCCCGCGCCGCAGCATCCATCTCCGCCGCGCTCATCGCCCGATAGCGAGACGCGACGCCTTCCCAATAATTGTCTGGGCGATCGTAGAGATCGTTGGAGCGGAGCGCGCCAAGAATCGAACCAGCCGTTTCATAGGCGCCGGGCAACTGGCGGATGTTGCCGTTGATCGTGCGCACATGCTCCGCTTCGGTGACGCCGCTGCTGGAATTGAAGCCGTTGATCTGCTCCAGCAACACGCGGATGGAATCACCAGTGCGGTCGGCCTGAACCGGCGCGTTGATCACATACGGCACACGCTGCTCGCGCAATTGCACGACGCCGCTCAGGCCGTAAGACCAGCCGCGCCGCTCGCGGATTTCCGTATTGATGCGCGAGAGGAAGCTTGAGCCCAGCACTTCGTTCGCGGCGTTAAGCGCCAGCGTGTCGTCGGCGCCGCGCTGCGGGAGCACCGCGCCGGCATAGATGATCGATTGCGGCGATTGCGGCCGATCGACGATGACGATGCGCGGCTGTTCTTGCGGAATGCCGACACTGAAGTCCTTGCGCCCCACCGGCGCGTTCGCGGCGCCGCGCCAGCTGCCGAACCGCGCTTCAAGCGCGCGCCGCACCTCGCGGAGCGGACGATCCGACACAACGAAGATGCGCGCCGTTTCTGGCCGGATCCAAGTATTGTGGAACGCCGCCAGCGCATCGCGATCGAGCGTTGCAACCGATTGCTCGCTGCCAAGGCCCGAAAGCGGCCGGCCATAGGGATGGCTCTCACCATAAATGATCGGCGGCAAAGTGCGTTGCGCCAAGCCATTCGGCGAGGTCGCCTCTTGCGCCACCAGCGCAAGCTGCTGCTCACGCAAACGCTCCACTTCGCTAGCGACGAAGTCCGGGCGCATCACCACATCAGCGTAAAGATCGAGCGACAGATCAAGGTTCGCCGACAACGCCGTCAGCGACACCGTCGAGCGATCGAGAGAGCCGAACGCGGAAATGTTGGCGCCCAGCCGCTCCTGCTCTTCAGCAATCTGCATCGCATCGCGGCCATCGGCGCCAGCTGTCATCACTGAAAGCATCAGCCGCTGCGTGCCGAACGCATCTTGCGGATCGGCAGCGATGCCAGCGTCGAAATCCATGGCGATCAACGTCGCCGGGATCGCATCACGGTGCGCGTAGACGATCTCAATTCCGTTCGAGAGCTGCGCCCGTTCGACATCCGGGAAATCGAGATCCGCAATCTCACCGATCGGCGGCATCGGATCGCGCGGCGTGACTTGCGGCGGCGTCGTATCCGGCGCCGGTCGCGAGGTCGCGCTCGCCTCCTGATAAGGCTCGCGCACGCCAGGATCGATACGCATTGCATGCACCGGGCGTGACAGCCACTCGCTTGCCGCGCTTTGCACCGAAGCCGGCGTCACTTCGCCGTACTCCAGCAGATTGCGGCTGAAGAAATCCGGGTCCTCCGCCAGCACCGCGCCATTGGCGAGCGCGACGGTCTTGCCGCTAAAGCCGCCGATTTGCTCGATGTTAAAGAGGCTCTGCGCCACTTCCTGCGTCGCCACGCGCTGCACTTCCGCTTCGGTCGGGCCAGTGGCGATGAACTCAGCAATGATCTCGTCCAAACGGCGGGACACCGCATCGACATCCTCGCCCGGCTTCACATCAACCGTGACGAAGAACATGCTGACGCGCTGAAACGGCAGCAGGCTGGAACTCACC
The DNA here is from genome assembly GCA_034439495.1 of Terricaulis sp. GTDB lineage: Bacteria > Pseudomonadota > Alphaproteobacteria > Caulobacterales > Aquidulcibacteraceae > Vitreimonas. Next base: position 12,571 of record JAWXAM010000055.1, on the reverse strand, counting down.
GAAACCGCCGTCTGCTCATCACGCACCAAAATGCGATCGAGCCGCGAGCTCGCGAGACCCCCTAAGACTTGTGCGGCCACATCAAGCTCAACCGCATCTTCATGCGTCAGCCCCGGCACCGCCCAGGTGCGATACAGCCGTGTGTTGGAGACGCGATCCTGCATCACATCGTCGACGCGTGCCGACAGCGTCGGCACATCCGCAGCCGCCGGGATGTTGTCCGGGCCACGCGGTATCTGCCCGAAATAGCGCTCGACCAACGGCCGCGCCTCTTCCGCATTGATGTCGCCCGCCAGCACCAGCACCGCGTTATTGGGCCCATAATTTTCGCGGAACCACTCGCGCATGTCCTGCACCGAGGCTTCGTCCAGATCGGCCATCGAGCCGATCGTGGAATGCCGGTACGGGTGCCCTTCCGGGAAAAGGCGCTCGAGGATGCGATAGAACGCGAGGCCATAGGGCTGGTTATCGCCCTGGCGCTTTTCGTTCTGAACGATGCCGCGCTGCGCATCGAGGCTCGTCTGCGTTAGCGCGCCGAGCAGATAGCCCATGCGCTCGCTTTCGAGATACAGCACGCGCTCCAACGCCGGCGTCGGCGCGGTCTGGAAATAATTGGTGCGATCGAACCAAGTGGTGCCGTTCCAGTTGGTGGCGCCCATGTCGCGCAGCGGCTCGATCAGGTTCGGCACGTGCTCGGTGCCGTTGAACAGCATGATGTGTTCGAACAGGTGCGCGTAACCGGTCTGCCCCGCCGGCTCGTCCTTCGAGCCGACATTATACCAAGCCGCCACTGCCACGATCGGCGCCTTGCGATCCTCGTGGACCAACACGGTCAGCCCGTTCTCCAGCTCGAACTGCTCATAGGGAATCTCGACCCCGGCCAGCAGCTCTTCCACCGAAGCGGGTTCGCGGGAACTTTCACCGCCCGTGCTGGCGCATCCGCTCAGCGCAATCACAGAGACGGCGGTCGCAAGCATCAAGCGTTTCATAAGTTCCCCCTCACAGCTCAGCGGCCACGTTAGCGTCAGCACACGCGTTTTTCCTAACGCCCGTGCGACGAACAGTGCTGTTTATTCGACACCCATTGTCGGCGCCGGTTACAGTGTTGCTAACAGCCTATTAGCCATGCGGGGCTAGAGTTCGCCGCGCGATGGCGACCAAATGGATCGACAACACCGAATATTTCGGCCCGGATCGCCGGCGCCGCCCCGCTAAGAAGTGGAACGATCGTCGTCGCCATAATGAAGCGACTGAACTGCCGCCGCTGGGCGCCCTGCTCCGTCGTCTCCGAGTCCAAATGATCAGCCTCACGCCGGAAAGCTGCGGGCACGCGTTGCAAATGCTGAGCGGCGCCATCAGCGAGGCCAACCGCCAGGGCTTCCGCCAATGCGTCGCCGCGCTCCAAAATGCCGACGCCGCCATCCGCCAGCACGGCCCCCGCGCTGCCGCTCAAGCCGACGCACTGCTCGTCGAAGCGATGGATCACGCCGGCAGCGGGCGCTGAGCTAGGCGTCGTAACCGAAGCGAACGGCCCACGCGTCCAGCAGCGGCAACACCGGCGCCATGTCCTCCGCATAGCGCCGCCAACGCGAAATCGAACGCGCATAGAGCGGCTGGATCACCTGGCGCGCACTTGGCGTCGTGATGTCGCGCTTCAGCGCTGTCTCGCGATAGTTCAGCATCGCGGCGTCATAAGGCACGCCAATAAACGCCGTGAGTTCCCGCGCGGCGCTTTCCAAATCCCCCACCACCTCCTCATAGCGCACTTGATGGAGATCGAGGTCGAGCCGCGCGCGGCACAGCATCATCAAGTCCATCACCACGTCGTAATATTGTGCCGCCCGCTCCAGCTCGAGAAACTGCGCCATGCCGACATTCATGCCGAAGCGCTGCTGGTAGCACGACAAAATTACATCGCGCGGATCGCGCAGTGCGAAGATGATCTTCGCGTCCGGAAACACCGCCTTGATGAGCGGCAGCACGACGATGTTAAGCGGGAGCTTATCGATGATGAGCCCACCTGCCGGAATGTCGTTCTGCGCGCGCACGTCGCGCCAATAGGCGGCGCGCACAGTTTCGATCTCATCGGCGCTCAATCCATGCATAGCGCCAAGCTTGTCAGCGCTCGTGAACACGCTCGCCAGCGCGACCGAGAGATATTCTTTTTCCTCCAGGCACATCAAAAGCGGATGCGATGAAAGGATCTGGTCAAGCAAGGTCGTGCCGGAACGCGGAAAGCCGACCAGAAACACCGGCGCGGGATGCGCCGACTCAACGCGAGAACGCCAAGCCGCCGCGTCGGTTTGCGCCACAAGATCTCTCATCCGGCGCACGCCGCTGGGGTGATAAAGATGCGCCTCGGCGTCGCGCATTGCCACGTGATCGGCCAAGCGCAACTGGTTCGCAGCGGTGAAAGCTTGGAATGCACCGCGCGCATCGCCGGCCAGATCACGCGCATCGCCGATCACGCCCCATGCGCCCGACCGGTCATTGCGAGAGGCGCGCTGCGATTGCGCCGCCGGCAGCGCCGCGCGCTCAGCCCCGGCGAAGTCCTTCTCGCGCACCAAAACCCGCGCCAACGCCACGCCAGCGACGACGTTGGCCGGATCGGCCGCAAGCGCCGCCTCCGCGTGCCGCTTGGCGCTTTCAAGATCGTGCCGCGTCTCGAAGATGTGCGCGAGCTGCGCATTCGCGTCGGCGTCACGCGGCGCAATCGTAAGCGCCCGCTGGTAAGCCGCGATTGACGCTTCGAAATTCTTTGCTGTGAGTTCGAGCGCGCCAAGATTGCGCCAGCCATCGATCAAGCCACGCCCGCCCGCCCGCACATACGCCGCACGCGCTGCATCAAGCTCGCCCAACATGCGCAGCGCCACGCCTAGCGCGTTTGCAACACCGGCATCCTCCGGCAACGCCGCCGCCGCCGCTTCCAGATGCCGCCGCGCCGCCGCCGCATCGCCGGCATCGAGCGCGATCACACCCAGCAAATGCCGCGCCCGCGCATCACCCGGCCGCCGCACCAAGAGCTGCCGCGCCAAGTCCGCCGCGCCCGCCCGATCCCCGCGCGCAAATGCTTGCGCGGCCGCCTGCGCTAGCCGCTGCGCCTCCGGATCATCGCGCGCGTTCAACATGTTGGCTGATTAGCAGAATTTGGAGCGGGCGATGAGATTCGAACTCACGACCCCAACCTTGGCAAGGTTGTGCTCTACCCCTGAGCTACGCCCGCGTCCGTGGGTAACGGGGCTCGCGCCCCGCTGAGGGGCGCTCCTATCGCAGAGCGCGGGCCCGGAAGCAAGGGGGCGCGCCCGTCAGCCCCAGATATCGCCGAACGCCCGGATAAAGTTGCCGCCCAGGACCTTCTCCACCACGCGCGGCGGGTAGCCCCGGTCCAACAACGCATCGGCGACGACAAGCCCGCGATCCGGCCGGTTAAGGCCCTCGGTAAACGGCAAGCGCCCGTCTTCCTCCGGCGCGGCGACGCCGGCGGCGCGGCGCTGCTCGGTCTGCGCTTCCCAGCCGGCGCGCTCCTCGGGCGAAAGCTCCATCGCCGTGAACAACGTGTCGCTGCCCATGCCGACATGATCCTCCCCGCAGACGTTCAGCGCGTGCGTCATGTGCGCCATGTAATCGTCGAGGTTCGGCTGGCGCGGCGGCGGCGCCAGGAAGAAGAGCGTGTAAATGCCGAACACGCCGCCTTTCTCGGCCAGCGCGCGCATCTGCGCATCGCTCTTGTGACGGATGTGCGGATGCACGGCGCTGCAGCCCGCGTGCGTGATCAGCACCGGTTTCGCCGACGCCTCGATCGCAGCGCCGGTTGTCGCCGCGTTGGAATGGCTGAGGTCGAGCGCTACGCCCTGCGCATTCATCCGCGCCACCGCTTCGCGGCCAAGGTCGGTGAGCGAGTCCGTCTCCGCCGACATCGTGCCGGCGCCGAAGGGTGAACTCGTGTTGTAGCTCAGCTGCATCACGCGAACGCCGAGATTGCGGAAGAGATCGATGCGATCGACTTTGTCCTCGAGGCACGCGGCGCTTTCGAACGAAAAGATGATGCCGAGCTGGCCAGCGCGTTTGGCCGCGGCGATGTCGGCGGCGGTGCGCACCTGGCGGAAATAGTCCGGATGCCTCTCGATGATGCGCTGATAGAAGGCGATCTCCGTCAGCGTGTCTTCGAACGGCGAGTTGAAGCCGCCCATCGAGGTCTTGATCGCCGATACGCCGGTGTTGCGCACCAGATCGAGCGTGGCCTGCGGCAACGGCAAATCATCGGAATAAATCGGCGGCCCGAGATTGCCGTCGACCACGGTGGCGCGGCGAAACACGGAACGCGCCCGCGAGCTGATCGCATTGGTTTGCGCAAAACTCGGCGCGGCGAAGGCGCCCGCAGCCGCCAGCGCGCTCGCGCCCAAAGCAAAATCGCGCCGATTCATAGGCCCCTCCCGACAATCTCTAAAGCCGGGATGCCGCGACCGACCCCGCTAGATGCGTCACTCGCCCGGTTCCGCCTTGCGCGGCGGCTTCAGGCGGCGGCGATTGATGTGGCTATCCGGCGCCACGTGACCCTCCGGCGTGCGGCCGCGGAAATAATCGCGCTGCCAGCCATTCTTGATCGCCTCGGCGTCCTTCTGATCGAGACGCGTCAGGAAGTTGGTGCGGCTTTCGCCCCACGCATCGTACTGACGCTTCAGCTCCGGATCCTCGTGGATCGATTTTATGATCGGCTGCACTTCATCCATCTGCTCGTGAGGGATCGGCATGATGAAGCAGAACGGCTCGCCCTTCTTGAACGAGATCATGCCGGGGCGCGTGAAGCGCCAGTTCATCGTGAAGGGAAACGGCAGCCAATAGGTTTCGACCACGCCCGTCAGCGGCTGGATGCCATCCTTCACGTGATTGGGCGGCCCGCCGACCCACAAATCCCAACCCGGATCGGTGCGAAAGAGATAGCCGGTGTGAAACGTCAGCACGCCGCCAGAAAAGTGCGACACCGCCCAGCGATTCATCAGCGCAACCGGCGTATCGTCATCCGGATCGAGGCGGATATCTTCCGTGCGCGGGCCGCCATTCCATGTCGCAGTGAAACTCACTGGCGAGATCAGCGCCCAGCCCGTCGTGTTCGCCACTACGAGCGGCAGGCAGCGATAGGGATGGCGATCGGAGAATTTGTCCATCCAATCGCGATCGGGCGAGCCCGGCACGAGTTCGGCCGGTTGCGGATCGACTTGGTAGCAGGTGAGTTTCATTGCGGTCCTAAACGTCGTCTTCGCCGGCGGCGCGCGGCGGCGCCAAGCGGCGCTTATGAATGTGATCGCCGACGGCGGCCTCGCCGCGCAGCGTCTTGCCTGCAAAATAGGTGCGTTGCCATACCTGGCCCGCCGCTTCGGGATCGCCTGCGCGCACGCGCGCCACGAACTCGCTACGGCTCTTCATCCACTCTTTGGTCTCTGCTTCCAGCGCCGGATCGTCACTCAGCGCCTTGATCACCGGCGTGCATGCATCGATCGCCGCATGCGGCACTGGCATGATCATGCAAAACGGCTCGCCCTGTTCGAAGCGCACCGTACCGGGCGCTGTGAAACGCCAGTTCATCGTGAAAGCTTGCGGCAGCCAACTGGTCTCGACGATGCCGGTCAGCGGCTGAATGCCATGCTTGATCCAGTTCGGCGCGCCGCCGACCCACGTATCCCAACCGGATTCAGTGCGGAACAAATAGCCTGTGTTGAAGGTCACCACCCCGCGCGCGAACATCGACGCGGCGAAGTGCTTGTGCACGTCGCCCTCGCTTTCGAACGTCACGTCGCTCAGCGCCGGCCCGCCATTCCAGCTCGCGCTGAACGCAGCCGGCGTCAGAATTTCCCAGCCCGTGCAATTTGCGATGGTGAGGGGCAAGCAGCGATAGGCGTGACGATCGGTGAACTCGTCCATCCAATCCCGCTCCGGTCTTCCCGGGCGGATTTCCGCCGAGTAGGTCTGCAGCGGGTAGCACGTCAGCTTCATGCCCTGGACTATACGGCCAAATGACCACCCCGCCACACGCCGCACCCGCCACCGAGGCCGACCTCTTCGCGCTCTTCGATCGCCTCGGCATCGCCCACCGCACAACCGAGCACCGGCCCGTCTTCACCGTCGAAGAAGGCGCCGACCTCAAAGCACAAATGCCAGGTGGGCACTCCAAGAACCTGTTTTTGAAGGACAAAAAGGGGAAGCTCTTCCTCCTCTGCGCGCTCGGCGACAGCGTCATCGATCTGAACGCCGTCTCCAAAGTCCTCTCCGCCGGTCGCTTCAGCTTCGGCTCTGCGGAGCGATTAATGGAAAACCTCGGCGTCACGCCAGGTTCGGTGACCATATTCGCGCTGATCAACGACCCGGAACAGCGCGTAACTTTGGTGCTGGATGAGGGCTTCTTCGCCCACGATCCGGTTAACTTCCACCCGCTCCGCAATGACGCAACGACAGCGATCAGCCCCGCAGATTTGCTCACATTCATTCGCGCGCTCGGCCGCGAGCCGATCCGGCTTCGCTTTGACGCCGAAGGCCAGCCGTCAAGAATTGAACCGGACGCCCCTCCGGCCCATGTTCAGTCCTGAATTTCAGAGGGACCAGGAATGACATTGCTTGATGGCGGCGCCGCGCCGACTGATCTCGTGAAAGAAGGTTCCGACCAAGGCTTCATGGCCGATGTCGTCGAAGCCTCGCGCGAGCAACCGGTGATCGTCGATTTCTGGGCGCCGTGGTGCGGCCCCTGCCGACAACTCGGGCCGCCGCTCGAAAAAGCGGTTCGCGACGCCGGCGGCAAGGTGAAGCTCGTGAAGATCAATATCGATGAGCACCCAGGCGTCGCCGGCCAACTCGGCGTGCGGTCGATCCCGGCCGTGTACGCATTCGATCAGGGCCGGCCGATCGACGGCTTCATGGGCGCGTTGCCAGAAAGCCAGATCAAACTCTTCGTTGATCGCCTCGGCGGCGCCGACATGACGGCGGAGATCGAGCCGCTGCTCGCGCAAGCCGCGGAATCGCTCAAGCTCGGCGACATTGGCGGCGCGGCGCAGGGTTACGCCGCCGTGCTGCAGCTCGATCCTGAAAACGTCAAAGCCATCGCCGGCATGGCGCGCATTGCGCTCAACGCAGGCGATCCAGAACAGGCGCGCGAAATCCTCGAACACGCGCCGCCGGAAAAGGCGAACGATCCAGACATCGCCAGCGTCCGCGCCGCGCTCGAACTCTCAGCCAACGCCGAAGCCGTCGGCGACAATGACGAACTCGGCGCCGCCGTCGCCGCCAATCCGAACGATTGGCAAGCCCGATTCGATTACGCCGAGGCGCTTTCGGCGCGCGGCGATCTCGAAAAGGCGAGCGAACAATTGCTCGCCATCATCGAGGGCAATCGCGAGTGGAACGAAGGCGCCGCCCGCGCGCAATTGCTGAAAGTGTTCGAAGCCGCCGGACCGATGTCCGAAGTCACCAAACAGGGACGCCGCAAGCTGTCGGCGATTTTGTTCTCATGAGCGCATTCGGTTATCGCAAACCCGGCGACCTGCCGCAGGCCATCCCGCTGTTTCCGCTGACCAGCGCGATCCTGATGCCGCGCGGCGTGCTGGCGCTCAACATTTTCGAGCCGCGCTATCTCAACATGATCGATGACGCGCTCGGCGGCGAGCGCCTGATCGGGATGGTGCAACCGGCCATGGGCGACGAAGGCGAGCCCGTGCCGCAACTCTGCGATGTCGGCACGCTCGGCCGCATCACCTCGTTCAACGAAACCGAAGACGGCCGCTATCTCGTCACGCTGACGGGCGTTTGCCGCTTCGATGTCGAGCAAGAGTTGGAAGTAGATTCGCCGTATCGCCAAGCGCTGGTAAGCTACGAAGCGTTCGCGGATGACTTCGCCCAATCGCCAGGACGCTCCATCGATCGCGGCGCGCTGCTGGCGTCGCTGAAAACTTACGCCGCCTTGCACGGCTTCCAAGTCGATTGGAACGCCGTCGAACAAGCGCCGACGGAAACCATCATCAACGTCGCCGCGCAGATCTGCCCGTTCGACGCCGCATCCAAGCAAGCGCTGCTGGAAACCATCACGCTCGAAGAACGTGCGCGCGCGCTCGTCACGCTGCTCGAATGGGATTCCGCGTCCAACGATCCGGACCGCCCGATCCAATGAGCGAACCCGATCCGAAATTGCTCGAAGTGCTGGTGTGCCCGCAAACCCGAACGCCGCTGCGCTACGACCGCGAACGCCAGGAACTGATCAGCGAACGCGCCCGCCTCGCCTATCCCGTGCGCGACGGCGTCCCGATCATGCTGATCGACGAAGCCCGCGAACTGGGAGCGGACGAATGAGCGCCGAACCGGTAACCCGCCCCTGGCCCACCGATCTCGTCTTCGATCGCACCGCCAAAGCTTTGATCATCGCCTTCGATGACGGCGAGATGTTCGAAATTCCGTTCGAACTCCTGCGCGTCGAAAGCCCGAGCGCCGAGAACAAAGGCCACGGCCCCAACCCACCGCCTCCCGTCACCGGCAAAGCCAACGTCAATGTCGTGAAAGCCGACGCCGTCGGCCGCTACGCCGTGCGCATCAGCTTCGACGACGGCCACGACACCGGCCTCTTCTCATGGGATCTGCTCTACGATCTCGGCGCCCACAAAGAAGAACGCCTGCGCGTTTACCGTGAAACGCTAGCGCAGCGCGCGCTGCGGGACGAGGCTTAGCGTTAATTCGCATCGCATCGCGGGAAGCCGTTTGGTGCGCACAAGCACCTCCGCGTAATCTCCCGCGAATCTATGCCGCTCGCACCCCATTCCGCGCTCGATTCCGAGTTTGACGTCTGCGTCGTCGGCGCCGGCCCGGCCGGACTCGCGTGCGCGTTCGATCTGCATGACGCTGGCCTCAAAGTCGCGCTGCTCGAAGCCGGCGGCGCCAATCCGATCCCCGGCGAGCCCGACGTGCGCGCCGCCGAAATCGCGCATCCGGAATTTCACGATCCGGTCGACATCGTCGCCGCCTCCGCGCTTGGCGGCTCGACGCATTGGTGGGGCGGCCGCAGCGTGCCGTTCGATCCCATCGATTTCCGCCATTGGCCCCTCAGCTACGATGAGCTGCTCCCCTGGTGGGACAAAGCCGCCGATTTCCTCGGCAGCAAAAGCGTCAGCGAAAGCGCGCCGCCGCCAGCGTTCGCAAAACTCGAAAACTTCGACGCGCTCCGCGACGAATGCTGGGGCCCAGAACTCAACATGGGTCGCCGCTGGCGCCAACGCATCGCCGCCGCCGACGGCCCCGCCATCTTCACCAACGCGCGCGTCACCGGCATCGCCCGCGACGGCGCCCGCGTCACCGGCGTTAGACTCGGCGACCGCACGCTGCGCGCGAAGAAAGTCATCCTCACCAGCGGCGGCCTCGGCACGCTGAAATTGCTGCTGCTCATGCAACGCGAAACGCCAGGCGTATTCAGCGATGCACTGGGGCGCGGCTACATGGGCCACCTCACCGGCAGTATCTCGCTCCTCGCGCCATCCGACCGCGCCGATGTGCAAGCCTTCACCCCGCGCGACATCGGCGGCCAAATCTACGCGCGCCGCCGCATGCGCCCCACACCGCAAACAATCACTAACGAGCACATCGTCAACATCGCCTTCTGGTTCGAGAACGGCGGGGCCAACAATCCCGAACACGGCGACGCCACCGCCTCTGCACGCTATCTCGCCACGCGCATGATGCGCTTTGGCCGCGGCGAAGGCGCGCTCGGCCCACACGTCGCCAACGTCATGCGCGCGCCGCTCAGCGCCGCATCCGGCCTCGCCACCGCCGCTTATCTCTTAGCGGCCGCGCGCCTCACCGGCCGCCATCCGCGCCACACGCGCCTCACGCCCGCCGCCGCCAACGCCTGGCGCCTCGATTATCACGCCGAACAGCCGCCGCACGCCGACAACCGCATCTCGCTCGCCGACACGCTCGACTCCGCCGGCTTGCCGAAACTCAAAATCGATTTCCGCATGCAGGACGAAGAGATCGAAGCCGTCGTGCGCGCACACGAATTGCTCGGCGCCGATCTGCAACACGCCAATGCCGGCAAACTCATCTTCGCCGGCGATCATGCCGAACGCATCGCCAGCGTCCGCGCCGCCGCCCGCGACGGCTACCACCAACTCGGCGGCGCCGCGATGGGCAATGACGCTGCCAACATCGTCGATACCAACCTCGCCGTCCGCAACGTCGAAAATCTCTACATCGCCGCCGGCAGCGTGTTTCCGTCAGGCGGTCAGGCCAATCCCACGCTGACTATTGTAGCGCTGGCGCGAAGATTGGCGGCGCACATCGCGCGCAAGTAGGCGCAGACAGCGTGCCCTGCTACATTACCTGAATATCGCGCAGCCATTGCAGCATCATGCCTGGCCATTGCGTCGTGATGGGATCGTCCGTCGGGCGCAGGCCAAAGGCGTGACACCCGCCCGCGAAGATACGCATGTCCACCGGAACGCCTGCTTCATGCAGAGCGAGAGCATACGCCATCGGATGACGCACATTGTCGACCGGATCATTCATGGCGTGGATGAGCAAGGTCGGCGGCGCGCTGCGGCTTATCCGAACCCAAGGAGCCAATGTGAGGCTCGTGGGCGGCGCCCCGCGAGTCCAAAGTCGGCCAGTATAAAGCAGCACGGCAAAATTGGGCCGTGACGACAGACTGTCAGCCGCGTCAACAGCATCGTAGCTGCGCGCCTCCGCGTTGCTGATCGTGGCGGCCAAATGCGCGCCCGCCGAAAAGCCGACGACTCCGATCCGGGCAGGATCAATGCCGTAGTCGAAAGCGTTTTGGCGCAGCAAGACCATCGCGCGCTGAGCGTCTTCCAGCGGCAGTAAATCAGCCGGCTGTTGCCCACGTGGCCAAGCTATTGGCGTTCGATATTTAAGCACGATGCAGGTGATGCCTTGCCGCGTGACCCACTCGCAAATCTCGGTGCCTTCGAGATCCATTGCGACTGCCACATAACCGCCGCCCGGCAGCACCAACACGGCGGCACGGCTGCTCTGATGCACAGGCCGATAGATCGTCATCGTCGGACGTGTGACGAACGTTGCCCAATTCCACGTTTCTCCCGCCACCAACGGCGAGCCGCTGCCTGTCATCTCAGGTTGGTTTACATCGGGCGGCTGAATGACGAGACCTTCCGGCCAAAGCGGAATTTGTTCGCCGCCAGGACCGGGCTCCCACGCCACCCCCTCATGCTCAACCTTTTCAATCTCGGGGCGCGCGCAAACATCTTCACGTGTCTGGCCCGCGGCTGCGCCGCTGATTGCAAGTGCGGCGACGATGGGCGCTACGGTTAATCTGAACAGCTTCAACGATACCCACTCCCACTCCATCGCGATCCGCTGACCGGAGCACGAGAATGGGTCTGGAGCAAACAGCAATGCTAAGCCGCCAAGCTCTCCCCGCGGAGCAGCTTCGGCAAATCGCCCGCGCCACCGCCCGCGTATTTCATAAAAAACCGCCGCGCCGGCCCAACGCCGTTCACGGCCGCCAGCCCCACACGCCGCGCTACGCGCAGCGGCGTGAAGCTGTTGGAGAACATCTTGTCGAAGAACTCCATCCCGAGCGCCATCGACACATTGTCGAAGCGCCGCCAGCGTTGATAGCGCTCCAGGATCGACACCTCGCCGGGATCAAGCCCGAGCGACATTCCATCCGCAATGCACTCCGCCAGCGCCGCGCAATCTTTCAAACCAAGATTCAAACCCTGCCCCGCCAGCGGATGAATCCCGTGCGCGCTATCGCCGGCCAAACACACGCGCGTATCGATCATCCGCTCCGCCAATTGCAGCGATAGCGGATAACCGAAGCGCGGACCTTCTAGCGAAAGCTCACCCAGAAAATCACCGAAGCGCCGGCCAAGCTCAGCCAGGAAATCCGCTTCGTTCATTTTCAGCAGCGCATCCGCCGCCGCGCGCGGTTCGGCCCAAACGATGTTCGAGCGATTGCCCTTCAACGGCAAAATCGCAAACGGCCCGTTCGGCAAAAAGAATTCATGCGCCACCGCGCCGTGCGGCTTCTCATGCTCGATCGTCGCGACGATCGCCGTCACCGGATAATCCCAACCGATCGTACGAATGCCAACAGCGCCGCGCACGAACGAACGCCGACCATCGGCGCCGACCAGCAACGGCGCACGCAATTGCTTTCCGTCCGCCAGCGTCACCGTCACACCCGCCGGATCGCGCTCCAACGCGCTCACCGACATCGGCTGAATCATCTTGATCGAGGGCCGCGCCTTCACGCCATTGTCGAGCGCGCGGCGCACATAGCGCGCCTCCAGCATCAGCCCGAGCGGCTCGCCATCTTCGTTGAGCTCGGCGCGATCAAAATGCAGATGCAGCGGCGAAGGCCCGCCACGGCGGCCCGCATCACGCAAGCTGCCATCCGTCACCATGATCTCTTCGATCGGCTGCGCCACCGCATCGAGCTCATCGCCGAGCCCAAGCGAGCGCCACATGCGGTAAGAAGCAAAGGCGATGGCGAACGCGCGGCCATCGAAGCTCGGGGCCAACGTATCCGCCGGCTTCGACGCATCGATCACGATCACCG